>JBGVQX010000001.1:0-24257 GCA_045127905.1 Candidatus Cryptobacteroides sp.
GAAAATGTCTTATACCCACGATAGGGATATTACCCTAGAGGGATGGATAGTTCACACGTCCCAAGCCAATGCCAAAGGTACAATAAAAGAGCACCGTAACCCCATATTGGAATCACGGTGCAAATCTAAAAGAGGGATGGAGTCGGAACTTGTTCCGACGGAACCGGGCCAAACTTACCCTATCTCCGCTCCTACATGTAACTATATACGCAAAGAGGATGACTAACACTTATTAGTCACCCCCCTCGTTGTATGATGATATATCAGTTACTCAGCTACTGGTATTGAAGATACCCTTTTGTAAATCTGAGTGAAGGAAACGTCATCCTTTGCCACCCACTCCATGCGGTCTGATGTCAGGGATTTCACTATATAACGGTGCGACCATAGTCCGGAATCATGGTCATATGACCCATGGATGACCGCCCCGAGTTCCTGATCTATCTCAATTGAATATGATCCTGTGATCAGACGTGGCTTTGCAGTATCCATATTCTGATACATAGAGTATGTCCCGTCATTGCGTACAATGTCAAGATATACATAAGTGCCGCCGGCTGGTGCCTGGCCGTTCCAATCAATGAGCTCCCATTTGCCGGAAATATTGTTGGAATTGACTTCAAGCTGGATCTCTACCGGCTTAGTGTCATTCTTGTCCTGACATGCATATAACGAAAGGGCCAGGATTGAGAGGATTATTGTCTTTAATGTTCTGTTCATATTTTTGAGTTTATTTGTCATTAGGTATATAAGTGACGGTAATCGATGACTGGCTTGGAGGAACGCCAAGGCCTCCGACAATCACCTTCATTGTCTCACGGACTCCGGTACGGGATGGATCTAACGCCACCACAATCATTCCTACAGCTCCGGGAGCCACTATCTCCGGTTCCGACCGCACAGACAGACATTCAGGAAGAAATGCTTTGTCAAAGTCCAGTCTCACAGGTGTCCTGCCTACATTGATAAAACGCAGTTTCTCCACTCCCTTCTCAGAGGCACTGAAAGTGATCTCAGAACGCCTCATACGTATCTTGCCCATCTGCACCGGCCATTCACGCGACATATCCTTCCCTGCCGACACATCCACCGTAAGACTAAGAATGGCAGACGGGCAATCTCCATCCTGGGTATACACAAAGATACGCCTTTCAAACCTGCCAGGGTGTCCTTTAGGATTGTATCTGACCGAGATTTCAGCCGAAGCTCCTGGAGTGACCTCCCTCACCGTACAGACAGCTGACACGCATGAACAAGAAGATGTCAGTCTCTTTATCACGAGTGTCTCCTTCCCCACATTAGTGAACTTGTATACAAAGGTACTGGGAGCGTCATCCTCATTCATCGTCCCTGCATTGATATGCTTCCTGTCAAACTGCATGGCGGCAGAATCCGACGAATGTTCAGGAAAGGCTACAGACTCCACCCTTTCTCTGGGAATCATCCGCAGCTGTGCCTGAGCCTCCTGAGCCAAGGTACAGACGATCAATAACAGCAATATGATTCTGCTAAGCCTCATTTAGAGCCATCCGCTGCCATTGGCTGCAGCACGTACTGTTATCACGAAACTATCAGTCCGGCTGCCGGTAACGGTAGCCTTTGTCTGACCTTCCTTAAGTCCCTTGACGATCATCATACCGTCAACGATCGCAGCTGAAGCGACAGATGAGTCCTCAACACTAACGGTAAATGACTGGCCATCCATATACATGAATGGAGACACAGTTGTCTGGGCACCTACAGCAATGAATAGGTTAGGGAACTTCATCTCCATTCCAGAACCTTTAACAGCATTCAGAAGAGCATATGCATTGACCTGTCCATGTCCCATGCCTCCCTTGAAATCGTCCATATCAAGAGTCATCATAGGGGCTGAATCCAATAGGTCTGCCACATATCTCTTATACTGCTTTGTGCCCTTCATATACTGGTCGATAGGTGTCGCAGTCTCATACAGGAGAGCCTTGAACTCCTCTGCAGTAAAATGACGTCTCAGCTGAGCTGCATAGGAAAGACCCAGCGCAATTACTCCTGACACATGAGGACAAGCCATTGATGTTCCCTCCATATAGCCATAACCGCTTTCACTCACATTCTTAGGCAATGTTGAAAGGATGCAGCCTATCTCACCTACCCAGTGATCATCATCAGCATATTCCCAGTAATAATCCTGGTCTCCACCAGGTGCAGATATAGTAGTACCCGGGCCATAGTTGCTGTAAACAGCAGGGGTAAAATCAGCCGCTGTAGCCGCCACAGCCACGAAGTCCGGATATGCACCCGGATAACTTGCGGCAGCTGCGGATTCGTTTCCGCCTGCAAACACGGCTATACCTCCGTCGATGACGCCGGAAGGAGAACCTGCATTATGGATAAAGTAGTCCAGAGCCTTTTTCTCAAGTATATTGTATGTCTCCCATTCCTCATCAGTCGAGAACTGAGGTGACCATTCGTATGGATTCGCGGCACCGGAAATATATCCCCAGCTGCACTGGAGGATTACAGCGCCGTTGTCGGCCGCATACTTGATGGCACGTACTTCTTCAAGCACTGTACCCGCATAAGCTCCGGAAAATATCTGACATGACATTATCTTCACACCAGGCGTGCTTCCGTTACCTCCGGCAATCGAGCTGATGCCTATACCGTTGTTATTGACGGCTGCTATCACACCTGCCACGTGGGTACCATGTCCTGTGTCATTACGGCTATCTGTAGCAATGACACCTGTCTTCTGAACAAAGTTATATCCGTGATAGTCACCGGCATATCCGTTGCCGTCATTATCCTTGTCTGAGCGCCATACTTCTCCCTCATTCACCCACATGCTGGCTTTCAGGTCGGGATGAGACACATCAACACCTTCATCAAGCACAGCTACGATGATAGAAGGGTCACCGGTACAACCTAGCTCGTTCCATGCCTTCTCCACCTGGACGTCAGCATCCTTTATGAACTTTGTGTCACGAAGATCGCCATTGTTGACCAGGTGCCACTGCTCAGCAAGAAGAGGATCGTCAAAAGAAGCTGTTCGAGACTGAGATGCAAGCTGGCGTACCTTTTCAATTGTCAGAGGCACTGCCTTCTTATCGCTGGCTCTCTTAAGAGTGCGGTTGAACTCCACACGACTGACTTCTCCAAGTCTTGCAAGGTCGGCAGCAACCTTCTCCACAGGGATATCCTCATTGAAACGCACGACATACCAGAGATGAAGTCCATCCTGACGTGCTCTTTCTTCACTGCGTACATCAACCGGAAAAATTCTTTCGATCTGATAACCGTCTACCATATCAAGAATTTCATCCACACTAAGAATGCCGGAACGGGTCATCGGCATGGAAGGGCCGCTCTTGGTCACTCCTGCCTTCTCCAGCACATCTGCCACACGGGCATCAAAACGTACAAGAAGCTGCCCGGGAACCGCATCAGCAGAAGCTTCCGGATGCATTTTCACATCCTCATGAGCAGCCTCCGGCGCACATGCAGCCAGCCCGGCTATAATAGCAGCTGCAATCCATATCTTATTTATAAGTCTCATTATTCTTCTACGAGGTTATTCTGGTTATACTTCTTGTTTACATAAATATTGTAGTAGTAATCAAGGCTTGCCGGTTCATTGCTGAATCCTGTGTTTTTGCCCTCCATTGTCTTTCCTTCCTGTGCGAACACAAGTGAGAAAGGAGCCCAATGATCAAGTTTCGGATGCTTCAGCAACCAGTCCGGAATTTCTCCTGTCAAACGATTGTGATTGAGAGTCAGGAGCTTGGTATTCGGAAGCACCTTAGGGAGATCCTGCAATGATTCAGGAAGTGCAGTAAGTCCTGTTGCAAGTGAATCCTTAAGCTCCTCGAAAGTCCAGACCGGGAGTCCTTCATTCTTCATATCAGGAAGCTCACCCTGAAGATAATTCACCGAGAGGACAAGAGTATCAAGTCTGTTCCACTTGAGAAGTCTCTTGAAAGACTGCATACCTTCTGGAGTAGAAAGATTATCCTTAACAAAACCTCCAAGGTTCTCTCTCTGATTATTACTAAGGTCATAGATTTCATGGCGCTTATTTGCATTCAGAATAAGAGTGCGGAGATTAGGGAAATTCTCTGGGGTAAGGATCTCAGGAATCGACTCAAAATTATTGGAGCCCAAGTCGAGATACTCAAGATTCTTAAGATTCACAAAATCCGGATGCAGGGTCACAAGACCGTATGATCCAATAGTAAGCCTCTTCAGGTCTGTAAGTTTTGTAATATATTCACCTGTATCCAGACTAAGAAGGAAAGTATTCGCATTAGAAAAAATGTTAATTTCCTCTGCTGCCGTAAGATTCTGTATTTCGTAAGGGATTGCCTCCTGAGTTTTGAACATAAAGAACCTCACAGACTTCACGCGTCCTTTATTAGGACCGTCCTTCCATACTTTCACATTAGTCCAGTGCTCCATCTTTTCAGTTGTATCCCATTCATCAAAGATACCAAGCGCGCGACTGACTGCGATGAGTGAAAGCGAGTCACCGGCGGCAGTACCGACCGGTATAGGAAGGGCCGCCTTCTGCACAACCTTAAGAGCATCATGTTCCCCCATCTGCACATCTTCCTTCGGCTGGAACACTATATCAGCGCTTCTCCGGACATCACGCGAATTGATTTTCCAGTCAAAACGTACTGTGACCTCACGTGGCCTTGAGCCCCTGTCTAGTTCAAGTTTTCCCTTCTTATATGTAAGCCATGATCCGGCTTCGTCAGGAAGAACAACATCAAAATCCACATTAGACTTCACCTTAACCTCAAACCAACGGTCTCCGAAGCCGGCATATTCTTCGATATCCTTTTGGGTGTCATCTAATGAAATCTGGTAATCAAAGCCTTTCTGGATTACCTCAAAGTCATTCTTTTCAGTCTCATCGTCAAGACTCTGGATACGCACAGTTCCCTTGCGCTGATCAAAAAGTACGGTAGAGTCAATCTTTACAGTACATACCTGCGATCCTCTTCCGTTTGCCGGGGATATGGTAATCCATGGAGACTCGGTCATCGCAACCCAGCTTCCGCTTGAAGACACTTTGAATGTCCTGTCACCTCCGACAGCTTCTATCTCTATCACTGACTGGTCCACATTGAACTCAATCTCTGCCTGAGGCTCACATGACATGGCAGCCAGAAGGGCTGCAAGCATATATATCTTTTTATAAGTATTCATTCTCATTTCAATATCCTCCGGCATTAATTAAGCAAAATGTCACAATTCCTTATATCTTGAGTCTTGTCATAGATAAGGATATAGGCTCCCTGCTGGATTGCATAGCAGATATCAGAAGCATCGAATATAATCTCAGGATTGTCGCTGATATCCAGATAATAGCACAGCGTCGAGATAGTATCCTCAATCTTGCCAAGGTTGTTCGACCCTATATAAAATCCTCTCAGACCCCGGTGGTTATATATGCCCTCAGGCCAGTCCGAAAGGCATCGTTCTCCGTTCTCATCTCGCTGAGACCTGATGGCGAAGACGGTCAGTCCCTGACTGTCAAGCGGTTCCCAAGGGAATTCCTTGAAACGGTTGAAAGAAAGTTCCACTCCATAAAGATACGGAAGGTTACCGGCATGCATATCCCATGGGATATCGTCCAGATCGTTGTATGAAAGATCCAGAGAAGCAAGGTAAATAGAGTTCTCATATTCAAACGACCCCTTAGGAATCTCATTGATATTACAACCACGAAGGATGATATATGCAACGGTAGAATTGGACTTTGCAATCTCTATCGGATACTTTGTCATAGGAGAGTTGTTGGCAAGAGTCAATGTATTCACCTTCAGTCCCTTGAAATTCTCACCATTCTGGAATCCGGAAATCTCGTTATATGAGAAATCTATCGAGTTGATGGTATAGATCGACTTCGCATCAAATATATCAGGAAACTCTGTAAACTTATTGTTGCGCACTGAGAATGTCTCGGCATCATCCATAAAGCAGAACACGCCGTTCTCATCCACTGGGAATGATGACAGATGGTTATTGTCAAGATAAAGCTGCACAGGCTTGATATCATTTCCCCACGCCTCTTCAATTGTGTGTATCTTGTTAGAGGCGAAATCCAGAAGTCCGAGTTTCTTCATATTCTTGATTTCCTTAGGGATGACCTCAAGGTTGTTCTGATTGAAATACAGAAGCTGCAGCTTCTCGGAAGACGGACCTGTAGCAATGGCCTTAAGTCCCTTGAGTGCCTCTTCCGGACTCCACTGCGCATTGTTCGCAAGGTTTAACGTCACAAGCTGTGGCATCTGGGTGAGAGCCATAGGGAATTCCTTCATATTAGGACAGTTGTAAAGTTCAACGTCTGTACATGATACAAGGTTGGACATTTCAGCAGGAAGCGAAGCAAGCTCTCCATTTGCTATAAACAGCTGCTCAAGCTTGGTAAGTTTGCCGATCTCAGCAGGAATGCTGGTGAGTCCGTTACAGAGTTTGCCGTGCACCATATCCATAGGCTTGATACGCATCTCGCCGGTCTTGAAGTCGATAATCTCTGCTTCCTGCATCGTATTGTACATCTCGGTCTCCGGTATCACTATACCATGTTCTGCAAGCGCACGGGCAATAGGTTCAGACGCCTGCGTCGCAGGATGGATGGCTTTCAGGTAAGCCTTATGCCTTTCCATTCTGTCTGCAGTTCCCTTGCCTGGAGCGATGGAAGGGTCGTGGTTCAGCAGATTGCTGTCATTATGGGTTCCGAGATAAAGTTCCACAAGCTGGGTCAGCTGACCGATAGCCGGAGAAAGGTCTCCATAGAAACCGAATCCGCTGATATTGATTAGAGCTACTCGTCCGTTAGAGTGCAGCGATACACCAGGCTGGTCACCCCAAAGGTCAGGATCCTTATTGAAATCCCAATTCGAGCCTGCGGGATAGTCTTCACCGATATATTTCCAGTGGGGACCGTTCAGAGACTTCCAGATCTCATAAAGAGCATAATAGTCCTTGATATACTCGTCAGCCTCGTGAAGTTTCACAGGTACATCAGCCTCGGTTGTCTTGTTGTCCTGAACATCAAAAGAAGCATCAACCTTGTCAGAGGTCTCAAGAAGTTTCCTGGAGCTGTCATAGAGCTGATACGACTCGATTGTGTAATGGCCCGCACGAAGACTAAGAAGAGTATCACACACAAAAGAGGAAGTCCTGTACCCGTCCTCCACATCGTCAGTCTCATCGAAGTGGATAGAGAAATCCGTCGGAAGCTGCTCAAAGGATGTGGATGTATTTCCAGTCTTTACGGTAAGGGTCACGTATGAAATCTCATCGAAGGTGTATCCTCTTACCACAGCCTTAGTCTGTGGAGTATCTTTAAAATCCGACATATCCTTCACAAGCGAGAATCGTACTTTTCCACGTTCAGTTACAGACGCGAGAAGGTCATGCTGGACAAGTCCTCCGGCCACAATCTCGAATGATGAGTGGGACTCAGAAGGAATATCTTCATATACGACATTGTCAAGCTTATCATACAGCACATATGTAAGCACCTTGTACTCACCCGCCAGAAGTTTCAGTTTGTCGCTCCTGAGGCCGAATTCCGCCGCTTCCTTGCCAGACGCCTCTGTAACAAGGGTCTGTGAGATATTGTTCCCTCCATATCGGAGAGTGACCTTGACTTTGGCTACATCTCCGAGATACTCCAAAGCATCAGCCTTCGTACCAGGATATGAAGCTGCCTTGTACAGCTTGAACTGTACATATCCGTAGACCGCTTCACGATAGTCCGGCTCATCAACTTTGGAGCAGCTCCAAAGACCGAGAACCATGATTGCAGCCACGGCAATAAGTATAAATTTACTTAATAATCTCATATATAACATTTTCATTTTCAAAAGGGTTACTCCGACAGATCAAGGGTGCAGACAAGTATGAACACCAGTTCATCTGCACGGTTCCTGAAATTGATATTAGCCACATATACATTTTCAGGAAGTGTAAGGCCGTCCGGCGACACAACAGTTTCAGGACGATTCATGTATATTTCGACAGCTCCCTGATCATCAAGTTCTACCTCACCAAGAATCTCTTCCGGTCCGAAATATTCATCATAAACGAGGTTATTGACTTTAAAGTACGACTTGTATGCCACTGGATTGACGTCATGCTTCTTGATTGAAGCCGGTATCCTTATCTTAAGCGGCATGGCTTCCATCTTATAAGTAAGATGATATATTGTACTCATACCGTCATAATAAGCTTCGAATACAGGTCCATCTACAAGCTTTTCCAAAGTTGCTCCTACCATCTGGGCATACTGGGCTGACTCCTCGGTAAACTCTACAACTACTTCCTCAACAACAACTACAGGATTGTAAATACAATGAATAATAGCCAGCACAGACGAATCTGTATCATAGAAGACCACATATCCCTCAAACTTTCCTTCCGTAGGAGGAGTCTGTCCCTCTCCAAAATACATGTCGACCACTCCAGTAGTCTTCTTCTCGTCACCTGTAAATCTTAGCCAGAAACCTGTATCAGAAGTCTTATCCTTACGCGCAGCATCAAATATCTTATATGAGGCATAAGGCTTTGCAAGCGACATATATGCATTATCCCTCGCATAGATATTGGAGTATGTAAGGGCATACTTATACTTCGTCGATCCGAAATATTTATCAAGACGAGGATTTTCATTCACGGCAAATGTCGCACCGGCAGAAGCCAGCTCCGACTCAGAAGCGATCATTGTAACATAATCCATGTCAGGGCAATGCTGAAGAAGTGTCACGGCATGCTTCTGAGCAGTTTCCGTAAGGTTACCGTCCGCTGTGAACCAGTCATCTGCCTTATAGGCCTTGTCAATAAAAAGGACTACAGCCTCCCTATTCTCTCCCTCGTTCTTGTCGGGTCTCACAATAACAGACCTGGTCTGAAGGACATCCTCACCAGTAACATACGGATCTACTGAAATCTTAAGCCAATCTGGGTTATCAGTAACGCGTCTGCCGTCCTTCATCTCCACGGCAACCACGCATGCATCCTTGGTACCGGTAATATATGCTGAAGCATCGAGTTCCTGATATCCCACTGTGGTCTTCAGCTTTGCAGCGGCATTGAACTCCCATGAAGCAAGACCCATTTCAATTCCATAAGAGAATAGATCCTGCACTCCCGGGATGGTTACAGCAGTACTCTTCAATGTTTCTTCACCAAACTTGAAGACCATATCAGCCGTAGAATCTTCCAAAGGATAATATTTCGGGTTACCCAGAAGAGTGCAGCAGATAGTTCCTCTTGTATTATCGACGACATCTTCAGGATACTGTATGGTAAGCCACTGAGGTAGCTCGACAGTCCAGTTGCATTTAGACTCAATCCTTACAGGCATACGGAAATCCGATCCCATCCATACAAGACTCAATGCATCTACAGGATTCTCCGAATAAAGATACCCTCCATCTTCTGTGAATAGGAACTCCCCGTTCTCATCAAGGGCCACAGCATAGACATCAAGTTCGCCGCAGCTTGGAGCAGTGACACCGATATTCTTGAGTTCGGAATCAGATCCTTTCGGCATAAAGGCCACCTTTCCGGAAACTTCTTTGACAGACATTGCTGTAAAGACAAGTTCTACAACACCGGAAGTCTTGTCCGGTTCCTGGAACTTAAGCCACTCAGGAGCACTGACAGTCCATTCGAAATTGGCATTTACCTCGACAGGCATCCTGAAATCAGCATCTTCCTCAGACCATAAAAGAGTCATAGTCTGAGCCTCAGTCTCTTCATATACATATGCACCGGAAGCATCCTTAACGAATGCGCCGTTTTCCACCTTCGCCACCTTGACTGCAATCGTCCTGCTCTTTGCCGGACGCATATATTTTGCGACATCCTGGGACTTGCCTCCCATGGTCAGGGTCAGCGTGCATTCACGATTATTATCGAACTCTTCTGTGTCGGAAACACCTATATGCACGGTCACACTCTCGGGAACTCCGTTTGTCGCGACCTTTCCGGAGATCTTGTCCACCTTGAAGGAATTATCCTCGATCCAGAACCACCTCATATTGCTGTCAGAGATGGTAAGGGTCCAGTCCATATTGACCTCGAAATTCAATGTCAATGTGCTTCCATGAACCACATTATAGTCCTCCACCATAGCCGGAAAGACCGGCTCGACAGGCTTCTTATTCTCTGACTCTTCCTTAGTACCCTGGCATGAGTTCACAAAGAGCGCACATCCCAATACAAGGGCAGCGAATGATTTGAATATATTATTGCTTTTCATAATTCAGTATGTATTAGTATGGCATGCCTTCCCTTATAAGACGCTGAGCCTCTTCATCACTCACCCATTCCATTATATTATAGAAATGTCCCACTGTTCCTACAGGATCTCCCAGATTCTCCACATACATCTCAGTCCATATATATAGATAGCTTCCGCATGGATAAAATATAGAATCGTAGAACGAACTGTTCGTTACAAGAATCCTGTCATCACCATGGACTGTTCCGAAGAACGAGCCTTCGTCTGTAGCGACCTGGTCCTTCTCCATTGTAACAATCGGGAGCATCGGGTCCTCCGGATGGAATGTCATTGTGACATCATAGCCGGCATTTATCCAGTTGCGGCAGATGATCATATTTTCCTCGGTAGGATGCTTCTCTGTATAGACAAGCTTCTGATACGCACCAGTAGGACTATAATTATAAAGAAACATTGATGTAAGGACACAATATCCTGTGAATTCATTGATATCAAACGGACAGCTCTTCATCAGCACAGCCTTGGTATCCTTGCCGTAGATAGGCATCTCAAGAGCATCATTCATGACCAGACGAAGCTGGAATCCGAGTGAATCCGTAGACTCGATATTATCATAATAGCCATGAACAAGCACATCGGCACGGTTCTCTCCTGCCTTAATCGTTATAGTGTTTGACTTCAGGCTGTAATGAAGATTCTCTATCGCATTGTTTCCTTTGTCGATAATCTCAACTCCAAAAGTACGGTCATAATCACGCACTACCGTAGATACCACAGGTATCGGAAACCATTCGACATCCTTCTGTACCGGATACACAGCCATGGTGTCGGCAAACATGACATACTCCGCATCATTGTATGTCACATACTGCTCCTTACAACCGCTGAATGATGCCGCTGCGAGTAATAATGATGTAATATATATAGTTATCTGCTTCATATCCTCATGTTTTATCTATTGCTTTCATTAGGCTGGATCTGTGAGCCGGGAGCCTCAAGTTCATTCTTAGGAATCGGCCAGACGAACAGAGGATTGCCGGCATCTATCTTAAGTGAGCTTCCCTCCGGCTGAGATGAAGTCTGAGGTTTTCTCTCGAATCCCATATTCCAGCGCTTGAGGTCCTGAAGACGGAAGCCTTCCATATAAAGTTCCCTTACTCTCTCATCTGAAATAGTCTGGAGCCAATTACCGGCATTGACTGATGCTGATGCACCCCCACTGTGCCTTGCACTGCGCAATGCTATAAGGTCTGCAGACGCCTTTGCCCACTCTCCTTCCATACAATAAGCCTCGGCACGAATCAGATACTGCTCTGCAAGACGCAACGGTTTAGGCTTGCTGACATGATAGATCAGATTAGTTATGAATGTCTCGTTTCCAAAATACTTGGTCAGAAGCGGCCATGTAAGTCCATGGGCATAACCTGTGGAAAGATTCGTAAAATATGCATTATATCTGGCATCATTGCCGGCATAGAGTTTCAGCACCCAGTCGGACGGAACATAGTCCGGATAGTAATACACATAGTCCGTATTGAAGTTAAGGAAGACCTGACCAAGATAACCTCCGTATGAAGTGATAGTATAATCCACCATCCAGATAATTTCTGTGGAAAGGTCATTGGTCCACATATAATCCACGAAATTATATACTTTCTGAGCACCTGTAATCGGGCTTACGCCGGAAGTGTATGAAGACGATGTCGAGAGAGCGTAATGTTCATCATCGATAAGCTTTGAAGAATACTCGATGGCTGTCTTGCTGTCATTCATATAAAGCGCGACTCTGGCACGAAGGGCATTCGCAGAAGCATATGTAAAATATGGTGCACTATATCCGTATTCTGCATCCTTAAGAAGATCTTCAGCCTTCTTCAAGTCCCGGATCACAAATGCATACGAATCCTTAAGGCTTGAACGCTTGAGAGGTTTGGTTCCGAAATATGTGGAATCAAGAGCCACACCAAGTTCATTGGAAGCCGACTCATCATCCTTATAAGTCTTGCAGAAGCACTTGATGAGTTCCGAATAAGCCATTGCTCTGGCGCAATATACCTCTCCTGTGTAGTAGTCCAGATATGTAATCTCACTGTCATCTGTAAGAGATTCACGAAGGGCGCCTACCTTGTCGAGATAAAAATTACAGCATCCGATCACATAATAGAGTGACCCATAGACAGATGATATCTCCGAATTTGTAGAACGGATATCCCACTGCCAATGATTGCCATAAGTATTTGAATTTCCCTGAACGGCATACACGAGATCAGCCTGGATATCCGGCAGCAAGGTCAGATATCCGCTGTATAGGGAGCCGCTCATCAAAGCTGAATAGATACCGGTAAGTGTCTGCTCGGCATCTTTGAAGGTCTGCATGCCCTCGCTTTCAAGGATGGCGTCATCTGGAAATTTCTCCAGACATGATGCCAGACACGAAGTCATGGCAATGACTGCAGAGACCTTTAACAATATATTATATATTTTCTTCATCATATTTACCGCATCTGTTAGAACATCAGGTCGAGTCCGAATGTGAACTGGCGCGACATCGGATACTGCGCCGCATAAAGGTTGCTTGTTCCTTCGGGATCAAGACCGGAGAAGTTTGTAAAGGTCAGAAGATTCTGAGCCTGGGCATATACCCTGAGTCCCCTGATCACCACTGTCTTCTTAAGAAAATCTGCAGGAACATTGTATGAAAGCATCAGATTCTTCAGACGGAGGAATGAAGCATCCTCCAGAAGACGGCTGTCAAACTCGGTATATACTCCATGGCGAGGTATATCAGTAATGTCGCCAGGATTCTTCCAACGGTCAAGAAGACGTCGCGACTGGTTGTATGATGCAAAACGTCCGTTCGACTCATCGAAATAGCGGTCATTGTTGATCATCCACCTGTCTGCAACCCAGCTGAACTGAGCGCTGAGGCTGAGCCCCTTCCATGAAAGTGCTGTTCCGAAACCGCCCTGCCATGGAGCATGATAGCTCTTGCCTATCAACACCTTGTCTTCGTCACGAAGTTCGTTGGTAATCTTTCCGTTCCTGTCATACCAGAGGGCATCACCATTTGCGGGATTCACGCCTGCGTACCTGTTGATATAGAACTCGCCAAGAGGATGACCGACAACAAGCTTTGTACTTGTGTTGGAAAGTTCATACTCCTGGATTCCGTTATAAAGCTCAACGATCTCGTTTGCATTATATCCTACATTGACATTGATGTTCCATGTAAAATCCTTCACCTGAAGAACAGTTGCATTTACATTGAGTTCCACGCCCATGTTCACCATAGTACCTACATTGTCCCACTTATAGCCGAAACCGTTTGACTGAGCATAGGACATAGGCACCATCATAAGCATATCGGTAGTCCTCTTCGCATAGAACTCCAGATCAGCATTGATCCGGCTCCAGAAGCCGAAGTGGAATCCGAGGTTATTTGTCCATGTATTCTCCCATGTAAGGCTCTCGTTACCTGGCTGAGCAGGAGCAACACCAGAATCCCCGCCATAGTCAGCTCCGCCGGCAATAAGTGCAAGGTGCTCATAGTTAGGAATTTCAGAATTTCCTGAAGTACCTGAACTGAAAGAGATCTGACCATTTGTAAGCCAATCACGGCTATCAGCCATAAAGTCTTCGTTGCGTAGATTCCACATGAATCCTACAGCACCAAAAAGACCCCAGCGGTTATTGGATCCGAAACGTGACGACCCGTCTGTACGGAGAGAAACTTCTGCATAATATCTATCCGAGAAGTTATACTCGGCACGGCCGAAGAAAGACATGCGCGAATAATCAGACGCAGCTGTGCTGTCCCATGAAGTAGCTCTGGTTCCCATAGAGATATCTGTGAGCTTATCATTGGTCTGTCCCTTGGTAACTACGCTGAAACGCTCATAATGATAGTCCTGCCACTCATGGCCCAACAGGAAATTGAAGTCATGGATATCGTCGACATTGAAACGGTATGTCAGCGTATTGGTCCATTGAAGATTCATTCCATCTGTCGAACTGCGAGATGCTGTGCCCTCGCCAAGATTCGGCGCATAACTTGGGAACGACTGACCGAAACCGGTAGAATGTGAGTAGTCGATACCGAACTGTGTCTTGAATAACAGGTTCTTATATATATTGAACTCGGCAAACACAGTCGAGAAAAGCTTATATTTTTTGTAAGACACCGGATTGTTTTCAAGCCACTCAAGAGGGTTCTGTCCCTGACCCTTCCAAGAGCCATCATTAACGGATGCAAGCGAACCGTCCGGCATATACGGATTCCAGTAAGGAAGCATGAATCGGGCAGCCGATATAGGTGTCACAAGTGCATAAGCTCCTTCATCAGCCTGCTGGATATTCTGGAAGTTGAGCATCGTGTTGGTTCCCATCTTAAGCCAGTCAGACATCCTGTGCTCGAAGTTGAATCGCATTGAATAACGCTCAAAAAGAGAACCCGGAGCAATACCTTCCTGATCGAAATAACCTCCTGAAAGATAATAGTTTGTATTCTCATTTGCACCCGACACAGCCACTTCATGACTCTGGAGCATCGCAGAGTCATTGAATACTACATCCATCCAATTTACATCAATTGTAGAAAGATAGTTATAGTTCTGTCCTGCAGTCATTCCGATTTCCTTTTCATACCGGATACGCTCTGCTGTATTCATAAGGTCCCAGTTTCCATGAGCTATTGCAGACCATCCCATCTGCATCCTGTAACTGATGTTAGGGCGCTCCATATTACGTCCACGCTTGGTGGTAATTACAATCACACCATTAGCTGCACGGGCGCCATAAATGGATGTTGAAGAAGCGTCCTTAAGCACAGACATGCTCTCGATATCCGCAGGATTGATCGTATTGAAGTCAGATGCGGAAATCTCCACACCATCAAGGATATAGAGAGGATATGTTCCGGAATTGATCGAATTGGTTCCTCGAATTGTCATTGAAGCTGAAGAACTTGGCTCTCCTGTATTGGACAGGACGGTAAGACCGGCCACCTGACCTTGAAGGGCCTGATCGAAAGCTGCTGTAGGCGTGCTTTCCAGTTTTTCAGACTTGACAGTCGATACAGAACCGGCCACAGTACCCTTCTTACGGACTCCATATGCGATGACCACGACATCATCAAGGGTCATGCTCTCGGCCTGCATCACGACATTATGGACAAACTCACCGACAGCCGGCACTGTCACGGTCTCATCCTTAAATCCGATACTCGTAAATGTAAGCAGCGTACCGGGCGCAACTTCAATTACGTAATCTCCGTCCAGAGAGGTAACCACACCTTCGGTCGGACCTGCCATGACTGCAACTCCCATCATCGGAAGTCCGTCATCGGCTGAAGTCACGACTCCGCTGACCTTCACCTTGGACTGAGCATCTGCAGCCACAGCAAAGGCAATAATCAGAAGAATCTGGACAAATAATTTTCTTAAATAATTCATCAGTTATCTATTGTTTTACAAAAGTCCGCAAAGATAAGTTAAATTATTGGAATTCCGTTAATTTATATCTGCATCTTAAATAAAAATCCGGGCATCGTTTCCGACACCCGGATTTTCATTTAAGTGCATTGGTCCACCCCATTGTATAAGGCAGTGTATCTTCTTGA
The DNA here is from genome assembly GCA_045127905.1 of Candidatus Cryptobacteroides sp. Lineage (GTDB taxonomy): Bacteria > Bacteroidota > Bacteroidia > Bacteroidales > UBA932 > Cryptobacteroides. Next base: position 15,861 of record JBGVQX010000001.1, read on the forward strand.
AAATGAAACACATAATAGCCCTTTCCATCCGAATCGCGATATAACGGATATGAAGAAGGAGAAAAGTAATAAGGACCATTCCTCTCCACAATGTTAAGAGAACTGTCATACCCCAGCCTAAGATCATGAACAGAATATTTCGGAGCATAAATCGCTGTACATATAGATCCCGTATAACCTAGAAAATCAAGTTCAAGGTTAGCATCTGACTGCATGGAAGCATAATTCTTAAGCTTGAAGGCCCGATAGAGCATTTTTCCTATACCCGCACGCACGCCTACAGGCTCACCAAGGGATATCCTTATCCTGTCATTTTCATAGACAGAATACAGCAGCCCGGAAGAAAAGTCCACAAAGCCGTCTTCCTCAGAAGCTTTGATAATATAAAGCGAATCAAATCTGTTGCTGTTGGAAGCAGCAGATGTCTTCAGTGCGGAAAGAAGTGGCACTCCATTCACTGGAGTAAGATAATCAAGACATACATCCATAAAATACATGTAAGAGGATGACGAGTAGACATTCCTCCTGGCAAGGGAATTATAGACCTGGGCCATTGTCCTGCCGTCAGCAGCCAAAGCATCACCGCGTCCATAGCCGAACGATGCACGTGCTCCAAGCATTGTGTGAAGATACACATCCATCGTACCGCATACATGTTCCAGAATTTCTGATGAATGACGGTTTCTGACTTTCAGTACGAGTTCATGCCTGCCGGCTGAATGGCTTGTCTGTGCACCCGGTCTGTTCATCCTCACCTTCCAGCAACGCCTTCCAGCGTCCAAATCATAGTCTAACATATATATATCATTGTCTGAGCTATAGCCGCTGGTCCATAAAGGACGCAATTCGGCACTCACGCATGATAGAGATGCATCAGGAACAGGCGCATTTATAATTCTGCCGTCATCTGTCCAGATACTTTCAGAGAAAGCCGCAGCAATCTGTCGGTTCACTTCCGGTAAAGAAAACAGAGTATAGTCATCCATTTTTCCGTAATCCACGACTCCTATTCCGATAAAAGGTTCCGTAACCCTGAATATTCTCGAACTCGGACTCACCTCTGCACATCCACATGCACCGACATTCACATTGTACATGCATCCCTGCTCTATAAACTCATCATCGTGAGACAACCTGCCTATAGCAATATCCAAATAACCATCAGACACATCATAGCATATGAATTCCGAACCAGACACCCTTGGCGTAAGCAAAGTCTCATATGCTTTCTCGTCCATATTAATCAGCACATCTCCCTTATTATCAAGGTATTCATACGACAATCTCACTGGCTCGCCGTCCGGATTCAGATTAATGACACCATCTGTCACTTTCAGACGAGGAGGCATTATATCAAGAACAGCCTTACATTTCTGAGAATCATCAGAATTGCAGAAAGCAAGTTCCACGCTCCCGACCGCCTTGGCAACAACACGGAAAGTAGTATCGTTTAGCCTCATGTAATCCACCATAGCATCATCATCGCAACTCAATGTCACAGGTCTTTTGGCAGCAGGCACTCCGCAAGCCGTAATTACCCCATACTGAGATACATACCTTGGGGTAAAATCCCATCCGACTGTCATTTCCCCAAGTCGTGCGACAGTCAGCGTTGCATAATCTTTCAGGCCGCCGTCCCAAGAGGTTACCTTCAGAGGAATAACGGCTCCGGCTTCAGCATTTTCAGAAGCATGAACCTCCACACAGAAGTCCGACATGCCGTTTTCACCCTTGACCAGCACATTGGGATCGAAAGTATAGCTCAGGCCAGAGTCTGCCATAAGTTCCTCATCAATTTCCAGACTCCAGTCCTCGGGCAGTTTCTGTGACGAAGTCTGGTCAGAAGCCCTTTTATGATAATGAATCATCACTTTCTCGGACTGTCCCTGATATATTACATATGGCGCCTCAAGGAAACAAAGCGTACGGGTATCTGTCCAATTATTCCCTCGCGTAACTTCCCAACCGTCACTCAACATGTGTCTATCTGTAAGGGTCAATGTCAGATCATAGACAGAGTTCCTTTTCAGGCTGAAATCAGAGGTATTGTCACCACCCAGGTAGAAACGGTAGGTCAGATCCCCGTAATAGCCATTGCCATTGTCAGATCTGAGGGCATTGAATTCCACATATGTACAAAGATCTCCATAAGGGATGCCACCGATCTGCGCTATGTTATCATACACCTTCCCCGCAGGTGAATCATTCTCGGGCAGAAGTACACCCTGATTATTCTCCGGAAGATAAAAGACGAAGGTAGTATCCTGGAAATATCCCGGTCCGGGTCCAAGCTGAGCAGCAGGAAGAGAACCTTCATAGGCATTCCTGTCATTCATGTCAGCTATATAGTCAGAAATATTCATGATATCGCCTTTTCTGACGGCCCTGCTGCCACCCTCACCGAAAGGACTCAGAACGCTGTTTGCCTGACGCATATAAAGACTTCGGTTACATAAATTATACGCATACGGGCCAGTACCGGAACCCGACAGCTTCGTATGTAGTATTCTGACTCTCACCTTCGCAAAAAGTCTTTCCACGTCTATCACAACCGGCAATTCCTCATGACTCACATTCCTACGGATTCCACACATAGGAATACCGGTCTTGGACACTTCATCGAAAGATTCCAGGACATACTTGATTTTCTCTACATCCTTTTCGTCTGTAGGAAATCTCTCTGTCATATCTCCCATATTAACAAGAGCATAAAGTGTACTGCCTCCCCTCGTATCCACCCATAATTCCATAGACGGAATCCCGTCTTCATAGTGACGTGCATCCAACAGCTTTCCTTCTGCCGAATATGAGGCCAGAGACACACCTGTGATTTTGCTTTCTATTGAAGATTCATCCAGAATGCTGCGCGTGACGGTTTCATTTCCATCCAAAGCTGCCACTATATTTACTACAGCAAGCCTGTCTTCATCACCTTGAGCTCTTTCTGACACGATATTTTCATTGACACATGCCGTAGCATAAATCACAATCGCAAGCGCCACAATCCTTTTCATAACATCTCGTATTCATCTACATTCTTCAACCCTATCAAACCGAAATAAGAAGCTGTCAGATCTCCTTTAAGACACACTTTACTTCCGATAAGTGACGGATTATCAACCAGATTCATCCTATCACGAACACTTCCTGAAGGAAGCTGCACGGCGATACAAGATTCCCTTGAGACAGTTCCGGACTTCGGACCCAGGAGCATATTTGTCCGCGAGGTAAAAGGTTCTTCAAAAGATGCAGACGACGACGTAAGGTCGCCACCAACAATATAACCGCTAACCCATACATTCTCAAGACCGGCAGAGGCCATTGCCTGAGACACCGTAAGGGCGTTTTCAGGAGATGTCCCTTTAGATGCATCAGTTCCTCCAATCACATACGAATCAGAAAGCCATATACGGTTCGTGTCCAAGGCTATGGATATCCGGTCGCATGGGCGTGATGAGGCAGAAGATGACACCCCCACTTTCATGGTCAGGATTTCATTTTCTCCCAAAACACGTGTTGTCAGTATTTCATCCTTCCCCTCAGAACTTAGAACAAGAGACACTTTACCTGGCTTGAAATAAGCTACACGTTTTTCAGAATAACCATAGACAAGCTTCCCTTCAGCAGACTTGAGCATCAATACTCCATCCGGATAAGCAGTCAGGAATGCCGGATCCGTGCGCAACCTTATTCCTGAATTCTTTTGCGTGCAGACAAGCCTTACCTGGACGACTCCACCAGACTTGACAACGACACACTGTTCGTCTCCGAACTGAGGAGCGCTGAAGGCTGGCTTGGTAAATTCACACGACAATGCGCTCACGGTATAAGTACCGGCGCTAACTTTGATTGACTCCGGAGCAGCTCCATAGAGTCCGTCATAGACCACAGCCCCCTTGGAATCCGTTACTTTCAAGATAAAGTCACTCGTATCAGGAATTTCTCCCTGCGTCCTGGTATACACTCCGGACTCTCCGGCAAAAGATATACGCAACTCTCCTTGTCGGGAGTCAGCAGTCCCTAAAATATCACACGAACACAGCAGCAAAGCCGCCAGAAGCCAGATAGATGTGGCAATCAGGATGTTTTTTCTTTTCATTTCTTCCTCCTCTTTTCTTATTGCCGCAACATTGCGGACGAACAAATGTATCGAGCAGGAACGACAAGCATGATAAAAAAAAGAAAAATATTTTTTTTGCTTTTTTTATGTTCGGTTTTTCTTTTTTTTTATCGTCTGTTTCAGAAAAAATGCTATAGGCAATATAAGAAGGGTAAGTTCTAAAAAAATTCACGGGACAGTCACATCACTGCGACCGTCCCGCTACTTAACCTAAACTTAAACTATGAAAAACTTCAATGCAAATATAATAATTTTCATTAGAAATATCCAAACAGATTCTACTTTACGACCCTAATTTTGGCATATTTAAGCAAAAGAATCTTCTCTCCATGATCATCAAAGGCAATTTTTGCCTTGAGGTCGGCAGCCTGACCGGAGATTTCCAAAATCTGACCGAAGCCAAAGCGGTTATGTTCGATTCTTTGTCCTGCACGAAGCTGCAGAATCGGCGTAGCCTCGAACTCAGCATCAGAAACTCTCTTTGGCACAGGCTGCGGTCTACGCACGGGCTGTGGCGTAGAACCCGAGCCATAAGATATTTCCTTGCGTACAGACTGCCCGTATTGATATCCCTGCTTGAAGGATCCGGCTGAAGGTTTCTTCCAGAACCCTCCGGAAAATCCGCTTTCCACAGGCGTATCATCATCATCCTGATTCAAAGGATTGGCCACATAACGGACATCTATCTCCCTCACAAAACGACTTGGGGAGTTGGACTCGTGCTTCCCGTTTCTGGTCCTGGTCTGAGCAAAAGCCAGCTGCAGAAGTTTCTTTGCGCGGGTCATGGCAACATAAAATAGACGTCTCTCCTCCTCAATCTCCGTATCAGAGGCAAGAAAACCTCCTGATGGAAAAATATTCTCCTCCATTCCTGCCACGAACACATACGGAAACTCCAAACCTTTAGAAGAATGCACCGTCATCAAAGCCACTTTATTCCAACCATCCTCGTCATCATCCACATCCACAGCGCTTAACAGAGAAACATTCTCAAGAAAATCATTCAACAGCACAGGAGGAAGGTCAGACTCAGAGAGTTCCACACCGTCGGCAATCTGTCCGTCAGCCTGCATTTCTTCAAACATCTCATGATGACGCTCCTCCACATAGTTCTTGACGCTATTGAGAAGTTCTTCGACATTGGCAGCCTTGGACTGACCCTCTATACTGGTATCACTCTTGTATAACATAAATAACCCTGAATCCATTGCTAAAGCCGAAGCTACCGCATAGGCATCGTCTTTCTGAGCGCGGACACAAAGAGTATTCATCTTCTGGCAAAACTCCCTAATCTTGTTTATGGCAGCCTGCTTCAGGCCGAAAGTGTCAAGATCGTCGGCAAAAGCAGCTTTGAAAAGCGACACTTTATGAACAGATGCGGCCGCAATCAGTGCTGCCATGGAAGTATCTCCGATACCTCTTGCCGGTTTATTCACTATACGCTTGAAGGACTCGTCATCATTCGGATTTACCGCAAGTTTAAAATAGGCCATCATGTCCTTTACCTCGGCTCTTTCAAAGAAAGAGTTGCCGGAATAAATCATATAAGGCACGTTACGCCGGCGGAGTGCCTCCTCAAGCGCACGAGACTGGGAGTTTGTCCTATATAATATTGCAAAGTCCTGATATTCAGACCTTTCAGACCTCACTAAAGACAGGATTTCCGAGACAATCATCAACGCCTCCTCCTGCTCCGTATAAGCCTTGATAAGCCGTATCTTATCGCCCTGCTCTCCCATTGAATAGCATTCTTTCGGGATACGCGCAGAGTTCCTTGCAATCACCGAATTGGCGGCATCCACAATCACCTTTGTCGAACGATAGTTCTGTTCCAGACGGAAGATGTGATGGTCCGGATAATCCTTCTTGAAATTGAGGATATTCTCGATCTTGGCACCACGGAACGCATATATGGACTGGGAGTCGTCACCTACCACGCATATATTCTTATGGAATTGACTCAATTTCTTGAGAATCAGATACTGCGAGTAGTTGGTGTCCTGATACTCGTCCACCATAATGTAGTCGAAACGCCCGGCAATGGACTCCAGGGCAGCCGGATTATCGCGCAGCAAGATGTTCATATTCAAGAGGATGTCATCGAAATCCATGACCCCTGCCTGGCGGCATTTCTCATTATATCTCTCATATATGTCCACAATGCGCGGTTTCCTTGCAGCCGCATCATTCTGAAGAGCATTGGCATTGCGGCGATATGCTGAAGGGGTGACCAGATTGTTCTTTGCCATGGATATGCGGCCGAGCACATCCTTCGGCTTATATACCTTATCGTCCAGTCCGAGCTCCTTAAGACACGCTTTGATAGCGCTGACAGAATCGCTCGTATCATAGATAGTGAAAGACTGAGGATAACCGAGAGACTCAGAAAACTCTCTCAGAAATCTGATGAATACGGAATGGAAAGTACCCATATAAAGCCTTCTGGCAAGCTTTTCACCAACCATCAAAGCTATACGCTCCTTCATTTCCGTAGCAGCTTTTTTTGTAAACGTCAATGCCAGGATACGCGACGGATCGCATCCTTTCGAAAGGATATATGCAATCCTGCTTGTCAAAACCCTGGTCTTTCCCGACCCCGCACCTGCAACTATAAGCACCGGTCCTTCTACACAACTGACAGCAGCCTTCTGCTCGCTGTTCAGTCCTTCTAAAACAGTTGTTCCATTCATTTCCATAGCGGGGACAAAAATAGACAAAAAAGACTTATTTTACTTCGTAAATAGGCAAAAAATGCATAACTTCGCGGGCGCATTTTGAAAATTATACTCAAAACGGTTTATATAATGTCAAACAACATCTATTTGAAAAAGGGTCTTGACCTTCCGATCAATGGAACGGCGGCCCAGAACACCAGAAAGGTGATCGTTCCTGATGTTGTGGCCGTGAAACCGACCGATTTCAGAGGTCTCGTACCGAAACTTCTGGTAAGGGAAGGCGACAAGGTCCTCGCAGGTACACCTGTACTGGCAGACAAGATGTCTCAGAACATCCTCTTCGCATCTCCTGTAAGCGGAACTGTAGCTGAGGTTGTAAGAGGCGAAAAAAGAAAGTTGCTTGAGGTTCGCATCAAGGCTGATGCAGAACAGGAGTATGTTGATTTCGGAGTAAAGAAGGTATCCGAGATGACTGCTGAGCAGATCAAGGAGTCGCTTCTCGCTGCAGGTCTCTGGCCTGCGCTCACACAGAGGCCTTACGGAATCATCGCAAATCCTGAAGTAAAGCCTAAGGCAATCTTCGTATCTGCATTCACAACAGCACCTCTCGCAGCAAATCCTGAATATGCTCTCAGGGAAGACCTCGAGCACATCCAGACCGCCATCAACGCTCTTGGAAAGCTTACTGACGGAGGCGTTCACTTCTCCCTCAATGCGGACAATTACTCAGGCACTCCATTCCATAGAGTGGAGAACGTGATCCAGCACACTTTCACAGGAAAGCATCCGGCAGGAAACGTCGGTGTGCAGATTCACCACATTTCCCCTATCCGCAAGGGTGAGACTGTCTGGACAGTATCTCTCCTGATGCTTGCAGCTATCGGAAAGCTTTTCAACACTGGAAAGTACGACCTCAAGAGAAAGATTGCTGTCACCGGTCCTAAGGCTATCAACCCTGCATACGTAGAAGGATATCCAGGCATCGCCATCAAGGATATAGCTGATTTCTACAACGCTGAGGAAAACCTCCGTTTCGTAAGCGGAGACGTCCTCACAGGCAAGAGCGTCGGAGCTGAGGGCTACCTCGGATTCTTTGACAATCAGATCACGATCCTCGAGGAAGGCAACAAATACGAGCTCCTCGGATGGGCAAAGCCTGTAAGATGCAGCCAGTTCAGTGCATCACGCACATATTTCTCATGGCTGACTCCTAAAAAGAAGTACGACATGGACACCAACCTCCACGGAGGTCCGCGCGCGTTCGTAGTGAACGACACCTACAGCAAGGTGCTCCCTATGGATCTTTATCCTGTCTATCTCCTCAAGGCCTGCCTTGCCGGCGACATCGACAAGATGGAGAAGTTCGGCATCTATGAAGTGCTTGAAGAGGACTTCGCACTTTGCGAATATGTATGTCCGTCAAAGATCTACATCCAGCAGATCATCACAGACGGTATTGCTCTCATGTTGAAAGAAATGTGCTAAAAGCTTAGAATTATGAACGGATTAAGAAATTTTGTAGATAAGATCAAGCCGACCTTTGAGAAAGGCGGCAAGCTCGGATTCCTTCATTCGACATTCGACGCTTTTGAGACATTCCTC
>JBGVQX010000002.1:0-33684 GCA_045127905.1 Candidatus Cryptobacteroides sp.
CCGCCCGTCAAGCCATGGAAGCCGGGGGCGCCTGAAGTTCGTGACCGCGAGGAGCGACCTAGGGCGAAACTGGTGACTGGGGCTAAGTCGTAACAAGGTAGCCGTACCGGAAGGTGTGGCTGGAACACCTCCTTTTTGGAGCAAGTCATGACACGAGCTTCGCGGTGGATTGCAAGGCTACGAGCCTTGTACAGTGAGAGGTCTTTTTAATATACAGTCCCGTAGCTCAGTTGGTTAGAGCACTACACTGATAATGTAGGGGTCAGCAGTTCAAGTCTGCTCGGGACTACAAGTTCTTAAAAATTCTGGGGGTATAGCTCAGTTGGCTAGAGCACCTGCTTTGCAAGCAGGGGGTCGTCGGTTCGACTCCGACTATCTCCACTACCAATCCGCTCAGAGATTTTCTGAGCGGATTTTTCTTTTTTTCTAGCATGTTTTTTGACTGACTTTCACCGCGCTGTTATTTATTTGAACAGCTTTATATTTTTGTGGTGTATTTAAAATGTTAGTTATGAGACGTCTGATTCCTCTGGCCCTGGCAGCTATAATGACCCCGGGCCTTCTCAATGCCCAGGAAGGGTATTTTGATAATTCCCCTGTCCAGGACTTCGATCTTGTGAGGTATCTTGGTACATGGTACGAAATCGCAAGGTATGACCATAGTTTCGAGCGCGGTATGGACAATGTGACTGCAGAGTATACCTTGCGTGATGACGGCAAGCTGGATGTGCTGAACTCCGGGTGGAAAAATGGAAAGTTCAAGACGGCTGAAGGCAAGGCAAAACAGCCGGACCCTTTCACCGATCCCGCTCATCTGATGGTGTCTTTCTTCCTGTTCTTTTACAGCGATTATAATGTGATGATGATAGATGAAGACTATCAGGTTGCTCTGGTAGGAAGCAAGAGCCCTAAATACATGTGGATTATGTCGCGCACTCCGTCTCTGGATGAAAAGGTGGTGGAGGCTGTCCTCGATGAGGCTGCTTCAAGAGGGTATGATGTGTCGAAGCTTATATGGGTTGATCAGGCTGCAAACATTTCGGCATGGCAGCAGCCTTAGGGTGGTGTTGCCGCTCAGTCTGGCCATGGCATATGCTCAAGTGTATGATGGCATACTTCCCGGTTCTGTAAGGACGTGAATTGTAAGATAAATTAGTTATATTTGCAGATTCCGGCCATAAGGCAGAAACTGGAAGAGCAGATGAGACTATCCGAATTAAAGACAGGTGAGCGTGGTGTGATCGTCAAGGTGAACGGTCACGGAGGATTCCGTAAGAGGATAATCGAAATGGGGTTTGTCAGAGGCAATAAGGTCAAGGTGATCCTTAATGCCCCTCTGAGAGATCCCATTGAGTATGAAATCATAGGTTACAGAATATCGCTCCGGCGCGAGCAGGCGGAAAAGATAGAGGTGATAAGCGAATCGGAGGCAAAGCAGATGCTTTCGGAGAGAAAGGATCTGCCTGTCATTGAAGCGGATGAAGCCTTTCTTGAAAGTCAGATGTCCGCTCTGGCAGAAGCCCGTAGGAAGGAGATACGTGTGGCGTTGGTCGGAAATCCGAACTGTGGCAAGACATCCCTTTTTAATATAGCTTCAGGCGCTCATGAGCATGTGGGCAACTACAGTGGCGTGACCGTGGATGCCAAGGAGGGGTTGTTTGAGCATGGGGGATATCGATTCAAGCTGGTGGATCTGCCCGGCACATATTCCCTTTCCGCATACAGCCCGGAGGAACTTTATGTCCGCAAAAATCTTCTTGAGGAGGTCCCTGATGTGGTGATCAATGTCGTTGATGCATCCAATCTTCAGCGCAACCTCTACCTTACTGCCCAGCTGATCGACATGAACCTGCGGGTGGTTATGGCTCTGAATATGTATGACGAACTGCAGGCAAAAGGAGATACTCTTGACATCAGACAGCTGGGATATCTGCTCGGCATGCCTGTAGTGCCTACTGTGAGCCGCACTGGAGAGGGTATAGACAAGCTGTTCGACACCGTGATCCAGATATATGAGCAGAGTGATCCTCATCTTGCCCGACATATCCATATCAATCATGGAGCCGAGCTCGAGCAGAGCATAACACGTCTCAAGAAACTTATATCCAGAACCGAAGATGTCCGATATAAATATTCCACCAGATATCTTGCTATCAAGTATCTTGAAAATGACAAGGATATAGAGTCTGTAGTGGAGTCTCTCCCTGATAGAGACGAGATAATAGCGGCCAGATTCGAGGAGCAGAAACGCATCGAGGCCATGATGAAGTCTTCCATAGAACCAGCTATGGTGGATGCCAAATATGCCTTTATCCAAGGAGCCCTGGCTGAGACGTATATTCCTTACAAAGGTCGCAAGAAGGTCAGCATAACCGACAAGATAGATTCTGTCGCCACCAACAGATGGCTTGCATTCCCGATATTCATCCTCCTGCTCTATATTGTATTTGACGGTACGTTTGTGTTGGGCGAGTATCCGATGAGGTGGATAGAGTGGCTTGTGGCTCATATTGGCGCGTTTGTATCTACCGTGATGGCTGACGGATGGTTCAAGGACCTTATTGTAGATGGTGTCATAGGCGGAGTGGGTAGCGTGCTGGTGTTCCTTCCGAACATCATGATACTCTATATGTTCATATCCCTGATGGAGGACTCCGGCTATATGGCGCGTGCAGCCTTTATTATGGACCGCCTGATGCATAAGATCGGTCTTCACGGCAAGTCGTTCATCCCGATGATTATGGGATTCGGCTGTAATGTGCCTGCAATAATGGCCACCAGGACTATCGAGAGCCGTAAGAGCCGTCTTATAACCATGCTTATAATTCCGCTGATGTCGTGTGCAGGAAGAATGCCGGTATATATTCTGATAGCCGGTGCGTTCTTTCCTCGTCATGCCGGTCTGGTGCTTCTGGGAATGTATGCATTAGGAATATTGCTGGCCGTGGCTGCTGCAAAGGTGATGAGCCGTTTCTTCAAGGAAGATGACCTTCCGTTCGTTATGGAACTTCCTCCTTACCGCATACCTACTGCCAAATCGATTTTCCGCCATACGTGGGAAAAGGGAAAGCAGTATCTCCAGAAGATGAGCGGCGTAATTCTGGTGTTTTCAGTGGCGATATGGTTCCTTGGGTATTTTCCTGACCACGATGCATATGATTCGGTGCAGGAACAGCAGGAGCATTCATTCATCGGTTATGTCGGGAAAGCTATGGAGCCAGTACTGGAACCCCTCGGTTTCGATTGGAAGATGGGAGTCGGAATTGTAGCCGGTGTCGGGGCTAAAGAACTCGTAGTGAGCACCTTGGGAGTTATGTATGCCGGTGAGCAGCCTGTGGTTGAGACCCAGGAGGATCCAAGTGGCGACACACGCCTTCAGAAGGCCCTTGTCAAATCAGTAACTCCGGCTGGCGCTCTTGCCTATATGGTATTCATTCTGCTTTACTTCCCTTGCATAGCCACATTTGTAGCCATAAAGAATGAAGGCGGCTGGAAATGGGCAATAATTACGGCTGTCTATACAATTCTGCTTGCGTGGGTTGCAGCTCTGATTACCTTCAGAATCTTTAGTCTTGTTTTGTGATGTCCGCCATGAAGCGGTCGAGCATAGGGCGGACTTTCCATTGCGGTGAAGTGCAGTTGTTGGTCAGGATGGAGAATATTATGATTCTGTTCTTGATTTCCTGCGGGAGGTCTGCGATGCGTGCACCTTTGGCATCCAGTTCCGTGGCGAGTTCTGATGGGATAACATAACCGCTGTAGCATCTTACACCGTTCATCGAGCCGCTCTTTACTCTGATCCTCCGACGCAGACTTTCGGGATACCCTTTCATGTTATAATTCAAGGATCCGTCTCCGCCCGGATAGGGAAGACTCCATAGGAACTCCCCGAAGCACGAAGATTCCATCATTGCTCCCAGAAAACTGCACATGAAGTCTGCAGATACATAATTCTGACGGGAAAGTCCGCTTCCGTCCTGGACCTTGATGCCTTCTCCAAGTCTCATGCTCTTGAATATATTGTTGAGCGCAACATATGAAGAATCGTAACATGAGCTATGACAAAGTTCCTTGCCGAGTGTCCTGAATATCGTTTCAGCATAAAGATTATTGCTGGCGTGATTAGTTTCATATGCAATCCTCTCGAGGTCAGGAGAAGTTGTGACTCCCGCTTCAAATTCTTTAAGCCATTGACCGTCGGCTCCACGTCCGGACCTCTTGTCCGCTTCGTTATACCATTTGTCGCACAGTTTGAAGTCAGCGGCTCCTCCAATGCATCGGATGCCCTTTTTCTCCAGATAATTCTTGAAATATACCGCACACGTATATTCCGGGAACTTATTGCTGAAATCCACTCTTTTGGCACCTCTGTCTATTCCATAGGTGCCTCTGACTACTCCCACCGGTGCCAGGTCACTAGTATATAAAAACAGTTTATCTCCGGTTCCTGCAGATCCTGTAGTGCACTCATAGCGATAATCCATCCATGAACATCCCGGATAGTGGACGCTGATCTTTACCGGTTCTCCCTCCGCGGCACCTGGAGAGACGGAAAAGGACTGCATGTTTTCATAGAACATGAGGCCAGTGACTCCGCTGCCGTAATATGTGCCCAAGTCCTCGTAAAGCCATGTCGGTTCTTCCGGCATGCCTTCCAGCCATCTTCCGTCCCCGACAACGCACCCCTCGATGATCTTTATCCCGGCATTTCGTATTGCCTTTTCCCATTGCGCAAAGACGGAGTTCAGATTGACTGCAATAGAGTCCTTTGAGCCAAGCGTAGGATCTCCTTCTCCGACAATGTACAGGTTTCCGTGGAGAGTACCGTTCTTGATGGCACCATCGTACTGAATGCTTGTATGATACTTATAGTCAGGACCGAGGCTGTGCAAGGCGGCTCCGGTGCTTATGAGCTTCATGTTTGAGGCGGGTACGAGCATCTTGCCCCCATTGACCTCTGCCAATGTAGATCCTGTGGCATTCCTTACACAGATGCCGACTGAAGCATGACTGAAAACAGGATCTTGTGCCAATGACTCAGCCTTTGATTGGAGTGTTTCCGTCTGGGCGTGGAGTCCTCCGCTCAGGATGATGAACAATATCAAGACAAGGTATGTTCTTTTCATTTCCATATAGTTCTAGCTATTGCAAAAATAACATAAAAACCTCAAATCCTTTGGATTTGGCATGAATAAGACTAATTTTGCATTACCAAAACAATAACTCTATGAAATCCACATTTTTGCAGGCGACGATGACATTTGCCGCTTTTATTCTTTGCCTTTTGCTGCAGTCCTGTGTGAACGATGACTATGAAATGTCGGAAGAAAAGCTTGATTGGGAAATAACGGTTTTTCAGGATGGGGTTGTTCTTCCGCTTGGAAGTTCCGCTAAGATAAAAATGGAAGATATTCTGGATCTGCTCGATCCGGAAACTGCGGGATATTTTAAGGAAGACGCCTCCGGTGCATATTCGTTAAGTATAACAGGCGGGAATGAGTATTCGGAAAATCTTGACATTATAAACAATGTGTCCGATATGGGTGCTATACCTATAGAGGAGTCTTTTACTCTCTCTCTTTTGAATACCGGCGGACACCTGTCCGGTTCTGTGGAAATAAAGGAGCAGAAGGTTGCAGTAGACAGGGAGTTTGCGTTCGAGGGAATGGAAATGGATGTCATTCCTAAAGAGCTGGTGTCTGTGGAATCGATAGAATTCGACGATGTTTATCTCTATATGACAATACGGATACCGCAGCTGGCGGAATTGGTGAGCGAATCCGATGTAAGTGTGGATATGAAGATGAATTTACCTTCAATTGTCAGGTTGGAAGATGAAAGGATGGTTGATGGAGCGCTTGCTGTTCGTGGTAAACTCAATGCGAATGGAGAAGTTACACTCGAGCCTGTTAAGGTGACAGGCATGGACCTCTCCGATGTCGATATAAAAGCCGATAATCCTTTTAATGGAATGAAGGTTACGCTTGTCGGTGATATCCTGTTCAAAGGAGGGACCTTTAACCTTGGAAACTATAATACCGTGTCTCCATCCCTTCAGGTTGACGGCAAGATAATGACTGCCGGTACCAATGACAGGGTAAGGTTTAAAAAGATTACTGGAAAGATCGACTATCAGATATATCCTATGACTATAATTATGGATATGTCAGAACTCATGTCTTCTCTAAACTCGGAAACCCTGACGACCTCTCTTGACCTGAATAGATTGAGCCTGAAGCTTGATGTGGAGTCCAATTTCAAAATCCCCGTGGATGCTGAAATATCCATTGCTTCATTTAAGGGAGATGTCGCGGGAAGGACTATTGCTTGTAATCCTGTAAGACTGGACTGCCCGGAAGTCTCGGGCGAATCAGTATTGACAAGACTCTGGTTGTCCAATACTTCTGTAGGAAAACCGGAAGGTTACAGGTTTGTAGATGTAGATTTGGTGAGCATGTTGAAAGATATGCCTGACCGGATAGAGTTTACTATTGACGCTGCGACAGACTCTAAGGAGAACAGCGAGTTGGTGCCTTCTGTTAAATATATTCTTAAGGCGGATTACGAGATTGGTCTTCCGATAGAATTCGGTGAAGATTTCGGAATACAATTCAGCGAGAGGATTGATGATATTCCTCAGGAGGTGGGAGTCTTCCTGGAAGGGGGAAGTCTTGCCCTTGCCGGCCAGATTACCAATTCACTTCCTCTTCAGCTTGAAATGAAGGTATCGCTTCTCGACTCGAAGGGAAAGTCTATCCAGTTTGCTGATGATGCCGGATATCAGGTCATTAAATCCTGCGGCCCGGATGGCACGCCGGGCAAGTCTGACATAAGTCTGATGCTTAAGGCCAAGCCGGGAGAAGACCTGTCAGATATTGCGTCTTTGGAACTTGATTTCAAGGCTACGGCCAAAGGAGCCGCCGGGGTTCCGGTCACCAAGGACTCTTTCATGCAGGTGACTCTATATGCACGTGTTCCCGAAGGAATAACCGTCGATCTGAACCGATATGTTGAAATTGAAGATGATGATGAATAACCTGTGACAGCTATGAAAAGAAAATATTTACATGCAGCGATAATTATGCTGCTGATACCGGTATTGGCAGGAGCACAGGCTCTCAAGGGCAGCTATTTCCTTGATTATTCAATGAACCGCCATAGGATGAATCCTGCGTTCACTCCACGTGCAGACTATTTCCAGCTTGCGGGAATCGGCAATATAGGAGCGGGTGCGGCCACCAATCTGGATGTCCCTGCTCTCTTTTATCCTCAGAATGGCAAATTGCTCACCTTCCTTCATAAGGATGTTTCTGTGGATCAGTTCTCAAAGGCCCTCCCTCAGTATCCTCATCTGGATGCTGATGTAAGTGCCACCTTGCTGAGTTTCGGCTTTTTTACTAAGCAGAAATCCTACTGGACCTTTGATCTGGATATGAGGGTCATGGCGGATATAGATATCCCGCGCGACCTGTTCATGTTCTTGAAAAAGGGAACAGGAACTTCCGGAGAAAGCTTTAATATAGGCAATGTAAATGCTTATGCTTCAGGGTCCTTGCAGGCTGCATTGGGGTATTCTCGTGATATAGTCAAAGGCCTCCGTGCCGGTGTCAAGGCTCGATTTATAGCTCCTGTGGCATATATGGGATTGAATATTGAAAATTTCAGACTGACTACCGGACGAGACAAATGGACTATTACTACAGAAGGTTATGCAAATGCAGCTATGCGCGGAATGGACCTTTCTATCCCTCAGGGAGAGACGATGCCGGCTTTCGGTTTCGACGGTGAAAGAATGCTTTCGGAAGGCGTCCTCGCCGGATGGGGTTATTCTTTCGACTTCGGAGTTGAATACAGGTATGAGATGGAAGGTGCATTCAACGGTTTCGCTGTGTCGGCAGCCGTTACGGACTTAGGACAGATATTTTATGCCCAGGATGCCGTACATTCGTACTCTTCAAAAGGTTCGGTAGACTGGATGGGCTTCCAGAATGTGGCTCCGGACAACGCTGATTTCGAGGAGGCTCTGGATGATCTGACATCCAAGGCAGAAGGCCTTCTGAATTTCAATGAAGTCAAGTCTGAGGGTGCTCTTATGAGATCTTCTATGCCTCGCGTATATGCGGGAATCGATGTGCCGTTTCTTTGGAACAAGATGAGTGTGGGCCTTCTTTATTCTGCAAGATTCAGTCATAGTTATGCCCGTCATGAATTGACGGCTTCATATAATCTTAAGCCATGCAAGTGGTTCGGTCTCGGCGTGAACTGGTCCTTCCTGAATACAATCCAGACTTTCGGATGGATTCTTGAGTTTACACCTAAGGTCGGTCCGGCTTTCTATATCGGAGGTGATTATTTCCCTATGACGTTCGCCAAGGCTCCGATTCTTGGTAATACGCAGATCCCTCTGGGACTCAGACTCAACGTTAATTTCGGAATAGCATTTACATTAGGAACTAAATACGGAAGATAATGAAAAAGACAGTACTTGTTTCCGGCGGTGCCGGGTATATCGGCAGTCATGTGACTGTCGAGCTTATTGAAGCAGGCTATGAAGTGGTCGTGGCAGATAATATGTCCAATTGTGACATGACTTGCTTTGAAGGTGTAAAGAAAATAACCGGAAGAGCTGACATTCCTTTCTATCAGATAGACTGCTGCGATTATGCATCTGTAGAAAAACTTTTTACAGACCATAAGATTGATGCAGTGATTCATTTTGCGGCCTTCAAGGCTGTGGGAGAGTCGGTTGCCGAGCCTATAATGTACTACCGCAACAATCTGGTGTCTTTCCTGAATATCCTTGAGGTGGCTAAGAACCATGGCGGCTGCAATGTGCTTTTCTCTTCGTCAGCTACAGTTTATGGAGAGGCTGAAGTGCTTCCGGTGACTGAGCAGACTCCACGCCTTCCTGCAACATCCCCTTATGGAAACACAAAACAGATGTGTGAGGACATCCTTCGTGATGTCGTATTTGCTACTGCTTCTTCTCAGGGTGTAGTCAAGGGCATAGCTCTCCGTTATTTCAATCCAATAGGAGCGCATCCTTCTGCACTGATAGGCGAACTTCCACGTGGCGTTCCTAATAATCTTGTGCCATTCATCACCCAGACTGCAATCGGAAAGCGCGAGTGTCTGAGCATCTTCGGAAATGATTATCCGACAGAGGATGGAACATGTCTGCGTGACTACATAGATGTAGTGGACCTTGCAAAGGCACACGTAGCAGCTGTTTCAAGAATGCTTGAGTGCAGAATGAAGGAGAGTTATGAAATCTTCAATGTGGGAACAGGACGTCCGGTGTCGGTTTATGAGCTGGTGACTGCTTTCGAGAAGGTGAACGGAGTCAAGCTTAACTACAAGTTTGTGGACCGTCGTCCGGGAGACGTAATGGCCATATGGGCAGATACAGCCCTCGCAAATGAAGAACTCGGCTGGAAGGCAGAGCGGACGGTAGAAGAAACCCTCGCCTCAGCCTGGGCCTGGGAAAAGCATATCGCTGGAAAATAAGATAAAAAAATCAGTTCCGACCGGAACTGATTTTTTGTTTTGCTTACGCCTGCTTTGAAACTGCTGCGCTGAGCTTCTCGCAGAGTTCGTCGAGCTTTTCGAACATCTCTTTGGTAAGACCGTTGTAGAAAGCTCTCTTCTTTCCCTCAGGGTGGTTAGCCCTATGTTTGAGGTCGTTGTAAAGCTCTACAGCCTCGTCGATTATCTGTGCGATTTCGTCAGCATCCTTGTGAGGATTGAGCGCTACGAAGAGAGCGCAGTCGTCAATGAATTCTGCTACGAAATACTCGATGTCTTTCTTGAAAACTCTAAGATTCATGATAAATACGTATTAAATTTGTTATAACAGGGACAAAGTTAATATTTTTTAGGGAAACGTCAAGCATTAGTGGCGTTTATCGGCTCCCGTCTGAATATGCCGGACTTTGGAGGACAGGGATGAGCCCCTTGCCCTGATAGGAGATAAATCGACGTGCTGCTACCAGTTTATGGGCGTTTTCGTAATAATCCGGCTCTCCAGGAATCAGGGAATTGATCCGGACCTTGTGTGATGCATGGATAATCTTTCCCTCACCTATGTAAAGACCCACATGGGTGATTTTACCTTTTTTTAGGAAGGTGTCCGGAGTTCCGAAGAAAGCCAGGTCGCCTTTCTGGATATGCTTTGTCCTCTTGATCATTTCATCCTTGAAAGAGTCTCCTGACTCTGGAGTAATTGCATGGTTTGCTTCCATGACTATTTCCCTGCCATAGTTTATCTGCTGAGATGCGTTCCTTGGCAGCAGGAATCCGTTCATGAAAAATGTCAGACGTACCAGACCGCTGCAGTCGAGACCTTTGGCTGAAGCTCCACCCCAGAGATACGGGGTCCCTTCGAACTGAAGGGCTGTGTTAATGATATTGTCCTGTGTAAGGCTTTGCTTTCCGGCCCATTTCCCGAATTCTGCAAGGTCTTCAAGCGGCGTCCAGCCTTTTCTTCCGTCCGGGAGCATCACTTCCGCCCATTTGCTCTTGACTGAGGGCTTAGGGTTCTTTGATTCAGTATAGACTATCCTTACAAGGCAGCCCATTGTGAGATCTGAAAGACGTCGGCTCTTTTGAGATTGTGAGGTGTACACCCCGCTGTGCTGCGCAGTGCATATGTACTTTGGCGCTGCAAGATATTCATCAGTCTCTTCCTGGGTCATCTCCACAAGCCCAAGATTGGTGCACCATGCCGTATATGGCTCAGGTGTGACGACCTGTCTCCAATACCCCTCTTCAGCTATGATTTCAACCAATGTGCCCATCAGGGACTGCGTTTCGAGAGGTGATTCGTAGTCTGGTTTGAGCCTCATCATATTTTCGGAAAGCGCCGTAACCGCCATCCTCTTTGTCTGTCCTGCCGCTGTTGCTGCTATGAATATAACTGCCAGCAATGTGAAGATCCTTCTTGTCATATGCCTACTGTCCCTTTTATGTTCTTTTTGCAGGATTGTATCAATCCGATAGCAAACTTACATAAAAATATGAGTACTTTTGCATATTATGTCGGAAGAATTTCAGAGTCTTGGTTTCCCTGATGGGAAACGTTACAATTCCTTTGTCGGATATTTCAAAAGGAAGTATGGAGAGCGTCTGCAGAAAATAGTGCTGGACGCAGGATTTACATGTCCCAACAGGGATGGGTCAGTAGGCCGGGGTGGATGCACTTATTGTGACAATGCAGCCTTTCATCCGTCCTACAGCACTCCGGGAAAGAGTATCCGCCAGCAGCTGGATGAGGGCATAGAATTTCACAAGGTCCGCTATCGCACTACCGAACATTATCTTGCATATTTTCAGGCATACTCCAATACATATGCTCCGCTGGAGAGGCTGCGGCAGCTCTATGAAGAGGCGCTCAGCCATCCGCAGGTCGTGGGCATCGTCATCGGTACCCGTCCCGACTGCGTGGACGAGGCCAAGCTCGACTATCTGGCAGAGCTGGCGCAGAAACACGTCGTGATCGTGGAATACGGCATAGAGTCATGCTACGATGTGACGCTTAGGCGCATCAATCGCGGCCATGACTTCGAGACAGCCCGCAGGGCAGTAGAGATGACCGCCGAAAGAGGCATCGATGTGGGTGTACATTTTATTCTCGGGCTTCCGGGGGAGACCCGTCAGATGATGCTGGATGCATGCCGGATGATCAACGACCTGCCTGTCCGCAGCGTCAAGTTCCACCAGCTCCAGATAGTCAAGGGCACCAGGATGGAGCGCGAATATGCGGAAAGACCGGAAGATTTCGAGAGGTTTTCCCTCGATGAATATCTTGACTTCTTTGTTGACATGCTTGAGCGTCTCCGTCCGACCCTCAGCATAGAGCGCTTTGTCGGGGAAGTCCCTCCGCGATTCGTGAACGAGACCCCTTGGGGCCTCATCCGCAACGTCGAGCTCCTTCGCCTCCTTGACCGCCGCCTCGAAGAACGCGCCACATGGCAGGGACGAAAAATGTAGTATAGGCAATTATGCAGCAAGCCCGACGAATATTGTTTTCGTCGGGCTTGCTGTTGCTATGTTTCGTTGGAATTACTTCACACGCTCACCGTATGAACGGTCTGTTGTGTTCACGCGGATCTTCTCTCCGATGTTGATGAAGAGAGGAGCCATGATGATTGCTCCTGTCTCGAGAGTGATCTCCTTCTGAGCGTTAGTTGAAGCTGTATCGCCCTTTACTGCAGGCTCTGTGTAGGTAACCTCAAGCTCTACATATGTAGGAAGCTCGCAAGTGAGGCAGCGCTCCTCGTCAGCGAGGAACATCATTTCTACGTGCTGACCCTCCTTCATGAGGTCTGCATTGTCCACGAGAGCTGTATCGAGGTGGATCTGCTCATAAGTCTCCTCGTGCATGAAGTTGAATCCGTCCTCATCCTTGTAAAGGAACTGGTAAGGTCTTCTCTCCACATTGATAGTCTCGATCTTTGCACCTGCAGTGAATGTGTTCTCGAGGATACGTCCGTTCTCGAGGTTTCTAAGCTTGCTCTTTACGAAAGCCGGACCCTTTCCTGGCTTAACGTGCTGGAACCATACGATCTGGCATGGCTTGCCGTTGAAGTTGAGGTAAAGTCCGTTCTTGAAATCTGCTGTTGTTGCCATAAATATAAGTGTTTAATAATTAAAATGTATTCTTATTGATTCTCAGTGTCATTTCCGCTTGCAAATTTCTCCTCCCATTCCGGAACATATTTATTGAGATCAAGTATGCGCTTGGCCACCTCGTCCAGCAGCCATTTAGGGGTTGAGGTCGCTCCACATATTCCTACCTTGTCATCAGCTCTGAACCATTCACGCTTGATTTCCGAGGCCGAGTCAATGTGGTATGTCCTGATGTTGAGGGACTTGCAGAGGTCGCATAGAACCTTGCCGTTGGAACTGGCCTTTCCTGAAACAAAGATTATGATGTCGTGTTCAAGAGCGAACTTCGAGAGTTTCTCGTGACGGGTAGCCACCTGTGAACAGATGGTGTTATGCACGGTGAGCATGCCTCTGCCTTTGAATCTCTCTACGGAGAGCTCATTAGCCTTAGCCATGTCCTCTTCCAGTCTGCTGCAAAGCATGGCATACTCTGCCGGACTCTTTGTGGTCTGACTGAATACCTCGGTAGGAACATCAAGTCTGATGGCGCCTTCTCCGATGAGTTCTTCCATCATGATGACGTTTTCCACTACGATGGCAGTGCCGTCTGTCTGACCTATGAGGCCGAGAACTTCTGCGTGACCGATCTTGCCGAAGATTATTATCTGTCCTGAGCCGTTCTCATGGTGCTTTTCATAAGCTTTACGGATACTCTTCTGAAGCTGAAGCACCACAGGGCATGTGCAGTCTATTACTGTGAATCCGAGGCTTTCCGCAGTGGCGTAGGTTGCCGGTGGTTCGCCATGGGCGCGTATCAGCAGCGCCTCACCTTGCGCATCCACCATTTCGTCAAGGTCTTCCTTATCTATGGTTACGAGCCCCTTGTCCACGAGTCTTGTGAGCTCTGCATCATTATGTACAATGGCTCCGAGAGAGTAAAGCCTTCTTTCTTCCTTGTCTTTGCGGTTACCAAGGAATTCTTCCGCTTTGCCTATGGCCCGGATGACGCCGGCACAGAATCCTGAGTTGCTGTCTATATCTACTTTAAGCATAGGAATGTCTTTAACATCCGAAGCGTTCGGAAATTATATCTTTTATCCACTCCAGCTGGTCATTCATGCTCATATGGGAGTTGTCGAGCACGACGGCATCGGGAGCCTGTGTCAGTGGAGAAGTTTCGCGATGAGAATCGATGTAATCACGTTCCCGAAGGTTCTTAAGTACCTCATTCAGATCGGCTTCCATGCCTTTTGCCTTCATCTCATCTGCGCGCCTCTGTGCCCTGATAAGAGGGTCGGCAGTCATGAATATCTTGAGTTCGGCATCCGGGAATACGGTTGTGCCGATGTCGCGTCCGTCCATCACGATTCTCTTCTTACTGCCGAATTCACGCAGTTTCTTGTCTACATAGTTGCGGACCTCGGGTACCGTTGCTATAGGACTGACCTTTCCGGCTACTGCGAGGGAACGTATTTCATTTTCGATGCATCGTTCGCCTATGCAGGTGCCTTCGGCACTGAAACGAAGGTCAAGATTTTCAAGACCTTTCTCCAGTTCTGGCACGTTGATTGTATCGTCGTCTGCGATCAGACCATTTTCAATGGCGAAAAGTGTGACACCGCGGTATAACGCTCCGGAGTCAAGGTACAGGAAAGAGAACTCTTTTGCTATGATTTTTGCAAAGGAGCTTTTGCCTGTAGATGAGTAGCCGTCGATGGCTATAATGATATCTGGTAGGTGCATCAGTACACGTGCTTACTTAAAAACGGACAAAATTATAAAATATTGCTCAAACTCCCAAAAATGTCGATATTTGTAATATCGTTCAGACATAAGTAAGCCCTCTCTCCGAGAGGGGTGTAGATCAATTGTATACGTTGAACAAAGTTATAAAGGTGGAAATATGAAAATTCTGATTATTGACGACGAACGCTCCATCAGAAACTCTCTGAAGGAAATACTTTCCGATGAAGGCTACGATGTGGATGTGGCTGAAGATGGCGTACAAGGTTGCGCGATGGTCGACAAGGAAAAGTACAGTGTGATTTTCTGCGATATAAAGATGCCGGGGATGGATGGCCTTGAGGTGCTGGACAAACTGGTGGCAATGGGAGTTGATTCAGCTGTGGTTATGATTTCAGGACATGGCGACATCGACACTGCTGTAGATTGCATAAAGAAAGGAGCATTCGACTACATCCAGAAGCCACTGGATCTCAACAGAATTCTTATCACCATCAAGAACGCCACAGAAAAGGTGTCGCTTGTAAAGGAAACCAGGATACTGAAGAAAAAAGTCTATGGACAGCCGATGATAGGCGAGTCCGAGCCAATGCTTCATATAAAGGATATGATAGAAAAGGTTGCACCTACTGATGCCAGGGTCCTCATTATCGGTGCCAACGGAACCGGAAAGGAACTTGTTGCCCGTAATCTCCATCAGAAGAGCCGTCGTTCGGCTATGCCATATGTAGAGGTGAACTGTGCTGCCATTCCTTCCGAACTTATCGAAAGCGAGCTCTTCGGTCATGAGAAAGGCTCGTTCACATCGGCTATCCGCCAGCATAAGGGAAAGTTCGAGCAGGCAGACGGAGGAACACTGTTCCTCGATGAAATCGGAGACATGTCTCTGGCTGCGCAGGCGAAGGTGCTCAGAGTCCTTCAGGAAAGGAAGCTCTCAAGAGTCGGAAGCGACAAGGACATCATCGTGGATGTTCGCGTTGTGGCTGCCACAAACAAGAACCTGAAGGAGGAAATTGCCAAGGGTAACTTCCGTGAAGATCTTTACCATCGTCTCAGCGTGATAGTAATAAATGTCCCTACTCTTGATGATAGGAAGGATGATATCCCGATGCTTGTGGACCATTTCATCGAGCAGATATGTGCAGAGACCGGCATGCAGCCTCGTGCAATAGATGCCGATGCCCTCAAGCTGCTTGTGGACAAGAACTGGACAGGAAACATCCGTGAACTGCGCAATGTGGTGGAGCGTCTGCTCATCCTCTCCGGCGACCGCATCACAGCATCCGATGTCCGGGCATACGCTCTTTAGATTATTCCATGTATTTAGGTAGAGTGACGGTAAAAGATGCACCGCCAAGTCCGAAAGACTTCTGGTAGGATATCTCTCCATCGCATTTTTCCACTATGTTGCGGCATATGGCCAGACCAAGGCCTGTGCCGCCGCTTTTTGTGGTGAAGTTAGGAGTAAACAGCTTGCTGAGGTTCTCATCTTTGACTCCGGGGCCATTGTCGTCGAATACGACATCATAGCAGCCGTCGCGCGTGCTGTTGCGCAAGCATATGAGTACGCGTCCCAGAGGAGCCTCCTCGCCATTCTCCTGTGCTTCCTTGCGCATGATTTCTACAGCCTGAACAGCATTCGTGATGAGATTTACAAACACTCGTATAAGTTGTGGCTTCGGGGCCTTGACTAATGCACTCTCCATTCCAATGTACCTGATGCGGATACCTTCCCTGTTGTCGAATATCATCAACTGGTCCTTGAGAGTCCTGTCCAGGTCCATTACCACAGGGTCCTCGCTGTAGAGTTTTGCGAATGTTGAGAATTCGTTTGCTGTATCGGTAAGAATGTCAATGTGTTCAAGGACAACTGATGATACCTGATCAAACTTCTCTTCCCATTTAGGATTGCCTTTCTGCTTGAGTCTTATGAGTCTCTGGATTTCCAGCTTGATAGGAGTCAGAGGGTTCTTGATCTCATGGGCTACCTGACGCGCCATCTGGCTCCAGGCCTTGTCTCTCTCTGCCTGGGCCAGCTGCAAGCTGGAGTCGGACAGTTCCTTTACCATCCTGTTATAAGCATCCACCAGAGATGATATTTCGTCATCTCTTTTGTATATGATATATTCAAGGTTGTTGATATCAGCGGCATTCATCTTCTTACCCATCTCGGAAAGAGGAGAGAAGAGAGCGTTCACTTCCCTAGTGCTGAAGAGCAGAGCCATTATAAGCAGCAGGATGAAGAGGTTGACCAGAAGGGCTGCGTGGAAGAAGGCCTCTCTCTGGAAGTCATATCCGCTGTCGGTGTAAGGTACGCTGATTATAGCCATCATCTCCTTGTTATCGTTGAACAGAGGTGCATATAGGGCCCAATAGCTGAAGTCGGCAACACGTGCCTTGCTTATGAAGAACCTTTGGTTGAGATGGCGTATGTTGTGGAAGGCCTCCTGATCAATCCGGTTTCCTATTATCATCTTCTCGAAGACATCCGGACTGGTGGAGTGAAATACTTCGCCTGCAGGAGTGTAGAGCGTGATGTCGGATTTTGTGGTGCTGCTTACGTTTTCCACAGCAGCCTTGAAGGTTGGAGATATGAGGTCCTGCACGCCCCTGGCGTATTTTGTCTGCGCATCAAGCAGAGCCTGGATGGTTGTGATTTTGGACGACATCAGGTTGTGCATGTTGTCCTCGTTCCTCTTGTATACAAAGAGTACGCTTACCGTTGTCAGAGTGGCCAGAATCAGGGATGACGATGTAAGCAGAATTGTGTTGATCCTTGTCTTGAAGTAGTTGCTTCCATGTCTTGCACTGCGGTTCTTGCGGATGGTCACGAATGCATATGTAATTCCTAGCAGGAGCAGGAATATGTATGAAAACGATGTGAAGAAGATAAGGAAATGACGCTGCGGTCGTGATATTATAACTACTTCATTATCACTTACTTTATGATTAAAGTGAGTGAATCCCTTTGAGTGTGTTATTTTGGTGTCCTTGTCGTTCTGCGAGGTAAGTTGCGATTTGTCAAATATGGTCGGATATGGAAAATTTCCCTTGTAGGACATCAGGCGTCCGTCCGAGTACTTTGCATACGAGTATATTGCCGGAATGTTTATTTCTCCGGGAGTCGAGAATTTTCCCATCAGGTTCTTATAGCCCTGGTCGTCTTTGTTGGAGTTTGGCTCGATTTCAAGCAGCATCCTGGTGATTCCGGACTCCTTGGAATAGAAAAGGAATGTACCGGCATATCTGAAGCTGCCGTTTCCGTCGGTCACGAAAAGGAAACGTGAATTTTCAGCGATAGGGGTTCCGTTCCGTACGATTTCCGTGAAATGATTCATGGCATCCTGGTCCTGATCCTTGAATGTCATGATGCTTATACCGTGGCTTTGTCTGATGCGGGAGAGATAGTTCTCAGTGATTCTGTTCAGAATCATCCCGCTGGCCTTGTCGATACTGCTGAGTGTGGATATCAACTGGTCGGATGCTATGGCTTCCTCGACGGAACGGAGTCTTATCTCCAGTCCGAGGTCCCTGTCCACGGCCAATCTGTTGGCCCATACCATTATCCTGTCCTGCTCTTTCTGGAATCCCAGCTTGCTCGATGCTACAGACAGATACAATGCGCTGACGAATGCGAATGCCGCGAGCCATTTGAGCGAGAAAAAGTCGAATCGTCGTCCCGTGAGTTCCCTGATTGCCGGTGCACACATCTGCATGAGCTGTATTATGCAGAACATCAGAGCCATGTATGACAGGTATACGAGTATGGTATATGTGGTCCTGTCATTCCACAGATACAGTTCCATCGATATGTTGGAATTGTATATCAGACTTTTCAGAGACAAATGGGTATATATAAGTATGCAGATGGCTGAGATTGCAGCAACTGTTATATATATTGTCAGATTCCTTTTGCGTCTTTTCCTGCTCTTTTGTGCGAATCTCACTAAATCGGCCCTTACAAGATACGCGCAGATGAAGAAGAGGGTAATGTAGGTATTTGTCAGCAGAAGAGCCCCAAGAGAAAAGAAGAATGTGCCGTCTGCGTATAGGTTAGGGGAGAAGATGTCTGCGCTCCCGTTCATCTGCACTCCCCAGATATATGCCATCAGGAACAATAGGCTCAGGGTACACATAACCACTAAATATACTTTTCTCGTACGGTGGCCGGCAAGGAAAAGTACCGTAGCTATGGCGAAGAGCAGCAGGCTCATCCATCTGAGGAACGAATTATCGAAAAACGGGGCCGATGAACTGGTGTCGCGCAGGATCTTGAACAGCGGACGACCTTCAACAGTCACTACCGATCCTCCGCTGTGGTTCAGGGGAAGAACCGTGTATCGTGTGGATAGCTTCAGATTCGGATTGACGCCGTTGTCATTTCTCCTTACATCGTTAATAAGTGTATTTTGGATCTCGATACCTGCTATCACTTTGTCGTTGTACAGGCCGTTTACAGACTTCACGAGATACCATTTAGGACCAAGACTCGTGAACGAAAGGTGTTCCGTCACTTCGGCCAAAGGCGATATAAGTCTGTTCTTGAGGTTGGTGAGCCTTTGAAAGACCATGCGGTTGCTGATGTCGTCGTTCAGCACGGAAAACTGATTTGACCAGGCCTGAAGAGAATCGTTCACATATCGGTAGATGACCATATCCTCCGGCAGGGGATCGATATGGGCCTTGGTCTCCGGTGGAGAATCCAGCACTTTATTGATGTGCCTGTCGAGAATATCAAGACGCTGCCGTATATTGTTCTCCATTCGTCTTGCTACTCTTTCGGTATCGCCTTCTATGCCGTTCCCGGCCATTGAAAGCATGAACAGAAAGAGAGCCAGAATGAATACTGCCAGCGGTAACCTCTTATTTAATAACCTTTTTCTCATCGTTATTCATGGTGATAAGGTTCTCCTTTCATGATGGTGAAGGCGCGGTAAAGCTGCTCGGTAAATATGGCTCTGACCATCTGATGCGAGAATGTCATCCTGGAAAGTGAAATCTTGGAGTCAGCTCTTTTGTATACGGACTCGGAGAATCCGTAAGCACCACCTATGACGAACACCATGTCCTTTCCTGTATAGGAAATCTTGTCCTGAAGTATTTTGGCCCATTCCACGGAAGTGTATTCTTTTCCGTGCTCGTCCAACAGTATAAGGTCATCAGCAGGTCGTATGTTCTTTAGTATGAGTTCTCCCTCACGGGTCTTTATCTGGTCCTTGGTAAGGGCAGACACACCCTTTAGCTCGGGAATCTCCACGATTGAGAACGGGATATAATGCTTGAGTCTGGATACATATATATCCAGGCCCTGCTTTACCCAGTCTTTATCTGTCTTTCCTACTGTCAGTAATGTGATCTTCATCGGGTCAAAGTCATGTAACCCACAAATATAAACAATTATCTGCAAAAAGTCTGCCTTGAATCCATAATGCATCATTGCGATGGACTATGGTCATAGGAATCTTCCATGTAGGTTTTGCATGGTGCGGATTTTGCAGTATATTTGCTCCGGTTTTCCTGAGATTCAGATGAATAGAATTCTATCTATATTGATTGCTTCGGCAGCAGTCTTTGCATCCGCTTCCTCGCTTTCGGCACAGGACAGCGGATACGATGTGTTTAATCCGATATCGAAATATCTGGCCAGTGGGGATGCAGAAAGGCTTTCTGCTTGGTTTTCAGATAATCTGGAGGTGTCGATATTCTCCACATCAAACGATTCAAGCCGCAATCAGGCCCGCCAGATCTTGAAATCATTTTTCAAATCATACACTCCGCGTTCCTTTGTGATCAACCACAAGGCCGGTCGTCCGAACATGAAGTATGCGCTCGGCACTTTGAATGCCGGCGGAGAAATGTTCACCGTCACCATCTTCGTGAATTTCACGGACACTGAATGTCGTATTCAGCAGCTGAAGATAGAACGCCTCGACTAGGAAATTCCCTTGAAGAGGTCATATGGCATAGGAACCGGTATCCTTCAGCTATTTAAGGATAAGTTCCACGGGGCAGTGGTCCGATCCGTAGATTTCCTGATGGATGGATGCTCCTTCAAGTCGGTCTCTGAGGTCATTGCTCACTACGAAATAGTCAATACGCCATCCCGCATTTCTCTGTCGGGCCTGGAATCTGTATGACCACCATGAATACTCGTCCTTGGCATCAGGGTGGAAATGACGGAAGGTGTCGGTGAATCCTGCATCAAGGAGCTCTGTGAACTTGCCTCGTTCCTCGTCGGTGAATCCGGCATTCCTTCTGTTGCCTGCAGGGTTCTTGATGTCAATTTCCTGATGTGCCACGTTAAGGTCTCCGCAGACGATGACGCCCTTCCCCCGTTCTGAAAGGGCACACAGGTACTTCCTGAAGTCGTCATCCCACTTCATTCTGTAGTCCAGCCTCTTCAGCTCATCCTGAGAATTAGGAGTATATACGCACACGAGGAAGAAATCATCCATTTCGAGTGTTATTACGCGTCCCTCGTGGTCATGCTCGTCTATGCCGAGTCCGTATGTTACAGCCAGTGGTGTATGCTTTGTGTAGATGGCTGTCCCCGAATACCCCTTCTTGTCTGCATAATTCCAATATGACTGGTATCCAAGGAACTCCAGGTCCAGCTGTCCTGCCTGCATCTTGGTCTCCTGCAGACAGAAGAAATCGGCATCCAGTTCAGCGAAAATATCGGCAAATCCTTTTCCACATACAGCCCTCAGGCCGTTTACGTTCCATGATATGAATTTATACATAGCTTTCTGTTTAAATCTTCACTTGGTCTATTGCTTGTCTAACTCTCGTAATAGCGTAATTATGTAACCAATTATTCGGTGGTCTCGGATGTATAGCCTCCACCTAGAGCATGGTAGAGGTTCACTACGCTCAGGATTTCGTCCAGACGGTCGGATGCTTCTGTGAGCTCGGCGTTGAGGAGATTCTTCTGCGCTGTGAGCACCTCGAGGTAGTTGGTGTTGCCGTGCTTCATCAGCAGCTGGGTATTCCAGACAGCTGCCTGAAGGTTTACAATCTGTTTCTTGTGGATCTCTACCCTTTTCTTGGCGGTCTCCCACATCGTGAGTGCGTTATTTACTTCCACCCCTGCATCGAGA
Organism: Candidatus Cryptobacteroides sp.; assembly: GCA_045127905.1. Taxonomy (GTDB): domain Bacteria; phylum Bacteroidota; class Bacteroidia; order Bacteroidales; family UBA932; genus Cryptobacteroides. The sequence continues at coordinate 21,450 of JBGVQX010000002.1, forward strand.
AGGCTCTGGCGGAAAAGGTAGGCAGCCTGTTCGTGCTGGGCCTTTGCCGCCTGAAGACGCGCCTTATTGGCATACCTGTCAAATATAGGCTGTGCAAGGGATGCCACAAGGTTGGTGATGAGACTTCCCGGGTCAAGCACGATGCTTCCGTTTCCTGAAGTCCAACCCAGCGAGCCGCTGAGAGTCAGGTTAGGGTAAAATGCACCTTTAGCTACATTGACGGAGTAGAAAGTCTGTTCCAATGCAAGTTCAGCCTGACGGACATCCGGACGACGGCTCAGGAGTTCGGCTGGAATCCCGGCTGACAATGCTGCCGGGAGTTTCTGCTTATCCAGGGAATTGCGGCTGATCTTCATCGGTACCACTCCGATAAGAGAGCAGAAAGAGTTTTCCGTAGCAAGGATATTCTTTTCTATAGTAAGCACATCGGCTTCCACGCTCAGCCTGTTGGCCTTGGCTTGAAGGACAGCCGCTTCGTTGGTCTTTCCTGCTCTTTTGAGAGCCTCCAGGGTGCGGATATTCTCTTCCCATGTGTCAAGGGTCCTCTTGCTGATCTTCAGCTGCTCGTCCAGCATCAGGAGAGTGTAATAGCTGCCGGCAATGCTTGCCACGAGCTGTGTCTGCACTGCCTGACGATAGGCTTCGCTCTGCTCGACTGCCGCCTGGGCCTTCCTTTTGGCGTTTCTGTGCGTTCCGAAAATATCGGCTTCCCAGCTGGCATTCACTCCTATGTTGAAATTTCCTGGATACGCTCCACCTGAAGCCGACGCCGACACTCCGGGAAGCATGGCCCCCCTTGCAGAGAGCAGGGATGCCTCTGTCTCCTCGACCCTCAGACGTGCCACATTGAGGTCTGTATTATACTGGAGGCCAAGTCTTATCCACCCCTGAAGAAGTGAATCGGTGAAAATCTGATCCCATGATACCGATGCCGTGGATACTGAATCCGTCGGCACGGACATCCTTCGGTAGAGGCTGTCCACAAAATGCATGTCTGCACGCTCGTATTTGGTGTATAGTCCGCAGCTGCTCATTATCGCTGCGGCAATTATCATATATATAATACGTTTCATGAAGATTATTCCTTTATACGTTTAGGCATCACCTTTTCCTCGACATATTGGAAGACGATGAAGAGGGCAGGTACAATGATCAGGAGGGCAATTGTTCCGATGAGCATTCCGCCCACAGTACCCACTCCGATGGATATGTTTCCGTTCGCTCCCACACCGCTTGCGAACATCAGTGGAAGCATACCGAATATCATTGTAAGCGACGTCATGAGGATAGGTCTCAGACGGGCTTTTGCTGCAGACATTGCCGCCATGGTGATGGACATGCCTTCTGAGCGCTTCTGGGAAGCATATTCTGTCAGAAGAATAGCTGTTTTGGCAAGGAGTCCGATGAGCATCAGGAGTCCGATCTGCAGGTATATGTTGTTCTCCAGACCGAACATTCTCGCAAACAGGAAGCTGCCGGCAAGACCGAATGGCACAGAAAGGATAATCACCGCAGGGATGAAGATACTTTCATACAGCGCACAAAGAATCAGATATATGAAAATGATGCAGATGACGAAAATCACTGCCACCGAGTTTCCTGTGTCGGCCTCCTCGCGGGACATTCCGCCGAATTCATATCCGTATCCGGCAGGAAGCATCCTGGCCGCCGTTTCGCGTACAGCCTGAATCGCCTGTCCGGAGCTGTATCCTTCGGCTGCCTGTCCGTTTACCGAAATAGCCGTAAACAAGTTGAATCGTGAGATTGACTGAGGTCCGTAGATACGTGTCAGCTTGAGATATTGGTTGATAGGGGACATCTCGCCGTTGGAGTTGCGCACAAACATATTCTGGAGAGATTCGGTGTCCAGTCGGTATTCCGGAGCTGCCTGGAGCATCACTCGGTAGAGTTTTGAGAATCTGTTCATATTGGAAGCATAGCTTCCTCCCACATATCCGGCGAGAACGCTCAGTACATCTCCTGGAGAAGTACCGTTTCTCTTGCACTGTGCAGCATCAACCTCTACGAGGTACATCGGATATTTGGTGTCGAAGGATGTCTTGGCGCGCTGGATCTCCGGTCGCTTGTTCAACTCTATGATGAAGTCGTTCGTTATCTTCTGAAGATCTTCCAGCTTGCCGCCCTTCTGGTCCTGCACGTAGACCTCGAAGCCGTTGCTGGCTCCGTAGCCCGGAATCATGCCTCGGGTATATACCATGATGTCGGCAGCCGTGATGTCGGCAGTGCGACGGTAGATTTCCTCTATTATGGAGTCGATGTTGTCCTCTTTACCTTTTCTTTCATCCCAATCCTTGAGACGGATCACGAAGTTACCGGTAGATGAGCCCTGTCCGAACATCATACCCCATCCTGTAGTGCGGGAATATGCTGATATCTGCGGAATGGAGCTGATACGTCGGTCAATCTCGGTAAGCACCTTGTCGGTCTCTGCGATGTTTGTGCCCGGAGGTGTACGTATATCCATATTTATAGTACCCATATCCTCTTTAGGCACGAGACCTGTCTTGGTGGTGTTCATCAGGTAGAGAAGGCCGCCGCAGGCAATCACGAGAAGAATCACCGTAAGCCATTTGCGCTTGAACATGAAGAATACCAGGTGCTTGTATTTATTCACCAGTCCCTGGAATCCGGCGTCGAAAGCCTTGTGGAATCTTGTTGAAAAGCTGCCCTTTTCTCCTGGCTTCAGTTCTTCATGAGGAGTCATGATGAGCGAACATAGGGCTGGAGAAAGGGTGAGTGAATTTATCAATGATATGCCTACTGCCACAGCCATCGTAAGTCCGAACTGTGTGTAGAATGTACCGGTGGTTCCTCCCATGAAGCTGACAGGAATGAACACCGCCATGAAGACGAATGTAGTGGCAAGGAGGGCTGTAGAGATGCCTCCCATGGCATCTACAGATGCTTTGTATGGAGACCTGTAGCCGGCGTCAAACTTGGCCTGCACGGCTTCCACCACTACGATGGAGTCATCCACCACAGTACCGATCACAAGCACGAGGGCAAAGAGCGTAATCATGTTGAGGCTGAATCCCGCTACCATCAGGAATGCGAATGTGCCCACCAGGGATACTATGATAGAGATTGTCGGGATGATGGTCGACCTGAGGCTCTGGAGGAACACGAACACCACCAGGATAACGAGCAGGATGGCCTCGAAGAGAGTTTTTATGACATTCTTGATGGATGCGTCAAGGAAGTCCTTTGTGCTCATGAGGTCCACGATGGCCAGGCCCTTTGGCAGGTCTGCGCGGATCTCTTCCACCACTTTGTCTATTGCTTCGATGATTTCGTTGGCATTGGATCCTGATGTCTGCGACACGCTTAGGGTGGTACCCGGATGTCCGTTCACCATACCGACGTAGTCGTAGCTTCTTTCCCCCAGTTCTATTGTAGCTACATCCCTCAGGCGGAGCACGGTACCGTTTGCTTCAGCACGGATGACCATGTTCTCATAGTCGGTCACGTTCTCGTAGCGTCCGCGGTATTTCAGTACATATCTGAAAGTGTTTTCGGATTCGGCGCCCAGAGTGCCCGTAGGAGCTTCGAGATTCTGTTCAGCCAACACAGCGGATATGTCTGACGGCACGAGACCGTATTTTCCCATCTTTCCCGGGTCAAGCCATATACGGAGGGAATAGTCACCGCCTCGTACATCCACTTCTCCTACTCCTGCCACGCGGGAGAGTCTTGGCTCGATGTTGATCTTGAGGTAGTTGGTGATGAACTTCCTGTCGAAGGAATTGTCCGGGCTATAGACCGCGAGGGTCTTGATGCGGCTGGTCTGGCGCTTGCGCACCGTCACACCGCTTCGGGTGACCTCTGCGGGAAGCAGACTCTGCGCAGATGCGATGCGGTTCTGTACATTCACCATGGCCATATCTCCGTCCGTTCCCTGACGGAAATAGATCTGAATGTTCGCTGAACCGGAGTTGGTTGCAGACGACACCATGTACATCATGTCCTCTACTCCGTTGATGGCCTCCTCGAGAGGTACCAGCACGCTTCGCTGCACTGTCTCGGCATTGGCGCCTGCATACGCAGCGGATACGCTCACGGTAGGTGGCGCAATTTCCGGGAACTGCTCTACCGGAAGTTGTGAAAGACCGATTATGCCTACCAGCAGGATGATTACCGAAATCACCCCTGCAAGAATAGGACGGTCAATGAAACTCTTTACATTCATTAGTTCTGGCCCTCCTTGACAGTTAATGTGTCCTGTTGCGGTGTGGCTGCAGTCTTGCTCTTTATGATTGTGCCTTCCTTGATGAGGCCGGCTCCTTCAGCCACGATGATGTCTCCTACCTCGAGACCGTCTGTGACGATGTATTCTATACCGTTGTTCTGTGGAGTTACGTGTATTTCGGTGGCCGATGCCTTTCCGTTCACTACCTTATATACGAAAATGCGGTCCTGAAGTTCGAATGTAGCAGCCTGGGGAATGGCGATACAGTCCTTAAGAGATACAGGGATGATGATTGTGCCGCTTCCACCGTTGCGCAGAAGATGGTTGCGGTTGCTGAATACGGCCCTGATGCTCACAGCTCCGGTGCTCTCGCTGATGGTTCCTGAGATGGCGTTGATTTTGCCGGTGTGCTCATAAAGGTCGCCGTTGCTCATCACAAGTTCAACCTCAGGCATCTGCTTGATTGCTTCCTTGAGCGAACCGTACTGCTTCACCATATCGAGCATCTGGTTCTCTGCCATGGAGAAATATGCATAAATGCGGCTGTCGTCAGACACTGTCACCAACGGCTGGGTGATATTGCTGCTGACTAGGGCTCCCACCCTGTATGGAATCATCGATGCCACGCCGTTTACTGGAGAACGCACTTCAGTGTATGAAAGGTTGTTGCTTGCATTCACTTCCTCGGCCTTGCAGAGCGTGAGGCGTGCCTCGGCGTCTGTCAGGTCGTTCTGTGCTGTCATCAGGTCGAATTCCGACACCACATCCTGTTCGAACAGCTTTTTGTTGCTCTCGTAGATGAGCTTTGCTGTAGATAGGGATGCTTCGGCGCTCTTTACGTTTGCCACGGCGATTTCATATGCTGCTTTGTAAGGAGTCTGGTCTATGATGAAGAGTACTTGTCCCTTTCTTACACTTTCACCTTCCTCGATGAGGATGTCAGTGATCATTCCGCTTACCTGAGGGCGGATTTCCACGGTCTGAACTCCGCTGATGGCTGCGGAGTACCCTGTGGAGAGGGTGCGGTCACCGAGTGTAACCTCAAGGGTTTCATAAAGAGTGTCTCCTTTTGGAGCGGTTTTTGTCCCCTCCTTGCAGGCGGTCGCAAGAAGTCCGCAGAGCAGTAGAATGGCGATGGCAGTTCGTTTCATTGATTTCCGATAGTTTATATGTTTTGAGATATACGTATGTTGTTGACTTTTAACCTGCAAATATACTTAAAACGTAGTTTTAAATGAAAAATATTTAATGGATTGCCGGTGAATGCTTGTCCCCAATGTGAGTGTCATGTGTTGAAATATAATGATATTGTTGTTATTTTTGTATGATAAAATTTTGAGTATATGGCAAGAAAGAGGAATTCCCGCGCTAGAGGCCGCGGAAAGAAGGAAAGAAAGATATTCCCGCAGGCTGTCGGAAAGGTTCAGATGACCCGTGAGGGCTATGCTTTCGTGATTGTGGAAGGTGATGAGGAGGATGTTTTCGTCAAGGCTTCGAAGACCCGCGGTGCGCTCAACGGCGACATTGTGCGTGTGACCGTGACACGCGAAAAGCTGGACCGCCAGCGCCGGGAAGGGGAGATAGTCGAGATCCTCGAACGTTCTCCACGGCCTTTTATAGGCATTCTGCATGTTGTCGGAGACCAGGCCTGGGTGCTTATGCAGAGCCGTTTCATGCCATATGACATATCGATTCCGTTCACCGAGTCCGACAAGGAACGGTATCGTCGTCACAAGAAGGGCAGCCGCGGACAGTCGATGGCCGAGCCTAAGGACGATACAGGATGGCTCAAGCCGGTGCCCGGAGGGGGATATGCCGTGCATCGTGTGTTCGAGACAACGGGTGAGGGATATGAAAGACGGGAATTGAGCGTAAGTTCCGGCATGAAGGTAGCGGCCGTGGTGGATGACTGGCCTCGTGGTGCTGCAACCCCTGTAGGACATCTTGTGGATGTGCTTGGAGAGCCTGGAGAGAATGACACTGAAATGCATGCTATACTTGCCGAATATGCTCTGCCTTACCGCTTCGAGCCTGAAGTTGCCAATGCAGCGGATATGATATCGGATGATATTACCGCAGAGGACGTTGCCCAAAGAAGGGATTTCAGGGATATCCTGACATTTACCATTGACCCGGCCGATGCCAAGGATTTCGATGATGCCCTTTCATTCAGGAGGCTGGAGAACGGCAACTATGAAGTCGGAGTCCATATTGCAGACGTTACTCATTATGTGCGTCCTGGATCAGTGGTGGACGAGGAGGCACGCAGCAGGGGCACTTCGGTTTATCTTGTGGACAGAACCGTTCCGATGCTTCCGGAGAAACTTTCCAACAAGCTCTGCTCGCTCCGTCCTCATGAGGAGAAACTGACATTCTCTGCTGTGTTCGAGATCACACCGTTGGGCAGGATAGCCGGACAGTGGTTCGGCCGCACAGTGATAAATTCCGACCATCGTTTCACATATGAAGATGCCCAGCAGGTCATTGAATCCGGTGCCAAGGGTGTTCATGAGGGTGTGTCGGAAGAACTTAAGGACGCAGTCCTTGTTCTTCATGGTCTTGCTTCCAAGCTCCGTAAGAAGAGATTTGCTTCCGGAGCCATAAGCTTCGAAAGACCGGAGATGAAGGTGGAAGTGGATGAGAAGGGAAAGCCCGTGAACGTATACCAGAAGGTTTCCAAGGAATCCAACTGGCTTATTGAGGAATTCATGCTTCTGGCCAACAGAAGTGTGGCCGAGTTCGTCGCCAAGGCCAAGAAGACTTTTGTCTATCGTGTGCATGATGAGCCTAATCAGGAGAAGGTGGAGAGTCTGCGCAACTTTATCGGCAACTTCGGCTACAGGATGGGACCTACCGGAAATGGAAAGGAAATTTCCAAGGAACTGAATGCCCTGTTTGCTGCGGCAAAGGACACTCCGGAATACAATGCCATCGAACTCCTGTCGCTCAGGACCATGGCCAAGGCCCGATATGATATCGAGAATCTCGGTCACTACGGTCTTGCATTCAAATACTACACCCATTTCACATCCCCTATCAGACGTTACCCTGATATGTTGGTGCACAGGCTTCTGGCGGATTATCTTTCCGGTGGTCCATCTGCAAAGGAGGAAACATATTCAAAGCTCTGCAAGTATGCATCCGAGAGAGAAATCGTTGCTGCTGAGGCTGAGAGAGCAAGCATCAAGTACAAACTTGTGGAGTTTATGGAAGATAAGGTTGGCTTTACCTTTGGCGGCCATGTCTCCGGGCTGACGGAATGGGGCATGTATGTAGAGATAGAACCTACTATGATTGAGGGAATGATTGCTTTGAGGGACATCCGTTCGGACTTCTTTGAATTCGATGCAGACCATTACCGTCTTGTGGGCAAACGTTCCGGTGTTGTTTATAATCTCGGCGATCCTGTCCGCATCCGTGTCAAGAAGACCAATCTGGAGCAGAAACTTCTGGATTATGAGCTCATAGAGACAGGCCTGGAAGACAGGGTCTATGACCGTATCGACTATGAACACGGCCGCGGAACTTCCTTTATAAAGGGTGAGGACGGGTCCTTCGACAATGTCACGGTCGGCATCAATAAGGCAGCCCGCAAGGAGAAGGTCCGTAAGGCCATACAAGAGTCGAAACGCAAGTCAAAAAGGTCTGTGTCCAAGAAGAAGTAGCTCTATAAAACCTCTACAAAACCTCTATAAACGATAAATAGGAGCGTTTTGTTTGATGTGTGTAATTAACTGATAATCAGCGTATATATGTTGGTTATCAGTTTTCTTTTAAAACCTCTCATAGATTCCGTATTATCCTCTACAAATCGACAATTCGGAAAAAATGATAACTTTGCTAAATATATAGGGTTATCAGAATATGTTCGGACTCAAGAAAACCAATAAGCTTATAGACGATATTGACCGCTATTTTGACCTTATGGATCAGGCGGTGCTTGTCTTCAAGGATGGAGTGCGTAATTATCTTTACTCCAATGCCAACGAATTCAATGAAAATCTTATGAAGATGTCTGCTGTGGACAGCGAGGCAAGCGTTCTTAGAAAGGAAATTGAGAACGCACTTTATACCCAGACAGCTCTGGTGAGATCCCGCGCAGATATCATGCGTCTTTTCGAGAAAACCAGAAATATTACTTCCATTCTTAACGACAGTCTGTTCCAGTTTGAGATAGAGACCCCGTTCATTCCAAAGGAACTTAATCCGGAGTTTATGAAGCTGACAGAGTTTTCTACATTGGCTGTTGAAGCTGTCGTTCCTGCAGCAAAGGCTTATTTCAAGGCTCCTGACACTGTGCCCGACAAGATCAGCCGTGCATATTTCTATGAGAAGGAAGCAGTAAGGTATTCCCAGACTATCAAGCGCACTGTTTTCCATAATATGGCCTCTCTCAAGCTTAGTGAGAAGTTCCACCTCCGTTATTTTGCCCTCCATATCGAGAATCTTGCAAAGGCGGCTGAGAATGTGGCTGACCAGCTTGCCGTAATGGCTATCAGGAGGACCTTATAATATGGATATCCTCTGTCTCATATTGTTCCTGTCGGTAGTAGCTCTCTGGTTTTTTGCCAATGAGTACGGCACTCTTTCCGGGGTGTATATGCCGACATGTGCCATGAGCGGCAGAGGATTCAATTGGCTGGTCTTCGTGACTCTGCTTGCTTCGTTGTGGTTCAGTGGTGTCGGAGCAGTGGAAGATGCTCTCCTGGATTGTCTTCCTGCGTCTTGTCTGGACTGCAGAAGCGTGATGCTTATGCTTTTGTCCTCTTTGATAGTCCTTGTGATCTTGAATCACTTTGCTGTAAGAGGATCTGTAATTTATGCTCTGCTTGGTGCCCTTGCTGCATACGGACTGCTGCAGGATGGCGCTTTTGATTTCAAGTGGCGGTTCATACTGTCTTTTGCGGCTGCTCCGGTGATGGCTTTCGTACTGTCAGCACTAATAAGGAAGGTGTTCAAGACCGTTCTCTCGAGAGTGAACGTTCATATGATGAAGATGTCGCATTACATGAGACATGCTGTCATATTCTGTATTGTGCTGACCCCGTTTGCGTTAGGATTGAACTGGGGTGGACTTTTGTGCGGTATCGGAGATATGATTCTGGATGAAAGGACTGTGGGGATCAGTGTGATGGCAGTTGTAGGGGTGATAATGTTCCTGTTTATGCAGTTCGGCAAGGAACAGGGCGATGAGCCTTCGGGCATGTTTGCGGATTTCTCGATTTACGTCGTGGTGTCAGTGGGGTTTTCGGTCGCTTTGGTACTGCTGTTCTTTTCTTTCGAGACGTCAGCATCGCTTGTCGGACTATCTCCTGTCCCTCTCTCGGTGTCTTCACTTGTATTTGCTGCCATTGCAGGAGCGGAAACTGCTCAGAAATCGAGGGTTGTGGATAATATGGAATATATCAGAGAGGGCATTGCATTCTTTGCCTCTCCGATATGTGCATTTGTACTGACATATATACTTTTTTATATAATAGGGGGAGAATCGTCGGATCACATGACGGATTTTGTGGTGATGACGGCTGCTACTCTGATTCTTGTGACTCTGGTATTTGCCGGATATATACGTATGCAGCGACGCTCGAAAGAGGCGGTGGACAAGCTTGTGGCAACGCAGCAGCAACAGATATATGAGCACAGCCGTGCGCTCGGAGATATGGAGCTGAAAGTAGTGATGTCGGAGAATCAGGCTCTGCATAATGCAGTGGAGATGAAGAGGCAGGAGGTGATGAATGTGGCATTGAGTATCGTTGAGCAGAAGGAATATCTCGAATCGTTGAGCGCTTTGGTAAAAAAGATGTCCATGACCTCCGATGAGAAGGAAAGGGATAGGATTGTTGCGGAGATGGATGCCTCGCTCAAGCAGAGGCTGTCATACGAAAGAGATGTGGATTCTCAGTACTTCTATGCGCAGGCAGAGACTTTGCATGAGGACTTCAGCGCCAAGCTTTCTGAGAACTTTCCGGACCTTACCCAGCAGGAAAAGCGCCTTGCTACGCTGCTCAGACTCGGATTTTCTTCGAAATATATTGCCACGCTGATGAGCATCACCCCGAAGAGCGTGGAGATCGGCCGCTACAGGCTCCGCCAGAAACTCGGACTTTCAAAGGGAGACAACCTTGTAAGATTTATTAAATCTATATAACCAAAACATTATTAACTAACATTAACTTTAAATCTTAAAGCAATGAAAAAGTTATTTTTACTTTCAGCTTTGGCTATGATGTCATTTGCTGCAACAGCTCAGCCTAAGGAGGCTGCAGCTGAGGTTAACCAGTATGGTCAGACAGTTAAGGCCACTCCGGTTGATGCTACTGTTCAGGACGGAATCCTTGTGTTCCAGAACAAGGCTCAGAACTATAAGATGTGGTTCGACATCCGCGTTCAGGGAGATGCTGCTGTTTTCTTCGGTGCTCCTGAATATGCTGACAAGATCGGTAACGGAATGAGCATCCGTCGTTCACGTTTCGCTGTAAAGGCTCAGCTTGACAAGAACTGGTATGGTGAACTCGACACTGACTGGACCAGCGGTGTTCCTGAACTCAAGGATGCATATGTAGCATTCACAGGTGTTGACGGCCTCGAGATCAAGGCAGGTAACTTCAAGGAGAACTTCTCTATCCAGAGAAACACTACTTCACGTTACCTCGTGTTCATGGAGCGCCCTATGGTGACTTCACTTGCTCCTTCACGCCACCTCGGTATCAACGTACGCTATGCTCACAAGTATTTCTGGGCATCTGCAGGTGTGTTCGGACCGGCTCTTAAGGATGCTGAGGCAATGGAATTCATGCAGGACTACAACAAGGACTATGGTATGAGCGAAGGTCTTTCATATACGGGAAAGGTTGTTTTCCGTCCTCTTTACAAGTCAAAGGATGCTTCTCTCCACATCGGTGGTGCGTTCTCATATAGAAATATGAAGACTACCGAATTCAAGGTCAAGGATTTTGAAGAGCTGATTGAGGAAGATGCGGATATCATTGCAGCTCTTGAAGAGGGTAAATTCAAGGAACTTGACGTGTTTGGTGCAGCAATGGATGCAAGAAATTCTACAGACATCAACCGTAAGAAGTATGTAAATTCAGGTGATCTTATCGGTGTAGACCATGAGACTGCATGGACTGTCGAGCTTGCAGGTCACTGGAAGGGCCTCCGTTATGAGGCAGCATACATCTCTCGTACTGCTCATATGAACAAGGCTGTCAATGAGGTTGTTTACGGTAAGAAGGGCTTTGATACATTCACCGGTGACGGTTGGTATGTACAGGCTTCATACATGCTCTTCGGCGGTACTCAGGCATACGACTCAAACGGCGCCAAGTATACTCGTACGACTTCAGGAAGAAAATGGGGAGACCTTGAGCTTGCAGCACGTTTCCAGACTATGGACCTCAATGATGCAATTTTCGATGAAGACGGTAAGTTTGTCAGCGGAATCACCGGCGGTAAGGCAAATATGTATGAGCTCGGTCTCAACTACTACCCATGCAAGAACGTGAAGATCATGCTTAACTATTCTTACATCAATCAGGACAAGTATGCAAACGGTAAGGGTGCTGACAAGGGTAAGTTCTATGTAGGTGTTAATGAAAAGGGAGAACCTACCAAGAAGTCTTCAGAGGTTGTTGGCAAGGGTGGTGTAAACTACAATATGCTTGCACTCCGTTTCCAGGTTGCATTCTAGTATAACGTCATCCCCGGCTTGACCGGGGATCTAACAAAACAGTGATATAATGGCAGAATTGAAAATCGGCGAGATCTCGAAGCCGCGCTTCGAGTTCCGCTCATTCGGACAGTGCTTCTGTGAGGCACACAAGAGAATGGCTCGTCTTTCTGTACCTGTTCCAGAGAAGGTATGGGAGCGCGAGAGTGACGAGATCTACATCATCTCACGCAAGAACGACATCAACAACACCAAGATCCGCAATGGCAAGATGGACATCAAGACTTATGTCCAGACTGTTGACGGCCTCGAGCAGTGGAACCCTCTCATGAAGGGTGAGTTCCCTATCTCACGCGCAG
>JBGVQX010000003.1:0-48216 GCA_045127905.1 Candidatus Cryptobacteroides sp.
ATTCAACGACATTGTCTTTGATGAATCCGCCAATGAAGCGATTCTTAGAGTTCATAGCCAATAGTACTTCCTTACCCATTTCCATGTACTTGATACATTCATTGGGATTCATTGAATCTGTTCCTGGATATAGCAAACATATATATATAGTAGGTCTATTCTGTGATGTCGTATGGGCATAATAGTATCTTGATAGCATCTTTTTGGCTAACTGATCAGCTCTGGTAGCATCTATTTCAACTAACAACTGATATTCTGATGTTTCTGCATATACATCACAACGATCGCGGTTACCATTAACATTCGTATTAAGGCGATACTCTATTTCTGATACATCTGGATTTAGACTTTGCTGGAATTCAACCTTCAATAACTTTTGCAGTTCAACCTTTTGTTTATCTGTAGCTCCGTTTATAAATGGTTCGCCTACTTTCTGAACAGCATTAGAAATGCAATTCATTATTACCGATAAGTTCATTCTAAAAACAACTTGTCTTCAGCTCCGCCAGAACATTTAGTGCTATATACAAAGAAAGTGTGGAGCTGACTTCCGTTTATCTAAATGAAGGTTGTGGTAAGACCCTATAGCAATAAACGACACAATACCCCACACTCGAATAGATATGGGGTATCAAGGCGCAGAGTGCACCTATCCTCATGAATCTACACGAAGTGAGTGTTGTTCCGTGCCATCCTTCAGATAAGAAAACTACCACATTTTCAGAAAAGGACTTGCGAAAAAACACTTTCACAAATATGTAATGTCAAGCGGGAAAACCGCGAGACCTTACAAATGTAAGAAAAAGTTTTTATAAACGGACAACACTCACGGGGTATTGCATCGTAGGATAAGAAAAGTGAGTTAACTATTTATTCTCATGCGACTCCCCAAGCAATTGCCTCAGATAGTCCATCTTGCCGACAAGTTCGACGATAATGAGCCTTATCCTGTTGGCGTGACGGTGGATGGTGTCTGGGTCTACGCCAGGGATACGGCAAGCGGCTTCGAATTTGGCCTCGGCCCTGATCCATCTCTTGTCCAAAGTCATGATGTTGGTCATGAGCTGCCGGATACTATGTGTGTGGTCATACTTTACAGGGTGCTGATAGACAACAACCTTGAGTTTCCTGTCCAGAATCGCATCTCTGATGAATGATGAAATGCTGGTGTAACCGTACTTATCCATGAGTTTTCTAAAGATAACTTCCTCTTCATCTGAAAGTCTGAAGGTGTGATAATTTTTGCGGTCTTGACCATAATATGTTTCCATTTTGATTCAATTTTTAAGGTGATTTTTTGACAATGCGACTCCGGAGCAGATTGGCCCGGACGCGTAAGTGGAGGCAAATGTGTTACATTTGTCATACGAACGCCCATCTTGCTACTTGTCCAGTTCAAAAATTGAACTTTGGCCAGTCTGTCCGAGTCGCAAAAATGTCATGGTGTAATGATAGATTGACGTCAGAACAGCGTGCCCTCCTGACGTTTCTCGGCAAGTTTTTCCTTTCTGACAACGAATGCTTCAATGGCTTCCTGAAGAACTGCAGTCATGGTCTTGTCTTCCTGAATGCAGTAGATCTTCAGACGCTTCATCAGGTCTGCCGGGAGATAGAGTGATGTCTTCTTGATCTTTTCCATAAGCTATCTGTAACTTGGGTGGTTGCTATACATGATGAAGGCGTAATCTTCATTCATTCTGTCGGCGATGCGCTCTCCATAGCGCGAGCAGAGCTCAGCCGGGACCAGATTAGTGGTGAAGATGGTCTTCTTACGTCTGATGTACCTGTGGTCGATGATATCAGCTACCGGAGTAATCAGATTGCCGTAGCACAGATACTTTTCCTTTTCTGCGCCCACATCGTCAATGAAAAGAATGTCGCAGTTCTTGTAGCAGTAGATTTTGTCTACATTGTTCGGATCTGTCGACAGCAGACACAGGTTGTCGGCAGTCACACTGGCTGTGAAGTGTTCCCGTGTATCATCCCGCCAGTCAGCATAATGCCTGCAGAAATACCTTTCCAGGGCGTAAAGCATAATTGTCTTGCCGACCCCGTAAGGGCCATACAGCACTAGTGAGCGCTGCTGGCCTTTATAGATCCACTCTGCAACCTGTCGTATGCGCAGCATTGTGTAGTCATCAAATGTGCACTCGCGTCCTTTTCTCGCGACTTCCTGCTGAACAAGAAACTGGAGCTCGTCCGCAATTGCCTGGATGTTCGCAACGCTTTCAATTCTCTTTTTCTTTTCATCGGAAAGTTCTGAAAGAACTGTTTCTAGAGATTTGATATTATTCATACTTCTTGTTGTAATTATTTACTGGTATTGCTTTGATACTGCATCTAGTATCCTTCGGAGACCCGAAGGGGTTCTTTAAGGATACTGAGGTAGTCCATTCCGGATGCTGGTCTTTGCCGACTCTTACCTTGCCGAGATCAAAGGTGTTTTTGCCCTCAGCAGTATGAGAGACCTTGATGATGTAGCCTTTGGATATGAGGGCGTTGATGGCTTTGCATACTGTGGCACGCCTGCGTCCTGTCCTCATCTCAATCTGTCGGATCGAGACTACACCCTTCATATTCGCGACAGCATTGTATATAACGCCGAAAACGTCCTTTTCGGCTCCGCTCAATCCCATCTCCGATGAGAAGAACTGATATGCTCTGTAGTAAGGATTTCCTTTCATAAACATATCATTTATTGGTACAATGCTGCTGATAAAGCTCCAACGCCTTATCTACGTCGACTATGATCTTACGGCCGTGTTGCATGACCGCATCCTTGAGAATCCCGTCCTTGTATTTCTGGGCGGTGTTGAGTCCTACGCCAAAGAGTTGGCGTATCCCTTCGAGACCATATACATATTTGTGTGTTCTGGCTGGTTGCTGCTCCTCGGCAGCTTTGGTCTCTCTGATGACTTCTTTCAGTTGTCCAACCGTCATCATTGCCAGAGGTGTGTTATCAGTGATTATCATATAACTTTATTTGAGATTATATGGTCGGTCATGTGCACTTTTCCAAACCGCTGGCAATTTTAGTGAACATTAAAAAATCAGCCGTTCGGTCGGATTCGGTTTGAATTCGGTTCGAACGGCTGATATGCCCTAGAAGGCCCTCAGAGGCCTATTCCTCTTTTTCTTTATATTCGGGAAAAACTTCTCGTAATTGATTGTCAAGACTGGCGAAGTTGGAACTTCCCATTGCTGAATATGCATTGTCGGAAAGGAATTTTTTCTGACAGTTCCACAACTTGGAGAATACGCTTGCGTAGCTCTTGATTCCAAGAAGTACTCCGATTCGCTTGGCGGCCAGTGCCTGCAGCTGTTTTGACTCGTTGATCCACACTAATGTCTCCGGGTGACACCAACCTTTATCTATCAGGCGAATCAGATATTCAATACCATTCAATGTTCCTGTGATTTCCTTAGGGGCAATCCTCATGCAAGTTTCAACGAGGGCGTGCCTGTTTGACTCCCAGCCCTTACTCTTGAAGAAACCATACATCGGTATATAGTTCGTCTTAAATCCGAACTTCTCAGGTTTGAATGAGTTCTCAATGAATTCCTGCTTCTCCAGCATTTCGCAGACAATGTCCTGTGCTGCCTGTTCCGTCCTATTCTCAGCCAGAGACGCGATATAGTTCTTGCGGAAGAAATTATATGTTGGACTGGCGGCATCTTTCTGACACTTCTTGTAATATACAAAGGCATCATACACAAGCCTGTACCTTGGGTCCAGCCAGTATTGGAACAGATCTGAAAACTTGTCAAATCTGTTGAAGTGTACGATGAAAAGGAAAATGATGGTGGTAAGAATGATCGCCAGACCTATGCATAAAAGTACGATTGCCATATTATTCAAACATATTGGTAAACTGATCCATAGCTGCAGCTTTGGTTTTCTCCGCGACTTCGATATAAGGCTTCATTGCCTTGTAGTCACTGTGTCCGGTCCATTTCATCACTACGTGTACTGGGATACCGGCTGCGAGGGCATTACAGATGAATGATTTTCTTCCGGTGTGGGTGCTGACTACCTGCCATTTCGGGTATGTGAACTCGTGGCGGGTGCCGTTAAGGTACTGAATAATTGTGATAGGTTCATTGAACTCACAAAGTTCGCACAGCATCTTGAGGTAGTGATTCATCTTCTGATTGCTTATGCGAGGGAGAGCGTATTCTCCGAGGTCACAGTCCTTGTACTTTTCCAAGATCTCTGCAGCGAACTTGTTTACCTCTATCACGAGACTGTCGTCAGTCTTCATGGTGGTTACATAAATCTTGCCACCGACAATGTCAGTGCGCTTGAGGGCATCCATGTCAGAGTATCTCAGCGATGTGAAACAACAGAAGCAGAGGAGGTCGCGGACTTTCTCCAAAGATTTCCTTTCGGAAACTATTCTCTTGTACTCGTTGCCGTTGATATCATGCAATGTGACCTCTGTTCCGTTTTCAGGGATCTGGAAGCGTAATACCTTCATGACCTCGTCCTTGTTCAGGAAGATGATTGGTCTTTTCGATTCCTTGAACCTAGCGCGGAACTTCTCATAAGCTCCGTTGTTATGATAACCCTTCTGCTGTGCCCATTTGAGGAACCATCTAACAAGACCAAGTTCCTTCTGAATTGATGAGTCAAGCATACAAAGGTCCTTTGCGCAGTATAGAACATACGCACTAAGCATCTTGTCGGTGATATCTTCGTATCTGAGATTTTCGTTGAAAGCCTTCAAGTGATTGCGGAGAGTTGTCCACTTTTTTGTTGTATTCAATGCCCAACGCTTGTTGATCTTTCCGTCGTTTACGAATTCATCATAATGTTCGAAGAAACTGGCATTTTTGCCTGTTTTAGAAACTTTCTCCTTTCTCTTGATGAGTGTTGCCAGCTCGGACCTCATCTCGTCTTTAGTGAGTTTCTTTTCGATTGCTTCCAATCTTTCGAAATGTCCTCGGATAGACGAAATTCTGGAATTGATGAGATTGTACTGAATCTTCTTTGCGTTGCTTGCGTTTTTCTTTACACGCTGAGTGGCCTCGTCCCACTTGGATGGTGAGATTCCATAGCCGATAGATGTGCAGAGACGCTCTCCGAACAAGGAAATGGAGACGTTTATAGGATGGTCGCCCTGCTTGTCCGGGCGAGTGAAAAGGTAGAACTGTACTGGCATATTCGGACCGCTTGTAAGTTTATTTACAAGCAAATTTACAAGCAGTTTTTGACAAAACCAAATAACATAAAATAAAGCCTGATAAAAGCAAAGTGCTTATTATCAGGCTTTTGTAAAATGAGGCAATCTTTAAAAACTGCCCCTCGTGCTCCGGACGGGAATCGAACCCGTACGGACATTTCTGTCCACGGGATTTTCTTGCTACTCTTGCTTTTACACAAGCCGGCTTCATCCGTAATGCTAAGCCGTTGTAGTCTGGACTATTTCTTGACCGTGCGCCGGGCGTGTGTACATGCCGTCCTGCGTTTAGGCCCTCCCTGTATAGTCTCTACGCCATTTATCAGCCTGTGCTGAATTTAGTGAGCCGTCGCCAAAGCCTGCATTTCTGCGGGCGAGGTTTCCGTTTGTTAGGGGAGTTCTACTCTCAAAGTTTCCTTTGAGGCACTCTGTAATGCCAGTTTTGGATCCTGACCGTTTAAGTCCCGCGTGTCTACCTATTCCACCACCAGAGCGATGCGGTTGCAAAGATAATTCAAATTTCTTAACTTCGCACACATTGTGGAATTTTAATGACTTTAAAAAATAACGCTATGGACGAGAAATTAATGACCAATCCTTATTATGCCAAGGCTATCGAGTACATCAACACTCATGATCTGAATGCTTTGGAGAACGGAAAACATTTCATTGACGGAGAGGACCTGTTCGTCAATATCGTGGACAGCAATATGAAAACTCCTCAGCAGGCGCGTCTTGAGGTGCATGACAAGTACATCGATATTCAGATTCCTCTTTCAAAGGGCGAGATATTCGGTGTGAAGCCACGCAGCGAGTGTACCCAGCCTGACGGTGAGATGAATACAGAGAAGGATATTCTTTTCTACCATGATCCTGTTGAAGAAACCATCACAGCAGAAATCGGCGATGTAATAACTTTTGCTCCGGATGTGGCTCACGCGCCTCTCATCGGTGAGGGCACAATTCACAAGGCAATTTTCAAGGTGAAGGTGGTTTAATATTATGAGGAGATATGTAGATAGGACGACTGGGGAAAGGATTCTTGAGGTCTCGGACCTGTCATTCCTCAAGGAAAGGGAGCATCCGTACGGTTGGCTCAAGCGTCATCGTCTGCATATAGCTATCCATATGGCATTAAGATGGGCTGACAAGGTCATGGCTTCTGATGAAGAGACGGCAAATGACCTTGCAAGATTTTATTTTATTCCTAAAGAAACAATAGAAATCACCCGTAATTAAGCACCTGCAAAGCAAAGTGTGGCGACGCTGATCCTGACGTCTTTCGGAAGGACTTGCCGCAGTGCCATGAAGCACTCAGTCATTGTGCTGCCGGTAGTGAAAACGTCGTCTATAAGAATTACATGCCTGATGCCTTTGATGGTGTCAGGCTTTTTTATGTTTGCACAGAAGGCTCCGGCAACGTTCGCTCCCTTGGCCTCTATGCCGAGCCTTGTTTGTGTGACCGTGCGTCTGATACGTCTGAGAAGGTCGGTCCTGACAGGAATCCTCATTTCCATGGCAATGCCTTGGGCCAGTATCTCAGCCTGATTATAACCTCTTTTCCACTTTCTGCTCCAATGGAGCGGTACCGGCACTATGAGGTCTGCGTCCTTAAATTCAGCTGATTCGATAAGTCGAGCTCCAAGCATTTTTCCGAAGTGCCTGCCTATAGCGGTGTTGCCATGATATTTCAATTGTTGGGGGATATGCCGGTATTTGCTGTCTTCTTTATAGAAAAACAGGGCGGTGGAGTATACATATGGTGTGAATTTCTCTATTTTCCCCTGTAGAAGTGCATTGAAACGGTCGGCCATGGGGTTGTGTCTCATGGTCCAGAAGCGGGTCAGTGGCATGTCTGCATGGCAGATCATGCAGACATGGTGTTCGTGCAGGTAGAGCCGGCGCTGACATACAGCGCATGTGCGTGGCAGGAGCAGGTCCAATGCGGACTTGATAAGTTTGCTTGGATGATTCATATGACGGGACTGCAATCCTGTTCTGACAGGCGCCTAGCAGTTCATTCCTCCGCAGCAGTTGATTACCTGACCTGTCACGTATGCGGACATGTCGCATGCAAGGAAGAGCGCAACGCCTGCGACATCTTCCGGAGTACCTGCACGACGTGCGGGGATCTGCTTCTCCCATTCCTGACGTATGTTCTCAGGCAAGGCGCTGGTCATGTCGGTGGATATGAATCCTGGAGCAATGCAGTTGGCACGGATGCCACGTGGCCCCATCTCCTTGGCAATGGACTTTGCAAGACCGATCAGACCTGCTTTCGATGCTGAGTAGTTGCATTGTCCTGCATTGCCGGACACTCCCACTACTGATGACATGTTGATGATGCTTCCGCATCTCTGTCTTGCCATTACCGGGGTGCATGCATGGATGAAGTTGAAAGCGGACTTGAGGTTGGTGTCTATCACGGCATCCCATTGTGCCTCGTCCATCCTCATCATCAGACCGTCCTTGGTTATGCCTGCATTGTTCACGAGGATGTCTATGCGTCCGAATTCTGCCTTCACATCCTCCACGACCTCGTGAGCCTGAGCGAAGTCAGCCGCATCCGAAGTATATGCCTTGGAGCGCACGCCCATAGCTTCTATTTCTTCCTTAAGAGACTGAGCCGCCTCGTGCTGAGATCTATAAGTAAAAGCCACATCGGCACCTTCCGATGCATATCTGAGGGCGATGGCCCTTCCGATTCCTCTTGTAGCTCCGGTTACCAGAGCCACCTTTCCTGTCAAAAGTCCCATATTTTGAAAATTTACTCCTGCAAAAGTACCCATATGGTTGAAATTCGCAAAATTTTTCTCTGACAGCGAAAAATCTGCGGTGCTTAAGTCTTTGATGTCGCTGGATTTATCCGTTAAATAGACTATCTTTGCGCCCGAAATAAATCAAGAATATGGCAAGCGAAATAAGAAATCCTCAGCTCTGGCAGGACGGCAGACTGAAAATAGATTGGGTAAGACATCATATGCCTCTTCTGAATTCTCTTGAAGAGGAGTTCAAGACCACCCTACCGTTCAAGGGCCTCAAGGTGGCCCTTTCAGTACATCTTGAAGCCAAGACGGCATACCTGTGCGAAGTTCTCGCAGCTGGTGGGGCCGAGATGTATGTGACAGGAAGCAATCCGCTTTCGACCCAGGATGATGTTGCTGCTGCCCTGGTGCAGGCCGGTCTGAATGTGTTTGCATGGTATGATGCCACCCCTCAGGAGTATGAGGAGCATATCAGAAGGGTACTCGAAGTGGGACCGAATATTATCATCGATGATGGCGGCGATCTTGTAAATCTCATGCACACAGAGTATGTGGACCTTATCCCTAATGTGATCGGAGGATGTGAGGAGACTACAACAGGCATCCTCAGACTTGTGCAGCTCAATAAGGCCAAGGCTCTGAAGTTCCCTATGATGCTGGTTAATAATGCGGACTGCAAACATTTATTCGATAACCGCTACGGCACAGGACAGTCTGTCTGGGACGGAATCAACCGCACGACCAACCTCATAGTGGCTGGTAAGAATGTGGTAGTAGCCGGCTATGGTTGGTGCGGAAAGGGAGTTGCGATGCGTGCCAAAGGTCTCGGAGCGGAGGTTATCGTGACTGAAGTGGATCCAATCAAGGCCATGGAGGCTGTGATGGACGGATTCAAGGTGATGAAGATGGAGCAGGCTGCCCAGCTCGGAGACATCTTCGTGACTGTGACCGGTTGTGACGGGGTTATCGTCAAGGAGCACTTCCTGAAGATGAAGGACGGAGCGATATGCTGTAATGCCGGACATTTTGACTGTGAAGTGGATGTTGCGGGACTGCGTGAGATTGCAACGGAAGTTAAGCCTGCCCGCAGGAACATCGTTGGTTATACCCTTGAGAACGGGCACAAGATATATATTATAGCAGAAGGACGTCTTGTAAATCTGGCGGCAGGAGACGGTCATCCGGCAGAGATTATGGATATGTCTTTCGCTATCCAGGCCCTCAGCGCGAAATACCTTGTGGATAATTGTGACACCATCTCCCGCGAAGCGGGCTCAATGGTGAATGATGTGCCTCTTGAAGTGGATCAGGAAGTTGCAAGACGTAAGCTTGCCTTCTGGGGTTGCGAGATCGATACCCTCACTCCGGAGCAGCACAGGTATCTTTTCGGAGAATAACAGGACTCCTTAGAAATATTTCTTTTCGTTCCTGTCAAGGGCGATGAAGATAAAGAGCATGGCGGTGAATCCCCACAGGGATGATCCGCCATAACTTATAAATGGCAGAGGAATTCCGATCACCGGCATGAGCCCGATGGTCATGCCTATATTGATGAATAGGTGCATGAATATGCAGCATGCGACACAATATCCGTATATGCGTGTGAAACCTTCCCTGCTGCGTTCGGCGTCGATGATAATCCTCCATATAAGGAATACGTACAGAAGTATGACGAATGCCGATCCCACAAAGCCCCATTCCTCACCTATGGTGCAGAAGATAAAGTCGGTGCTCTGCTCTGGTACGAATCCGTATGTGGTCTGTGTGCCGTTGAGGTATCCTTTGCCCGAAAGGCCCCCGGAGCCGATTGCGATCATGGACTGGTTTACGTTGTAACCCACGCCAGTCGGGTCTTCCTTGATTCCGAGGAGAACCTCTATCCTCTTTCTCTGGTGGTCCTGGAGGATGTCATTGAAAAGGAAGTTGGTCGAGAACACCAGCGCTATTCCCGCAAGCAGTGAAATGATAGACAGATGTGTGAAGGTGTTTCTCTCCCTGAAAGCTTGGAATGCCACGAAAGGCAGTGAGATTGCAGTGGTTCCCAGCAGAATGTGCAGCGGTTCTATCTTCATGATGAAGGGCTTGTCAACCCCCTCTGTTCCGCCTGCGATGGCAGCTAATGTCTCTGAATCCACGACATTTGCCACCAGCATCTGCATCAGTTGCGGAAGGAATGCGAACAGGACAATGAGAGGCACGCAAAGGAATAACCACCATCTGAATTTTCCGGAATAAAGGCATATGCAAAGTGAAGCCACGGAGAGCAGCACAAGAATAGCTGTATATGGTGATGCTGTAAGGGTCAGGATGAATGTCAGGATGGCCATTCCGATCATGAAGATTAGCCAGCCCGAGAGGCCCTCTCTGTAGAGCATGAATATGAATCCCACATACACCAATGCTGAGCCTGTCTCGCTCTGCATGATGATGATGCCCATCGGCAACAGGATGATCAGGGCTGTGATTATAAAGTCCTTCATGCGTCCTATTCTGTAACCCAGCTGGCTCATGTAAGTGGCAAGCAGCATTGATGTGGCTATCTTGGATATCTCGGCCGGCTGGAATCTTATTGGCCCGAATTCAAACCATGACCGTGATCCCTTAACTTCTATTCCCAGGAATATGACGGATACGAGCAGCCCTATTACAAATATATATATAAATACAGAGAATCCTTCGTAGAACCGCGGAGGTATGGCAAAGAGGATTATCAATGCGATGACGAGGGCCGAGGCCATCCACACGAACTGTTTCCCGCTTCTGCTGCTCCAGTCGAAGATGGATGAAGGCTCGGATGAATGCACAGAGGCGTAGATATTGACCCATCCGATAAGTATCATTATCAGCCAACATATGACAAGACTCCAGTCGATGGTCTTGCCAAGCCCTCTTGATCTGTATCCTCCTGCTGTTCTCATTGCATCAAGTTCCGCAAAATCATTTCTTTACCTTTACCCTGTCCAGAAGATTTCCGTCGAGTATCCTTTCCTCAAGATATTTCCTTTCCTGGCTTATCTCCCCGGTTAAGTACATTTCAGTAAGCAGGGACGCTATAGGCGCTGCCCACGTTGCTCCGAATCCTCCGTTTTCCACGTAAGCGGCTACAGCAATCTTCGGATTATCCTTCGGTGCGAAGCAGATGAACACGGAGTGGTCATGACCGTGCGGATTCTGTGCTGTACCTGTCTTTCCGCAAATGTCAAGGCCCTTCACTGCAGCAATGCTGGCTGTTCCTCCCGATCCGAATCCGCTGTTCACGGCTCTATACATTCCTCCGATTACTTTCGGGAAATGAGTCGTGTCCACCATAGTGTAGTGGCGTTCCTTGTATTTCGGGTCTATGCTTACATATTCAGAATCCTTGATGATATGCGGAATATAATAGAATCCGCGGTTGGCGATGGTAGCGCAGAGATTCGCAAGGTGGAGCGGGGTGCAGCCGATTTCTCCCTGGCCGATGGATAATGAAATGACTGTGGTTGCCTTCCATCCGCCTTTACCATACACTTTGTTGTAGTATTTCGAGTCTGGGATGAAACCTCCGAGTTCGGAAGGGAAGTCGCTGCCCAGTTTCTTTCCGAATCCGAAGCTCTGGACATATTCCTTCCATTTATCCATGGTTTCCTCTATGGAACCGTATTTCTTGTTCTCGAGAAGGTCACGCAGAATGTAGCAGTAATAGGCGTTGCAGGACATCATGATCGACTCCTCGAAGTTTATCGGCGACTTGTGGGCATGACATCCGAGCTTGTTCTTTCCGAAATGATATCCCATCCTGCATGGGTAATATGTGTTGGGACTTACAACCTTTTCCTGAAGACCGATGAGTCCGTTCACCAGTTTAAAGACCGAGCCTGGAGGATAAGGAGCCTGAACTGCTCTGTTGAACATAGGCTTATACGGATTGGATGCAATGTCTCCGTAATGCTGGCCGATGTTTGCAAGCATATCCACGTCTATGCCGGGACTGGATACCATTGCGAGGATCTCTCCCGTCGATGGCTCGATGGCTACAAGGCTTCCCACCTTGTTGTTCATCAGCATCTGTCCGTAGTGCTGGAGTTCTGCGTCGATGGTTGTTGTGATGTTCTTTCCCGGCACAGCCTCCTTGTCCATCTCTCCATTCTGATAGCGGGACATAATCTTGTTGCGGGAGTCTCGAAGCATGATGTTGTAGCCCTTCTCTCCCCGCAGCTCCTTCTCCCTTGCCGCCTCTATGCCTGTCTTGCCTGCATAGTCTCCTACCTTATATTCCGGATTTCTTTCAATGAATCTGGAGTCTACCTCCGATACGTATCCAAGGAGGTTTCCTCCGGCATTGAACGGATATTCGCGTATGCTTCGGGCCTGACCGCGGAATCCCGGGAATTTGTATTCCACCTCAGAGAACTTCATGTATGTTTCCTGAGGCATCTGCTTGATCATGATGACTGTCTGCCATCCTATCCTTCTGCGGTTCCTGCGGTATTCGTCCATCTTTCCCTTGATGAACTCCGGAGTGACGTCCAGCACCTTGCTCAATGCCAGGGTGTCGAACTCTTCCACTTCACGTGGGGTCACCAGAAGGTCATACGCCACCTTGTTGCCGACCAGTATCTTTTCGTTTCTGTCATGGATGATGCCTCTGGTGGGGTAGATTATGGAATAGACCATGGAGTTGTTCTCAGCATCCATCTTGTACTTGTCTTCGATGATCTGTATGCTGAACAACTTCATGACAAGGATTGCCGCTGCAGTGCACAGTCCTATAATAAGCTTGTTTTTCCTATTGAATTTCATTGCACGAATCTCCTTTATTTCCTGTCGTCCGGTGTAAGGATGCCGGTAATCAGGAGAGCCAGGAGCCAGTTGGCGGCCAATGAGGCTCCGAATCTGGTCAGGTCAAACCATAGTGGCCTTGTGCCTGCTCCGTCAAGGAATACGTACACGCCCAGATATATAGCGTAGATTGTCAGTATGGTTGCTGAAATCTTGCCAACACCGTTCTTCCTGAATGTGAACATCTCGCTTCTGTTGATGAGATCCTCTCCGAGGAATATACGGATAATGGTCTTTCTTGTCAGAGCAACAGGGAGCAGTGCCGCTACATTGAGTCCGAGCACTCCCTCCGATATCCAGTCCACAGCCAATGCGCTTGCAAATGCAATCAGCATGCAGATTATGTTGCTGTTCTTCAAGGGGAGACATAGAATCATCGCCGGGAGCATGGAAAGCATGATGTATGGTCCCAGAGCGCAGTAATTGCACAGGACTATCTGACATATGACCAGCAGGACATATAGTATGTTGAAATTCTGGGCCGCTTTCATCGTCTGTTCTTCTCAAGTCTTTGAATTTCATCCTTTCCGAGATTCTCCACCACAGTTACATAGCGGAGGGCTCCGAAGTCTTCGAACATCCTGACCTTTATCTCATAGGTTGATCCGTTCACTATCTCTGATTCCCCGGCGGTTCCGATTGGGATATCGGGTGGAAAAATCGAAGAATAGCCGCTTGTGTAGACTGTATCGCCAGGAGAAAACTCCACGTGATGCGGAATCTCCCTCAATAGGGCTCCGTCGTTGGAGTATCCGTCCCAACTTACCGGGCCGACAGCTCCGTCTCTTCCTAGTCTGGCACTGATGTTCATTCCGTGATTCTTGAATGACCTTGCGTAAGCGTAGTTGTCGCTGACGGCGTCAATCACTCCAATAGCTCCCTTGCCGGTGATGATGCCGGAACCTTCCTTGACTCCATCTTTCGCGCCTTTCCCTATTATCAGATAGTTGTGCTGGGTGTTGTTGCTGATCTTCACAATGGCTGCAGGGATGTATCTGTATCCGTCTGCCACACCATCCGCCTGAATTCTGGATACTCTGACGCTATCGCGGATAATGGCATTCATTTCCAGCATCTGTTCCCTAAGAAGGAAGTTCTCCATCGCAAGATTTTCATTCTTTTCCTTAAGTGAAAAGTAATGCTTTATGTCCTGTGTGGTTCCCCAGAGAGATCCCATGACTATGTGACCGCCCTTGGCAAACCACGACCTCTGGATCGGGCTGCTGTTAAGCATATTTAACGCAGCTACCTCCAGGATTATGAAGATAGCTGCGGTTATCAGGTTGCTTATGAGATTGCTTTTTCTCAAGGCTTATCTCATGAGGAATGTATAGTTTTCTGTATTCTTCAGGGCGAGGCATGTTCCGCGTGCTACGGCTCTGAGAGGATCTTCCGCCACATGGAAAGGAATATTGACCTTTTCGCTCAGACGTCTTGCAAGTCCTCTGAGGAGTGAGCCACCTCCTGCAAGGTGGATACCGTTCTCCACGATATCCGAATAAAGCTCCGGAGGAGTCTGCTCGAGCACATGGAGGATACCGCTTTCAATACGTGCCACCGATTTGTCGAGGCAGTGTGCGATCTCCTGATATGTGATTGTGGCATGCACAGGGTGCGCAGTCATGAGGTTAGGACCGGTGATTGAGAATGGCTCCGGCTCCTCGTCGAGCTGAGGAAGAACGGCTCCGATGGCAATCTTGATCTTCTCTGCAGTAATCTGTCCCACCCTGATATTGTGCTGCTGGCGAAGGTACAGCTGGATATCGTTGGTGAATACGTCTCCTGCTACCTTGATACTATCCTGCACTACAATGCCGCCGAGTGAAATTACAGCAATCTCTGTAGTACCGCCTCCTATGTCCACGACCATGTTGCCCTTAGGAGCCTCGACGTCGAGACCGATTCCGAGGGCTGATGCCATAGGCTCGTAGATGAGATATACGTCACGTCCGCCGGCATGCTCGGAAGAGTCACGCACGGCACGGATCTCCACTTCTGTCGATCCGGAAGGAATGCCAATCACCATCTTGATGTTCGGAGTGAAGAGCGATTTGCGCTTGCTGTTCACTTGCTTGATGAATCCGCGGATCATCATTTCTGCGGCGTTGAAGTCTGCAATGACTCCATCCTTCATAGGACGCACTGTCTTGATGCCCGGATTCTCCCTTTCCTGCATGAGCTTGGCTTTCTGTCCGAGGGCGATAGCCTTGCCTGTACTGTTGTCAATGGCCACGATGCTCGGCTCATCCAGCACTATCTGGTCATTCTGGAAAATGACTGTGTTGGCAGTTCCGAGGTCCATTGCTATTTCTTGAGTCAAGAATGAAAATCCCATATTTCTTGTTCTTATTTTCAGGTTTTACAAATAGGCCGTAAAATTACAAAAAATAAGTTAAATTTGTCATAAATTTTTACGCGGATGGAGAGAAAAAAATATATTGTGATCATGGCTGCCGGAAGCGGGACCAGAATGGGGGCCCAGGTGCCTAAACAGTTTATCGAAATAGACGGCAAGGCTATCCTTCAGAGGACTATCGAGGTGTTTCTTGAAGCATGCCCCGGCATATCCGTTGTCACCGTACTGCCCGAGAAATTCATCCCTTACTGGAAGAATTACTGCATCCTTCATAATTTTATCTGTCCGCAGGTTATAGTAAAGGGAGGAATCACGCGCTTTCATTCTGTGAGAAATGCGCTTGAGAGGATTCCTGAAGGTGCGCTGGTGGGAGTCCACGACGGTGTGCGTCCTCTTGTGACAGCAGCATTTATTGCAGATATGTTCGCACAGGCCGAATATGTCCAGGCCCTTATACCGGTAGTGCCTTGTGTGGATACGATGAAAGTCCTCAGGAAGAACGGTGATATTCTGGAGACCATATCCGGAGAGACTGTGGACCGCTCTGTACTTTGGGGCGCTCAGACGCCTCAGATATTCCATTCGGAGATTTTGAAAGATGCTTATACCCAGGCTTTTGATACTGCATTCACCGATGATGCCTCAGTGGTGGAGAAGTACGGAAAAAGCCTCTCCTACACAATGGGGGAGAGGCTCAATATCAAGATAACCACTCAGGATGACCTTGTGCTCGCAAAGGCCATAATGAGTATCCGTTAATCTATTCCTTTTCTTCTTTCTCTTTCTTTTCCTTTCTCTTTTTTACGCTTGCTGAGAAGCTGGTGTTCTGGTATTCCTTTACCCATACCTGACGCTCGATAGCCTGGTCAAGTGAAATCTGGGTCTCGGTCTGCTGTACATAAGGAATCTTCTGTATAGTGTTGAGGAGAATCTGCATCAGGTGGTCATGATCAAAGCAGAAGAGCTTTATCAGGAGAGCATACTTTCCTGTTACGAAATGACACTCTACGATTTCTGAAATCTTCTTGAATGATTCGATTACATCAGGATACTTGTTGGCCTCAGAAAGAGAAACACTCACAAAGGCACATACATTCAGACCCAGGGCCTGTGGCTTCACGAGAAGACGTGATCCGGTAATAACGCCATTGCTTTCAAGTCTCTTCACCCTCTGGTGGATGGCTGCGCCAGATACGTTGCACTCTCGTGCAATCTCCAGAAACGGCATTCTGGCGTTCTTGACCAGAAAGGAAAGGATCTTCTGGTCGATGTGGTCAATCTGATAATTTGACATAGCCTTACGTTTGTTAAGTTTATGAGTGCGAATTTAATCACTATATTTAAAAAACGTAAATTTCTGTTGCCGAAATTTACGTTTTTTTAGAATTATTTCCGTCTTTTCTTACGTCCTGTAGGTTCGGACCCGGCGATTATATCCTTGCACTTATCTTCTGTAAGTGTTGCCGGATCTAATTCTTTCGGTATTCTGTAGTTGGCTCCGGCGTGCTTTATATAAGGCCCGTATGCTCCATTAATCACCTGAATGTCAGACGATTCGTAGTGGAAGATTACTTCTCCTGCCTTTTTGTTCCTGCTATCGGATATCAATTCTATGCATGTTGCAAGGTCCACTTTAAGCGGATCGGTGCCTTTCGGGAGTGACACATTCCTATCGCCATATTTGATATATGGCCCGAAACGACCCTTTGTGCATATGATTTCAATGCCTTCATGGCTTCCTACCACACGTGGGAGTTCGAAAAGTTTGATCGCCTCTTCCAAAGTGATACTTTCGATAAGCTGGCCTGGAGCGAGGCTTGCATACTGCTTGCTGTCCCCTTCTCCTTTCTGGATATAAGGTCCATATTGTCCGAAGCGGGCCACAAGGGGAAGTCCGTCCTTAGGGTCGGTGCCGAGTTCGCGGCTCACGTTGCTGTACTCCTTGCTGTTCATTGTTTCACGCACCTTTCCGTGGAACGGTCCGTAAAATTCCTGAAGCAGGCTGTTCCATGGCACCTCACCTTCGGCAATCCTGTCGAAGTCTTCCTCTACATTTGCAGTGAACTTGTAGTCAAGCACCTGAGGGAAGTTCTTGACGAGATAGTCAGTGACTATAACTCCGATGTCCTGAGGCAGCAGACGTCCCTTTTCGGCTCCGACGGTCTCTGTCTTTGATGATTCGGTTATCTTGCCTGACTTGAGCGCGAGGTTGGTTACAGGATGTTTCACTCCAGGTTTGTCGCCCTTGACGATGTATCCTCTGCCCTTTGTGAGGGTGGATATAGTAGGTGCATAGGTGGATGGACGGCCGATTCCGAGTTCCTCCAGTTTCTTTACGAGGGTTGCCTCCGAATAACGTGACGGAGCGGATGTGAAGTGGCATTCTGCGGTGATTCCTTTCTCATGCATGATGTTGCCTACATGCATTTCAGGAAGGATAACCATCTCGTCATCCTGCTGTTCGTCTGTACTTTCCATATATAGCTTCAGGAATCCGTCGAACAGCACCTGACTGGCCTGTACGTTGAACTTCTCCACTCCCTTGTCGCTTGACACCTTTATGTCGGTCTTGAGGATTCTGGCGTCAGCCATCTGAGAGGCTACGGTGCGCTTCCAGATGAGTTCATATAGTTTTTTCTCCTGAGGAGTGCCTTCGATGGAAGTGTTCTCTATATAAGTAGGTCTGATGGCTTCGTGGGCTTCCTGAGCTCCCTTGGCCTTGGTCCTGTACTGTCTTGTCTTTGAGTATTCCTCTCCGAAGTTATCGCATATGAATTTCTTTGCTGCTCCGATTGCCAGCCCCGACAGGTTGGTGGAGTCGGTACGCATATAGGTGATGAATCCGTGCTCGTATAGCTTCTGGGCGATGCTCATTGTCTGACTTACGGACATTCTGAGCTTTCTGGCAGCTTCCTGCTGGAGGGTTGAAGTTGTGAATGGAGCAGCCGGAGTCCTTGTGCCTTCCTTCTTCTCGATGTCGGATATGCTGAAGGCGGCACCAATGCATCTGGTGAGGAACTCGCGTGCGCTTTCAATATCCGGGAACCTGCGGTCGAGGGTGGCCTTTACGAGTGTTTTCTCAGAGGTTCCTTCCGGATGGAATAAGGCATCAACCCTGTAATATTGTTCGTTAGTGAATGCCTGTATTTCTCTTTCGCGGTCCACCACAAGCCTGAGGGCGACGGACTGTACACGTCCTGCCGAAAGCTTCGGCTGTATCTTTCTCCAGAGCACCGGTGAGAGCTCGAAACCGACCAGACGGTCAAGCACGCGGCGGGCCTGCTGGGCATCCACGAGGTTCATGTCTATCTCGCGAGGGTTCTCGATTGCATTCAGGATGGCCGGCTTGGTGATTTCGTGAAAGACAATTCTTTTAGTATTATCCTTATTCAGACCAAGAGTCTCGAAAAGATGCCATGAGATAGCTTCTCCTTCACGGTCCTCATCGGATGCAAGCCATACCATATCTGCAGCCTTTGCCTCCTTCTTGAGTTCTGCCACCACCTTCTTTTTGTCTGAAGGTATTACATATTCTGGCTTGAAACCATTTTCTATATCTATGCTGAGACCATTGTCCTGCAGGTCGCGTATGTGTCCGAAACTGGATTTTACAGTAAATCCGTTTCCGAGAAACTTCTGTATTGTTCCGGCTTTTGCCGGAGACTCCACAATCACTAAATTCTTTCCTTCCTTCATACTCATGATGTCCTCTTTTTCAAAAAGAAAGTGCAAAGTAAGGTACAAACCGGGCAAATTTCCAAATTTTGTTGCTAATTTTGTCACTTTGTATCCACCCATGTGGCGGGGTCACCTAAAGGTGACATATTTTATAATATTTTATAGGTATGAAAGACGTTACAAAGAAGAAAATAGTAAAGTGGTTCTGGATATTCTTTACGGTTCCGGTGGTTCTGGTCATTGCCCTTATCGGTATGGTATGGGCGGTTGCAGACATCCCATCCTTCGAGGAACTGGAGAATCCTGATACCCGTCTGGCGACTCAGGTTATTGCGGAAGACGGTGAAGTGCTTACCACTTTTCATATAGAAAACCGTTCATATGTCAGTTTCGAGGAACTTTCTCCAGCCCTTGTGAATGCTGCCATAGCTACTGAGGATGTTAGATTCCATTCACATTCAGGCATTGACTTCCAGAGTCTGGGACGTGTGATCTTCAAGACTCTTCTCGGAGGCGACTCGAGTCAGGGAGGAGGAAGTACCATCACCCAGCAGCTTGCCAAGACTCTCTATCCTCGTGAGGATGTCAGCAGCAGCATCCCCGGCATGTCTAAACTCAAGATGGTGTGGATAAAGCTGAAGGAGTGGGTGACTGCTGTAAAGCTCGAGAGAAGCTACACCAAGAACGAGATAATGACCATGTATATGAATGCCGTGTTCTTCGGCAGCAATGCATATGGTATCAATGCGGCGGCTCAGACCTTCTTCGGCAAGGTGCCGTATGACCTTACAGTGGAAGAAGCGGCCACCCTCGTCGGAATGGTGAACAAGCCTACAAGATATAACCCTGCCCTTAATCCGGAAAAGTCCCTTACCCGAAGGAACTTCGTGATCTCCCAGATGGAGAAGGCCGGATTCATTACAGAGCAGCAGTGCGATTCCATCCGTCAGATCCCTATAACCCTTTCATATAAGGTGCAGGACCATAATGCCGGACTCGCTCCGTATTTCCGCGATATGCTCCGCCGTACCATGAATGCGAAGGAGCCTAAGCGCTCTTCTTATTCAAACCGCGAGGACTATGTTGTGGATTCGCTCCTATGGGCGGACGATGCATTTTACGGATGGCTCAACAAGAACCTCAAGGCCGACGGCAGTAAGTATAATCTGGACAGGGATGGTCTGAAGATATATACGACTATCAACTACAAGATGCAGAAGTATGCCGAGGAGGCAGTGACGGAGCATCTTGGGAAGGACCTTCAGAAGACGTTCTGGAGAGATCTCCGCTGGAAGAAGAACAAGCCGTTCTCTGATGATGTGGAGCCGGAGATTGTGGACAGGCTGATGAAGCAGGCAAGGCGCTGGAGCGACCGCTACCGCATCATGAAGAACAACGGCGCCTCAGAATCGGAAATCAGGAAGAGTTTTGACATTCCTGTGAAGATGAGAGTGTTCTCCTGGAATAAAAAGGGGCATATAGACACCGTGATGACCCCGGACGATTCCATAAAGTATTACAAGTCACATCTGCGTGCTGCCTTCATGGCAATAGAGCCTGGTACAGGTCATATAAAGGCATATGTGGGAGGTCCGGATTACCGCTACTTCAAGTACGACAATGTGCGGCAGGGCAAGAGACAGGTGGGATCCACCATCAAGCCTTTCCTATATACGCTTGCCATGCAGGAGGGTATGAGCCCATGTGACAAGGTTGTGAATGTTCCTCAGACATTCATCGTGAACGACACTACATGGACTCCTAAGAGTACAGACAAGGACGAGTGGATCGGCCAGACCGTGACCCTCAAGTGGGGGCTTACGAAGAGTTCGAACAATATATCGGCATATCTCATGAAGCAGTACGGTCCTCATGCCATGACAGACATGATGAGGAAGATGGGTGTGGGAAGCTATATCGACGAGACATATTCCCTTTGCGTGGGATCGGCCGACCTGAATGTGTATGAAATGGTGTCGGCCTACAACACATTCCCTTCAAAGGGTGTGTTCATCTCTCCTATTTTCGTGACAAGGATAGAGGACAGCATGGGCAATGTGCTCGGAGAGTTCTCGAATAAGAAGAAAGAGGCTGTAAGCGAATATACAGCTTATCTTATGGCTAACCTTATGCAGGGTGTCGTGAACAGCGGTACAGGTATAAGGCTTCGTGCCAAGTATGGTCTCAAGGGAGAGATTGCAGGTAAGACAGGTACCACCAACGACCAGTCAGACGGTTGGTTCATCGGCTACACACCTTCGCTTACAGCTGGAGTTTGGGTCGGTGCCGAAGACCGTCAGGTCCACTTCGAGTCCCTTGCATTGGGAGGTGGATCGAATATGGCGCTTCCTATCTGGGGAATCTTCATGAAGAAGGTTGTTCAGGACGGTACGCTTGGAGTATATGAGACGGACAGGTTTATAGCTCCTCCGGGAATAACCCTTAACCTGGACTGCGACGGCAGCGATGCTGATGCTGCAGTCAAGGCCGAGGATGAGGAAAGTTACTTTTTTGAATAATAGGATTCTATGAAATCTATAGCAGTCATTTATGGCAGCGATTCTTCCGAATGGGAGGTGTCGGTGCGCAGCGGAGAGTTTACGGCGTCACAGATAGATGCCTCAAGATATGATGTTTACGAGATTTTCGCGCGTTTCGGTGACTGGTCACTCAGAGCATACAGACGTGGCGGATGTGAGCGCGTGGTTATATCCGAGGCAGAGCGCCCTCAGATATGCAAATGCGACTTTTCTGTTGTCGTAGGCGGAGAAAAGGTGAAGTTTGACTATGCCTATATCATGCAGCATGGCACTCCTGGAGAGAACGGTCTCATGCAGGGGTATCTCGAGATGATAGGTGTGCCTCACAGCGGATGCGATGCCTTTGTCGCGGCAATCACTTTCGATAAGTTCTCCTGCAAGAGCTACCTGAAGGATGTCGATTTCGTGAAATGTGCGGATGATATATTCGTTAGGAAGGGGGAAAGTACAGAAGGTCTGGCTCAGAAGGCCGTAGAGAGGCTTGGACTTCCGATGTTCGTGAAGCCTACTGACGGCGGCAGCAGCTTCGGAGTGACCAAGGTGAAGAAGATAGAGGATTTTGATGCGGCTGTTGAGGCTGCATTTGCAGAAGGAAAGACCGTGATGGCGGAAGGAGCCATAGTTGGACGCGAACTTACGTGTGCTGTGTATTTCAACGGCAGCGAAAATGTGGCTCTTCCGGTTATTGAGATCATCACAGAAAACGAGTTCTTTGACTATGAGGCCAAGTATAACGGTCACAGCCGCGAGGTTTGTCCTGCTCAGATCCCGGACAGCCTTCGTGATGAAATACAGGCAGTGTCAAGGAAGATATATGCCCATCTGGGATGCTCCGGCCTTGTACGCGTCGATTATATCGCAGCTGAGGACGGACTCTATTTCCTGGAGGTCAACACTATTCCGGGCATGACGTCTGCTTCACTCGTACCTCAGATGGTACGTGCAGCGGGTCTATCCATGACTGACTTCCTTACAACTGTCATTGAAAATTCATAAGAATGCCGTCGTAGGGATTCCGACGACGTTCATGATCTGAATAAGAATGGTGATGCTGCTGAAGGATATAATATATAAAGGTGTAGAGACTGTCTCTACGTTGTATCCCGAGAGGGAGGCACGGGAGATGGTCTTCGCTTTTCTGGAACATCAGCTTGGAACAAAGCGTCATACTCACATAATGGAGCCTGCGTATGAAGTTTCTCATGAAGATGCTGAGGCTGCAATGTCGGCTTTCGGGAGAATGGCTGCCGGAGAACCTCTGCAGTATGTCACAGGCAAGGCTTATTTCTACGGCCGCGAATTCCGCGTTACTCCTGATGTTCTGATTCCGCGTCCCGAGACAGAGATTCTTTGCAGGACGGTTCTTTCCTGTCCGATGACTCCGAAGACCCCCGTCCTCCCCTTGGTCGGACACCCCCTAGCCGGGGGTGGCATGTCTTCTCCGTCATTCGGACAGGAAAGAACAAGTCATTCAAATATAAGCATTCTCGACATGTGCACAGGATCCGGATGCATAGCATGGACTCTGGCCTTGGAACTGCCTGGAGCTCAGGTGACGGCAGTGGATCTTTCCGACGGTGCACTTGGTGTGGCTTCTTCCCAGGATTTTAGAGAAGAACTCCGCAGCGGTGCCAAGGCTCCGGTTTTCCTGAAGGCCGATATCCTGGAACCTCCTCCTTCAGATCTCGGCAAGTTCGATATCATTGTCAGTAATCCTCCATATGTCATGGAATCCGAGAAGGCTATGATGAGGTCCAATGTGCTGGAGCATGAGCCTGAAATGGCTCTGTTTGTGCCCGATGAAGATCCGCTTGTTTTCTATAGGGCGGTTGCCCGTTGGGCGAAGTCTCTTTTGAGGGAAGATGGATTCCTGATGGTGGAGATCAATGAAGCTTTGGGCGAGGAAACAGCCGGAGTGTTCCGCAGGGCAGGATTTCCTGATGCGAAAGTGGTCAAAGATCTTTCGGACAGAGACCGTTTCGTGTCCGCCACAAAAGGTAAAAGTCTGGAAATTTAACTTATTTTTCCTGAAAATACGATAAATTTCAATAGTGTAAATGCCGCTGGAGTGTTCTCTGGCGGCATTTTTTGTCTATAAACGTGTAACTTTTTTTTACATGGATAATTGTCTGGAACTTTGTCGCGATGTAAAATATATGATTATGAAACACATTGTTCCGATTACATTACTGATGCTCTGCATTGCTTCATGCGAAGTGCTTGATAACGATATTTCGAAGCATGTTTCCGGACATGAATCTCCTTTGTTATCCCTCGAAGATGTTGCGATTATGCTGGCATCCCTTCCTTTGGAATCCTGTCATCTCCATGAAGTGCACGATGCGGTATCCTCTTCTTCCTCAAATGGTTATGATGAGGAGTATACCATGCGCGACCT
Organism: Candidatus Cryptobacteroides sp.; assembly: GCA_045127905.1. Classification (GTDB taxonomy): domain Bacteria; phylum Bacteroidota; class Bacteroidia; order Bacteroidales; family UBA932; genus Cryptobacteroides. The sequence continues at coordinate 23,736 of JBGVQX010000003.1, forward strand.
GTTTCAACTTCCCGGAAAAGGAGTCGGAGATGCTGATTCGAAGGTCGGGAAGGGGTATTCCAATCCAATGAAGGATCTTATTTCTGAGTTCGTGCGTTCTTCTGCTGCAACCAAGGTTTCCGGTTCCGGGACTGATGAGCCAGAGGCCTATCTTGAGGCCCTTATGACTTCTGATGTGCAGATATACTGGCCTTATTCCGACCGTTGGGATGGAGGCTGCCTGCCCGTCATCACCTTCGACCCGTCTGACAATTCTGATGTAAATGAAGGATATCGTCTGGTCCGTTCGGAAGCAGGTGAGATGACTCTTGAGAAGGTGGTCGTAGATGAAGATATGGCTGCAAAGACCCCTGTGTGGGTGGTTAACAGGAATTCCGATGCCGGATTCAAGACCCTTGAGATGCTCCGCAGGGAGGATCCTCAATGGGGTGAAGGTGGCGGCACCATCATAGTATCTCCTTCAATGCTTCCATCGACTAAAACAGATTCTGCCAGTCCTTTGAGGAGTCTTATACTCAAGGACTTTACGATGAATCGTCACTATGACTCATGGTTCGCAGGAGCATCCGAGTTCTTCGTAAAGACCGGTTTTGTGGAAGATTTCACAGCGTCAACAGAGGCTGAGCTCCGGCTGTTCAATCCTCTTGTTACAGACTTTATGATTGTGGTGAAGCGCTCTCAGGTAGGCAAGCCTCAGCCGTTCAATGCCGTTCTTGTGACCGAATGGCCGGAACAGATGACCCATTGTGCGTTTATGATAACCGAGGATGATGGAGGTACGAGGACGGAGTGGAAATGCACGGCCCTGGTAAGGATAGCTTCAAAGAGTTACGGCCTCGAGATTAATCTCCCTTTCAACTCCCGTGACGACGTCGTCTGGCGTGGCCAGCTTTCCAGCCGTTGGATAGATGCCAACAGCAACATTGTAGGCCACTTCGGGGATGTGGACCTGACTTTTGAGGTGATTGAGTATTGAAATTTACTATAGCGTAGTAATAGTTCTATGAAATTCCTTCATTGTTAATAGAAAAATTACTACATTTGTAATCTCAAATATGAAGACGACTGAATTCCACAAGTTGGTTCGTGAGAATGGATGGACGGTACTTCGTCAGACAGGGAGTCACGTCATCTATAAAAAGGGATCTGTAATCTATCCTGTTCCATATCATGGTGCAAAAGAACTCGGTACAGGTCTTGAAAAGAAGATGAGAAAGGAAATGGGTTTGAAAAACAGATAAAGATGAAACAGATACTGGTAATAATTGAGAGATCTGAAGACGGCACCTACTGCGTCTATTGCAAGGATGAGATATTTTCAGGAATGGGCGTAACTATCAGTGAAGCTAAGGCTGACATGCATAGACAGATTGCCGTTTATAAGGAAACCGCATTAAAGGAAGGATTCAGATATCCTGAATTTTTGGACGAGGAATATTCCTTCGATTATACCATTGATGCTTTAAGTCTTATGAATTATTACATAAAGGCAGGAATATTCTCTTTAGCTGCGTTGGAAAAGATTACTGGCATAAACCAGAAACAATTGTGGGCGTATACAAACGGCACGAAGCCACGTAAGGCCCAGGCAGATAAGATCAGGTCAGGTTTACTTCGCCTGTCGAAAGATCTGGATGCCGTGTTTGCCTGACCGTTTCCTATCTTGGCTGCGAGAAGAGAAAGGTGAGCAGACCCGCAAAGAGCGGCAGATAGTCAGACAGGTCCGTCTCAAGTTTGCGGAGGACCTGGGATATCCGGTATTCCACGGTCTTGATGGAGACATTCTGCAGCTTTGCTATTTCCCTGTATGTCTTCCCCTCGAAGCGGCTCATTTCAAATGCCCTTCTCTGCTCGTACGGTAGTTCGGAGAGGGATTTGCTGATGAGCTTTTTAAGTTCCCATACCAGATGGGCATTGTCGTCGGCGCTTTCGTCGATGAGCGACAGCTTCAGGCTGGTCATCATGCTGTTCTTGGCGTCATTATGCTTGAGGATGTTGAGGCACTTGTTGCGCACGGACAGGAACTTCCATAGGTTAATCAGAACGTCCTGGACCACGTCATCTGCCTCGTATGACTGGCAGCTTTATATTGCATTTGCAGACAAGTTTTTCAAAAACAGTAAATGATACCTTCCGCGTCCGGTTGCTGGTCCTCGAATTCCACATCCGTAAAAAGGGACGATACACGGATAAGGCAAACTGTCCAGCGACCTTCGTCCTCAAAATAGGGGTGATTTGAGGATGGAGTGAGATAAGATGTACCCTGTATCCTCAAAAAGGTGGTGTTTTGAGGATAGAGCAATGCATTTCCCTGACCATATCCTCAAAATAGGGGTGATTTGAGGATGGAGTGAGATAAGATGTACCCTGTATCCTTAAAAATGGGTGCTTTTGAGGACGTGAAAGATGCTATTCAGGTGAAGTAACCGTCATCTCACACCTCCTGCAGTCAAAATGCAACGCAAGGCGCTTCCCGTTGTTCAGAAGGAACAGTGGAGTATCCGGCTTTATGCCGCGTAATGTAGCCGGGAGATTGTGGCTGTTTCCCTTCTGGTGGACGGGGCATACTCCGAGCTCGTAGCGGATGCAGTATCTGGTGCGCATGAGTTCAGCACCTGCAGGGTGTTCGAGTTCGTATGCCTTGCCGGAGATTTCTGCGCCGGCTGCAGCATAAACTTCTTCGGAAATCCGGTTGGATATGTTTTGTCTGTATGTGGCCCGCTGCTCCGGGAATAGCTCTATTGACGGATATTCCAAAGAGACATTAAGTAGAGGTCTTGCAATGCATGCCTCTCTGTCGAGATTCTCTGCCAGTGTGCGTCTGATGCTATTGAGGGCCGATGCGCTCATGAAAGGAAGTCCGTCAGGGACTTCCACTGCCTCGAGAGAGAATCTGTAGTGGCCGGAACTTTTGCTGATCTGCGCTCCCAGCATTGCATGCATCCTTTCCTGGTTGTCTGCAATCTGGTTTCCTGCATCAAGGGTAACCAAGGTATGCCTTCCGTCTTCAGTGCGTGCAGTGGCTTCAAGGCTCCATCCGTTTTCCGTCTGTCTGAAACTGAGAGTCACTCCGACCAGGAGTTCCCTAATGCATGTCTGTCTTTCGATTTCCTTTTCAAATGCTGCATTGATGTTTCTGTAAAGCTGTACTCCAGCAGTAAGTGATGCCGGAATCCTGCATCGGATGCTTCCGCCTGAGCATACGTCTCCACGGAATCCTTCCACCTTCCCGTTTCGGGCGACGAATGAGAATCCGTCGCCGTTGTTGAGAGTTACGCCTTTATTCAACCTTACCTCAACGCCATTGCGGTTGGTCGAGGCTACGGTTCCGATAAATTCCCCCATGGATTTGGCTGCATCCATAGCAGCCCATCTGCCTCGCTTTCCGTCGATGAAAAGTTCTGTATATCCGCGGTTGAAGGTCTTGGCCAGGTCTGGCTGGAATCCTCCTGAGACCTTTCCGAATGAGCCTCTTACGTATTTGTCATGACACCTCCCGATCAGATTGTCCAATGTCATGGAATAGTCTCTGACCACATTTCTTACATAGGACTCGTTCTTGAGCCGTCCTTCTATCTTGAAGGATGTGATTCCGGCTTCAGCAAGGTCTTCTATGCGTGAGCGCAGGTTATAATCCTTTAGGGAAAGCAGTGCCTTGTTGCGAACCAGTACCTTGCCAGACGCATCTACGAGGTCATAAAGTGACCTACAGGCCTGGATGCATGCTCCTCTGTTGGCGCTTCTCCCGCCAATCATTTCCGAGAGATAGCATTGTCCGCTGTAGCATACGCATAAAGCTCCATGGACAAAGAATTCGAGTTCACAGCTTACGGCATCCCTGATAGCACGTATCTGTTCCAATGAAAGTTCCCTTTCAAGGATAAGTCTTGAGAATCCGAGGCTTTCCAGGAAGCGGGCCTGCTCAGGCGTGCGGATTGCACACTGGGTGGATGCATGTAGCGGGATGCGGAGCTTCTGGAACTTTTCTCCGATACCTCTGCGTGCCATTTCGATGACAGCCATATCCTGAACTATGATGGCATCCGCTCCGGCGTCCTGCACCTGAAGCATGAATCCGTAGGCGTCCTCCAGCTCGGAATCATAAAGTATGGTGTTTAGGGTCACGAATATCCTGGCCCCGAACCTGTGAGCATAGTCACACAGCTGGCGTATGTCCTCCACGGAATTTCCTGCTGCCTGACGTGCTCCGAACTGCGGTCCGGCTATATACACAGCATCGGCACCGCAGTCGATTGCCGCGATGCCGATCTGTAGATCTCTTGCCGGAGCAAGCAGTTCAAGCATTCTCATTATTTGCTGAGCTCCTTGATCTGGTAGTTTGCGAACTCTGCGAAGTTAGGATCGCCTGCGATTGCAGTGTAGTACTCGATAGCCTTAGCCTTGTCGCCAGTTTCCTGAGCTGTAGTGGCAATCTTGTACTTGATCTGATTTACAGCCTTTGGCTTTGCACCCTCGAGAGCCTTTTCATAGAGAGAGATTGCCTCTGCAGATTTCTTCAGACCCTTTGCAGCATCACCTGCTGTCTCATATGCGTTTGAAGACGCCTCGTATCCGAGAGATGCGTTAGCGAAGTCATAAGCCTCTTGATACTTCTTGCCCTTGATGGCAGCCTTAGCCTGCATGAGGGCGATGTTTGCGAGTCTTGGAACCGCGTTCTTCTCCTGACCGTTTTCCTTAGCCACGAGGAAGTATTTCTCAGCCTCAGCAAAGTTCTTGCTTCTGTAGTAGCAGTCTCCAAGCTGGAAAGCAGCGGCGCCGTTGGCTGGATCCATCTCGATAACCTTGCTATAGTTCTCGATAGCTGTAGGATAGTCCTTGCTTCTCTTTGCAGCCGCACCTGCGGTGTTGTAAATATTCATCTGGCTGTTCTTTGCAAGTTCTGCAGCTTCTTCAGCCATTTCGGTGTTGCCATAAGATTCTGCTACAGCCTTTGTCTGGTTGAATGCCTCGATAGCACCTGTGAAATCCTTTGAGTTGTAAAGTGCTCTTGCTATAGCCATGTTTGCTGCGATGACACCTGTCTTGCAGTTTTCTACAAGCTCTGCCGCATCTTCTCCAAGACCTTCTGCCATTGTGAGGGCGTTCTGAAAATTAGTAAGAGCAGCGGCTCCGTTGCCCATCTGAAGCTCCATAGCTCCGTTGTTGTAGGCCTCAGTAGCCTGATTGATGTCTTGCGCAGACACTACACCGGCGGTCATTACAACCGCAGCAAGCAATACAAAAATTTTCTTCATAATTATTCTAAAAAATTAAGATTATCATTCATTGATACCCAAACTGCAAAAATAGAAAAAATGTTTTAATTTTGCATTGAATATAAAAATAATATGACAATGAATAGAATACGTCCGATTGTAGTTGCTGTGATTCTGCTGATCTCTGCAGTTGGATCGGTGGCGCAGAATCTTCATAAACTGCCGGCAGACAAGTCCATAACACGAGGCACTCTGAAAAACGGAACGCAGTATTTTGTTGTGCCTAATAAATCTGTCAAAGGTATGGCGGACTTTGCGCTTGTGCAGCGGACAGGCAGGAATACGGAGCCCGGAGTGAGTGAGGCTTTGGCTGGCAATGCCGCTACGGAAACTCTTGGAACGCTGCCCCGTCTGTCGGGACGCTCTGCTCAGTCTTTCGCTGCCCGTCATGGGGTAACTACAGGGAAAGACGGATTCGTAAAAGTGACGGATGACGCTACCGTGTTCCGCTTTGAGAATCTTGTGTTGTCAAAGCCGGAAGTTCTTGACTCTGCTCTTCTTATGCTGCTGGATATGGTGGACCGTGTGAGTGTGAGTCACGATAATTTCCTCCGGAAATGGTATGCTCCGTCTGATCAGGCCCTTGTCATAGCAGGTGATGTGGATGTAAAGGAGGTTGTCCGAAGACTTGAACTGATGTCGTATATGACTCCTGCATTGCCTTCGCATGAGCGTCCGGAATATGTGTGGAACGATGTCAAGGACCCGGTTTATAATGTTTATGATGATCCGCTCAGGAATCTTGCCACATTGAAGCTCTCGTGGCGTCTTCCTCGTACACCTAAGGAGTTCATGAATACTGTCCAGCCGGTGACGTTTGAGAGTTTTATTTCAGAAATAGGTATAATAGCTTCCGACAAGATAAAGACTTATCTCGGAAAAAGGAATGTGTCTGTTGCAGATGTTTCTTATGAATATAAGAACGCAGTGTCTTCTTTTTCTGACGAGTCATTCTCGGTGTCTGTTACCGTTTCTCCGGATCATCTTGCAGATGCCATTCTTGCTATGGCCCATGTGATGTCTGAAATTGATGCGGAAAGGATAACGGCTGCAGATGTAAGACGTGCAGAAAAGATTTATTTCGAAAAATACAGAAATGCTGAGTTTGACAGCCTGCATGATAATGCGGAATACGTGGACAGATGTGTGGCTGCATTCCTGTATAATGCATCGCTGACTTCTCACAAGGATGTGATGGATTTCCATGCGACAAGAGCTATGTCTGACGACATGAGACTTAAACTTTTCAATTCCATTGCGTCAGCGTCACTTGACCGTGACAGGAATCTTACCGTAGAATGCCGGATGAAAGACAATCCATATTCCATTGACGATATCAGGGAATTGTTTGAGTCGGTATGGGATAATCCTCGTACCGATGGCCAGGAGGAGGGGCAGCCTGACTCGTTGAGACTTGCCGGAGTTTCCGGAATGAAGCTTAAGGTGAAGAATGTAAAGACGGAGCACATGTCGGGAGGTTCAATATGGACTCTTTCCAACGGATTCAAGATTATCATCAAGAAACTTCCGATAAAGGACAGGATTTTTTATTCTATGTTGCTTAACGGGGGATATGCTTCCGTTGATGGTTTGGAATCCGGCGAAGGCGCTTATCTTTCGGATTTTCTGGATTGCTGCAGAATCGGAGGACTGAAAGCCCGTGACTTCAGAGACTTCCTTAGGGAACAGGGAATGACATTGAATGCAAAGGTTAATATTTCCAATACGATTTTTTCCGGTCAGATACCTGATGACAGGATGGAGCTTCTTCTTCAGACCTTGACAGCTGTGATGAATGACCGTGAGGTGGATGACGAAGCTTTCTGCATCTATGCATTCGACGAGGCTCTTAGGCCGGAATTTCAGAAGGGGACTATTCAAGGAAGGATTGCAGCTATTGACAGCATAATGTGCCCGGACTATAGGTATTCCCCATACAAGACAAAGGGAATGCTTGCCCCGTCTTTTGCAGTAAAGGCCGATGGGTTCTTTGCTTCACAGGCAGCGAAGATGAATGACGGATATCTGGTTCTTGTGGGCGATGTGGATGAATCACAACTCAAGAAACTGCTGCTTCAGTATGCCGGCAATTTCAAGATGACCGACAAGGCATTTCCTCGTACGGTTGTCCGTTATCAGCCTATAGCCGGCGTCTCGACATATACGGTCGATGGCACCATGGACAGTATGGATATGGTAATATCCGCTCCTGTTCCGCTCACTGTGCATAATTACTATCTTGCTGAGATTGCTTCAATGGTATTGAAGAAATGCATCGCCAGAGCTGTCGGGGAAATGGGTATGTATCCGCGTATATCTCACGAGTGCAAGATATATCCTCAGGAACGTTATAATGTTATGCTCTCCCTGAGTGAGGCTCCGGTGGAAGGTTTTGCTAAAGGTACTGTCCGTGAGGCTCCGCTGGAGGCTCTGGAGACAGTGCGCTCAGTGCTTGCGGATATGGATTCTCTTGAATTCTCAGATGAGGAGCTATCCGTATACAAGGCATCCCTTAAGCAGAGCATCGAACTCAAAAAGAACGATCCTGATTTCTGGCTTGCCATGATTTCGAGAAGATACCTGGACGGCAAAGACCTCTATACCGGATATGCCGCAGAAATCGATTCTATAACCAAGGAAGATGTGAAAGCCCTCCTGTCATCCCTCAGCAAAGGTAGCAGGGTGGAATATATAGTGACTGCTAAATAGATTAAATCATGTATCACGGAACAATTATACAGATTGATGATTGCCTTGTGTCAGAGGAGATTCTGACCGAATATTTTGCTTGTGATTACGAGAAATGCAAGGGATGCTGCTGCGTAATCGGTGACAGCGGTGCCCCGATGGAAGAATGTGAGGCGGAAGCGATAGAAAAGAACTATCACATATTTTCTCCGATAATGACGGAGCAGGGGCGTGCGGCAGTTGATGACAAAGGTTTCTATGAAATCGATATGGACGGAGATATGGTGACACCTCTCGTTCCTGGAAGCGAGGAGTGCGCTTATACTCTTTTTGATGAAGAAGGTAACTGCTTCTGTTCTATGGAGCGCTGCTGGTTCCAGGGTAAGGGTGACTTCCGGAAGCCTATCTCGTGCTGGCTTTATCCGATCCGCATCACTCCTCTCAGCAACGGCACACGTGCACTGAATCTCCATCGCTGGCATATCTGTCAGGATGCCTTCGCAAAAGGGAAAAAAGAAAAGATTCGCGTATATGAGTTTTTACGCGAACCTATAGAAAGATATTTCGGAGAAGATTTCTATGAAGCCCTCTCTGAGGCTGCAAAGATGCTGAATGCAGGAAAGTAGTCTTATTCTTCGTTCGAACTGAGTCTGTATTCGATGGTGGAAGCCATCCTGAAGACATCCTTTCGTAGACCTTCCATTTTGAAACCGGAGTCCGTCCTGGTGATAGTGATCCTGTCTTCGAACATCTTGGTCAATCTTCCGGCCATGCTGGAGAATCTGAATGTGATGATGTCTTCACTCTCGTGCTCGGGAACATAACGTGCGGCCTTGAGATATTCTGTAGCTGTGTTTCTTACTTCTTCCCAACTTCTGTCTGTCTCTATCTTTCTCGTGATGAATCCGAATTTAGGGTATACAGCTGCTACGAGTGCGAAGAATACGGCAATCTTCCAGATTGCATCGTAGCCTCCTTCGAAGATTTCGTTGATGTCCCCGCTGGCCATGCCGGTAAGCACAAGGGCATATACTATGAGGGTACAGAGAAGTGAGAAGTAAATGAAGTATTTGACTGATCTTACGAAATATTTCATGGCGTCATTATTGTAGTGTTACACTTTCGTGGATTTGGGTATCCGCTGGCAAATATACATAAAATCACAGATTTTGCTATCTTTGCACACTTGTAAGACATAAATCAATCCAAACAGGAAAATATGGATCTTAAGAAAATCATGTACGCGCTTGCCGCGGTGGCAGTGCTTCTGGCAGGAGCGCTTGCCTACATCTGGTATCAGAAGAACCAGCTTGTAACAGAACTGACAATCGAAAAGGAAGAGCTTACTGCTCAGATGATAGACCTTCAGAATGACTATGCTTCGCTGTCATCTGACTATGATACAATCAATTCCCAGCTCGACTCTTCGCGCGAAGAAGTCACACAGCTGATTCAGCGTATCAAGAAGACAGAGGCTACGAACCGCAGCAAGATCCGTCAGTACGAGAAGGAGCTCGGAACCCTTAGAAGCATCATGAGGAACTATATTGTGCAGATTGACTCCCTCAATACTCTCAATAAGAAGCTTACAGCAGATGCGGCAGCGGCACGTCGTGAGGCAGCCGAGAGCCGCAAGAAGTCTGAGAAGCTTAGCAAGACCATCGAAGACCTTACAGGACAGGTGGCTGTGGGATCGGTGATCAAGGCACGCGGCCTTAAGCTTGAGGCATTCAACTCTTCTGACAAGAAGACCGACCGCAGCAGCAGGGTAAAGAGAATGATTGCGACCCTAAGCCTTGTGGAGAACGATCTGGCTCCAAAGGGTCCTGTAAGAGTGTATATCAGAGTCAAGGGGCCGGATGGAGTGCTCCTTACCAACAGCACCCAAAGGACTTTCGAACTTGATGGTGAGCCGCTCATATGTTCTGCATCACGTGAGGTGGATTACCAGGGTAAGGAAGTGGAGCTTGGCATCTACCTCAATGAGATAGCTTCATTTACAAAGGGAATATACACGGTTGAAGCCTATACGACCCAGACCAAGCTCGGAGAGGCTGAACTGATGCTCAGATAACCAGGTGATATACGTCCACATACCTTTCTGCAGAAGTTTCTGCACTTATTGCGACTTCTATTCGGAAGTCGCATCGAAGTGTAGGAAGGCCGAAGAAGCCTTGAAACAGGAAGCTCTTTTTGAACAATATGCAGATGCTGTAGCAACTGAAGCGCTTGTGCGTGCATCGGAGGTAAGAAAGGACGTAAATACATTATACATAGGAGGTGGCACCCCGTCGGTGCTGCCTCTTTCTGCTTTGAGACGAATCTCTGATACGTTGCGGTCTGTGACCGGGGATTGTCCATATGAGGAATTTACTGTCGAAGTCAATCCCGAAGATATTGTAGAGAAGGGCCATGCTTATGTGGAAGGACTAATGAATATGGGTGTGGACCGTATCAGCATGGGAGTACAGTCGTTTGATGACACTATACTCCGATTCATGAACAGGAGGCATGACGCGGCGATGGCCAGGCATGCCTATCATATTCTTGAAGAAGCTGGTGTGGAAAACATAAGCATAGACCTTATCTTCGGGCTTCCCCAACTTTCGGATGCCGTATGGCAGGATACTCTTGACAAGGCTTTGACTATATCTTCCCGAGGTGACCTGCCTCGGCATATATCTTCATATCAGCTCTCGGTGGAGCCGGGCAGTGCACTGGCTAGGCTTGTCGAACGAGGCGAATGGTCCGAGGCTCCGGACGAACTTTGCGAAAGACAATACGGAATGCTTTGCGAGGCAATGCAGAAGTCCGGATACCATCACTATGAGATATCCAATTTCGCTCAGCCGGGTTTTGAAGCACGCCACAACAGTGCCTATTGGAGACATATTCCATATGTGGGTCTCGGTCCCGGAGCGCATAGTTATACCGGATCTGACGCCCTTGCAGGTGTGTCGGGTCGGGTCTCTTACCATCACGATGCCATGGTGCTCAGAGAAGGTGCTGCTGTCCGTAAGTGGAATGCAGATAATGTGAAAGCATATATCCGTGCCGCTGAATCCGGAGACTTTGCTTCGGTAATGCAGTCCGAGACCCTCGATGCTGACCAGCTTGCGCTGGAACAAATAATGCTCGGTCTGCGCACTTCCCGTGGGGTGGACGCCTCGTTCCTGCGCACCCATGCCTCTGCTGAAGCCCTCGAAAAAGCTTTTGCCATCGGAAATCTTGTGGAAGTGTCTTGCCCGGAGGATTTATCCTGCTCTTTTGTCCGGATTCCCGAATCCCGTTTCTTCATATCAGACAGCATTATCTCCGACATAGTCTGATTTGATTTGTCGGTGAAATTCAGTAATATTGCAGAATGGAAAATATATACTCAGACAGAATCGACGACCTTAGGACGATGATGCGTGACAACGGTTGGGACGCCGTGGTGATAGGTGGCTCAGACCCTCATGCAAGCGAATATCCGGCTCCGCGCTGGCAGCAGGTGAAATGGCTCTCGGGATTTACGGGTGAGGCCGGGGATCTTGTGGTGACTCATGATCATGCCGGACTCTGGACTGATTCCCGTTATTTTATCCAGGCTCTGGAGCAGCTGGAAGGCACAGGAGTGGAACTTCATAAGACCCGCCTTCCGGATTCGGTAAGCATTCCTGACTGGTTGGCTTCCAATGGTGTGAAGGTGGTGGCTGTGGACGGACTTTGCCAGAGTATGAGTGCGGCGGAGGAACTGGTTGAGGCTATTGGAGAGGGCGGGCGTCTTTCTGATGTCCCGGACATGCTTGATGCAATGTGGGAGGACAGGCCTTCCGTACCGGTGTCGCCGGTGACCACCCTTGATGTGGAGTGCTTCGGAGGAATACCGCGTGCGGAAAAAATATCATGGATACGTAAATGGATGCTGCTGCACGGGATAGACAGGGTGCTGCTTTCGTCTCTGGACGAAATCGCATGGATGCTTAATGTACGCGGCAGCGATATAGAGTATAATCCGCTTGTGATTTCGTATCTGCTTATTAGTCAAGACTATGTGAAGTGGTTTGTGCGCAAGTCAATGGTAGATATGGATCCGGACACAGAAGACAGCTTCAACGAACTGGTGGCTGACGGAGTAGATATCGAAGATTATGAGGCGGTGTTCTTTGCATTGTCGGACTTCAGCGGGGAGACTTCCCGTGTGCGTCTGTTTGCAGACCCGTCCACGCTCAATCATCACGTGGCCACATATATAAAGGACTCGTATCCGGAAGATTGTGTGATATACGGCACTTCGCCCGTGATTCTGGAGAAGTCGGTCAAGACCTCTTCCGAGATTGAGAACCTGCGTCAGACTTATATCGATGATGGGGTAGCAATGGAGAAATTCCTCTATTGGCTGGACTATGAGGTCGCTTCCGGACGCGAAGTTACTGAGTGGGAGGCTTCGGAGAAGCTTACGGCATTTCGTGCCGAGATTCCCGGCTATCGTGGAAACAGTTTTGAAAATATATCGGCCTATGGCCCCGGTGCAGCCCTGCCGCATTACTCCACCCCTCGTGAGGGTTCTGCTGTGATCCGTCCTCATGGGCTTTATCTGGTGGACTCCGGAGGACAGTATCTTACCGGCACCACCGATATTACCCGCACAGTCCCTATGGGCGCGTGCACTGATCTTGAAAAGGAAGACTATACTCTTGTGCTTAAAGGAATGATAGACCTTTCCATGGCAGTTTTCCCTCGTGGTACTGCGGGATGTCAGATTGATGCTCTTGCCAGGATGCCTCTATGGAAGGCAAAACGCAACTTCGGCCACGGAACAGGCCATGGAGTCGGCTACTATCTCTGCGTGCATGAAGGTCCGCAGAGCATACGCTATCAGTACAATCCTCAGCCTCTGCTTCCGGGAATGGTCACCTCCAACGAACCAGGCCTCTATCGTGAAGGCATGCACGGCATCCGTCATGAGAACATAGTACTTTGTCGCGAGGCCGGCACATCCCAGTTCGGAGAATGGCTGGAGTTTGAGACGCTGACATGCTGCCACATAGACACTTCGGCTGTAGTTCCTGAACTTCTCGGACCGGAAGCCCTTGCGTGGCTCAATGCATATAACGCTCGCGTCTATGCCACCCTGGCCCCATATCTCCCTTCCGATGTAGCCTCATGGCTCATGGAACGCACCAGAGAAATATGTCATTAAACAAAAGAGACCTACTTACGTAATTGTGAGTAGGTCTCTTTGAATATATCGTTTCAGATTAGCAGCATCCGCAGCATGCGAAACATCCGTTTACCTGGCAGAACGCATTTACTGCAACTATACTGAAGCCGAGGACAATGATAGCTACGAAAGCATATCCGATCCATGTGAGTCTCTTCTCCCAGATCTTGTTGCTCAGACCGAGGCTCTGGAATGCACTCCAGAATCCGTGGCAGAGGTGAAGACCGAGGGCTACGAACCATACGATGTAGAGAGCTACCATCCACCAGTTCTGGAATGTTGCGTTAAGGAGTTCGTATGGGTTCTCTGCGTGATGTCCCTGGAACTCGAGGAGCTGCATCTTTGCCCAGAAGTGGTTGAGGTGGAAAGCCACGAGTCCGAGAACAATGATTCCGAGAAGGAGCATGTTCTTTGCTGCCCAAGACTCAGCCTTACCCTTGCTGCCGCCTTCATAACGCTTCAGACCGCCACGTGCCTTGATGTTGCCGGCAGTGAGGATGATTGCGTAGATGATGTGTACGAGGAAGCCTGCAGCAAGCACAGGAACCATGATAGTCACGATAGGGAGAGCCATGAAGTCGCAACCTGCCTGGAAGAGACCGTCGGCTGATCCGTATGTGCCATTGATTGTGTCAATCACTGAGAAGAAGTTGATTGTCATGTGCAGAAGGAGGAACATGATAAGGAAAAGTCCGCTTATACTCATGATAAGCTTCTTGGTAATTGAAGAAAGTGCCATGATAGTTTTATAATCTTTTATAGTTAATATTCAGTCAGAATATGCTCTAAAGCCATGCAAAGATATACTCTTTCTTGGAAGTTTCATAATAATTCGATACTTTTGTTTGATTGAAATTTTGAAAACATACAGGACATGGGAACTTATAAACGCGTTCTTTTGAAATTGAGTGGCGAGAGCCTTGGAGGCCCTGCCGGTAAGGGTATAGACGAGAACTGGCTTGCAGCTTATGCGGAAGAGGTTGCTGCAGCTGTGAAGAATGGTCTTCAGGTCGCTATCGTCATCGGTGGAGGAAATATCTTCAGAGGTCTTCAGGGCGTCGGAAAGGGCTTCGATAGGGTGAACGGCGACAAAATGGGCATGCTTGCGACCGTAATCAACTCCCTTGGTCTGGCTATGGCCATACGTTCTGCTGGTGTCGAGGCAGAAGTCTTCACAGCAACTCCTATGATGCCTGTTGCAAGATACTATATGAGGGATGATGCTGTGGCCGTGATGGAAAAGGGTGGAGTAGCCCTCATCGCAGGCGGTACGGGAAACCCTTATTTTACAACTGACTCCGGTGCGGCTCTCCGTGCATTGGAAATCGGTGCCGATGCACTTTTGAAGGGCACACGTGTGGATGGTGTCTATACAGCTGACCCGGAGAAGGATCCGAATGCCGTCAAGTATGAGGAACTCAGCTTCGACAAGGCTATCGAGGACCGTCTCAAGGTGATGGACCAGACCGCTTTCGCGCTTTGCCGTGAGGGCAATATGCCTATCATCGTGTTCGACATGAATCAGAAGGGTAACCTCACTAAACTAGTAAAGGGCGAGAAGGTCGGTACATTAGTACATGTCTAAACCATCCGGGAGGTGATTATGAAAACTAAATCCCTCCCACTCCTACGGAGCGGGCCCCTCCCGTTCACCAGGCCACGGGCGGCCAGGGTTTTCATAACCATCTCCCGAATGTAAAATATGAAATGATTAATCCAACAATACTATGATTACAAGAGCTAAAGAAATTCTGGCAGGTGCAAAGGACAAGATGTCGCATGCTGTCACACACCTCGACGAGGAACTCAAGACATATCGTGCCGGCAAGGCAAACCCTCTCGTTTTCAACAGCGTGATGGTGGACTACTACGGAAGCCCTACACCTATCCCTCAGGTGGCTTCAGTAACTACTCCTGATGCTAAGACACTCATGCTCCAGCCATGGGAGAAGAAGATGATTCCTGTGATCGAGAAGGCAATCCTCGATGCAAACATTGGTCTGACTCCTTCAAACAACGGTGAGAGCATCCGTTGCGTTGTTCCGCCTCTTACTGAGGACCGTCGTAAGGAACTTCTCAAGAAGGCAAAGGCAGCAGGAGAGAACGGCAAGGTAAGCGTGCGCAACGCTCGTCGTGATGCTATCGAGGCTCTGAAGAAGGCCAATAAGGAAGGTATGCCGGAGGATCTTCAGAAGGAGTATGAACAGCTCGTGCAGAAGGAGACTGACGCTTTCACCAAGAAGGTTGATGAGCTTGTTGCTGCAAAAGAGAAGGAAATGATGACTGTGTAATCCTGTTTTTTGTCAAAAATATTTATATTTGTGACTGTTATGGGAACTTATCGATTTAGCGGCTTCGGTTTTTATTACTTCTATTTCCAGAAAAGGGGATAGACCGGACGTCTGCGTATCGATTATATAGTAATGTTTATGCTGTCTGGTGTCTGTGCGCCGGACAGTCTTTTTTTGAAAAATGAAGAAGATTGCGATACAGGGAGTCAAGGGCTGCTTTCATGAACAGGCTGCAAGGCTTTTCTATGAGGAACATGGTCATATCGTGCCGGATATAGTGGAATGCCTTACATTCGACGGTCTTTACAGGAGCATGAACGAGGGCACGGCAGATGCGGCTGTGATGGCTATAGAGAATACGGTGTCGGGAGGATTGCTGCCGAATTTCGAACTTCTGAGAAAATATGACCGTAAGATAAAGGGAGAGGTATTCCTGCGAATCCAGCAGAACCTGATGGCTCTTCCGGGGCAGTCGATAGCGGATCTGAAGGAGGTGCGTACGCATTATATGGCTATCAACCAGACGCGAGAGTTTTTCAAGGACTATCCTTGGATAAGGCTTGTCGAGTCTGAGGATACTGCCAAGAGTGCTGCAGAGGTGGCTTCTGAGAATCTTAAAGGAGTCGGAGCAGTAGCTTCAATGCTTGCTGCCGACCTCTACGGTCTTGAGATTCTTGCGGAAAGCATAGAGACATATAAGCAGAACTTCACAAGATTTCTTGTGTTTGACGACGCTCTTGAGGTGGATAGAGCTAAGGTGAACAAGTCTTCGATGTGTTTCACGCTTTCGCATACCCCAGGCTCGCTGGCTCATGTCTTGACGATACTTTCCTTTTATGGGATGAATCTGACGAGAATCCAGTCCCTGCCGATTCCGGGACAGGAATGGCAGTATTTCTTCTATGTGGATATAAAGTTTGACGATTATGTCCGATACGAACAGGCGGTGGCGGCTGTCCGTCCTCTGATGGAGGACCTTAATATATTAGGAGAATACGTTTCAGCGATATAGTCTTGTCCGGGAAAGCACCCGTTTTCCCGGATGGAAAGCAGAAAATGTGAGAGTTATCCGGAAAGCTACCCGTTTTTCCGGATGTGAATTTAAAAGAGATGATTATTAGACCGGCAAAAAGGACAGAATCAGTCCAGGAATATTATTTCTCCAGGAAACTGAAGGAGATAGCTTCCATGAATGCGGAACGCGCAGTCAAGGGCGAGGACCCTGTGATCAATCTCGGGATAGGCTCTCCTGACGGAATGCCTCCTGTTGAGGCTGTGGATGCTTTGTGCTCATGTGCACGTCAGGGCGGTAACCATGCATATCAGAGTTATGTCGGGCTGCCGGAACTAAGGCAGGCGTTTGCAGACTGGTATTTGAAATGGTATGGAGTGGAACTGGATCCGAAAACTGAAATCCAGCCTCTTGTGGGTTCTAAGGAAGCCATTCTTCTGATTTCTCTTGCATTTCTAGATAAAGGTGATAAGGTGTTGGTGCCGGATCCCGGCTATCCGACCTATTCTTCGGCATCGAGGCTTGTTGAGGCGGAGATTGTGCCATATGACCTGACTCCAGATAACGGCTGGCAGCCTGACTTCGACGCCCTGGAGAAGATGGAACTGAGCGGTGTGAAGATAATGTGGACCAATTATCCCAACATGCCGACAGGAGCTCCTGCCTCTGAGGAACTGTATGCCCGCCTTGTGGACTTTGGCAGACGTCATGGAATATTGATCTGCAATGATAATCCTTACAGTTTCATTCTGAATGATAATCCGCTGTCGATACTATCTCAGCCGGGAGCCAAAGACTGCTGTCTTGAACTGAATTCCCTCAGCAAGGCCCACAATATGGCCGGATGGAGAATAGGCATGGTGGCTGCTGACAAGGAGGTGATTTTCCAGATTCTCAAGGTCAAGAGCCAGATGGATTCAGGAATGTTCAAGCCTTTGCAGGAGGCGGCCGTGGAGGCTCTGGCTCAGGGACCCGGATGGTTTTCGCTGCTTAATGCCGAATATGCCCGCCGAAGGGTGCTGGCTGGAGAAATCTTTGATTTGTTGGGTGTGGAGTATGACAGGAATTCTTCCGGAATGTTCCTGTGGGGAAAGGTAGGAGAGTCCTCTATTTCGCTATGCTCAGGAAGGGGTGTCTCAGAGAAGTCTGCAGGGGAACAATTGTCGGACAAAATATTATATGAAGCAGGAGTGTTCATAACCCCGGGCTTCATATTCGGAAAAAACGGCGAGGACTATGTGCGTATATCCTTGTGTGCCAAGCCGGAAGTGCTGAAGCGCGCAGCGGAAAATATTAGGTTGATATTATGAAACCGAACATGAAAATAGGAATAATAGGACTGGGATTGATCGGAGGGTCTATGGCTATAGACCTTAAGCGCAGAGGATTTGCACATGAGGTGCTGGGTGTGGAAGCGGATCCGGTCAATGCCGCCGCGGCCTGTCAGATGGGGCTTGTGGATGAAGTTACGGATCTTGCCGGCTGTGTTTCAGGAGGCGATCTGGTGGTTCTTGCTGTTCCGGTAGGGGCGGCTGTGAGGCTGCTTCCTCAAGTGCTGGATATGATACCGGAAGGATCGGATAAAGTGGTGATGGATGTGTGTTCGACTAAGGAGGTGATTGCTGATGCCGTGAAGAATCATCCTCAGAGAAGCCATTATGTGGCTACACACCCGATGGCCGGAACGGAATATAGCGGTCCTTGGGCTGCTATGTCAGGACTGTTTGATGGACATGCCTGCATAATCTGTGATGCAGAAAACTCTTGTCCTGATGCAGTCGCTAAGGTCGAGACCCTTTATGATGTGCTTAATATGAGGACAATACGCATGGATTCATCCAATCATGATGTCCATACGGCATATGTCTCGCACATCTCTCATGTGACTTCGTTCGCACTTGCGCTTACGGTGCTGGATAAGGAAAAGGATGAGAAACATATATTCGACCTGGCCTCCGGAGGCTTTTCTTCGACCGTGCGTCTTGCCAAGAGCAGTCCCGATATGTGGACTCCGATTCTTTCGCAGAACAGGGAGAATGTGCTGCATGTGATGGATACATATATAGAGAAGATGAACGAGTTTCGCAAGGCTATCGCCGAGGGGGACGAGCCCCGGGTGCGCAGCCTTATTGAAGAAGCTAACCGTATAAGGAGAATCATCCGTTGATGAATAATACAATAAATAAACTATGGCGACAAAGAAACTTGACGTAATTCCATTGTATGAATGGGGGATGTTTACCGAGCCTCGTCCAAGCGTGATTGCCGGACCGTGCAGTGCGGAGACTGAGGAGCAGGTGATGGAGACTGCCAAAGGTCTCAGGGGATTGGGCATCAATGTATACCGCGCAGGTATATGGAAGCCGAGGACTCATCCCGGATCTTTTGAGGGTGTGGGTTCAGAGGGTCTCAGATGGATGCAGAAGGCAAAGAGAGAGTACGGGCTGAAGATCGCGACAGAGGTAGCTGGCGAGAAGCACGTCTTCGAGTGCCTGAAGTTCGGTGTGGATCTGGTGTGGCTTGGCGCAAGGACTACAGCCAATCCGTTCCTGGTGCAGGAGATTGCAGACGCACTGAAGGATACTGACATTCCGGTGCTTGTGAAAAATCCGGTGAATC
Organism: Candidatus Cryptobacteroides sp.; assembly: GCA_045127905.1. GTDB lineage: Bacteria > Bacteroidota > Bacteroidia > Bacteroidales > UBA932 > Cryptobacteroides. The sequence goes on from JBGVQX010000003.1 coordinate 42,828, forward strand.
CTGACCTTGACCTGTGGATCGGGGCGCTGGAACGCCTGAACCGGGCAGGTATAAAGAAACTGGGAGTTATTCATAGAGGATTCTCTACTTTTGACAAGATCCAGTACAGGAACGATCCTCAGTGGCAGGTGGCTGTCGAACTTAGGAGCCGTCATCCTGAGCTTCCGTTCTTTGTGGATCCGAGCCATATGGCAGGATGCAGGGAATATATACGGGAAATCAGTCAGAGGTCTCTCGATCTTGGTTTTGAAGGTCTGATGATAGAGTCGCACTGCAATCCTTCAGCAGCGCTCAGTGATGCCAGGCAGCAGCTTACTCCAGAGCAGCTCAGTGACCTGCTTTATAATCAGATAAAGGTAAAGGACAAGGACTCCGATGCACCGGAGTGGAAGGAAAATATTGATCAGCTGAGAGCCAAGATAGATGTAATCGACGAGAATATCCTTTACGCTCTTGCCTCAAGAATGAAGGTAAGCCGCAAGATCGGAGAGTATAAGAAAGCTAATAATGTGGCGATTCTCCAGACTTCAAGATGGGATGCCGTGCTTGAAAAGGTAGTTGAAAAGGGGGAGGAATACGGCCTCAATGATAGATTCATCAAGGCTGTGTTCAATGCTATACATGAGGCTTCTGTCGAGGTGCAGAATGAAATTATTTCAGACACTCCTTCAGAGTGAATATGAATTTCTCCCGATCCTCATCAGACAGGAATTCAGTCTTGATAGGCGTATAGAAAAGACGTTGTTTAAGGTTGTCAGGGACCCGCTTGCAGTCGCGGACTCTCTGACAATCTTTTTCTGTGGTCATTACTACGGATGTCGGGTATGCGTTTGCCGCATCTGCTATGCTGCGGATGTCGCCCCTTGAGAACTTATGGTGGTCAGGGAAGTTGAAGTGCCTGACGATCTTGTAGTCGCTGCAAAGGAAATTCTGCAGAGGAGTGTCATTGGCAATGCCGGAGAACAGAATGAGTCTCTTTGCGTAAAGGTATCTTGCATCTCCCTCAGGGAACACGGCTGCGGCAGTGTCATATGCGATCTTTGTGAAGAAAATATATTGCTTCCTGCCATCTTTTCTGATACCGCAGCACTCTGATCCATCGTACTGGTGAAGTCCTAAAGCTTCTGCCCATTTGCTCTTTTCCCAGGCATTCAGGCCGGCAGGACATTTGGATACCATTATTATGTCGGCTGCGGCAATTCTTTCCGGAAGATCACGGAGCCTTCCTAAAGGCATCAGGTGGTCCTTGAATATCGGTCTGTTGTAGTCTACGAGAACGATATTGACCTTCGGCTTTATTGCCCTGTGCTGGAATGCGTCGTCAAGTATGATAAGATCTGACTTAGGGAAATCCTTGAATCTGCATTTTCTGGCTTTTCTGGCAGTCTGGACAAGCTCCGGATGACAAAGAAAGGTGCATCCTTCCTTTCTGGATTTGTCAACGGCTACCGTTACCGTCGGAAACTTGCTTTTTATCTGCATCGGCTCGTCTCCGTATTCCTTCGCGGTCCCGTCTGCCACCACCTGCTGGAATCCTTTAGTCTTGCGCTTATAGCCTCTTGAGAGCACGGCTATATTCCGGAGACCCCATTCACCGTCGCTCAGAAGGGTTCTGAGGATCATTTCCGTGTGCGGAGTCTTTCCTGTGCCGCCTACTGTGATGTTGCCAACACATATTGAGGGCACTTCAGGAGAAGTGACCTTGCGCAGTCCGCAGTCATACATCATGTGTCTGACCTTAAGCGTCAGCCAATATGGAAAAAGCAATATCTTGTCAATCATAGGTTATATATGTTTCCTGCCATCGGAGCCTCGAAGTCTCCCCAGCGTTCCTTTATTCCGTCCAACGTCGCATACAGTTCCTGAGGGTCATTAAGAGTCACCAGCTTCAGCCTTGTGTCCTTGAAGTCCGGCAGGCCCTTGAAATAGCATGAAAGGTGTCTGCGCATTTCCAGCACGCCCACTCTGTCTCCCTTTATCTCCAGCGACTTTGCAAGATGCCTCTTGGCAAGATCCACCCTGTCGCATACGCTCATCTGCGGCAGCAGCTCTCCTGTCTGGAGGTAGTGGCGTATTTCCTTGAATATCCATGGGTGACCATATGTTGCGCGGCCTATCATGATGCCGTCCACTCCGTAACGGTCGAAATACTCCTTCGCTTTCTGAGGGGAATTGATGTCTCCGTTACCTATGATAGGTATATGCATGCGTGGGTTTTCCTTTACCTTGCCGATAAGCGTCCAGTCTGCCTCCCCTTTATACATCTGGCAGCGGGTGCGGCCGTGGATGGTCAGGGCCTGAATGCCCACATCCTGAAGTCTCTCAGCCAGCTCGACTATTATCTTTGAATCCTCATCCCAGCCCAGTCGTGTCTTTACCGTCACGGGCAGCTTGACAGCTTCCACCACCCTGCGCGTGATCTCCACCATCTTGTCCGGCTCGCGCATCATGCCTGAGCCTGCACCGCGGCGGGCAATCTTGCTTACCGGGCAACCGAAGTTGATGTCTACCAGATCCGCTCCATGTCCGGCTCCGGGAACTCCTTTCACACTTTCCAGCTGAGAGGTTATTTCTGCTGCCTTTTCTGCCATCACGGCAGCATCGACCATGGCTTCGGGGATGTTTCCATAAATCTGAATCCCAATAGGGCCTTCGTAATCATATGTCACGAGTTTCTCGAGGGACTTGCGTGCGTCACGGATGAGCCCGTCAGATGATATGAATTCGGTATACATCATGTCTGCACCGAACTCCTTGCATATGAAACGGAAGGACGCGTCAGTGACGTCCTCCATAGGCGCAAGAAAAAGCGGCTTTTCTCCTAATTCTATATTACCGATGTTCATACAGGCTGCAAAATTACAAACTGAAAAGATATTCTGCAAAAATATAATGTATAAGACCATCAGTCAGAGAAATTGCGGAAAAAGTGACTGATCAGTCGCTTTTTTGTGTGCTTTTTGTACTGACGGTCCCTTTGTGCGATGCATTTCCAGTCGAATTTTGTAAATTTGCACCAGTTAAAATTCAAAAGACATGACAAAGATAAAGACTATAGGCGTCCTGACGTCGGGAGGTGATGCGCCGGGAATGAATGCTGCTATCAGGGCCGTGACCAGAGCTGCCATCTATAACGGATGGAGTGTGAAGGGTATATATAGAGGATGGGAAGGACTTATAAATAATGAAATAAAGGACTTTACATCCGAGAGCGTAAGCGGGACAATCAACCGTGGCGGCACTATACTGAGGACCGCACGAAGCAAAGGTTTCATGGGCGAAGAGGGACGTGCGAAGGCATATGAGAATATGAAAGCCCATGGGATAGATGCTCTTATCGTGATAGGAGGCAATGGGTCTCTTGCAGGAGCTCAGGTCATAGCTTCGGAATATGATATACCATGTGTGGGACTTCCGGGGACTATCGACAACGATCTTTATGGAACGGATACCACCATCGGATATGATACAGCCTTGAATACCATCATGGATTGTGTGGACAAGATCCGCGACACGGCAAACTCTCATAACCGTATCTTCTTTGTGGAGGTGATGGGCCGCGATGCAGGATTCCTTGCACAGAATGCGGCCATTGCGACAGGTGCTGAGGCTGCCATCATTCCTGAGGATCAGACTGATGTGGACCAGCTTGCGACGTTTATCGGCAGGGGAGTGCGCAAGAGTAAGAACAGTTCTATCGTCCTTGTGTCAGAAAGCAAGAAGGACGGCACCGGGGGAGCACAGTATTATGCAGACCGACTTGTGCACGAGTATCCTGAGTTCGAGGCGCGTGTGACCATTCTCGGCCACCTTCAGCGTGGAGGCATCCCGACCGCCAACGACCGCATTCTTGCCAGCCGTCTGGGGGTTGCTGCAATTGAGGCTCTTAAGGACGGCCAGCGCAATATTATGGTAGGTGTAAAGAATGACCAGATCGTGTATGTGCCGTTCAATAAGGCTATCCGCATCGACAAGCCTATTGACCGTGAGCTCATCAATGTTCTGAACGTTCTTTCTATATAATATAATGGTATAAGTTGCCGGTAAGACCGGCTTAAATCATCCCCGGCAACCACCGGGGATTTTTCGTTTAGGGTATTTTGGGCAAAATTTGCTCAAACCGAAAATTATTCCTATCTTTGCGCCCCCTATGTAGTGTAGGGATCGCAAATTTATTAAGTATTAACCATTTAAATGTACAAGATGGACACACAGAGCTACAAAACGGTATCCCTCAAGGCAGGTGATATCAAGAAGGAGTGGGTTGTGATCGATGCTACCGACTTGGTGGTAGGCCGTCTTGCTGCCAGACTTGCTCTCGTTCTTCGCGGTAAGAACAAGGCGTCTTTCACTCCGCACATGGACTGCGGTGACAATGTCATCGTTCTCAACGCGGACAAGGTAAGATTCACTGGCAAGAAGATGACTGACAAGGTGTACGTTCGCCACACTGGCTACCCAGGTGGACAGCGTTTCGCTACCCCTAAGGAGGTTATGGCAAAGAAGCCTACTGAAGTCTTAAGGATGGCTGTCAAAGGCATGCTTCCTAAGAATCGTCTCGGTGCGAAGCTCCTCAACAACCTGTATCTTTACGCAGGTAACGAGCACCCACACCAGGCGCAGAACCCAAAAACAATCACTTTAAACGAAATTTAAGCAGAGCATGAAAGTAGTAAACGCCCTTGGAAGACGTAAATCAGCAGTCGCTCGCGTTTATGTCGTGCCTGGAAAAGGTAACATCGTGATCAACGGTCGCGATCTTAACGAGTACTTCAAGGAGGATACTCTCCGTTACATCGTTAACCAGCCATTCGAAGTTACAGGCACTGCAGCTCAGTTTGACGTAAAGGCTAACCTCGACGGAGGTGGAATCAAAGGTCAGGCAGAGGCTTTGAGACTCGGTATCGCCCGCGCACTTTGCGAGGTAGATAAGGAGGCTTATCGCTCTACCCTCAAGGCAGCTGGATTCCTTACTCGTGACGCACGTGAAGTCGAGCGTAAGAAGCCTGGTCAGCCTGGTGCACGTAGACGCTTCCAGTTCAGCAAACGTTAATTTGCTGCCTGATTTACAAACAGCACAGTCCGGTGCAAAATCACAGGACCTTCGCGGAAGATGCGAATTTTCGGGAGCTGCCTGATGATTGCTGAGACTGCGGAAAATCCAGGAGACCGGCCAAGCCGCTACTCCGGATTGAAGAAAAGAGCCCCACAGGCGAAGGCAACAGCCTGATGAGGGAAATTAAAAAACAAACAAACATTTTTAAAACAATGCCAAGAACAAATTTCCAGGAACTGCTTGATGCAGGTGTTCACTTCGGACACTTGGCGAGGAAATGGAACCCTAAGATGGCACCATACATCTTTGACCAGAAGAACGGTATCCATATCA
>JBGVQX010000004.1:0-3106 GCA_045127905.1 Candidatus Cryptobacteroides sp.
TTGGCTCAAGTTATGCTATAATGTTTGCAATTCTAAACATTTATTCATACTTTTGTACGTAATTATAAACATTATAATATGAAACGCGAACTCTTGCCATCACAAAGACGCTTACTTTCGACTCTTGGAGAGCAGTTGAGATATGCCAGACTCAGACGCGACCTGACAACCGTCCAGATTGCAGAGAGAGCCGGCATTGCGCGCACCACACTGGTGAAGATTGAAAAGGGTGATGAAGGCGTTGCTCTAGGTCAGTATTTCCGTGTCATGTTGGCACTGGGACTTGGCAATGATATCATTCTTATAGCACGCGACGATGAGCTGGGACGCAAGCTGCAGGATGCCAAGCTTGAGGTAAAGGAAAGGGCTTCGAAGAAGTAATTATGGCTGATACCAGAAACATATTAGTATATTATGACGGAGAGCAGGTTGACTCTCCTCTATTGATGGGTACTCTGGCATGTGACCATATCAGAGGCAAGGAAATATTCTCATTCGAGTTCGACGCGTCATGGCTTTCTGACAGACGATTCAGGAGTTTCGATCCGGATCTTCAGATGTTCGGAGGAAAGCAGTATGTGCCTCAGGGAAAGGATAACTTCGGGATTTTCCTTGATTCCACTCCAGACCGATGGGGACGTGTCCTGCTGGAGAGGAGGGAGGCTGAGATGGCCAGGCTAGAAAACAGGAAGCCAAGAAATCTTTTCGAAACGGATTACCTGCTGGGAGTCTATGACGGCAGCAGGATGGGGGCACTCAGATTCAAGACCGACCCCTCAGGTGAATTCCTTGATAATGATTCGGAAATGGCGACACCTCCTTGGACATCACTCCGAGAATTGGAAAACGCTTCGCTCAATCTTGAGGACTGTCCTGAAATGCAGCAGAGCAAATGGCTTAGGATGCTGGTTGCTCCGGGTAGTTCCCTGGGCGGCGCCAGACCTAAAGCCAACGTCATGTATGCTGACGGGAGTCTATGGATAGCCAAGTTTCCGAGCAGAAAGGACAGACGGGATGTGGGAGCATGGGAAGCCGTATGCTGCGACATGGCCAGGAAATCCGGAATAAAGGTCAGCGATTTCAAGACAGAACGCTTTAACGACAGGTACCATACTTTCCTCACAAAGAGATTCGACAGGACGGAAGAGGGAAGACGAAGGCAGTTCACTTCCGCAATGACTCTTCTGGGATATGCAGACGGGGAACGATCGGAAGGAGCAAGCTATCTGGAAATAGCCGAATGGATTCAAAGACATTGCATGAATGTGGAAGAAAACCTGACGGAACTCTTCAGAAGAATAGTCTTCAACATAGCGGTCTCGAACTGCGACGATCACCTGCGTAATCACGGATTCATCTACTACCCTAAAGGATGGACTCTCTCCCCTGCCTACGACCTGACCCCGGATCCAGCAGGCTACGGACTGAAACTGAATATATCAGAGACAGACAATGCGCTTGACTACGATCTTGCATTATCGATAACACCGTATCTTGGAATCAAGAAAGATAATGCTTTGGAGATTGTGAAACAGATAAAGAGCATCGTAGCAGAATGGAGGAAAGTAGCTACCAGATATGGAATATCCAATTCGGAACAGGACCTGGTCGAAAACGCATTCAGATACTGACAAAGCCGTTGTGAGGAATTACCTTACAACGGCTTTGTCTTAGGAAACATGTAGCGTTATCCCAGCTGGAACTTTCTTGAAGAGCGGATCAGTCGGGAGAGCGTGATAGCCATCGACTCCGACTCCTGCAGGACATTTAGATACAGGTATGCGGTGTTGATGTTCACCTGTTTTGCCTGGATATCGTCCATGAGTTCCTTTCTCATGTCAGAGAAGACTGTCTGTAGACGTCTGAGTTTCGGCTCAAGATTACGGAGGGCTTCGAAGTCTCCTGTGGCGCTTAGCTCACGGAAGTCAGCTATGCAGTCCTCAAGGGCATCCCTCTGCGGCCTGAAATCTAGTATGTACTTCTCAGGAAGAGGTGTGAAGTTATTGTCGACGTGTTCATAGGCAGGCTCGCACATACGTCTGATGGTGTAGTAGAGCTGCTCCAGTTCGTTGAATGAAGCGAAGAACCAGGCATTCTTTGCCATTGCGGTCTCCTGATCGATGCGGCGCATGCATATAGTCTCCTTCCTTCGGATATTCTTCAGCTTCTCTTTGTCGTCCCTAAGGTCATAGAAGGATTTGCGGAGCATCTTCACGTTCTCATTCATAAGTCCTTCCGTGATGTTCTCGTAATGGAAGGCGATATCTGAAAGAACCTTGCTTTCGTTGGTGCTGACATAGCTGCTCAGGAGTCTCCACGTCATCACCTTGTCTTCTGAATTGAGGATGGCTCTGAAGGCCTTGTCTCCGTTCTCCTCATCATTCTTCATCTTGTACCTGATATTGCTGTGAATCATCACTCCGAGTCCCACGAGTACGATAATGACAGCAGCAACGATTCCGCCGAAATGCATGATCATGGCAATGACGAATGCAGCCACGAAAGCGATGCCGGCCGTCATGAACCATCCTCCGATCACAGAAAGGACTCCGGTAACACGGTAAACTGCACTCTCCCTGCTCCATGCCCTGTCAGCCAGAGATGTACCCATCGCCACCATGAATGTAACATATGTAGTCGATAGCGGTAGCTTCAAGGATGTTCCGAGGGCTATGAGGAGTGAGGAGATCACAAGGTTAACTGATGCCCTCACCAGATCATAGGAGGCTCCCTCCTCCTTCTCTATCTCGGTATTGTCGAATCTCCTGTCGATCCATGAGCGCACGGACTCAGGTGTATGCTTCACAAGGAAATTGGCCGTACTATTGGCCCATCTTACCATGCTTCTGGCAACTCTTGACGAGCCGAACATCTCCTCGCCTTCATCCTGCTTGGCAAGGTTGATCTCCGTCTTGGTCACGTTATGTGCCTTCTTGGATGTGGCAAGGGAAACGACCATGATGACACCTGCTGCAAAGAGGAAGATAAACGGGGTTCTTGCCTCACCATTAAGTACTCCCATCATATGAGCGGAAGGGTCTCCAGCTCCTGCAGCCTTCCAGTCTAGATACGATTCCATTCCGGCAAGAGGGACACCGATGAAGTT
>JBGVQX010000005.1:0-6203 GCA_045127905.1 Candidatus Cryptobacteroides sp.
GTGTACTTGTTGCGAGCCTGAGACTCACCGGCAAAAGCGGTCTGAAGATTAGCCTCCGTCTTTGTTCCTTTCAATTCTTTCATAATCGTCTATGCTTTGTTGCTTAAAAAGGGATTCAATTTTAAATCAAGACAAACTTACTCAAAAAATCCCATTCAGCAATAAGAACGATTATGGAAACACAAGTCAGGATTATGCTCTTTCCATAACAAAACCCAGCCAAAAGAAACGAAATCAGTTCTATTTGGCTGAGTCATTATATCAATAACTTTAATCAATCTACTGTATGGCTTTCAAAAGTCGTGCAAACTGATCAGGGCAGGAGGTACTCTTGCCACCACAAGTGATACCGCTAAGGCGCTCCCTGACATCGGATATCTTCTGTCCCTTGACAAGAGCAACGATTCCCTTCAGGTTACCGTTGCATCCGCCATGAAATGCCGCATCAAGAATGACATCGTTTTCCACCAGCAATTCAATCCCCTGTGAGCACACTCCTTCGGTTTGTGCGAGGATGTATCTCACAGATCCCTTATATGTATCGGTTATTATCTTCATAATCTTGTTGTTCTTATTAGTGCGTGTAAGATATACTATCGAGTAAGGCAACTTGGAACTTTTTCACTTCCTTTGCAATACCAACATTGGAAATATTATTATCTCTAAACCAGACTGAATTAATAATCTTCAAATGAACTTCATTCCAATAATTCTCTAAAGTCAAATGAGACTGAGGAATACCCAACAGCTGGCTCAATTCTTTTTTATTCTTTGAATTCACACATACGAATAAGTCGGGACGCTTCATCGCAATGAGTCTAGTAGCAGATGACATGGGATCATTCCAAGAAGAGAAGGCCTTGCAATAATTCTCAAACATATCCTTTGTGACATCACCATTCAACGGAATTGAATCAATGGCGTTCGTGATAACAGGATCTTTGGCATTTATTGCATGCATAAACTTACCGTTTCCTGTACTTCCAAAGAACTTCCAGTCAGCGTTATCTGTTTCAGCGACATGAGAGATTATTCCAGCTATCGCTTTTCTCTTGTCTGGCTCCAGTGAGGCGAATCTTTGATTCTTCTTGAATAACTTTTGAGCTTCTTTCAATATTGCGAGACGATAGATGAGACTTTCAGAATCTTTTACAGTTATATTATGGAAATACTCCTCCCATGTCATTATAGATAATTGGGATGCAGTAAAATTCTCTGCAGATTCAGCATGTGATGTATCATTAGAAACTGCCTTTGATTTTTTTAAGCTATCAAGTTTTTTCTGCTGATGTACAAATGCAGACTTATATAAATCCAATTCAGAGTTAGAAAACATCGAGCCCTCGTTCCATAGTGAAGTGATATATTCTTTCAACTGACTGAACGAGATCCCGACATCAGTATCATCAATACATATATTGGCTTCTTCATTTCTATGAAAGCCTGAATTTGTAAAGTTAGAGCTGCCGACGATAGCAGACCATTCAGAATCAGAGTTATAGAAAAGGTATACCTTAGAATGGAATATACCATCCGACTTCTTATAAAACCTGACGTGATGGTTATCCTTGAAACAATCAATAAAGGACGGATCGGTCTGATAAAAATGCAGACCAACCAAAATCTTGTCTATCTTATGTGAGTTTTCCGCGAGAATCTTCGCCAAATCGAAGTTGGCCACTTTACCAGCCCAAGCGACTGCCCACATATAACGCGAGTACTTCTTGCAAAGATTACTAAATCTTTTGCGCAAGATTTTATCATCAAGTATCAGTTCCATAACTTACAAATATAGCCATATTCTTACAAGTATTATATACATTCTTTCAATACCACATCACAGAAGTGTCTGCAATGGGGATTTCTGAAATATAATCTTTCATTTACAAAAAATAATCTTACAGAATCACTCCACCAACTCAAACTCGTGAACCCACACATGCTCCTCATCCTTATCATTATGTTCCTTGACGAGAATCATTGCTTCTTCAACATCCTTGAAGTCGATACCGAAAATATCCGACAACTTCTGTAGAGCCTGATCCTCGGTACAATAGTACACATCATCATCCTCTATGTCTATAAGGTATTCCTCCGGAAAGAAATGACAGTCATTCTTCTGGTATATGGCCATTCCGGATTCCTCCACCCTGAAGGCTATGCTCAAGGACGGATACTTCTCCATTATCAGGTCATCAACCTCATGACATCGGTCCCAGGCAGACTCCGTAGTGAAGGTCAGGACATCATCATCAAGCATCAGATTATCCCATGAACCGCGGCAGGATATCTTTCCATATTCAATCCCAAAGTCTTCTACAAGATTGCCCAGCCATGTTGTTCCGAACCCGTTAGGCTTTAATGGTTCCTCCATCTCCTGCAATCTCTTCATTCTGTCATAGAGAGACCGAACCTCGTTCATCTCTCCAGTCACTGCATATGAGCAACTCGCCCAGTTTGGCATTACTTAATGTTGTTTAATATTTTACGTATCTATCCATCTGTCCGGACTTCGCCTTGCGAGTCATCGGGACTGTCGCCATAAGACCTGTCATCGGTATCCTCTGACCATCCTTCCCTTCAAGCACCCAGCAGCCCTCGACTGAGGCCACCGTACAATCGGTATAGGTTCTAAGCACCGCATTGAGCACCTTTGCGCTCTTGCGGGAGACCTTGAGCATTCCGTTGACCCTCACGTCACCGCTGTCGAATCTCACTACCATCGCTGGGACTCCGTGAAGGGAAACCTTAACATGGTCACCCTCGACGCTCACGTCCCTTCCGTTCATCTGCATCGCCACCTTAAGCCTGATGGCGGACAGCATCATCTCATCACTTCTTGTCATAATTTGATTGTTTATGTTTTTCATCAATAATTCTGAGCAAATCCTCCTCATTAGGGCTATCAAGTATATATTGTCCGGCATTGTCATACTCTGTATAGTATCCACATAGTAAAACCGCCTTACCTTCTTCATTACTTACATAGGTATCACCGCCATTAGGCCACAACCCGTATATCCTTCTACTGACCTCCTCATAGAAATTAGGGCCATCTATCATAAACAGAATATCTTTGCCATTCGGAAATGCCATCGGATAATCCTCGCTATATCCTAACGATTTAAGCCTTTCAGCCGCCTTGGTCATATGTAAAGTCTTAGTCTTCATATTATTCTTAATTGTGCCGTCGCCGGCGGTTACTAACTTTGCCTGTGGTCTCGATGGAGCCTGACCGGCTCTGCAGTTCAGGGATCCCAGAGCCACGGCAAAAATGAAGTGACCGTGGAGCACAACGATGAAGGGAGCAAGAATCAATGAGACTTGTTTCCGTATGATTCGAAGCCCCTGAAATCAGTGTGCTGCAAGGCAATCTAACGATTCATTACTATTTGACAAGTTAGATTATAGCACATAATCCTTGTCGATCCTCACGAACCTGTCCACCCTGAAGCATCTCCACTCCCCTTTCTCGATGTCGAAATAAGGGAATGTCCCGTTGAACGCCCTCTGAGGCTTCTGGGTACTAGATCCTGTATCATATCGTCTGATGACATCTACTGCTCTGGTTCCGTATGCATCGCGGGTAGTTCCATCTGTCTTCTCAAAGACAAAATGAACGACCTCCTCTATGAGCATCTTCTTCAGCTCGGCAAGGTCCGACATTACCGTCAATGCCTGTATTGAATCCTGACCGAACTTGGAATCCAGATAGTGATTAATCTTCAGCAGTTCGTTGTCTCCAGCGATTACCGCTGCTATCGTGTTAGGTGTATTCATGGTTATTGGATTTTACGTTTCGTATTATCTGCTATGGCCTTCTTGACCAGATTGCCAAGATCGACAGCAAGCCTTGACATGTCCGTCAGGTTGACGTTCCTGTGATACATCAGCGAAGGGTCATACTGCGGTTCTATGCTCACCGCCACGATGGCAAAGCCTTGCTTCTCGACATCAACCACTGCCTGCCTGACTGTCTCCACCGACTCGTTCGGAGCTCCGTCGGATATCATGAAGAACAGGCAGTTCTCCTTTGTATGCTTACGGACTCTTGAGGCTGCCTCGCGGATTGCCGTTCCGTCGTTGTTACCCCATCTGGAGTCAGTACTTCCAAGAGCATACTTCGGATTGAATGACTTCTCTCTGTATACGTAGAGAGCAGTGCCACCATCGGTGCTGTGACCGTATATGTAAAGGTCAACATTCTGAAGAGTGCCGATGGCCTCGTTAAGCAGGACCGCCGTATCTCTTGCTGCCCGTTCTCCGTCTCCATACATCGAACCGGACTCATCTATGAGTATGCAGACCGATATCCTGTCGGACTTGACGTGCCCTTCCCTCATATAGACCGTAGGGACACCCTGATAAGCCTCGGCTATCTTGCCGGTGTCGAGCATTCCGCTACGCATGCCTCTATGGATGAGCTTGTACTCCATAGATGAGCACTTTAGAGACTTCGAGATTGCAGGTATGTACTTGCGTACTCGCGATAGTGAATCTATGTACCTGTCCTTGTAAGGCTTCTCCTTGATGACGACACATCCTTTCTGGGTACCTCTCTCTACCCTGCCTTCGCAGATCCTGCCGACCAGGTCCCTGTCTGCCTTGACGGTCTCCGACTGGTTCTGAGAATCGATGGTCTTCTTCTCCGGCTCGGAGGTGAGTTCCTTGAGAGCATCTGCTATCTGCTCAAAGATCTCATTCATCTGCTGGTCTATCTTCTTGGCAATCTGCCTTGAGGTCATCCTCTTCGGCTTTGACTGCTGACCAGTGCTCTGAGGCTGCAGGGACTGTCCCGAGGAGCCGCTTCCCTCTCCGGACTCATCCGAAGCCTGACCGTCCTGCTGACTGTCTGAAGCCTGCTGCTTCTGCTTCCCTTTCTCTTCATCCTGCAGGTACTGCCTGATGATATCGAATATCTTCTCAGCGGTCTGCACGCACTGCGCTGTCGATTCCGGATATGGGGTCAGGAGTTCACGCACCTGCAGGAGCGTATCCGCGAACTCTTCCAGATCTGACATCTCTACTGTCTTGGGATACCTCACAAGGGAGATGATGGCGTTCATCAGCCTCGGGAATGTCTCCAGTCCTTCAGTCTTGCCCTCATCCTTCATCTTCTGGGAATACCTGTCGAAGTAGTAGTACTTGGACGCCTTCAGGAAGTTGGCAAGACCAGGCTTCTTCTGTCCGAGTTCGCGCTCTATCCTCTCGTCCTCAAGGATGTTCTCGATGAACTTCACGATTCCGTTCGTGATACCCTTGTATGCACTGAAATCGGTATAAAGCACATGGCATCCCTCGTGGATCGCAAGGCCGAGGAAGGTGTCGATCCGGTTCCCGATCGGAAGGTCTGTATCGTCGAACACCTCTGTGGCGACCCAGATTATCTTGCCGTTGGTCTTGGATCCGTCAGGAGAGATCCTCACGATGACCTTCTCAGGTGTATCCATGATCTTTATCATGTCCTCAGCCAGGCGATATGAGTTCTTTATAAGTTCCTCATCCGAGGCCGGTGAAAGCATATAGTCGGAATATGGTGTTCCTTCAGGGATCGAACTCTCCCAGCCCAGCCTGCCAGTCCTTCTTATCTTCACGAAGGTCGTCTGGTCCCTGTCAAGGAAGTCTGTCGTGAGCATCTGTATCTTCTGCTCCGTAGTCAGGTTCTGATGAATTCTTTTCATAATGATATCCGTTATCGGGTTCAACTTCATTTGTGAAGCACCCGACAGGGACTCTGACGGCAACAGACAAGAAAATCCGTCCAAATACTACCACAGCGTGTGTGGAGATTTGAACGGATTAGTTCCATGAACAGTTCTTGGATGTGCCCGGAAGAGGAATCTACATTTGCGGATACAAATGAGTGAAGCCGAAGACTACCTGATTATCCAGTTATCTATATTGCGTGTTTCTCCGCTGAAATTGACGCCCACCTTGATAATCGTTCTGGAGTCCATAGCGAAAGGAAGAGGATACTCCTTGGATTCAATCTGATCCATAGCCTCTTGAGCTGAGCCGTTATACTTGAACTCCATAACATAGATATACTTGTCAGTTCGGATAAGCAGATCGATCCTGCCGTCACTTGTGCGGAATTCAGCATCAACCAGATATACGGACATCAGCTTCAGGGTAAGATATACCACATTCTGATAATGATTCTCAGTATCCTTGATGAGATCATACGGATAACCGGCGAGAAG
>JBGVQX010000006.1:0-4694 GCA_045127905.1 Candidatus Cryptobacteroides sp.
AGCCGGCAGATGCACTGCTAGCAATCCGACCGCTGCAACCATGAAATTCATGGCAAAAGCAATCCATATGACTAGTGTTGCTCTCCTGAAGCCCCATACTTCAGCAATACAGTCATTGATGATGTAAGAAATCGGGAAAACGAGCATTCCAGCTGTAATTGTGGTAATGCCGAAGAAATCAAGGACTTTTGTCTCAAGTAGATTGGCTGTAACAAGACATACTACGAATACTACAGCCAATACCATAAATAGTACAGATACTTTCTGCTTCATTTTTCCTGTTTTTAATGTGGTTACCTGGAATACACATCCATTGAATTCTCAATGGAATCAAACTTGTTGGCAAAATTACACATTATTTCATAACATATCGCATAGAAGCGTAAAATATTAAGGTTTTAAGAAATAAATATCATTTAATTGCAGGGCATCGATCGCTAAAACTGACCAGGAGTGATGCTCAAAGCACAGTATTTACACTGATTTTCAGATAATCCCCCACTGGCACACTTTTAGGTATCGGCGTTTTCATAAACTTTCTCAAGATATGAAAACGAACAACAAGAAGCATCTCACTTCAGAGAACGGACGTCCTATTGCGGACAATCAGAACACACAGACTGCAGGCTATCGGGGACCAGTAACATTACAGGATATATGGTTTCTGGAAAAGTTGGCTCATTTCGACAGAGAGGTCATCCCTGAAAGAAGAATGCATGCAAAGGGAGCTGGAGCATACGGCACATTCACCGTCACCCACGACATCACGAAGTACACCCGAGCCTCGATATTTTCTGAAATTGGAAAGCAGACTCAGTGCTTCGTGCGTTTCTCAACAGTAGCTGGCGAGAGAGGTGCAGCCGATGCTGAACGCGACATCAGAGGGTTTGCGATGAAGTTCTACACAGAGACTGGCAACTGGGACCTTGTGGGTAACAACACTCCTGTCTTCTTCCTGCGAGATCCGCTCAAATTCCCAGACCTGAACCATGCGATAAAGCGCGATCCGCGTTCGGGAATGCGCTCCGCCAATTCCAACTGGGATTTCTGGACTCTCCTGCCGGAAGCACTCCATCAGGTTACGATCACAATGTCGCCGCGAGGCATCCCTGCGTCATTCAGACATATGCACGGATTCGGAAGTCATACTTACAGCTTTTATGATGCCGAAAACCGACGCACTTGGGTGAAATTTCATTTCAGAACTCTGCAGGGAATAAAGAATATGACGGATGCAGAGGCGGAAGCAGTCATTGCCAAGGACCGGGAATCACATCAGCGAGACCTGTTCGAAGCCATAGAAAGAGGAGATTATCCACGCTGGCTGATGCAGGTGCAACTTATGACCGAAGAGCAGGCAAGAAACTACGATATAAATCCGTTCGACCTGACCAAGGTATGGTATCACGGGGACTTCCCTCTTCATGATGTGGGAATACTGGAACTTAACCGCAATCCTGAGAATTTCTTTGCCGAAGTGGAGCAGGCCGCGTTCAATCCGGCAAACATCATCGAGGGCATAGGCTACTCCCCTGACAAGATGCTTCAGGGTCGTCTCTTCTCATATGGTGACGCCCAACGTTATCGACTGGGAGTCAATTATAACGAGATACCTGTGAACCGCCCGCACTGTCCTTTCCATGTCTTTCATCGTGACGGTCAGATGCGCACTGACGGCAATATGGGTGCGACGGTATCATATGAACCGAATAGCTACAGCGAGTGGAAAGATAATTCTTCCGCAAAGGAGCCTCCATTGAGCACCAAGGGTGGTGTATACAATTACAATGAACGCGAATACGACAGCGACTACTACACTCAGCCGGGAAAGCTGTGGCGCCTGATGTCAGCGGAAGATCAGAAGGCGACCTGCGAAAACACTGCTAGAGCTATGGCGGACTCGGCCGTCTTCATCAAGCAGAGGCACATCCGCAACTGCTTCAGTGCTGACCCTACATATGGAGAAGGGGTTGCAGCAGCATTGGGACTTTCATTAGAGGAAGCCCTCATAGCTGAAGACCCTGCACATCCTGAATGGGATGATAGATGAGATTCACAAGAGTATATGCATCATCGCAAGTTTATATACAGGAACGATGTCATACAGGGCGTCGTTCCTGCTTTTATTTATGATGACATCATTCAGGATTTATAATTTACATAGATTCACTGTTGTCAAGAATAGATGAAAAAGGTGTAGGACAAGGCATTTATACTACACGACTTCGACTAATGAATAAATTGTGAGTGAATTTATATGGAAAATCGGGCTTACAGATACTTATTTTGCTATATTTGCTAAAATTTAGCAGACACGAAAAACTTCCCCTATAATTTGATCAGAAAAGTTTCCTCTATGGAGGTATAGAATATAGTACTACAACTGATTAATGACATTCTTATGGAATTAAAGAAAACGGTTAACGACAAGTTTCTGACATTATTCGGAAAACCAGGAGTCGTCTATGCATCAGCAGGACGAATCAACCTCATCGGAGAACACACCGACTATAACGGAGGTTTCGTGTTCCCGGGAGCGATCGACAAGGTCATCATGGCCGAAATTCTTCCTAACAACACAGATCAGGTGAATGTGTTCTCCATCGACATCAACGAGGAGGCACACTTCGGTCTTAATGAGGACGATGCTCCGTCTCAGTCCTGGGCCTGCTACATCTTCGGAGTATGCCGCGAGATACTCAAGAGAGGTGGCGTGGTCAAGGGATTTGATGCTGTGTTTGCAGGCGATGTACCTCTCGGAGCAGGACTGAGCTCATCAGCGGCATTGGAATCATGCTTTGCCTATGCACTGAACGACATATTCAATGACAATGGCATAAACAAATTCGAGCTTGCACGTATCGGCCAGTCGACAGAGCACAACTACTGCGGAGTGAACTGCGGCATAATGGACCAGTTCGCATCCGTAATGGGACAGAAGGGCAAGCTGATGCGTCTGGACTGCCGCTCTATGGAGTTCGAGTACTTCCCTTTCGAGTCGGATGAATACGAACTGATCCTGCTTGACTCAAGAGTGAAGCATGAACTGGCAGACTCCCCTTACAACAAGCGCAGGCAGTCCTGCGAGAGGGTGGCAAAGCGACTTGGTCTGGATACACTTCGTGACGCCACACTTGAAATGCTCGGCAACATCCTGCCGGACATAACAGCAGAGGACTATTTCAGGGCGAAATTCGTCATCGAGGAAAAGGAGCGTGTACTCGCGGTATGTGATGCCCTCAATGCAGGGGACTTCGAGACCGTGGGAAGGAAGATGTACGAGACTCACGACGGACTGTCTAAGGACTATGCCGTAAGCTGCGAGGAACTGGACTTCCTCAATGACATCGCAAAGGAATGCGGAGTGACAGGCTCGCGAATCATGGGAGGCGGATTCGGCGGATGCACCATCAACCTTGTCCGCAAGAAGCTGACCGACGCGTTCGTCCAGACAGCAAAGGACAGATTCAATGAAAAATATGGTCACGAGCCAAAGGTATATCCTGTGGTGATAAGTGACGGAGCCCGTAAACTTGAATAATCATGAGTGGAAAAAGAACAGTGCTCGTCTCAGGAGGTGCGGGATACATAGGCTCGCATACCGCAGTCGAGCTTATCAATGCCGGCTACAATGTCGTCATCATAGATAATCTCTCCAATTCGGAGAGCGATTCTGTGACCGGTGTAGAGCAGATCACAGGAAAGACGGTCGATTTTGAAGTCGTAGACACATGCAACACTGAAAGGCTGAAGCAGGTCTTTGACAGATACGAGTTTGACAGCGTCATTCATTTCGCAGCCTACAAGGCGGTGGGAGAATCAATGGCAGAGCCACTGAAATACTATCAGAACAACCTTGTCTCGTTCATGAACATCGTCAGTCTGATGAAGGAGTACGGACGTCCCAACATCCTATTCTCGTCATCCGCTACCGTCTATGGCGATGCGGAACATCTACCCGTAACTGAAGACACACCTCGCCAGCCAGCCACATCCCCGTACGGCAACACCAAGCAGATTGCCGAGGACATCCTTCGTGACTGCTGCCGGGCATATGCAGGAGTAAATGGTATAGCCCTAAGATACTTCAATCCTATCGGAGCTCATCCTTCTGCACTTATCGGAGAGTTGCCGAGAGGTGTTCCGAACAACCTCGTTCCTTTCATCACCCAGACGGCAGCCGGCATACGTGAGTGCCTCAGCGTCTTCGGAAACGACTATGATACCCCTGACGGCACCTGTCTGCGCGACTATATCGATGTCGTCGATCTGGCAAAGGCTCATGTCGCTGCAGTCGACCGTATGACTGCAGGACAAATGGAGGAGAGTTATGAAATATTCAATATCGGAACAGGACGTCCTGTCTCTGTGCTCGAACTCCTTACCACATTCGAGAAGGTGAACGATCTCAAGCTGCCTTATAAGATGACCGACAGACGTCCGGGAGACGTACCAGCCGTATGGGCCGAGACATCCAGAGCCAACGAGGTGCTGGGATGGAAGGCGGAGAAGACTCTGGAAGAGACCCTCAGGTCAGCCTGGGAGTGGGAGAAGAAAGTCAGAAACATAAAATAGCAACAGAAATGAAACCTACATTATTCGTTCTTGCCGCCGGAATGGGCAGCCGTTACGGCGGACTCAAGCAGCTGGACGGGCTCGGACCTAACGGAGAGACCATTATGGACTACTCCATC
>JBGVQX010000007.1:0-3066 GCA_045127905.1 Candidatus Cryptobacteroides sp.
AGCCGGCAGATGCACTGCTAGCAATCCGACCGCTGCAACCATGAAATTCATGGCAAAAGCAATCCATATGACTAGTGTTGCTCTCCTGAAGCCCCATACTTCAGCAATACAGTCATTGATGATGTAAGAAATCGGGAAAACCAGCATTCCAGCTGTAATTGTGGTAATGCCGAAGAAATCAAGGACTTTTGTCTCAAGTAGATTGGCTGTAACAAGACATACTACGAACACTACAGCCAATACCATAAATAGTACAGATACTTTCTGCTTCATTTTTCCTGTTTTTAATGTGGTTACCTGGAATACACATCCATTGAACTCTCAATGGAATCAAACTTGTTGGCGAAATTACACATTATTTCATAACATATCGCATAGAAGCGTAAAATATTCAGGTTTTAAGAAATAAATATCATGTAATTGCAGTAGGCATAGGTTTTGCAATAAGTATTTTTCGAATAGTTTTTTCATAGGTTAAGTTTTAGGTTAGAGGTGTCCTGCGATGAGAATTGCAGGGCATCTTTCTTTATATGCGTCAAAATTCTTCGCTATTTCTGAAAGGAATCGGTAAATTTGGTGTCTAAAGGGTAGAACAAAAGAAAAACACTGATGGACAACATTGAATTTGAACCTGAGTGCAAGTCGAGAGGAATGGAAACCGGTTTACATTCCCGAGGCGAAGCCTCAGTTGCCCTTGAAAGGGAATTTACCAGAATGGTCAAGGAGCACAGGAAGACCATATATACGGTCTGCTACTTCTTCTCCAAGGATGCGGATGAGGTTAACGACCTGTTCCAGGAGATACTGATCAACTTGTGGAAGGGTTTTCCGAAGTTCCGCGGAGAGAGTTCGCACAGGACCTGGATATGGCGTGTGAGCCTTAACACCTGCAACAATCAGGTAAGGAGAAAGAAACGTGATGTAGAGACAGTTCCCCTCACCATCGACATCGACCTCTACAACGATGACGACACCAAGAGCAGGCAGATTCAGATGTTGCACGACAGGATAAGCAGGCTGGAGCCCTTTGACAGGGCGATCATACTGCTGTGGCTGGAGAACATGACCTATGAGGATATTGCCGGCATCATGGGCATATCTCTGGCAAACGTCACCACCAGGTTGTTCCGTATCAAGGAACAGTTGAAACAAATGTCAAACGCTTAATTTATTCTACCATGGCACATAATGAAGAATTCAAGGAACTGGATGAGCTCAAAATCCAATTCGGATACATCAATGAGAAGTTGGAAAAGCATTCGGTAATACAGGAGAGGATGCTTTCTCAGGTTATTGGAGCAAGACTCAACAGAATGGAAAGGTGGTATAGGAATCGATTTGCGATATATCTCATTTCTCCTATACTTGCAGTCAATTTCATAAAGATGGACTTCCATTGGGGATTTACGACCCTGTTCGCCATAATAGCACTTGCCGGGCTTCTGCTAGACATCAAGTGTTACAGGACTCTCAATCCGAAGGAATTATCAAGCCTGCCTATGACTCAGGCAAGCGAGAATGTTGCGAAGCACAAGTATTGGAGAGTGATGACTGACAGAATAATGATTTTCCCTCTTATTCTCCTTCTTGGATGGACCGCTATGATTGCTTCAGGATACACTTTCAATGCTGCCGTTCTATTTGTCATTGCCTGCTTCTTTGCAGGAGGAATTATCTGGGGCGTAAAGCAGCAGAAGACCAATATGAAGAAACTTGATGAGGCTATGGAAGCCATCAGGGATCTTAAAGGATGAACCTCCTAGGTTGTTAAACATAAATATTGTTCCGGTCAGAGGGCGCGAATCTTCTGGCCGGATTTTGTATTTCAATGATCTGGCTTTACAAAAGTGTAAAGAAACTTTACACTCAATTTACCCCCCCCGAATTTACATCTGTTTACATATCAATAGGTTACATAGTTTGGCACGCCGGGTGTTATTATTTGGTACGAACATGAATAAAAACTTAACAACCCTATTATAAAAGATGAATTTCTCTAGAAGAATAATTTGTTTTGCAGTGGCTCTGGGACTTGCTTCCGTGGCTAATGGCCAGGATGTGATGACACTAAAGGAGTGCATGCAGTATGCTGTGGAGAACTCTGCTAAGATGAAGCTTCAGCAGATGGATGTGGATGATGCACGTGTTGCCCGCAGGGATGCGATCCTGAGGGTGTTCACTCCGGAGGTTTCGGCTGGAACTTATGCGTATTCTAATTTCGGTCGCTCTGTGGACCCTGAGACCAATACCTATGTATCTACGACCTCTTTCAACAACGGCTATCAGGTCGGAGCGGGCATCACCCTTTTTGACGGATTCTCGGCGGTGAATAACATGAAGGTCAGCAAGACTGCATTGAAGATGGGAATCGATCAAGAGGAGCTGACACGCGACGAGATATGTCTGGCAACAATGGAAGCATATTATAACGTCGTATATTTCGAGCAGCTTGCTCAGATCCTTGAATCTCAGGTTCAGACAGCTCATGATGCGTTGACTCTCGCAAAGAAGCAGGAGGAACTCGGACAGAAGGGATATACCGATGTTATTGAGATGGAGGCAGAACTTGCAGACCGCGAATATCAGCTGATAAATGCAAGAAACCAGCACGCCGACGCTCTCCTTACTCTCAAGGACCTTATGTTCTGGCCTATGGATGAGAAACTGCACATAGACACATCGATGGCGGACGCGGAGGAGATAGTCACATTGACACCGGAAGATGAGACGGAGAACATCATCGACTATGCCGTGCATAATCTGCCGTCAATCGCAATTGCCAAGGGGCGTATGGATAATGCGTTGCTTGAACTCAAGACAGCAAAATGGAGGTTCACTCCGAGCCTGTCACTGAACGCAGGATGGTCGACAAGTTATTATACCTATCCAGGTATGGAGGGATATGTCGCGACTCCGTTCCATGCGCAGTTCAAGAACAACGGAGGTGAATATATACAGCTGTCTCTGTCATTCCCGATCTTTGACCGCCTGTCAACATTCTCAAACCTCAGAAAGAAGAGGAACGAGAGCAGAAGAGCTACCGTCCAGTACGAGCAGAAGGTACGT
>JBGVQX010000008.1:0-7137 GCA_045127905.1 Candidatus Cryptobacteroides sp.
TGAAGTGGACACCCTTATGGAACTTTTGCGCAATATCCTCAGACGTAAGGCAGACATCAGGAAACGCTACCTTGAAATCAGCGGTGAGAGCGCTACGGAATACGGCTCCAACGAAGAAAACTTCATCCTTAAACTCAATAAGATCATAGCAGAGCACATAAGTAATCCTGAGCTTGACCAGGTACTGATATGCAAGGAACTTGGCGTCAGCAGAGCACTTCTTTACAACAAGATGAAGGCTATTACTGGAGCTGGAGCAAAGGAATACATCACGCGTATCCGCCTTGAAAAGGCCAAGTCTCTAATTGAAAACACAAACAGGACTATTGCAGAGATATCCGACATGACTGGTTTTGCAAGCCAGAGCTACTTCAGTACGGCATTCAAGGCCTACACAGGCATGACTCCAAGCCAATATAAGAAGCACACACAGGCAGAAAGCTGAATAGACCTTCATATATAAAATGAAGACTCCGGACCTATATGGATCCGGAGTCTTATCGTTTGCAGCATGTAGCTGCGATGTTGTCTGATTACTCAGCAGCTGGAGTCTCAACTTCTGCTGCAGGAGCTGCCTCAACAGCCTTCTTCGAGCTACGACGAGTAGTCTTCTTTGCAGGCTTGTTAGCTGCTGCAAGAGCTGCCTCGTTGAAATCAACGAGCTCGATAAGAGCCATATCAGCACCGTCACCCTGACGGAAACCAGTCTTCAACACGCGAGTGTATCCACCTGGACGGTCAGCGATCTTAGGAGCTACTGTGCGGAAGAGCTCAGTAACGGCCTCCTTGTTCTTGAGGTAGCTGAATACGACACGACGTGAGTGAGTTGTATCCTCTTTTGACTTGGTGATGAGTGGTTCAACATACATCTTGAGAGCCTTCGCCTTAGCTACAGTTGTCTGAATTCTCTTGTGGAGAATGAGTGAAGTAGCCATATTGGCAAGCATCGCCTTGCGGTGACCGCTCTTTCTACCAAGGTGGTTGATTGCTTTATTGTGCCTCATATTGCTTAAACGTTCTTTTTCTTAGGTTCAATATTATACTTGGTAACATCCATTCCGAATGAAAGCTTCATCTTCTCTACGAGGAGATCGATTTCGTTGAGAGACTTCCTACCGAAGTTTCTGAACTTCATAAGCTCAGAACGTGAGTAAGAAACAAGGTCAGCGAAAGTATCGATATCCGCAGCCTTAAGACAATTGTATGCCCTCACAGAGAGGCCCATGTCTGAAAGCTTGGTGAGAAGGAGATGCCTCATGTGGAGTGACTCCTCGTCAAGTTCCTTAGACTCTGACTCGATAGCACTCTCAAGAGAAAGCTTCTTGTCATCAGTAAACAACTTGAAGTGGTAGATGAGGATGTTTGCAGCCTCCTGAAGAGCTATATTAGGAGTAATCGAACCATCGGTAACGATCTCCAGATTGAGCTTTTCGTAGTCGGTCTTCTGCTCTACACGCCAGTTCTCAACTGTCCAGTTTACATTCTTGATAGGAGTATAGATCGCATCTACAGGAATTGTTCCGATAGGAGCGTCCATATCCCTGTTCTCATCAGCAGCAACGAATCCACGACCCTTGCCTACTGAAAGAGTGATCTCAAGTTTAACTGAAGGCTCAAGAGAACAGATGTGAAGTTCAGGGTTAAGCACCTTGAAAGAAGACAATCCTTTAGAGATATCCTCTGCGGTAAACTCCTGCTTGCCGCTGATCACGATATTTGCTGTCTCCGAGTCTACAGTCTCAACCATTCTCTTAAAACGTACCTGCTTGAGGTTGAGAATGATATCCTGCATACCCTCAATCACACCCGGGATTGTTGCGAACTCCTGGTCCACACCCGAAATCTTGATTGATGTGATAGCAAAACCTTCCAGAGAAGACAATAAGATACGACGGAGAGCATTACCGATTGTCTGTCCGTATCCAGGCTCCAAAGGTCTGAATTCAAAACGTCCAACGGTGTCTGTTCCTTCGAGCATTATCACCTTGTCCGGTTTCTGAAATGCTAAGATTGCCATATAAATTCTTGTTAAGGTGTTAATTATTACTTAGAGTACAACTCGACGATAAGCTGCTCGTTGATAGTCTCAGGAATCTCAGTTCTTACAGGAACGTTAAGATACTTTCCTGTGAGTGCCTTAGCATCGAACTCAATCCAAGAGTACTTAGCTGCTGAAGCTACGCTGTTAGTAATAACCTCAAGGCTCTTTGAACGCTCACGAACTGCAACAACATCACCTGGCTTTACATGAGCTGAAGGAATGTTGCATACAACACCGTTAAGAGTGATGTGCGCGTGTGAAACGAGCTGACGGGCAGCTGCTCTTGTAGGAGCTACACCCATACGGTAAACGAGGTTGTCGAGACGAGACTCGAGGAGGATGATA
The DNA here is from genome assembly GCA_045127905.1 of Candidatus Cryptobacteroides sp. GTDB lineage: Bacteria > Bacteroidota > Bacteroidia > Bacteroidales > UBA932 > Cryptobacteroides. The sequence continues at coordinate 2,387 of JBGVQX010000008.1, forward strand.
AGGTTCTCACCCTTCTGTCCCTTCATGCGTGAAGCCTTCTCATAGAGGTTACGGAACTGCTTCTCGAGAAGACCGTAAGTGTACTTCACCTTCTGCTTCTCCTTAAGCTGAATACCATACTCAGACTTCTTCTTACGCTTGCTAGCAAGTCCGTGCTGTCCTGGAGGATAATTTCTCTTCTCGAAGTCCTTATCTGTTCCGAAGATAGGCTCGCCGAACTTACGTGCGATTTTGGTACTTGGTCCAGTATATCTTGCCATAGTAATTTCTCCTTAATTAAATGTTACAAAAATTAAACTTTACGACGACCCTTTGGACGGCAGCCATTGTGTGGCATTGGAGTAACGTCGATGATCTCTGTAACCTCGATACCTGCACCGTGGATAGTTCTGATTGCAGACTCACGTCCTGCACCAGGACCCTTCACATATGCCTTAACCTTGCGGAGACCAAGATCATAAGCAGTCTTTGCTGCGTCCTCTGCTGCTACCTGAGCTGCATAAGGAGTGTTCTTCTTAGAACCTCTGAAACCGCTCTTACCAGCTGATGACCAGCTGATCACCTGACCGATATTATTGGTAAGGGTAACGATAACGTTGTTGAAGGTTGATGAAATATGAGCCTCGCCATAAGCTTCAACCTTAACAACTCTCTTTTTAGTTGATGTAGTTTTCTTTGCCATAATTCATCTAATTATTTAGTAGCCTTCTTCTTGTTTGCAACTGTCTTCTTCTTACCCTTTCTAGTACGGGCATTGTTCTTGGTGCTCTGTCCGCGTACAGGAAGACCGATACGATGACGGATTCCTCTGTAGCAACCGATATCCATAAGACGTTTGATGTTCATCTGGATTGAAGAACGGAGCTCACCTTCGATCTTGTACTCCTCAGCGATCTTGCCACGGATACCAGCGATCTGCTCGTCGTTCCACTCACCAACCTTTGTATCGAAATCGATTCCGAGTTCAGTCAGGATCTTCTGAGCTGAGCTGCGTCCGATACCGAAGATATAGGTAAGACCTATCTCTCCTCTCTTGTTGTTAGGTAAATCAACACCGGCTATTCTTGCCATAATTATCTTAACTTAATTTGTTATACAATTAGAAATTATCCCTGGCGCATCTTAAACTTAGGGTTCTTCTTGCAGATCACATAAAGACGACCTTTACGCTTTACGATCTTGCAGTCCTCGCTGCGCTTCTTGATGGATGCTTTTACTTTCATTTCCGTAAATTTTTATTTGTATCTGAAAGAAATTCTTCCTTTTGTTAAATCATAAGGTGACATCTCCACCTTAACTCTGTCTCCGGGCAAAATCTTGATGTAATTCATCCTCATCTTGCCAGAGATGTGGGCAATGATGACATGTCCGTTCTCAAGTTCCACTTTGAACATTGCGTTAGGAAGGGTTTCAACGATTACGCCTTCCTGCTCAATTGCTGATTGCTTTGGCATCAATAATCACTTTAAAATTTAACTTTGTTTTCGATAAAGTCGAAAGTCGATAAGAGTTCAGGCTGACCTTTTCTTACTGCAACAGTCAATTCGAAGTGAGCTGATTTCTTGCCGTCAGAAGTGCATACTGCCCAACCATTTTTAGCTAAATATACATTTCTGCTACCGGCATTGATCATAGGCTCGATACATATCGTCATTCCATCGGTAAGTCTTGTACCCTGTCCCCTGCGTCCATAATTTGGAACGCCCGGGCTTTCGTGCAGTTTCCTGCCGATTCCGTGTCCTTCAAGTTCGCGGACAACTGTGAATCCGAATGACTCCGCATATGACTGTACTGCATAGCCAATGTCGCCTGTCCTGTTTCCTGCAATCGCAGCCGCGATACCTCTATAGAGCGATTCCTTGGTGACATCCAGAAGCATCCGGGTCTCAGCGTCCACCTCCCCAACAGGGAAGGTGTAGGCTGAATCTCCGTTATAACCTTTATAGAATGTCCCGCAATCGACTGAAACAATGTCTCCATCCTTCAGGACGTAGTCTGACGGAAAACCGTGTACTACGACATCGTTCACAGAGATACAAAGCGATGCAGGAAAGCCATCATAACCGAGGAAACTTGGAACGGCTCCGTGGTCACGGATAAAAGTCTCTGCTACCCTATTCAACTCAAGAGTTGTCACACCAGGGGCAACAATCTTACCGACCTCAGCCAATGTCTTGGAAACGAGCAAGCCGTTTTCACGCATCAGCGCCATTTCTTCCTCTGTCTTAGGCCTTATCATTTTTTCAAAGAACTTCATCGATATTACATGCCGGAACGTCCTTTCAGGCGACCGGTCTTCATCAGTCCGTCATAGTGACGCATGAGCAGATGGCTTTCAATCTGCTGGAGAGTATCGAGAACAACACCCACAAGGATCAGGAGGGAAGTACCACCATAGAAGCTTGCGAACTGGTTGTTCACACCGAGCATCATAGCGAATGCAGGGAGGATTGCGATAAGAGCGAGGAAGATAGATCCTGGAAGAGTCACTCTGTCCATAACGGAACCGAGGTACTCAGCAGTCTTCTTGCCTGGCTTCACTCCTGGGATGAAACCACCGTTCTTTCTCATATCATCTGCCATCATTGTAGGATTTACAGTGACTGCAGTATAGAAATATGTGAAGAGCACTACAAGGATTGCAAATGTGAAGTTATACCAGAAACCGGTATAATTGCTCATTACAGCAGCGAAACCTCTTGTTGCATCGAACTGCGAGAAGATCATCGGGAAGAGCATAAGAGCCTGAGCGAAGATGATAGGCATAACGCCGGCTGCATTGATCTTCATAGGGATGTACTGACGTACACCGCCATACTGCTTATTGCCGATAACCCTCTTGGCGTACTGTACAGGAACCTTGCGGACAGCCTGAACGAGTGCGATGGCAGCTACGAACACGAAGAAGAGAACAACGAGTTCAACGATCAGAAGGAGAAGACCGCCACCAGCGTTAGCTGTGAGCTTCTCACCGATCTCAGCTGTGAGAGCATAAGGAAGACGCGCAATGATACCGACCATGATGATGAGTGAGATACCGTTACCGATACCGCGGTCAGTGATGCGCTCTCCGAGCCACATTACGAACATCGTACCTCCGAGGAGAATCAATGTCGAAACGAGATTGAACCAGAAATTGCTCCAGCCGAGCATGTTTACAGCTGTAAATGCTGTAGCTGGAATCTGGCTGTGAAGATTAGCCATATAGGCCGGACCCTGGATGCAGATGATAGCAATGGTGAGATACCTTGTGTACTGATTCATCTTGCGGCGTCCGCTTTCGCCCTCCATCTGGAGCTTCCTGAAGTAAGGGACGAAAACACCAAGAAGCTGGATAACGATTGATGCCGAGATGTATGGCATCACACCCAGCGCAAAGATAGAGGCATTACCGAATGCACCACCTGAGAACATGTTCAGGAGACCTACAAGACCTTCCTGTGAGCTGCTCTGCAGATTGGCAAGCTGCGCTGAATCTATGCCTGGAAGCACAATAAAGCTTCCGAGGCGATAGATTACGAGAAGTCCGAGAGTATAAAGGATTCTCGTACGAAGCTCCTCAATCTTAAAGATGTTCTTGATTGTCTGAATAAGTTTCTTCATCTTTTATTAGAGTGTTGTTGCAGTACCACCCAGAGCCTCGATCTTAGCGATCGCAGACTTAGAGAAAGCATTTGCAGATACTTCCAACTTAACAGTAAGCTCACCGTTACCGAGAATCTTTACAAGCTGGTTCTTGTTGATGAATCCAGCCTCACGAAGGGTCTCGATATTGATCACTGAAAGGTTGTTAGCCTCAGCGAGAGCCTGAAGAGTAGCAACGTTGATACCCTTGTACTCAACCCTTGTAGGATTGGTGAAACCAAACTTAGGAAGTCTTCTCTGGATAGGCATCTGGCCTCCCTCGAAGCCGATCTTGCGAGAGTAGCCTGAACGAGCCTGAGCACCCTTGTGACCACGTGTAGATGTTCCGCCGTGACCTGAGCCCTCACCACGTCCGATTCTCTTCTCTCTGCCTTTTGAGCCTGCAGCAGGTGTAAGATTATGTAATTTCATCTGTCTGTCCTCCAAAATTAAATTTCCTCTACGATTACGAGGTGACGAACCTTCTCGATCATACCCTTGGTAACTGGAGTAAGCTCAACCTCAACTGTCTGATGGAGTCTGTGGATACCAAGAGAAACGAGATTTGCGATCTGTCTCTGAGTTGCTCCATTCTTGCTCTTAACCTGAGTTATCTTAACTTTTGCCATTTCTTCTGTCCTCCTTAACCTTTAAATACTCTGCTCATAGGAATACCACGGAGACCGGCAACAGTGTAAGCGTCTCTCATTTCAACAAGGGCAGCTACTGTAGCCTTCACAAGGTTGTGAGGGTTAGATGAGCCCTTTGACTTAGCGAGCACATTGTGTACACCTACTGACTCGAATACGGCACGCATCGCACCACCCGCCTTAACTCCAGTACCAGGAGCAGCTGGCTTCATGAATACTCTTGCGCCACCGAACTTAGCCTCCTGCTCGTGTGGGATAGTCTTGTTGAGGATAGGAACCTTAACGAGGTTCTTCTTTGCATCCTCGATACCCTTTGAAATAGCAGTTGTAACCTCGTTAGCTTTTCCAAGACCATAGCCTACAACGCCGTTCTCGTCACCAACTACAACAATTGCTGCAAAGCTGAAGTGACGACCACCCTTAGTAACCTTTGTCACTCTCTGGATGGCTACCAATCTGTCCTTAAGCTCAAGGTCA
>JBGVQX010000009.1:0-34127 GCA_045127905.1 Candidatus Cryptobacteroides sp.
TTTTAGGCTGTGCAGCTATAGTTCAGGAGGGTAACATAAGGAAAACCATGGCCGCCCGTGGCCTTGTGAACGGGAGGGGCCCACGAAGTGGGAGGGATTTAGTTTTCCGTTGTTATCCTCCTGAACTTCTCTTACCCCCCCCAAAAAAAAACAGAAGCTGACCTTTTGGGTCAGCCTCTTTTTATATAAGATTTTCCCCACATTTTCCCCACATCTGACAATTATCTTGCAAAAAGTTTTCAGATTTTTCTGCAATTTCAGCACGGCACATATTACGCCAGGATTGCGGAGGATAATCTGCTTGGCTTCTTCGATACGGAGAGTATAGACCATTGATGAAACTTTGAGCCCCAGATTATGGCCTCCGCTACGTGCCTTGATTGCACTCACTTCGGCCTAGATCCACACCCGTTTAGGAAAAAGCGATTCCACCTCCTGTTTCAGTCTTGACTGAAGTGTGAAGAGATCGATAAATTCCTTTTTCACATAGGGATTTTCGTAAGAAAAAATCAAATAAATTTAATATCTTTGTTGACTGATTCCATAGCCGCAGTTTTATGAAGATTACAGAAGAGCTTTTCGCCGGCAGCAGCACAAGGATTTCAGAAAAGCCGAAACAGAAATAGAGGAATCTGGTCATGACGTCCAAGAGAGAAAAGATTCTGCTTCAAGGCCTTGCTGATGGTAACGAAAAAGCCTTCAGGGAGGTCTTCGAGCATTATTATCCGAAAGTCAAGTGCTTTCTCAGCCAGTTCATTCATAACGATGAGGATGCCAGAGACCTTGCACAGAACATATTCATCAAGATCTGGATTCAAAGAGTGCTTCTTCGAGAAATCAAATCCTTCGGTGCATACTTGTACACCATGTGCAGGAATGCAGCCATTGACTATGGGCGGGTGTACAAAGTAAAGATTCCTTTCACAGAGGGCGATGAAGGAGAGTATGAGTCTGAAAGTGAGTTCTTTGCCAAAGAAACTGAAATCCAGGTGACCAATATAATAAAGGGACTGCCGGAAAAGAGGAAAAAGATATTCATAATGTCACGTCTGGAAGGAAAGTCGTATGAGGAGATTGCTCAAAAGATGGGTATAACCAGAAAGACGGTGGAAAATCATATACACCTGGCATTAAAGGAATTAAGAAAGATAATATCAGTGATGGTCCTGTTTATTTAAGGCTTGGGGGCTATGATCGGATTTTTCGTCAAATATATACAGCAATAAACCTATGTCTGCATACAAGTTCAAAGGTTGGGAAAACATAGACGGGTCATCGGTGACACGTGAGGAGACGGATTCTGCCTTCAAGGTCGTCATGCATAGTGCCCGGGAGATAGAGGCGGCATATCAAGTCAGGCAGAAGGCAGTGAAGAGGGCAAAGGTCATGCGCATCATGATGTATGCGGCAGCCGCCTTGATTCTGATAGCATCGCCTTTGGCCATCTATCATATGATGGACCATGAGGAGACTGACCTTATGGCCACTTCTTCTCTCACTACAGATCACGGAGAGATTCAGGAAATCACCCTGCCGGACGGCAGCATGGTCACGCTTAACTCCGGATCGACTATGACATGGCCGGATGAATTCTCAAAGAACAGGGTTGTCACACTCACTGGTGAGGCGTTGTTCAATGTGACAGCAGACAGAAAGCATAAGTTCATTGTCCGGACAGAGGAACTTCAGATAACAGTCCACGGAACGATTTTCGACGTCTGCGACTATCCTGAAGACGGCTGTGCAACAGTGACGCTTTGCAAAGGTTCTGTTGCTGTGAAAAGATCTGAGGAGAGGGTCCAAGCGGCAACACTCAGCCCTGACCAGACATATACATATGATAAGGAAAGCGGAGCGGTCACAGTCAAGGTAATTGACGCTGCCGAGGCTACGCTCTGGACAGGCGGACATATCTATATAAAGTCTCAAACGTTGGAACAGGCTGCAAGGATGGTTGAAAGAAGGTTCGGTGCGAACATACACTTCCTCACAGACAAACATCAGGAAACAGTCCTAACAGCCAAATTCGCAAACGGAGAAACATTGCACGAAATAATGGCAGCCATCCGCCAACTCGTGCCTGAAATGGAATACAGTATCGAAGAAAAAGATATTTTCATCAGATAAGAGCCCTTCATGAGATCCGCAATCAACACGGTGCTCGTCATCGCCGGACTAATCTGCACTTTGACTCTTTCAGCTCAAGACCAGACCGTAGAATTCCCTCAGGGGAAACTCAGAATCAGGAAAGCGTTCGAGTTGATAGAGACACAGAGCGGTCTGTCTGTCGCATATAATGAAGACCTGCTGGATGTAAATAAGAAAGTTACCCCTCCCAAGTCGGAAACCGTAAGCCGTGCTATGGAGATTCTGCTGCACGGAACAGGTATGGAAGCTATATTCCAAGGCAAACTTATCCTCGTAGTGCTGTCAGAGAAAGCTCAGAGCGAAAGTCTATCGGCCAAGGACGAGAAAGGCATTTACGTCAACATGCTGGAAGAGGCTGTTGTGGTCGGTTACGGTACCATGCAGAAGAAGGATATCACCTCAGCTATCAGCACATATCGGCCGTTGGAAAAGGGAGAAAGGCAGGTTGGATGTCCCGATGCCCTCCTGCAAGGAAGAGTGGCCGGCGTGAATGTCACGGCTTCGTCCGGAACCCCTGGCAGCAGGAACAGAGTGAGTATCAGAGGTATCGGTTCTCTCACTGCTGGCAATGAGCCTCTTTATGTGGTCGATGGCATTCCGCTGAGCAACACATCGGCAGATGCCGGAAAATGGGGCGGAGAAACCTTGAATCCTCTTGCAGACATCAATCCAGCCGACATAGAATCAATCCAGATACTCAAAGACGCGGCCTCGGCAGCCATCTATGGTTCAAGGGGTACAAATGGAGTCATACTCATCACCACAAAAAAGGGTTACAAGGGTGAACCGAAAGTAACGGCGGATGCATCCACAAGTATATCATATATCCCAAACCTCAAGAAACTGGCTGTGGCGGATGCAGACCTTTATCTGCAGGTTCAGAACGAGGCAATCGACAACTACAACCGTCAGACAGGTTCCTCTGTGTCTCATCTTTCTAATCCTTTTCCTGACAGAGCACAGTTCAAATGGACAGACGTAGTATTCCGTACAGCGTTCACATGGAATGGCAATCTCTCAGTCTCGGGAGGCTCGCAGCGAAACAGATACTACATATCAGCCAACGCACGTCAGAACCAGGGCACGGTCATCGGCAGCCGTTTAGACAAATACGGAGTGAAGGCAAATGTGACCTCAGACATAAGGGACTGGCTTTCGGTCGGGATGAACCTCACTGCCAGCCACACGTACTCAGACAGGGTACCTGACGGCAATATGGGTACATCGATCCTGACCCATGCATTAGAACACCGTCCATGGGACACTCCATATCATCCGGATGGGTCATACACGATCAAGGATGTGGACCTTCTTCACTACAATCTAATCCAGGCCATCAATGAGCAGGATGTATATAACAGGAACTTCCGAATGTTCGGAAGCGCATATCTCTCGGTAACTCCTATCAAGGGGCTGAAATTCAAGACCAGCATAGGAGGGGACTTCATGTATGCGGAAGACCATATATATTACACTGCCAAGCATATGTACGGCAACTCCGTCGGTCTGCTCACAGATGCCCGCAAGGCATATACCTCCGTTGTGATTGACAACATACTTTCATATGGTTTCAGTTCGACAAGAGGTTTCGCTATTGACATTATGCTGGGACACTCGTTCCAGAAGGATGCTTCATCCACTGCATCCCAGACAGGACAAGGTTTTCCATCCTCGGACTTCGACGTGAATTCAGTGGCTGCCGAATTTACCGATGTCACTTCCGGAATGTCCTCATGGGCTCTGCAGTCATTTATGTTCAGGACAACTCTGAAATATCAGAGCCGTTACCTCCTCACACTGACTGCACGAGCCGACGGATCGTCAAAATTCGCCAGGGAGAACAGATATGGGTTCTTTCCGTCAGCATCTGCCGGATGGGTCGTATCCAAGGAACCGTTCTGGACTGCACATAGAACTGAATTCAAGCTCAGAACCAGCTTTGGAGTGACAGGAAACCAGGGAGGTATCGGGGCATATGCTTATCAGGCATTGGCAAACGGAGGATACAACTATCTGAATGAAAACGGGATAGCACTAATGACCCAGGGAAACAGAGATCTCAGATGGGAGAAGGCCTCCCAATTTGACATCGGGGCAGATCTGTCATTCTGGTCAGGAGCTCTGACAGTATCTGCCGACCTGTTCCAGAAAGATACCAAGGACCTTCTCTACAACAAGCCGGCATCAGCCGTGAGCGGCTTCACATACAAGATCAGCAACATCGGATCCATGCGGAACCGAGGACTAGAACTCACCATCGGCTCAGAACTGTCCGGGCACGGCGTCCTTTGGAAGGGAGATTTCAACATCTCATTCATAAAGAATCGTCTGACTTCATTGCTTGATGATAATGACATCGTGACCACTGACGACTACCATGCCCTCAAGGTGGATGAAGAAGTGGGAAGTTTCTATATGATCAGGATGCTGGGAATTTATCAGGACGACAGTCAGGTGCCGGAGACTCTCTACAAGCAAGGTATCCGCGCAGGAGATGTGATATATGAGGATGTGAACGGAGACGGAGAGATAGATACAGTGAACGACAGCCAGTTTGTGGGATCAGCCAACCCGGTCTTCTCTGGAGGACTTAACAACAGCATATCATGGAAGGGGTTCGACCTCAGCCTCTTTCTGACGTTTTCATACGGCAACAAGATATACCAGACATGGACTGGCGGTCTGCGTCTGGGAAACGGCGAATGGCCAGCGCAAAGGTCGGAGGCTTTGGCAAGATGGACAGGGCCGGGGACCAGCAGCAGCGTGCCGAGGGCGATATATGGAATGTCCTGGAACTCGACGAAATTCAAGAGCACACGCTTCCTGCATGACGCCTCATATCTGAGATGCCGCAACCTGTCGCTTGGCTACACCATCCCTCCTGACAAGAGCAGAATGGCGGGGATGACTTCCATCAGGGTATATGTAGCTGCGGACAACCTTTTCCTGATATCTCCATACCGCTACATCGACCCAGAAGTGAACACCAGTCTCGACGCCACCAAAATGGGACTCGACTGCATGTGGATACCTCAGCCGAGATCATTCACATTTGGAGTAACCGTAAAGTTCTGATGACATGAAGAAAATAATGCTCACACCTATACTCATATGTCTGCCGCTGCTCTGCTGTTGCGACAGACATCTCGACCAGTATCCGCACAACGGCATTTCAAGTGAGCTGATCTGCGAGGAGGATGCTCAGCTGCTTCTTACGGGTGCATACAACATCGCCCAGTACAAACCGACATTCAATGGCTGGGCTCTGTTCGACCTGATCGGCGGAGATATCATCCGCACCGGAGCATCCGGCATGAACACACCGGAACTGCTGGTCACCATGGGCATAACTCCGAACCAGAGCATTGTGGCGAGTCCTTGGAACGGATTCTATGCCGGACTATACCAGATCAACGTCTTCATTGAGAAGATCGGACAGCTGCCGCAATCCCAGAAAAAAGACGAGATGCTGGCAGCAGGACATTTCTTCAGGGGATTGTACTATTATAACATTACGGCACGGTGGAGAAATATTCCCATCGTGACTTCTACCATCGACACCGATGTGCCTCAGACACCGGAAGAAGAAGCATGGATCTTCGTGGCAGAGGAATTCAAGGAAGCCATCAGGCTCGGGAGTGACTTTCAGGACAAGAACCATGTCTCGTATCAGGCGGCCAAGGCTCTGCTAGCCAGGACATATCTGGCTATGGGAATGATGAAGGAAGCCGCACAGGTTGCAGAAGAAGTCATAGCTGACGTAAACTTCACACTATCTGACTTCAACAGCATCTTCCGAGGAGGGTACAACCGGGAAGAGATCTTCTCCTTTGCGAATCTCGTTCAGGAAAGCAGCGTGAATATGAGTTCCTACTATTACACCAAGCAGTCGCCGGTGGGAGGTGCATATAATTTCTGCCCGACTCAGGAGGCGATGGACATGTATGGGCCTGACGATTCAAGAAAGAGCGTCTCAGTGGACTATCAGGGCAGCAATCCCGTGCTGAACAAATACTGCAGTGGAGATGCCGGACACGATCCGCTCTATATAGTCAGGCTTGCCGAGATGTATCTTATCAGTGCAGAAGGACAGGGATATCCGGAAGGACTTGGCAGACTCAACGAACTCAGAGTCCACAGGGGACTCTCCCCTGCCGCTCCAGCCTCAGAAGAGGAGTTCCTCGATGCTGTCCTTGATGAAAGAAGGCTGGAACTGTTCGGTGAGGGATTCAGATGGTTCGATCTGGTCAGAACAGGCAGATACGAAAAGACAGTCAGCGTGGATTCAAGATACACGGTCCTCCCGATCCCGGCCAGAGAACTCACCCTCAACAAAAGACTGAAGCAGCACCCTTTATGGGATGCTGCCTCTGACAATAAGAATTGACAAGTTGCCTATCTTACTCCGTATTTCTTCAGAATCTTCCTGATTTTCGGTGATATGGTCTCCACCATATACCGGAAACCAAGGTCAGTAGGATGCGTTCCGTCAGCCGTAGCTATGTGTTCGTCACCGAGAAAGCCTTCCGAAGATATGAAGTATATGTGTTTATCAGTCTTCATCCTGCGTCTTACGACCTCTTCGGCAGCTGTCTGCTTTGCGGATTCCCAATCTTCGCGGGATAGGCTGAAGTTTCTGGTCTCGCGTCTTTCCGTCTGAAGGAAGATCATCGGGACTCCCGGATGGGCAGCTCTGATGATATCGACAAATGAATCAAAACGCTCATATATCACGTCTGACGAAGGATTGGAAAATGTGTCAAACACAAAGGCATCCACATCCGGAATATCTGCAAGGAGTTCAGCATATTCCTTTTCCAGCCTGGACTTGCCGCTGAATCCAAGATTTATGCAGTACCAGTCGTTCTCTCTGCCAATAAGTGCCGGGTAGGACATGCCGGGACGGCTTGCAGCTGCGCCATGCGTGATGCTGGATCCCTTGACCACTATCTTATGTCTGAAAGGATTGGCAAGAGGACTGACCGCAGCCCCTTCTTCTATGCCTATCTGAAGTTCATCCACCTTGTCGAACAATGGAAGATACAGAAGACACTGCTTCTGTCCTTCCGCCATATCGGCGACTATCGTACTTTCATGGCTGTCATATGGAGGCGTGTCCATGTCTGGAGTTCCAACTCCGGCAAACACCCACTTGCCGTCCTTCATTATATACAGGTCCAGACCTTTCTGCCCTATGGCAGCCATGTTGGAACCTGAATTATTCTCACCGGTTGTCCATCTTGCGCGTATGGTGCGGCTGTCTGTGGAGAACAGCACTGCCAGACCGGTAGAGTAAGAGGCATACCTGTCTATAGTCCCGTCGTTGAACTTATAGACAGAGGTATCGATTCTTGTGAATGCCTTGGTGGTCGGCAGCGGTTTGCCGATCACGGTCAGCGTTGAGGCATCAACATATCTGACATTCTGTGCCGATGCCGTCATGACTGACAGCACGGCACAGACTGATATGATCAGTTTTCTGAGCATCTGTCCTGAATTATTCTGAGACATAAACCTTTCCTATCTTATGCTTACCATTCGCTGTGACATAGAAGTTCCCTGTCAAAGGAGAAACGTATTCCTCTGTCATTTTACTTTTCATGATACTGATGATTTTGATTATAAGATTATGTGTTCTTTGAGTTTTATATCCTGAGACGAGGCTCCGACCATGATGGTGAAGGAGCCAGGATTGATACGCCAGTCATGAATGTCCACATCGTAAAAGGCAAAGGCACTTCGAGGCAGACGGACAGTGACGACGGCAGACTCCCCTTTCGGGATGAAGACCTTGTCGTAGCCTTTGAGTTCCTTGGCAGGACGGGCAACGCATGGGTTATCCTCGCCCACATAGATCTGAACCACTTCGGCAGCATCAAAGTTTCCTGTATTCGTCACAGTGAGAGTCACATCCACTCCGTCTCCATTCCGGCTGACCATGAGGTCCGAATATTCGAACGAGGTATATGTGAGACCATGTCCGAAAGGATAGAGAGGGCTGACTCCTTTCTTTTCATATCCTCTGTATCCCACGAATATGCCTTCTCCGTATGTGACATTGAGAGTGGAATGTCCGCGTTTGGTCATCGGCTTCTCCACATAGTAGTTGTCATACGTCGGATTATCCTCCGGCCTTGCCTCGATGCTGATCGGGAGACGTCCGGAAGGAGATATTTCGCCAGCAAGCATACGCGCAATGGCAAGTCCGCCCTCCTGTCCCGGATACCAGCCCATGAGAACTGCCGACACCTTGTCGTGCCAACGGCTCATATCCACGGCTCCACCGGAATAGATCACCACGATCACATTGTCGTTGTGCTCTGCAGCGAACTCGATGAGTTCGTCCTGTCCCTGAGGAAGAGCGAAGGTCCTGTCATGGTCTTCCTTCTCAGTCTGTCTGTCGAAACCCACAGAAACGACCACGGCATCAGCCTCTTTCAGTGTACGGGCAGCCTTCCTGTAGTCTTCACCCACGAGAGTCACAGGGAAATCCTCTCCCAGCTGATTCATGCCCTCGTAAAGGGAAATCGAATAGAGAGGGTCCACCGATCCGCTGCCGCCTCCGCAAGGAATGATGTCGGCACGAGGGCCCATCAGAGCCACTCTGCCACCCTTTTTAAGAGGAAGAGCGTCTTCATTCTTGAGAAGTACAGCCGACTCGCATGAGAGCTTGTAGGCCACCTCACGGGAATACGGATTATCCTCCTTTATGGTTGTGTCCAGCTGAGGACGGTCGAGGAAACCATAGGCGATCAGAGAAGCGAGGATGTTCTCCACCTTCCGGTCGATATCCTTCTCACGGATGACTCCTGTCTCGATGAGAGGTTTTATTGCATCATAGTTCATGCAGAATCCCTCAGGCATCTCGAGGTCGAGTCCGCTGCGGACACAGCCGAGCGTAGAGTAGGTGGAGGTCCAGTCGGACATCACAAAGCCCTCGAAGCCCCATTTGTCCTTGAGGGTCTCGGTGAGAAGCCATCTGTTCTCTGCCGCATGAACGTTGTTCACGAGATTATAGCTACTCATCACGGAAGCCACACCGGCGTCCACCGCAGCCTTGAAGGCAGGAAAATAGATTTCATTGATGGTGCGTTCATCAGCGTCCGAGCTCACATGATGGCGGTTGAACTCCTGATTATTCAGGGCAAAATGCTTGACCGTGGCCATCACACCCTGGGATTGTACTCCCTTGATGTATCCGACGGCTGTAGCAGCGGCCAGGCACGGATCTTCACCCATATACTCGAAGTTTCTGCCGCAAAGCGGGCTGCGGCAGATGTTCACGCCCGGGCCCAGAAGGATATGCACACCCCTTGCGCGGGAATCCTGGCCGAGGGCTACACCCATCTCATATGCCACGTCCTCGTTCCAGGATGCGGCAGCCGCCACTCCGCAGGCAAAGAGAGTACTCCTGGTGTTATTGCGAACTCCCTGAGGACCATCCGCCATACGGATGAGAGGAATGCCGAGACGTTCGACCGGACGGATATAGAAGCCATCCTTGGAACCGCCTATATAGTCGCATTTCTCTTCAAGGGTCATCCTGGCAACCAGTGCGGAGGCTCTGTCCCTATGCTCCTGAGTGACAGGATAAGCGACATCATCAGCCGGCTGATGAGAAGAACAGCCGGCGCTTGCCAGAAACGCCACGCCGACTGTTATTGATAATAGCCTGATATTCATATGAATATAGTCTGTTTAATTACTCCACTACTGGAGAAGCCTTGCTTATTGCCTTGTTTGCTGCGATATAGAAAGAGCCGTCAGACATTCTTACCAGTCCGCCAAGATTGCTGAGACCACCTTCCTTAGATGCTGACAGAGACGGATTTCCGAGGAGAGTCTTCACAGCACCCTTGGTATAGTCTCCGCCAACACCTGGTACGAGCACTCTGAATGCCTTGGAGTTGATATCATTGAAGTAGATGTAACCGTCTGCCTCGTCGTAGAATATGCCTCCGATCTGACCGATTGTTGCAGAAAGAGGGTTACCCGGCTCGCCGTCAGTAAAATTCAGTGTAGTTCCTGAGTTGTTGGTATTAGTTCCATCATAATAATGAGGCTTCAGACCATTTCCGGCGATTACTGTTCCGTTTCCGCTCATATCCGCGAGAACAAGCACGAGGTCATCAGCGCCTGAAACAATGAACTGCTCCTTGTTCTTTCCCCAAACGAAATGGTTAATCTGGATGTTGTTCTCCTCACCGTTGATTGTTGCCTTGACCTGGATTGTGGCAGCAACGTCAGTAGAGCCTGCATTCACCTTGAGGATACGGCTCTGGTCGCGGTCGCATACATAGATATTGTCCTGAGCATCAAGGATGAGATTCATAAAGTTGATGCCCTTTGAATCATTGTACTTTGCAGGAGTGTTTGTACACTCGAATACTGACCAGGTATTGTCGGCAGCAGATACCTTACCGATCATAAACTTGCCGTTCTTGCAAGCGGCATAGTAGTCACCGTTTGAAGCGAAAGCTCCGTGGTATGGATAGATATTCTGTGTTTTGCCAAGGGTCAACACATCTGGTTCGATCACTGTTGTAACCTCTTTTGTAGTCGGATTGACCTTGCGGATAGCGTGTCCGGTGTTGTTTGAAATTGTTCCACCGATGGTAGTCACCCACAACGAACCGTCAGAAGCCAAAGCCACGCCGCTGGTTGAGTTGAATCTTGCCTCAGAACCTACACCGTCCTTGTGCGAACCTGAGCCATATCCTCCGATATATCCGGAAGGATCGGTAAGATCAAGCTGATACTGAGGAACATAGTATACTGCGAACTCTGCTGCAGACTCTACAGGGAGGCAGCCCTTTACATAAACCTTGAGCTTGTAGTCGCCCTTGAGCTTAGCCGGAACGTATACAATAAGTACGCCATCCTCTGCGAGGCACTCAACCTCGACTTCGCCGTCCTTGCCTACTAATACAGCCTTTACTTCGTCAGCCTCTGCAAGATTCTCTACAGGAACTGTGAAGTCAGTGCCTGCCTCATAGATGATGCCTGTGATTGCACCCATAGCGAGAGTCTTAGGGAACTCGTATGTGAACTGCTGGACTGTAGGGATCATCTCGTCACCTTTCTTGAGGATGACATTTGCCTGCTCGTCAAGAGTCTCAGGAACGACAACTACGATAGCCTCGTCGGTAATGCGCTTGATCTCGGCAACATCCTCATCGAAAAGAACTGTATAAACACTTGCGTCGTCACCGAAGTGCTTTCCTACGAGTGTAATCTCCGCACCCATCTGAGCCTTTGCAGGATTGAGTGAGTGGAGTTCTGCAGGATATACAGGCACCTCATAAGTGAAGTCGAAGCCTGTTGAAACTTTCTCGCCTACTGCAACGGTAACCGATACCTTGCCAGGCTCGTTCTCAGGAACGATCACAACGAGAGATGTTGCAGAAGCTGATGTCACAGTAGCCACAGCCTCGCCGAAAAGTACGACGTTGCCGTCCTTCTCAACTGAGAAGTTCTTTCCTGTGATTGTTGCAGCGATGCCTGCAAGACCGCTTGCAGGAGAGATCGCTGTGATCTGCGGAGTCGGCTGTTCAGGAGTCTTCTCCTTGTTACAGCTGATGAAGATGGCCAGAACTGCCGCAATAGCCATAATGAAAAACTTTTTGTTCATAATAGTTATTATTAGTTGGTTAATGTTGATATTTAGATTTCTCGACACCCTTCGGCCGCTCGAAATGACAGGCGGTTACTTGTTATAGCGGATGGCTATATAGTCGATCGAGCTCGCGTGCTTGTCGCCGTCCTCATCATCGGTGATGAAGGTGTCGGTGTAATCTCCACCGCTGCTGCAGAGGTCGTTGACCGGCATCAGACGGATATATACATTGTCCTTTCCGAGGAGTTCCGCAGGAAGGTCCATATTGATGGCCTTGTATCCCACAACTGACGAGAAGAGCGTGCCTGTCCACTGTGAAATGTCAGGAACTGTATACTCGCCTATCGGATGCCACTGGGCGTCCTTTGAAGGATCCATAGAGTCAACCTCAGACCATTCTGCCTTCCAGTAGCGCGGAGAGTGGAATCTCTGCGATGAGTTGAGCACTGATATCTGCATCGAGAGCTTGCTGCTGACGCCCTTTGTCGAGAAGTTCAGCATCCAGGCATATCCCCTGTTCTGGTCGAAATCCCACCATTTGAGGCTTCTGAACGCGCAGTAGCAGTCAGAAGAGCACCAACCCTTTCCCGCTCCGCTGCCGGCGTTGGCCACGCGCATAGGGATCTCAGCATCAGCCATAGATGTCTCCGGGGCAAGCCACTGACGGGTGCCGTTGAACTCGCCCACCCACTCTGACATCTCGGGATTATAACGGTCCTTGTCCGAGTCCAGGACGATGCCAAGTCCGTTCACATTGCCGGTGTTGGCTCCGAACATAGTGCCTGCAAGACCGATAGGGCCAAGGTATGAGAAACATACTTCCGCAGACATATGCTGCTTATACACTTCCTCGGTATATTCCTTGGCTTCCGTGCCTGTATACTTCTTCTGGTAAGTGTGGGTAAACCATCCGTTATCTCCGTATGTAGGCCTCTGGACACCGTTCTCAATGTCAGGATTCCAGTAGCGGTATTCCACGAGAAGCTCCGAGAAGCTGTCCTTGAAGTCCATCTGCATCTGGTCATAGATGTCGCTCTTGGTCTGGTGACGGATCTGATATCTTCCTATGTTTCCGAGCTCAGGGTCTGTCTCCATATCTAGGAGGTCCATACCGTTCTTCCACTCAAAGCGCGAGAAACGCTCATGCACGATCACGCCGGAAATATTTCCCGATCCCTGAGGAACGCGGGTACCGTCGTTACGATATGTGCAGACAGTATTTGTATACATATAGAAGCTGTCGCCGTTGATGTCGCGTACCAAAAGCGGGAACTTGGCGATACGGTCAGACTTTCCGGCAATAGAATATCCTTCGTTGATAGGACAGATGGATCCCTTTCTAACAGGGAACTCGACATCCTTAAGAGTGACATAGGTGAAGATGTCATCATCAGTGAGCTCATTGAAATGCTTCTGCTTCACGACAATCTCCGACTCGGCCGCCTTCACATTGGAAGCGACCATACTCTTCTTCACGCCCTTGATCTGGTAGTACTTGGCCGGATTGTCGAAGAGATAGATCTCCGTACCCTTGAGGAGCACCCGCACCTTGTTGAACTGCTTGAAGATATTGTCCTCTTCTGTCTCGGTGAGAAGGGAGAAACCGTATTTTCCGTCAAGAGACTGCACATATACAGTCCTCTGTGAGACAGTATAGTCGATTGCGGAAGCACTGATCTGCTCGTTCTCGCCGGCATTTCCACCCTCGGTGTTGCTGACTACAATACCCTCAAGAATATAGTCTTCGGTCACTTCTCCGCCGTTCGGATAAGTGCTTCTGATCTCGGCGAAAGACTTGAGCACACCAAGGCCCTCGTTGGAGTTCTTCTGCATCACGATCAGCTCAAGCGCAACTTTGTCACCCCATCCGTCCACGAAAGAGAGGTTGAGGGATGCTGTACGGACCGAAACATCATCCGGGTTTGGATCTGTCCAGATGCTGAGCGTCCTGTCCTGGCCGTCGCCGGCCATAGAAACCTTTTCAGGGTCGAGCCATCCGACATTCTCCGGATCGTTATAGTCGACGTTCACCTTGAAGTACTCGAACGGGATGTTAGTGGAAAGCGAAGCCTTTGACTCACCGCCGGCTCCCGGCACCACCATAGAGGTATTGCCCATCGAAAGATTTGCCTCGATCTTACCCTTCTGCTTCACGTATACTGTGTCACGACGCTCGTCCACGTCACTGCACAGTGCGAATGAAGTCATTCTCTTGAACTCATCATTGCCGGTGGATGTCAGCGTCAGAGTGCCGTCACCGTTTCCCTTCATAGCGCTGAGAGTGAGCCAGCTGCTCTGATCAAGCCTCTCTATATGATAGCTTCCGTTGGAATAGATCTCAAGTTCGTATTCTCCACCCTCGGCCTCGACGATGCAGACATTGTCTTCAAGCGGAGTTCCCAGCTCAACCAGCTTTACGTCCGCTGTCTCGTCAAGGCTGCAGGACAATGCGGTAAGGAAGACCACCGAAGCGGAAAACGCTCTAAATATATTTCTCTTCATATTCATTCCTGTTATTTAGTTGACTGGATTACTGTAAACTTGGCGTTGATGATCTCGCCTGCGTCAGAGACGTATGTGAAGGTCAAATTCTGCTGACGTGGGCTGCCTGTCTTATTCTCGGTGAGTGTAAGGCTGAGACCTCCCGGAACCATATGGGCATCGGTGATCCAGCTCGGGTCCTGAATCGTAATGGTCATATTGTCCTGATAAGGCCAGATCGTATTTTCCAAAGTCTCGACAACAAGAGTCTGAGCATCAGGGCCATAAGAACCATATCCGAGAGCAGGGAGCTTGAATGCAGCCTTGCCTTCGCTCTGGGTAACGGTCACATACTTGTTGAATGTCATACCGGTAGGATTGGCAATGGTGATCCTGAGCTTGGCAGTCCTCTGAGCACCTGAAGCGTTGGCTGCCACACCGAAACGGAACTTGTCGTGTTCCGCCTCGAAAGATGTGATCCAGTGCGACGGATCTGCATCCTGGCCGTCGATAAGCACTGTCTCCTCTGTGCCGTCTTCCTTGCTGTACACTGCATATGCATACACGGCATCAGCACAATACAGAAGGTTTCCGACCGCATTGACCACGGCAGTACCTGCAGTATTGAAAAGAGGCACCTGAGTAACCTGAGGTTCATATATAGGAGTACTTACCGGACCAGCCTGGGTCATCACGACAGTGTCGCGGAGCTCGTCCTTGGACAGGACGATTCCCACTCTTCGCGCAATGCCGTAGTTGGCACTGTAGGTAAACACAAGGTCACTGTTTCCATATCCGGACACTTTGTTCAGACTTGCCCAGTCGACCGGCTCGGTGAACGTCGCCGTCCAGTCTCCGTCAGCATATACAAGGACGTGGGTCGAGCCGGCATCCTTGCTGAGGGAGATGTTGCGCTGTGCCACTGAAAGCGGCAGATCCATCTTGTAAGGTTTGTCGCATGAAGCGAAAAGCGCAAGCGCAGTGATAAATATTGCAATTTTCTTCATAAATCCTCCTTTTACATACCGTACTGGGCATATTCATTATTGTCGAGGTTGTACTTCGAGTACACAACCTGGGTATCCGGAATAGGATAGAACCTGTGGCAAGGCTTCATATTATTGACAAGTGAAGGATAGTCGCTGTAGTCCGTCACCGCATCATACCATATGCCCCAGCGTACGAGGTCATACTTGCGCTGGAACTCTCCGAAGAGTTCCCTTGCCCTCTCGTTGCGGATCTCCTCCCTCAGGCGGACCTGAGTGCGGAGGGTATATCCTGCAAGGCCTGCGCGAAGTCTTGTCATATCAAGATACTTCACAGACTCTGAGAGCTGGTTGAGTTCGCACAGAGCCTCTGCCTTGAGAAGGAGTGCATCAGCATAGCGGAACACCTTGTAGTTGTTGTCGTCGTTGCCTTCCTTCATATTCGGACACCAGAACTTAGGACCCGGATAAGGACGCGTTGTAACCTTCTCGAATGCCTTTCCTTCCCACTCCCAGGCAACATTGTAGTAGTTCCTGAGGTCCTTTCCGCGACGAGGCATAAGACCCTGGCAGAAGTATACATTGGCATATGCCGGCTGCCAGGTCTTGGCTGTCGTGCCAAGTTCAGGAATCTGGACGCCGTCATAGATGTCATCCTTGTTTCTCACAGGAGTCGTCACGCAAGCCACATTGGACACATATGACAGACCGCCCTCAGTGTAAGTGTGCTGGATCTCGAAGATGGACTCAGGAGTGTTCTTGCAACGGAACTGAATGTCCTCGAGAGGATACTGATTGAGGTCACCGTAGATTTCCTCCAGTTTGTCGACAGCATTAACGACCTCTTCCCAATCATTGTTCCAGGCAGCTAACTTCGCGATGAGCATCCACGCTGTTGCTGCGCCGAGGCGCTGTTCCTTGTTGTCGGATGTCCTTGTCTGTGACACCAGAGGAGCGATCTCCTTGAGGTCTGCGATCAGGTCTGCACGGCTCTGATCGGCATCCATACGCGGAAGCTCAGCCACCTTGAGAAGGGTCTCCGTGTCAGAGACGTCATACATATAGAAAGGTACATCTCCGAAGAAGCAGGTCAGATGCCAGTAATAAAGGGCTCTGAGCACCCTTGCCTCACACAGTAGCTGATTTCTTTCCGCATCTGAAAGCGCCGTACAGCCCTCAATGCCTGGAATAGCGAAATTACATCTCTGCACTCCGAGGTAGCACTGTTTCCACACTGTAGTACCGAAGCGCGGCTTCACTGGGCTGATATCCAACTGCGCATCCAATGTACCTGAAGGACAATACATTATATCTGAAACACACTCCACAGCCAGGAAATACTGGTAAGTGTATATGCTCTTGAGCGGAATGTAGCAGCCGTTCACCACAGACTGGCACTCCGCAAAGTTGCGGAAGAAGTTATCCGGCGTCGAGATGGACGAAGTGTCCTCCTCGAGCGAGCAGGATACCGCTCCCGAGAGCAGACCGGCCATAAAGACCGCACCGATTATCTTTTTGAATATGTTCATAGCTCGATTTCTTTTCTATTAATACCTTACCTGGATGCTGAAAGTGAATGTCCTTGGCTTCGGATATGCTCCGAGGTCCACACGGCGGAGGGTAGAAGATGTTCCCTCGCTGGATACGTCAGGGTCAAATCCGTTGTAGTTCTTCCACAGGTAGAGGTTCTCTCCTGAAAGGGTAACAGTGACATCCTTGATGCCTCCCTTCCACTTCCTCGAAAGGTCAAGGGTGTAGCCGAGGCTGATGTTCTTGAGTCTGAGATATGAGGCATCGTGAATCATAAAGTCGCTCGGGAGGGCCACGTCTGTGTAGCCTGCGCGAGGGATGTTCGATTCAGGATTTCTCTCAGGGTGCCAGGAGTTCAGCATATAGCGGAACTGGTTGGTGTACATACCTCCGGACTGGTAGAACTCTCCGTAGTTGTAGATCTTTCCGCCGAGAGAATACGCCAGATAGACACCAAGCTTGAAGTTCTTGTAGTAGAAAGTATTCTGCATACCTCCGTAAAGGATAGGGTCCGCACTTCCCTGGTATACGAGGTCTTCCTGATTCAGGACGCCGTCGTGATTGATGTCATAGTACCTCGGCGTACCGTCAGCCCACTTCGTGCTTTCGCTCGCATAGGCCTTGGTCTGCTTGTTCCTTTCCCTCTCCTGATCCGACTTCCAGATGCCGCCGTACTTGAATCCCCAGAGCGAGTTGAGCGGATATCCCTTCACATATCCATACATCATGTATTTATTGTTTCCAGGACAGTCCATTGCAGACACAAAGTCTTCAGAGCCGATGTCAAGCACCTTCTGTGTGTTGTGCGATAAGGTCAGGGAAGTCGTCCACTGGAAGTCCCTCCTCTCGATATTGCGGGTTTCGATGGAAAGCTCGACACCCTTGTTGGAGATTGCTCCAAGGTTGCACATACGCTTGTCATATCCCGTCTGCTCGGCCACCTGCACCTGCAGGAGCAGGTCTGTGGTCTTCGACATATAGGCTTCTGCGGTGAGCGAAACTCTTCCTCCGAACATAGTCCAGTCGAGGGCGAGGTTATATGAGGCGGTCTTCTCCCAGGTAAGTCCAGGCTCTGCGAGACGGCTTCTGTAGAAGGATACCGGCTGTGAGCCATCGAAGAGATATCCTCCTGTGGTGCTGTCGAGTTTGGCGAGGGAATAGTACGCACTGATTGCGTCATTACCGGTGAGACCGGCACTGAATCTGAGCGAAAGGTCGTCGATCCACGATGCACCGGACATGAAATTCTCATTCGAGATGTTCCACCTCAAGGCTGCAGACGGGAAGAAGGCCCACTTGTTGTTCGCAGCGAAATTGGATGCACCGTCATAACGGCCTGTGGCAGTGATATAGTAACGTGACTTCCAGTTGTAGTCCACTCTGGCGAATCCGGACATCTTGGTCTTGCTGCTGAACGAGGTTCCTGCACTGTAGGTCTCCTTGTCAAGAACCGCATTCATATTGTTCCACATCACCTCGTCATCCATATATCCCTGTCCCTGTAGCGAGAAATTCTCTGCGGAGAATCTGTAGAGGGAGAATCCAAGGAGAGGCTGGAAGGTGTGGCCGTTCTTTTCAAGCTTGTATCTGATCGTGGTCTCGTCAGACATCGAATTCTCGCTATAGTCAGCCCTGTATGCCTGTCCGCCCTCGTTTTCTGTCTTTGCAGGGAGGGAGCCCGGGAAGTAGCGGTAGTTCTGTCTGAAATAGAGATAGTATGAGAACACACTGGAGATCACGAGGTCCTCGACAGGGGTTATGTCCACGCTGATGGCATGGTTCATCGAATTTCTCTTTGTCTGGTTGGTGTTCAGGTCGATCATCGCCCTCGGAGTATTGATCTTCTGGCCGAGGTTGTAGAGAGGGTTCTCAGAATCCGTCACCTTGAGCAGCGGCGACAGGTACTGGGCACCGTTCCACCAGCTTGTACCACCGATGGTGGCCTTGTTCTCATCGGTATGACGCCAGGTGTATGATCCGTTGTATGAAGCCTTGAGCCAAGGGAAGATCTGTCTGTCACCCTTGATACGGCCGGAGAAACGTCTTTGGCCGCTGCCATCGATGATACCGTCTGTGTCGTTGTATGCCATAGATGCATAGAACGAGCCGTGCTCGTTACCTCCTGTCAGAGAGAGCGAATAGTTGTGCGAAAATGCGTTCCTGGTGATGTTTCCGATCCAGTCGGTGCCTTCTCCGTAGCTGAACGGATCCGCATAGACAGAGCCAGAAAGCGGAGTGTTCTCATTCACGTTCGCGTGACTCTTGTCGTCTCCGAAATATGCATAGTCGTTACGATACTGCACGAACTCGGAAGCGTTCATTATATCGAGCGACTTAGGCAACTGTGAAAGGCTGAAATCCGCCTTGAAGGAAATATTGACCTTTCCATCTGTCTTGGAGCCCTTCTTTGTAGTAATGATGATGACACCGTTGGCACCACGCGATCCGTAGATCGCTGTCGAAGATGCATCCTTGAGGACAGAGATACTGGCGATATCGTCAGATGATATGTCGTTCAGGTCATGGATAGCATCCATAATGCCGTCCACGATGAACAGAGGCTCATTGGATGCGGAAATGGACCTTGTACCACGGATACGGATTGTGGTGGTCGAGCCCGGAGCACCGTCAGTGGACATAAAGTCGGCACCGGCAATACGTCCCTGGAGGGCGTTGTCGATCGAGAGCACAGGGGCATCCTTGATGTCGCCCATCTTGACATTGGCCACCGATCCGGTAAGGTCGGACTTCTTTGCCGCACCATAGGCGATGACCACGACGTCCTCAAGGAGATTCTGGTCCTCTGTAAGAGTTAAGTCTATGACAGCGCGCTGGCCTACGATCTCCGTTGCCGGAGTGAATCCCATATATTCAGCCTTGAGCACATCAGTAGGCTTCGCTGTGATGACATAGGCTCCGTCAATGTCAGTTATGGAGCCTGTCGTAGTGCCTTCGATCGTCACATAGGCACCGATGAGCGGCTCACCGGCCGAGTCGTATACGTGACCTTTCACCTGTGACTGTGCGGATGCACAGATGCAGGAAAGGGCAAAGGCAAGGACTGCCAGCCATTTCATTTGCAGATTATGTTTCATCATTAGGTGTTTTAGTCGTTAATAGGGGCAAGAATCCTGTCGCGTCCGCTTCCCTGGTTCATAAGGAAATAGTCGACGTCCTGGTCCTGCACCAGTTTCATTACATAAAAGTCATCTATGAACAGACGCGATCCCTTGCCGTTTCCGGATGCTCCTGAAGTGATCTTCAGACAAGTGTTCACACCCACAGGATTGTTCTCCACAGATGATATGAAGACTATGAAGTTGGTCTCCGGCTTCCAGAGTCCCTCCTGAGTCACGGCATTGGTTGTGATGTCCACGGTCTCAAGAGTGAGGCTGGTCTTGCCTTCCGCAGCAAAATCGCGGATGACACCGCCGCCCACGACATCCACCTTGAATGACTTATCGTCACCCGGATAGGCCGCTACCTTGAACGAAACCATAAGGAGGGAGTCGTATCTATGAAGACCATTGGTCGGAGTCACCAGATTTCCCTTGGTGCCGTTTCCGTCACCGATCTTCAGGTGTCCGTACCTTCCGAAGCAGGCCAGGGCAGTTTCAGAAGAGAACCCTTTCTTCTTAAGGGCGTCAGACCAGCTTTCAAAAGGCATCTCACCAGACGCATCGTCAGGGAGCCACGAGCCATACTTGAAGTCAGAGAAGTCGTTGCCGGTCCTTTCGATCGCACCCTGATGCACGGAAAGAAACGCCGCGAGATTGACTTCAGGTTTGGTCACGGACAGCGTGCCTGTCCTGCGGGTGTAGAGAACACCTTCCGACCTGCCGATGTAGTTCAGGGTCACTTTCCAGACAGAAGGGACATCTGTCTTCTCACAAGCCGATACCTCCAGCCAAGGAGTGCCTGCCGCATCCTGCCAGAACACATTGAAATCTGTCACATCAGTCCTGATGTACAGTTCCGAAGTGCCTTCAAGGACGTCTACGCAGAACTCCTTCAGAGGCTCATCGCTGCAGTCCGCCATGGCGTGGATCTCGAATCCATCCGTGCGAGGTGCATTACGGTCGTCCTTGGAGCACGCCACAAGGGCAAGTCCGAGCATTGCCAGCGGAATCAATGTCGATAGTTTTAACTTCATAAGATATTATTTGATTTTGAAATTGACTATGATGGGGAGATGATCGGAAGGATCCTGGAAGTTCTTCACAGACGCGTGTCTGTGAGGCCTTGTATACTCATCCTCTACAATCTGTGCGTCCTCCACAAGCCCATATAGGGCCGGAGACAGGTAAACGAAGTCTATCCTCTTGTATTCGAATGTAGTGGTGTAGAAATTGCGCGGATGCCTTTCCCAGATGACATCCACATAAGGGGTGTTCTTCAGTATGTAGTCGTGCACAAGAAGCCTCGAATCTCCCTCCGGGAACTTGTAAACCCAGTTGTCCTTCGGCGAGACGGCATTGAAGTCACCTGCCATAAGCCAGTAGTTATCCTCCGCCTGAGGGTCCGTAAGAATAGTATTCTCACATATCCAGGTCATCTCTTCCAGACGGTTGACATCACCCTCATTACGTGCCGCACTGGCGTCACGCTCTTCCTTTGAAGCCTCCTTGTACCTGAAATGAGACTTCTGCGGCCAGGTATGCAGCGATACTATGTTGAAGGTCTTTCCATAGGCCTTCACGCGCGCCCACCCAGCTCCGTGGGTCACTACGATCCGGTCGTCACCGACAATCTTCTTCACGTTCTCTATCGGGAACTTCGACGTGATCACCTGTGGATAGCCGTCACGATGACCTGCCACATATATATGTTTATGTCCATACCTCGGAGCCACCTCATCCCAGATGAAATAACGGTCCTCCCGAGGAAGGCGCTTGGAAGTTCCAGTGTAATAGATGGTCTCTGCCTCGCACCATATGCACACATCCGCATCCTGGGCCTTGACCCATTTCACGAATGCATCATAGTTATCCTCCTGACCGGCCCACATACCGTTCTGGATGTTCCAGTAGAGCACCTTCAGTTCCTTTCCCCGTGCATCGGCAACGGCCAGGGAAAGGACAGCGGCCATTACCAGAATGATAATCTTCTTCATATCAGTTCATCTTGAAGTCCACGAGAATCGGTCTGTGATCCGAAGGACGGCAGAAATAGCCCTTGTCAGAGACACTCTTGTCCTGGCTGAGGACCGTCCACGAGTCTATGATTATGGCTGTGCTTTCTATGCGGTCATACATTGCAGGAGATGCATATATGAAATCTATTCTCCTTGAGTCTCCGTTAATCGACGAGAAGAAGTCCTCCGGTGCATTCCTCTCCGCAATGATATCCTTCAGATAGTCCTTGCCGAGAATATGGTCGTGCAGGAGCCAGTTTGTATCGTTGATGCCGGTGTGATGCTCGGCATCCAGGCTTGAGATGGAGTTAAAGTCTCCCATCATAAGCCAGTTGGACTGCGAAGGATATTTTTCTATAGTCTGCTCATACACATACCTGATCTCCTTTTCACGATGGTAGTCGCCTTCATACAATGCAGCAGAGGCATTCTGAGCGTCGGTACCGGAGCTTGTATATTTAGGGTCATAGGCGTGCGCGAACGCGTGGAAGGACACGAAATATACACTGTGGCCGTTGAACTCCACTTCGAAGAGGCCTGAGCCGTGCTCGACATATGCATCGGTGGTACCGATCTGACCTATTTTGGCCAAGGTGTTTATCGGATATTTCGATGTGATGATCTGAGGGTAGTTGTCCCTGTCCTCGCTCTTGCTCCAGTAATTATGTCCATAACGCTGCGCCACTGAAGCCCATGCGTTCGGGAGAATCCTGTTGGTGCCGTTGACCTTGTCACCCGAAGTGTTGAAGATGGTCTCGCCCTCGCACCATACACAGACATCCGGATTGTATTTCTTGACCCAGGCCACGAAATTGTTGTAGTTGTTATCCTGGTCCGCCCACATTCCGTTCTGGATGTTCCAGTACATAACCCTGAGGGTGGATCCATCACGGTCTGCATGGTCCTTAAGGGTTCTTACCTGATAGTTGTCAAGATAGAAACGATATGCACCGGGCTTTGAGTGGGATGCAGCTGTGGTCAGAGTGAATGTTGACTTGTCATTCATGTTCCTGACCGTGAGTTCCACATTATGCCATCTGCCATCCGATGCAGGAAGAGTCACTGCCGACCTGTCCAGAGTCGCAGTCGATCCGGTCTTGGAGAACTTGCGGGAGAAGACAGTCTCCGGAAGTTCGGTCCCGTCCACCATGCAGGATATTATATTTCCACCGTTTGTTGCCTTGAACGACAGATCATCATCGAAGTCAGAGGCTGCACATATGTCAAAGCTGATGACGATATCCCTGTGAGCATCCGAAATCTCTCCTGCAAAGACAGGTTCCACTATTCCATTATATGTGTCACCGACTGATACATAGCCTTGATATTCCTGGCAACGGTAAAGTCTGAGATATCCGCCTATGTTACGGCTCTTGATATATGAATCCGAGAGATATCTCGACCCGGAAACATCCTTTCCTTCCGTCACCGAAAGATTTGATTCCTGGATATACCCAGCTCCGGCCATTTCATATGAGACAGGATAAAGAGGTGTCTCATATCCTCTCAGAGTCCTGCCGCTCTTGATCGTCATATCACCTGCCACAGGATTCATTCCGAAGGAGTCCTCACCGGCAACCACATCTCCGCCCCAGACCATGTTGTCGAAGCCTTCATAAAAAAGAAGATTCTTGTCCGGCTTCCATGTCACCATGCAGGAATGGACCTCATCCTTGTCAACAGTGAACGAAGGTATGCTTGTCCTGCACATCAGGTGGTCAGCACTGCATATGGTAACTTCCAGTCCCTTGGAATATTGTCCCGAACGAACCGGAATCATGAATACGTTTCCTGACGAAGAGACAAATGCCCCCCTGTTGGTGCAGTTCAGGACCATGAACGGCAGTCCCTTTTCCATCTTGAAGGACCTGGTCTGAGGATCATATGAACCTGTTCCACCTAATATGGTTCCCTGTGGGTCAGTCACCTTTATGGAGGATATGGAAGTCATTCCCTGGACGGTCAGACCTATCATTGACAGTCCGGATGAGAAGGACAGCAGATTGCCTTTTTCTTCATCGTAGGATGCGTATTTCGGAAGGACAGTCAGGGTATTTCCCAAGGTATGGTACGCATATGCAAAAGGATGTACAACATCTTCCAGTGGTGTGTCGCCATGGTATTTCGTCGTCTCCTCCGTGACCAGTACAGCTTCATAGACAGCCGCTTCCGAATCCTCAACATCCACATAGACCTTTCCGTCTTCCTGTACGGCAGGTATATATTCCTTACCGTTCACGGTGACCGTCACCTTGGTCCAGTCAGTTCTGCCGCCCGCAGCCTCCACTAAAGGGGAATCCTGCAGGAGAAATCTGGCCATGCCGTCTTTAATCTCGAGACTGTCCCCCACTTCCGGTTTCTGGGTCTGAGTTGTATCAGTCGGCTCCTGATCCGGTTCTTCCGGCTGTTCGATCTGCGGATCACATGCGACGAAGCCGAGAACGATCAACACGATAATCGCTGATATTGTCTTTTTCATCTTTCTATGATTATATTTCCTGTCGTCTTTTTTTCCAGTTGAATATCGGCAGGATGAAGGAAATCACCGCTGCACCTACCCAGAAGAGGGATACGTATGTGAAGTCATACCGGACTATCTCTCCTGTGACCTCATCGCGTAGTGCCTGACCGTCAATAAGCCAACCGCTGATCACATTCATCAGACCGGCAGCCACATACGAAGCAAGTCCCACGATTCCGAGGGCAGCACCCGTAGCCTTTCTCGGCACAAGATCCACAGCCATCAGACCGCCGATGAAACATATGAGGACTCCGATGGAGATTCCGAACAGGGTCATTGCCAGGACATTGACAAACCAGCTGTCCCCTCCGTAAAGGAAGAGCAGCAGTGCAATCGATTCCAGGATTCCGGCTGCAAGGGCCGGCCATTTCCTGTCACCTCTGAAGAGTGTGTCTGAGATCCATCCTGCAGCCACTGTACCGATGATTCCCATGACTGTATTGACAGCAATAATGAAAGCGGCCTCCTGAAGTCCGAAACCTTTGACCTTCTGAAGGAAGAACATTCCCCACTCGTTGATGGCATAGCGGCTCATATACATGAAAGCACTTGACAGAGCAAGGATCCACACTCCAGGATTGCGGAGAACTGCTCTCTGAATGCGTCCGGACTCGGCCTTTTCATCTGCTGCGCCGACCTCCTTCGCCTTTGCCTCCATCTCAAGCTGCTCTCTGCTCTTCTCTCCCGCGAGGATCTCCACAGGCTCAAGTCCCTTGCTTTCAGGATTGTCATGCAGCCACAGGATTATGAGGGAGACACCGAGCACACCGGCAAGGGCAGCACCGAAAAATCCCCACTGCCAGCCGGCAGCACCTACCAGAAGGCTTACGAACACGAAAGACAAGCCTTCTCCGAAGTTATGCGAGGCACTGAAGAACCCATAAAAAGTACCTCTGATCTTGAGAGGATACCACCTTGACAATGAAATGATTGCAGGTGGGGCACCCATGGATTGGGACCAGCCGTTGATTGTCCACATGATGGCAAACATCAGGAACATGACTCCACCTGTGACTCCGGCAAGACCTTCCCATACACCGAGAAAGCCCATGATGAAGTTTGCGGCAGACGACAGAATCAGCCCGGTCGCCATAAATTTCTTTATGTTGCAATGATCGGCCAGAAAGCCATTGATGAATTTGCCGACTGCATAGGTCCAGTAAAGGCAGGCTCCGATGATACCGAGCTGGGTGGCATCCAGAAATCCGGCATCAATTATAGGCTGCTTCATCACATTGAGCGATGTGCGGCACACATAATATAGACTGTATCCGATTGTCGCGGCGATAAACGCCTGGGTACGGAGCTTTCTATAGGTCTTATCCGCCTTCTCCGTAGGCACTTTTGCCACGGAAGGCCCGCTCACCCTATAGAATTCAAGGAATCTTTTGAGCATATAATCAGTTTCGTGTTATTTATTAATGACGTATAGAAACGACTTATCACCCAAAAGAATTTCAATTTTTTCTAATTCCAGCAAAAAATATCCGGAGCAGATCTCACTCTTCTTCGGCTTCGACGAAATCACCTACCCGTCAGTCCGCCGGGAACTAAAAACCGACCTTTTCCTTGACGGAGAACTTTCCTTTAACAATCTTCTCAAGTTCTCGATCGTCTACGATGCTTTTGTTCTTACGGAGCCTTTCTCTGAAGGCTTTAGGGTAGCCCTCGTACGCTTCAGGATAGAGTGAAACCATATACGCATCTTTAAGGAGTTTCTCCTTTTCGCTTTTGGTCAGCAGATCCGACTGGTATAGTTCCATATATTTCTTGCCCAGATACATCTCGCTGTTTGTGAAATGAACCAGTACTGCGACAAGAGTCACCGTCAAGATCAGTGTTGACATTGCTAATCCTATGATCCATTTCTTGGCAGTATCATTAATCATATCAAAAGAGGCAGAATACGAATAATGCCTATGCGTATGCTCATGTTGGACCTTTATCTTTGTCGCACCGACGGCTTCCTTGACTTCCTGATGGATGATAGGACGCATCAGACCTACTATAGCCTTCAAAAAATCATCGGTATCCGGCAGAGCACAAGGAGTAGCCTTGACGGCATCTGTAACCTTCTCCACCTCTTTTTGAGGAATCTCAGCTTCGGGCCGTTTCTTGATTGCCATAGACATAGTGGAGATAGTCTTCTCGTTAGACGCTTTATAGGTTTTGGCTGCTTCTACCAATTCCGGTATTTGCCCGAGAGCTTCAATTAAAATTTCTGTTTCTTCCATTATAATTTTGGTATTCCGAATTTTCTGATTCCACAGAAAGTTACACTATTGCATTTCCTGTTCTTCCACAGAAATATGCAAAGCGTGATCTAATATACATACAGAATGGCAAGGAAAACATATATGTCAGCGCGGCTTATCAAAGCCTTTAGAGAGGCTGGCATAAAAGGAATAGAATTTACAGCAATTGGTTCTTTGAGATTCATTTAAATAACATTTTGTCTCAAGCCAAAAGCGAACCAAGAATTTGAATACACTTTTTTAATGCACGCAATTCGATTAATGAAGAAGGCTCGACAATGTAAACTGAAGTCTATAATAGAAGCAAAACTATATTATTTCTTGATCTCTCCCACTGATGACTAACAAGCAGTATCCCTCGTTTTCACGCAAAGATTTAGCATTGGTCACTTTTGGTCACCGCAATGCAAAAGGTGGCCTCAAAACGCCTCAAGATTTACTAAATACTTCCTTCATTTTGATTGCATAAGGTATGATTTCACTACATACATTATCCCAATTAGACAGATCGCTGATTAAATACGGGAGGTTCAGGTTAAGTGGTGCATAAGTTTTGGTATTCAATCCTCATATTATCTGTATGATATTTTATATTCTATTCTGAATTGTGGAGATGTTGAATCATTAGGATAATATGTTTCCTCAATCACATTACCATATGAATCACACTTGTATATAGTTCTGTCTGTTATTTCAGTACGTGAATCCGTTATGTATTGGAGAAACATCTCGTGTATAGGGGACTTGGTTTCACTTGAAATGAGAACTCCGTTCTCGCCATATGAATATAGGGTTGTCTCGGATATTTCCATTTCATTTAACCTATTTGAAGAATATGTGGTTTCTTGGATTAACTTTCCGTTCTCATTATATGTTCTGTTGGTTTTCTCAACCAATTTATCTCCAATATATCGTTCGATTAGAATGATATTCATATTAGTGTCATATGTGTAGACTACCAATTCACCTCCTTTATTAGATTTCTCGTGAGTAAGATTACCTTGTCTGTCATATGTATATTCTTCCGTATATAACAACTTGCCGTCCTCATTATAGTTTTCGCCTTTAATTCTTCTCCAACCTTCATCATATGTATAATATGTGTCATATACAACATCCATATAATCGTAATCAATCACCTCTCGAGTTAATGTGTTATACCCTAAATTATTGTATAAAAAACGAAGTTCTGCGGGATAAACGACGTCAGTATAGGTCAAATCAACATATGGATTTATGTATTCGACGTCTCCATTTTTGTTAAATCTTATAATTGTCGTATCCCTTGGATATTCCTCTCCGGTATCGGTGTTAATTGAAAAACAAGTATATTCAATGGTTTTAACATCGCCAAATAGAGGGAAATTATAGTCAGTTAATCTTTGACCATTACGATAAGGAGGAATCTGTGCTTGTGAGAGTGCGCAGATTAATATAGTAATAATGATTATATTAAGTCGTTTCATAACCTTTATATTAGTTTTCTACAAAGATATGATTCTATTGCCACCTTGGCAATAGAGTAATGAGATGATTTTTTATAATAATCAAGTCTCGTAAGCGTTTTAATAACAGCGACTTGATTAACTAAAATTCTTGCAATTTTTATACCTTAGTTACCTCCGCTTCGGTGGAGGCTTTTGTTTAATTATAACATCCATCAAGGGTAGTAGTAGACGATCCATCAAGCAGGCTAATCATTGCTGCTTTATTTTGTTCCACACTTCACAACCAAGATGGAAGCCACTGGCATACTTTTAGGTATCGGCGTTTTCATCTAATTTTTCACAACATGAAAACGAACGACAAGAAACATCTCACCTCGGAGAACGGGCGCCCTATCGCGGACAATCAGAACACTCAGACTGCTGGGCATCGCGGGCCTGTTACATTGCAGGACACATGGCTTCTCGAAAAGATGGCCCATTTCGACAGAGAGGTCATCCCCGAAAGACGAATGCATGCAAAGGGTGCGGGAGCCTACGGCACATTCACAGTCACTCATGACATCACTAAGTATACCCGTGCCTCTATATTTTCCGAAGTGGGAAAACAGACGCCGTGCTTCGTGCGTTTTTCCACTGTGGCAGGAGAGCGTGGAGCTGCAGATGCAGAGCGTGACATCAGAGGATTCGCCATGAAGTTCTACACCGACACCGGCAACTGGGACCTTGTAGGCAACAACACGCCGGTATTCTTCCTTCGTGATCCGCTGAAGTTCCCCGACCTGAACCATGCCATCAAGCGCGACCCACGTTCAGGCATGCGCTCAGCCAATTCCAACTGGGACTTCTGGACCCTCCTTCCCGAAGCGCTGCATCAGGTGACGATCACCATGTCACCACGCGGTATACCGGCATCCTTCCGTCACATGCACGGATTCGGAAGTCACACATACAGTTTCTATGATGCCGAGAACCGTCGCACATGGGTGAAGTTCCATCTGCGCACCCTCCAGGGCATAAAGAACATGACTGATGCTGAGGCGGAAGCGGTCATCGCAAAGGACAGGGAGTCACATCAGCGCGACCTGTTTGAGGCCATCGAAAGAGGGGATTATCCACGCTGGCTTATGCAGGTGCAGCTAATGACTGAGGAGCAGGCAAGGCACTATGAGATTAATCCGTTCGACCTAACCAAGGTCTGGTATCACGGAGACTTCCCTCTTCACGATGTAGGCATACTGGAACTGAACCGTAATCCGGAGAACTTCTTTGCGGAAGTAGAGCAGGCAGCGTTCAATCCGGCAAACATCATCGAGGGCATAGGTTTCTCCCCTGACAAGATGCTTCAGGGACGTCTATTCTCATATGGTGATGCACAGCGTTATCGCCTCGGCGTGAATTACAACGAGATTCCTGTAAATCGTCCGAAATGTCCTTTCCATTCGTTCCACCGTGACGGTCAGATGCGCACTGACGGAAATATGGGAGCCGCAACTTCATATGAGCCTAACAGCTATGGAGAATGGAGAGAAAAGCCTTCAGCAAAGGAACCGCCGTTGGCTGCCATGGGAGATGTATTCAGCTATAATGAACGGGAATACGACAACGACTACTACACTCAGCCGGGAAAACTTTGGTGTCTGATGTCAGCAGAAGATCAGAAAGCGACCTGCGAAAACACTGCCCGTGCGATGGCGGATTCAGAGACATTCATCAAACAGAGGCATATCCGCAACTGTTTCAGAGCCTACCCGACATATGGTAAAGGTATAGCAGAAGCATTAGGGTTATCGTTGGAAGAAGCCCTCATTGCTGAAGACCCGGCACATCCGGAATGGGATGACAGATAATTGAATCCGAAGATCAGATTGTGAACAACCCATCATCAACTTAATATCGATGTATAAGCAGTATGTCGGAATTTCCGGCATACCGCTTATATTCTCACGGAATTCAACCGAATCACACGAATAAGCCATTCTAAATAGCTAGAATGGCGTTTTTGTTTACTCTTTCCCCACATTTTCCCCACATCTCTCCCTGAAAATATGGGGCATTTGAACAGATTTCTTTAACTCGTCCGTAAAAAAACTGCCATTTCACGGATGGGACGGCCATTTTTACGACTTTGTCCGTAAAATCATGGAATTTCACGGACAGACATGCCTTGTGAAGGACGATCAAGTGCATTTTTACATGAAACCTGCTCTCGGTACCCTCTTTTTTCAGGGTATCAAGAGCTGTTTCGCGATGTTTTTGCACTTGGTCAGTTACAGGGTTGAGTAAAATCCATAACTTTGAATCCATAAACAGGTCATCTGCATTATGGATAAATACGGAGAGAAATATTCGGGAGATTCGAAGTTTGTATGAAGACTTGTTATTTCCACTGCTCCAGCCTCTTCTCAACCTCCTCTTTTGGCAGACGGACATTACTTTCGTAAAGCGATTCCAAATGAGCCGCAGCGTCCTTGGGAGAAATGATGTTATGATTCACCAACTCGTCGAAGACAAATAGGATTCCTGACACATTGATTCCCTCCCCTTCTGCTCTTTTTCTCAAGGTCTTGTCTCCAGTGAGAAGCCTGGCACTTTCAAGCGTCTGTGTATATATCAACACCGAGCAGTCTTCAATGGACACATTGCATACTTTCTTAGCTTCGGTATAATACTCCCAGATGCGAACAACTTCCTTTGACGAAAACGACTTAACAGTCAAGTGACCTTGTTCACAAAAGGTCACAACATCTTTATGCTGAGTCCCTTTCGTCAATTCACTCATGACCAGGTCAGTCGTATGGACTTTATATGGCAGTTTGAAGAAACTGTCCAGAAGACCACAAGAGTGCAGGTCAATGAATATATTCGTATCGTTGACTATTATCTCCATTAGACCAGCTCAAGTTTATTCTTTACCTCCTCCATCGGCTCATTAAGCAGAACAGCTGCCTTAGAACAAGATATCATATCACTAGCCAGAGCCCTATATACGAGACGATCAAAACGGCTAGACTCCTCCACTCCTCGATAAGATGATCTTTCCACAGCGTCCTTGAATGCAAGGTTCTTATTCTTCCTTATGCAGAATGAGGTATACTTAGATTCGCTGATGACACCCACGGTCTTCGCTTTGAACATCAAAGCATCAACAGAAATACCATACACAGCTTGCAGCACCTTTAATTCCTGCAATGAGATATCGCTGCGCCTTTCTCCCAAGACATCCACAAAAATATCGCGAGAGATCAGCATTTCGCTAGCGAAAAGGTTACAAAGTCTTTCCTTCTCTTTCTTCTCCATTTCTTCTGGTAGGTTCATCACGAGATGTCCAAGTTCATGCAAGCCGGTAAAGCGAAGTCTCTCCACATCGAAAGACTTGTTAACAACGACGAATGGCATATTCTCGTCGTTGTTAACATATCCGCTAAGACCATCAAACGATAAGTCTGCCTTAATTTCTACCACCTTGATATTCTTTGACTCAAGAAGATCAGTAACGCTTAGAATACCATCTTCACCAATATTCCAGGCATCCTTTAACTTCTTGACAACCTCATAAACATCATCCTCAGAAGCAACAGGCATCTCTTTGACAGGATTTGCAAAAGAAGGAACACAGCCCCAAACATCCTCAATCTCCAGATATCTCTCAATGATATCACGAATTTCCTCCTTTATAGCTTCTACCTCTTTGACTCCCATTTTAGCCTTCTTTCGAAACTCGATATTGCTGATTGCAAACTGCGATTCTCTAAAGAAGTAATCCGGTTTGACATCGAGGGCCTGCGATAACAGGATCAGAATCTGTGAGCCAGGGAGACTCTCTCCTTTCTCATACTTTGAGATAGCCTGCTTGGAAACTGCATTACCTATCTTTTCGCAAAGGGCGTCCATTGAAAGATTGCGCATTATTCTGGCTCTCTTCAATCGGTCGCTGAATATTTCGTTAGAAGTGCCCATAATTCTTGATGTTTGTTATTTGGTTTACAAAAGTAGATAAATTATTTTAATTTGTCAACTTTCATATCAAATTCCACACCATTGCAGCATTTTTAGCATCAGCCATCTTTCTCATGCCCCTCACCAAGCAAGGTGATGAGACGGAGGCGGGTTGCGTGGCGGTTGATCAAGTCAGGGTCAGTGCCAGGGCTCCTCCGATCACCTCGGTTTCCGGGTCTACACCCTCCAAAGCTTTCAATAAATCCTTTACTTTCATACATCTATAAATTCAAATCTATATATTGAATTCTGAGTCGTAAATTCACCTTTCTCGAAATCAATACTCAACACTAATGAAGTATGGTACCAACGGTCTTCAGTATCGAGAAACAGTCCCAGTCCTTCTGCGAAAACATACGTCCACCCTTCTTCTGTTCGCCCAATAGATGGTGATATCTTTCGTATTCGCATATAGCCCTCACGAGATTTTCTTAATGCCTCATACATCTTCTTTGCATCAGTTTCAGACCCAAGGCTTTGTACCAGTTCATCCAATGAAGAATTCTTGATTTTCAGAAGCTGTCTCTGCCTTTCAATATTCTGAAGATATTTTATACGTTCCTTCATACAATCCATTATTTATCGTTTTCGATTACACCATATCAATCAATTTCTGAACTATATTCCAAATTATACCTGGATTCCTTGAACCTGTAGCAGTATCTGGCGTACAGAGCCAATGTGGGCATACCAAACGCTTCTGCCTTGGACATA
This sequence comes from Candidatus Cryptobacteroides sp., assembly GCA_045127905.1. Lineage (GTDB taxonomy): Bacteria > Bacteroidota > Bacteroidia > Bacteroidales > UBA932 > Cryptobacteroides. Next base: position 32,830 of record JBGVQX010000009.1, read on the forward strand.
AAAAACTCATACACATCCTGCAGAGTTGGAATACGCTTTATGCTTTGGAAGAGTTCACCTTCTACGCCAATATCCGCCTTAAGCTCCAGACTGTTCCTATTGAATTCATCGAGATTGCCATGTGAATGTCCATGAAGCAAGACGGCACCTTCCGGCTTCCTGTACCACGAATACATCGGATAGTGACACATCGTCACATTCAGTCTTTCCTTGAGGAATGGATAAACCATCGGAGAGAAGACCTTGTTCATCATCAATTCCACAGATCTGAACTGCCCCGGGAAAGCCCTCAGATTCTCATCATGGTTCCCTTCTATCAGGTATTTCTTGCCTGGCAGCCTGCTTAGCAAATTCTCGTCCGTCTCGCCTCGATAGGCCATGAGATCACCAAGAATGTAGACGCAGTCCTTTTTCCCGACCTGACTCATCCACATATCAAGCAGCCAGTTATCACGCACGGCGACATTGACATTCATCCTCCTCCCGTTTTCATCCTTAGTGAACACATCATGGTCACCAAGATGAAAGTCAGCTATGAAAAACACCTGTTCCATTGATACACTACTCAATATGATTATTGTTTTCTATTTATAAGGTTCACGACCACCTTGACAAGGATGTCCATCTCGTCCATCCGGCTTTCGGCAATCATTAGGGTCAATGCGACAAGGGTGCCGTCGGCGATTCTTTTTATGCCATCCGGACGGTAGAGGATGCCGTTGTTCTGCAGGAACCATAGGAACAGAGTCGCGGCAATTCTCTTGTTTCCATCCACGAATGAATGATTCTTCACCACGAGATACAGAAGCATCGCAGCCTTCTCCTCTACGCTTGGATAGAGTTCCTGACCATCCCATGTCTGATAGATCTGGCCTATGCTGCTATGGAAGGACTTGTCCTTTTCGACTCCAAACAACTGACTTTCCTTGAACTTTTCCTTCAGGCTTTGAATTGCATCCATTGCACTTTCATATGTCGCACGGAACTTCTCATGAAGGGTAGTATCAGATATTTCAAGACTCTGATAATCATAGGCATCCAGAGTATCCAGCGCATAGGTATAATCCTTTACGACCGCAAAGAGTTCCTTAGCCTGCTGTTCAGCCATAATCAAGTTCTGCCCGAATACATTCTCCAACAAGCCCAAGGCACGTTTGAGATCCTCATACTTCTGCTCTGAAACAGCATTCTGATTCACGGCGTAACCTTTAATCATGTACTGCTTCAGAATGGAGGTTGCCCATCTTCTAAAGGCTGTTGCTTTTACAGAGTTTATACGATAGCCTACAGCTATTATG
>JBGVQX010000010.1:0-42550 GCA_045127905.1 Candidatus Cryptobacteroides sp.
CCTAACAGGGGACGATTAATGAATACGCACTATTATCAAAAGCAACAGAATGTTGTATTTGATGTAAAATATTGAATATTAAAAACATATAAGTTAAACCAAAATTAATGAATCCAACTTTATTTGGATTTTAACTGGAAAGAGTATGAAAAGGTTAATGATAGCCGTCCTGACAGCAGCAATGACACTGACATTGGGCGGTTGCAAGATGGAAAATACGGATACGAACAAAGCCAAGTACGTCTTTCTGATGATTGGCGACGGCATGGGCAACTCGCACATAGACATTACTGAATCATACATTTCATCGAAGGCTGGCAAAATCGGAGGAGAACAGCTTACAATGACACAGTTCCCTTTTTACGGGACTTGCACTACATTTTGCGAAGACAAGACTATAACATGCTCTGCTGCATCAGGAACTGCTATAGCATGCGGACAGAAAACATATTATTCAAGACTTGGCTGTGACAAGGATTACAATAGACTTGAGAGCATGGCATATAATCTCAAGGAGGAGGGCTACAAAATCGGAATATTGTCATCTGTTCCGATCAACCATGCTACCCCTGCGGCATTTTATGCAAGTGTAAAGAGCCGTTCGGATGGATATGGCATTATCCAGCAGATTCCGGAGTCAGGATTCGAATTCATAGGAGGTTCCGGTATTCAGGATATGTACGGCGAGGATGGGAATCAGCTGAAGGCAGACAAATACCTGGAGCAGAGGGGATACGAAGTATGCTTCGGAGAAGAAGAGTTTCACGAAGCAGCGGATACTTGCGAAAAAATCGTTCTATGCCAATATAAGAACAAGGATGGAAATCCTAAGACATATGCCAGTGACGAAGATGAAGATAAGACAGATATGAGTCTTGCGACTATGCTCAAGCTGGCGATAGAACATCTGGGTGAAGAAGAACCGTTCTTCATTATGTGTGAAGGAGGTGAGATAGACTGGGCAGGACACTCAAACCTTACAATGCCTATGATTGATGCGGTGATCAAGTTTGACGACGCCATCGCGGTAGCATATGAATTCTATAAGCAACATCCGGAGGAGACCCTCATAGTAGTGACAGCTGACCACGAGACAGGTGGAATTAGCCTCGGACAGGGTGAATCATGGTCAAATACATTCATTGACTGGGCCAAGATTGAGGAAAACTGGGAAAAGGAAAAGGGCAATTGTTATAAGGATGCCAAAGCAAACAGGGAATTCAACGAGGCTGCACATATCGGATGGACCACAAGCTATCATACAGGAGGGGCTGTCCCTGTGTACAGCATCGGAAAGGGAGCTGAAAAGTTTGCCGGAAGGATAGACAATGCAGAAATCAAAGGCAAGATTTTAGAAATTGTAAAATAATAATATACATGGAAAACATTATCAGGACCAAAGTCAAGGACCTGCTTAAAAGCGAAGCAGGAAAGGATGTTCTTGCAAAAGGATGGGTAAGAACGAAGAGAGGAAACAAGAATGTGGCGTTCATCGCCCTGAATGACGGTTCTACTATCAATAATATCCAGATCGTAGTAGACAAGACACCAGAGAATGAGGCTGTGCTCGCAAAAGTAACAACCGGAGCATGCATCGCAGTATGGGGCAAGCTGGTAGAGTCAATGGGCGGCGGTCAGGCTACAGAGATCCAGGCTACCGAGATCGAGGTATATGGAGAGTGCGATCCTGTACGCTACCCTCTTCAGAAGAAAGACACTTCGTTTGAGTTCCTCAGAACTGTGGCTCATCTGCGTCCAAGGACAAACACCTTCGGAGCTATCTACCGCATCAGAAGCAAGATGGCATATGCTATCCACCAGTTCTTCAACGAGAAGGGATTCGTATACATCCACACTCCACTCATCACAGCATCTGACTGTGAGGGTGCAGGACAGATGTTCCGTGTGACAACTCTCGACATGGAGAACCTGCCTCGCAACAAGAAGGGAGGCATCGACTACTCAAAGGACTTCTTCGGAAAGGAGACCAGCCTTACAGTGAGCGGTCAGCTCGAAGGTGAGCTCGGAGCAATGGCACTCGGTGACATCTACACATTCGGTCCGACATTCCGTGCAGAGAACTCTAATACACCTCGCCACCTTGCTGAGTTCTGGATGATTGAGCCAGAGATGGCATTCTATGACATCAAGGACAACATGGACCTTGCGGAGGAGTTCATCAAATACCTCGTGAAATATGCTCTGGACAACTGCTATGACGATATCAAATTCCTCAATGACAGATACGACAACGAGCTTCTTGAGCGTCTCGAGGGCGTAGCTGACACTGAATTCGTACGTCTTACATACACTGAAGGTATCAAGATTCTTGAAGCAGCCGGCGTTGAATGGGAGTATCCTGTAAGCTGGGGCACTGACCTTCAGAGCGAGCATGAGAGATACCTCGTGGAGAAGCACTTCCAGAAGCCTGTTATACTTACAGATTATCCGAAGGATATCAAGGCCTTCTATATGAAGCAGAATGAGGATGGCAAGACAGTTCGTGCAATGGATGTTCTCTTCCCTAAGATCGGTGAGATCATCGGTGGTTCAGAGCGTGAGGCTTCTCTCCAGAAGCTCGAAGCACGTATCGAGGAAACCGGCATGAGCCGCAAGGGTCTTGAGTGGTATCTTGATACCCGTCGCTTCGGATCAGCTCCTCACAGCGGATTCGGACTCGGATTCGAGCGTCTGCTCCTCTTCGTTACAGGAATGAGCAACATTCGCGACGTGATTCCGTTCCCACGTACTCCTAAGAACGCAGAATATTAAAATTTATCAAATGTCCCACAACTGCGTTACGCTCGTTGGGAAAACCTCATTACCACAAGATTATGTTGATTATAGGCATAGCCGGGGGATCCGGCTCTGGCAAGACCACAGTGGTCAAGGCCATTACAGAACAGCTTAAGGAAAATGTAGTGGTGATTCCTCAGGATTCATATTACAAGGATCTAAGCCACTATACCGAAGAGCAGAAAAGGGTACACAACTTTGACCATCCTGATTCCATCGACTTCGAGCTTCTAAGAGCTCAGCTTAAGGAACTCAGGGAAGGGAAGACTGTGGACCAGCCAGTTTACTCATACATCACATGCGGGCGCTCAAAGAACGAGACAGTGAGAGTCACCCCAGCAGAAGTGATTATCGTTGAAGGAATCCTGATATTCACGGACCCTAAGCTTCGTAAGCTTATGGATATCAAGATATTCGTGGACGCCGACGACGATGACAGGCTTATGCGAGTGATGGCACGTGACATTGTGGAGAGAGGCAAGACCGTGGAATGGGTCATCGAGAGATACTCAAATACAGTAAAGCCGATGTATCTCCAGTTCATTGAGCCAAGCAAACGCTATGCAGATATCATCATTCCACAAGGAGGACATAACAAGGTGGCGATCGACGTAATTTCAGCCACAATAGAAAAGGCTCTTGCCGGAGGTGGCAAAAAGTAAAAAGTCCCCTTGAACCAAGTGATCTGAAGATGCTGAAGGACCTATTCCAGAAAGAAGACCGAGCAGGACTATATATCACCGTCATATTCCATCTGGCGGTGATTATTGTCTTGCTTGCCTATCAGATAGACTCCACACTCAAGCGCGAGGAAAGCTTCGTGCTGGACTTCTCCAGGCAGGAAGAAGTGGAGCGTATCAGAAAGGAAGAGGCATTCAAGGAAGATATCAGCCGTAAACTTGATGACCTTATTTCAGCAGCAGGAAATATACATAGCTCCGACATACGGAACATTGCAGTAGATGCATCATCTTCGAGGCTCAAGGACGACAGAGGTACAGATGCGGACAAACTTTACGAAGACGCGAAAAGACTTGCTGCAGACCTCCGGAACGGTCAGAAAGACGCTATCGAAGAAGATGCACGCGAAGAGACCGTAGAGATGCAACACCAGAACAAGTCCTCAGACAAGGACAAGAAAGAATACAAAGGCCCGTCAGTGGTCTCATATAATCTGGACGGGCGCAAGGCCAGCCACCTCAAGATTCCGGCATACAGATGCCACGGAGGGGGCGACGTGACCGTCATCATAACAGTTAATCCTCAGGGACAGGTAATCAATGCCAAAGTAATGGAGGAGATTTCATCAAGCGACCAGTGTCTATGCAGTTTTGCAGTACGTGCCGCCCGCCTTTCCCGTTTCTCTGCCTCTGCCACAGCTCCAGCACGACAGACAGGAGAAATCCTCTACCGTTTTATAGCACAGTAGAGGATTCAGTCTTCAAAGCAGTCTGGATGGTGTCATCTATCGGAAGATAGAAACGATAGAAGGCTTCGTCTCCAAGCTTTGAGAATCGTCCTACAAGGGCCTTGAGCTGAGGCATCATATAAGGTGCCGATTCCTCCCACTCCCCTTTCGCAGGCTTTATCCCGTCGACTCTGGCTGCGAATTCAAGGAACTGACCTCCGATATTTATACTGTCAAGATATTTGTCCAGTTTCTCAAAATCATCAATTTTCGAAAGCTCAGGACGATAACGGTCGAACATACTCTGAGCAAAACGCATCTGAGTGGCCTTCTTGTTTGCCTTAATAAAGAAAGATGTAGCTTTGGTGGTGTCCATCGGCACAAAGACATCAGGAATAATGCCTCCGCCTCCATATACTCTTCTACCCTTCACGGTGTAGAACAGAGCAGTAGTATCGACCTTCATACTGTCGGCAGAAGTCATTTCTCCGTGTGCATATCTCTCATAAATATCATATGCATAATCCTTGTCGTATGGCTTCTGGATGCATCGTCCGGAAGGAGTATAGAAACGAGCTACGGTAAGGCGTATGCCGGATCCGTCTGTAAAATTGACCGGTTCCTGCACAAGTCCCTTACCGAACGAACGGCGTCCGATAATCACCCCGCGGTCATTATCCTGGATAGCTCCTGAGAATATCTCGCTTGAAGATGCCGTACCCTCATCTATAAGCACAGCAAGCTCAACATCTTTCAGTTTTCCACTTCCATCGGCATTATATTCCTGACGGGGACGATGCAGGCCTTCCATATATACAACGTCATCTCCCTTCTGCAGGAACTCATTGGAAAGCAGCAGAGACTGATCAAAATAGCCACCGTTATTGTCACGAAGGTCAAACACAAGCTTCTTCATACCCTGGCTAAGGAGCTTTGATGTAGCCTCCCTGAATTCCCTGTATGTGGTCCTGGTAAACTTTGAAAGCTTGATATAGCCTGTGGTATCGTCAATCATGAATGCAGCATCCACGCAATGAACGGGAATCTTGTCGCGCACGATATTGAAAGGTATGATTTCACCGCCACGCTTCACCGTAATCTTCACCTTGCTCCCGGAAGGTCCCTTCATCAGCCTTATCATACTGTCCTGAGGCATCTTCACACCTGCAATCACCCTTTCATCCACCCTTATCACACGGTCACCCTGGACAAGTCCGGCTTTCTCTGAAGGGCCGCCCGGAATGGTGTTAAGGACTACTACTGTGTCATTCGGAACATTGAAAGTGATGCCGATACCCTCAAAGTTGCCGGCAAGCTCCGACTCCGACTCGGTGAGCTCCACAGGAGGAAGGTAAACGGAATGCGGATCAAGTTCGGCAAGGGCAGCAGTGACAGCAGCATCGGTCATAGCCTTCATATTAATGGTATCCACATAGTTTTTCTGGACCTCCTGAAGGATAAGGTTGAGCTTGCGCCAGCGGTTGTAGTCGCCATCGAACTTCCTCTCAGGCAAGAGCTTGAATACCACAAGGGTAAGAAGCACTCCGAGGACTATTCCAAGGAGTGCGACCAAGACGTTATTATTGAGTTTCTTCATACTAATCAACTTGTACTACTTCTATGCCTGCACGTACGAGAAGGTCTATTCCGTCTGTAAGACGGTAAGGATCTCTGTAGACCACTCTCTTGATTCCGGCCTGGATTATCAGTTTCGCACACTCAAGACAAGGAGAAGCAGTCACATAAAGAGTCGCTCCCCTGCTGCTGTTGCCTGACTGAGCTACTTTAGAGATGGCATTTGCTTCAGCATGAAGTACATATGGTTTGGTGACTCCGTTCTCATCCTCGCAGATGTTCTCGAACCCGGACGGAGTACCGTTGTAACCGTCTGATATGATCATCCTATCCTTCACAAGGAGGGCGCCAACCTGACGGCGCCTGCAATATGAATTGCGCGCCCAGACGCCTGCCATTTCAATATAGCTGCTGTCAAACTTATTCATGGAATCTCTCTTATTTACGCTGATAAAGATATCTCTTGATGCTCTTCTTAGGAGTTCTCTCGAAGTCTTCGGACATAACCTTGATCCTCTTGAGTCTCGCATAGTTAGGAAGTTCCTTATTGAGTTCCGGAAGGATATCTTCAATATATTTTACAAATGCTGCCTGATTCATTCCGTCTCTCGCGCCCTGTTGGAAGTCAGGATAAATAAGCGCAGTAAGTCCGCCATCATCCTCAACCACAAGAGAATCCACGACATAAGGCTGCGAGTTTATCACGGTCTCCACTTCCTCCGGATAGATATTCTGGCCGCTCGGACCCAGAATCATACACTTAGAGCGTCCCTTGATGAAGAGACTTCCCTCAGAGTCGATGACACCCATGTCACCGGTTCTGAACCAGCCATCTTCAGTGAAGACTTCTGCAGTAGCCTCCTCATTCTTGAAATATCCGAGGAATACATTCGCGCCCTTCACAAGAATCTCACCAGGCACATTTGCCTGATCGCTGGAATCAATCTTAATTTCAAGGTTTGGAGCATTCTTTCCGCACGAATACAGTTTCTCTACCGTCCAGTCATCATATGTGATGATAGGGGCACATTCGGTCATACCATACCCGACTGTGAAAGGGAACTTGATTTTCTTGAAGAATGCCTCAACATCCTTATTGAAGGCTGCACCGCCGATGATCACTTCATAGAATTCACCTCCAAAGGCATTCACAAGCTCAGTACGGATCTTGTTCATCACCACCTTATTGAGGACAGGAAGTCTCATGAGTACCTTTATTCCTTCCTTCTCGAGCACTGGCTTTACCTTGCTCTTATAGATCTTCTCTATCACCAGAGGTACGGCCACTACGATATAAGGTTTCACCTCTGCAAGTGCTTTCATGATAATCTTCGGGCTCGGAATCCTCGATAGGAAATGCACATGAGCGCCAACGCTAAGCTCATACATAAGCTCGAACATAAGCCCATACATATGCGCACATGGAAGCATGGAAACCACATTCTTTGTATTGTCCAGACCAGGAAGAACAGTTCTGGCAAACTCAATATTGGAGAGCACTGCCCTATATGGCACCATCACACCTTTTGAGAAACCGGAAGTTCCTGATGTATAATTGATAATGGCCAGTTCCTCTGCCGAATCCTCATAATAATCCAGTGCATCAGGAGTGAAAGCCATAGGATATTTCTTTCCGAAAAGTTCGTTCAGATGCTCACGTGCAGATACGATCTTCTCATCCTTGGCATAAAGCAGTTTGAATGTATTTACCTGAATGATTGCATGTAGATCAGGCATCTCGGTCTCTGTAAGTCCTTCCCATATCACATCATCCACAAACAGAATCTTAGCTTCGGAATGGTTTACCAGATGGTGTATATTGCTGGACTTGAATTCATGAAGGAGGGGTACCGGCACGGCTCCATATGTCATTGCTGAAAGAAAAGCCACAGCCCAGTTTGCCTGGTTGCGCGAACATATAGCCACCTTATCACCCTTTTCGAGGCCGCATTCCTCAAACATGATATGCATCTTCTCGATTCTTCTGGCCACGTCCCTATAGTGGAGGGTAACTCCCTGATAATTGGATATCGCCGGGCGGTCCCAATTCTTTTTGAAAGCTTCCTGATAAAGCTTGTTTACCGATGTAAATTCCATTTTCATCAAAGTTAAAGTCACGTAATCTTCTATTTCAATTTAACCGCGCGTTGCTTTCCATCATAGCACTGCACGCTTATGGAAGTCCCGTCCACAACTTTCACCTCGCTGTCCGGACGAATCTTCCTGTCTCCTTCAAATGAAGTAAGAGCATCCCCGCCATAGAACGGGAACACCAGAGTCTCCACTGAAGTACGGACCACCCAGAAGTTATTGCTGCCCACAACAATACGTTCCGGAAGTCCCTTTATTGTATGTTCAGATGTAATTCCTTTCCAAGAAGACGGCTTCTGGCCCTTTAAATTATACATCTGTACTGTGTTATCCTTATGAAGAACCATTATATTGTATTTTCCAGCACCGCTGAAATCATACACATCAGGTCCAAGAAGAATCTCCTTGCCAAGATCAACAGGGAAACCCTTTACAAAACGGCTCAGTCTGTCTATCAGATACACTTTTGAGCCGGCTCCGAAAGCGTACTGAAGTTTTCCGTTCGCATAGTAGTCCACCTCGCGGACAGTACCGCAGAGAGGAAGCTGGAAAGGCACACCCCAGAGATCCTTGCCATTTTCGTCCTGAAGACAAAGTGTATTGTGAGAGTTCTGATAAAAAAGATTCGTCTTGCCCGTGTGGGAATTCTTCACCTTGAACGGCCCCCCAGGAATTGTCACCGTGGTGTCACGTTCAAATTCAGGAGCTTTGGTCTTTTCTAAAGAGAGCTTAGAGATGGTAAAGTCAAAGTCCATTCCATGCTTGCCCCGATATACATATAGCTCGGCGGGGGCCGCATCGCAACCCTCATGATACTTTGCAATATACGACAGGGCATCATGACGGATTAGCTCGGAAAGACCGTCTCTGTCCTCTGAGAATGAGAAATAAGATACGAATGAGGCCTCTTTTGCAGACATCACATCAGACCTGCCGGCATTCTTCATGTATTCGCGAAGAGTGTAGGACAAAGCCTTTTTTTCCACATAATCTCCTATAGCCGCAATGCTTCCGGTCACAATCCATCCGTCGATATATGTAAAGCATGATTCATCTTCAAGGGCGAAAAGGCTTCCGAAGGATGTAGCAGCATAGGATGAATATGGCCAGTAATGCACCTGTGGAACATATTTTTTGAGGGACTTCACATCTGTACCCTTGAATATGATGCCGACATCACAGTTGCCCACCTTCATGAGATTGACTCTTTCCACCTTGCTGCCAAGCACAAATGAAGCTGTAGCAATCTCGCGCACCTCAAGAGTCCGGAACATATTGTCTGGAGCAATTCCAAATCTGGAGCCAAGTTCCCTCTGTCTGGCCTGATGGCGCTGAAGTTCCTGCCTTGAATCCAGATATGTCTGATAAGCCGACAGATACGGCTGGACATCCCCGAATGGAAGAGATGCGGCAAACAATGTATAGGACGGGAGCATTGAGGCCACGTCTGAAACTGCTTCTGACGATTTCTCCAGCACGGTCATGAATTCTGAAGGATTCTCATCAAATAGAGAAACTCCCTGCATCTGAAGGACTTCAGGCCCTGATTTTTCTACACGAAGGATTGTCCAGTCTGCAAGAGACTCAAAAAAAGGTGCCTTGGACGAAAGCTTTCGTGTCAGTGCAGTTGAGAGGAGTCTGTCTGAATGAGTATTCGGAATAAATACAGCATCATCATTTCCGGCAACGGAAAGAGCCTCTGCAAATCCAGGGGTCTCAAGAATGGAGACATTCCTGGACAGATGCCTTTGAGACGACCTGACAAGGGTTTCAGATTCAGAAATCAGGATCATTCCATTCTGTGAAGCCGCAAAGAGGTATTTTTCCTGCGCAGCATCTACCATAGCCTGTGCACCTTCCGGTTTACGATGCATATCAAATACATAAAGAGGTATCAGTCTGCCGGAATAATGCATCGACACCACTACAGGAACATCTGGAATCTCAACCCCTTCTATGGAAAGCTTAGCCTTGCGGGCTTTATCAAAACACCCCACAAGAACAGCATCCGAAGGGACTGCACACAAAAGCGAGTGCTTGCCGTCTCCGGACACTTTAATTTCCACTTTGTCATCTCCTTCAAACCCTGAGTATAGGAAGGCAACCGCCGCACCGACACCCAGAACAAGGACAGCTATGACTGCAAGACACAATATGAGAGTCCTGCGACTCATTATCTGACAGCAATTGCTTCGATCTCAACCTTCACACCAAGAGGAAGGGCAGCTGCCTGATAGCATGCTCTTGCAGGCTTGTCACCCGTGAAATACTCTGCATAAACCTCATTTACTGCCTTGAAATCAGCTATATCAGCAAGAAGGACGGTTGTTTTCACTACGTTATCGTATGTCATTCCGGCCTCCTTAAGGATTGCTCCTATATTCTTGAGAGACTGATGGGCAGCAGCAACTATATCTTCCTGAACCTTTCCATCAACAGGATTTACAGGAATCTGCCCTGAAATATAAAGAGTTCCATTCACTTCGATAGCCTGAGAATATGGACCTACAGCCTTAGGTGCATCAGGAGTTGCAATCACTTTTTTCATAATATTCGATTTATAGTTAATTACACATTTCAATAACATGCAAATATAATCATTAAAACCGAATCTTAAAACAGTGAGGACATATAATAACATTCCCGAAAAGATCGGGAATGATAGGAAAATCGAGCTGGAAACAAAAAGCTAGAACATTCTGCGCTTTTTGAACACCCAGAAAATAGCGATTGTAGAAATAGCCATCAGAAGGAGCACTATGACCCAGGTCCAACAGGAATGGCCGATGAACCATCCGAACTGGATATTCATACCAAAGAAACTTGCAATGAGAGTCGGAGGCATAAGCATCAGAGACACCAGGGTAAATACCTTCATAATCTTGTTCTGATCGAGGTTGATGATACCGAGTACAGTATTCTGAAGATATTCAAGACGCTCAAAGCCGAAGTCTGTGTGATTTATAAGAGATGATATATCCTTGAGGAGGACATTCAGACGTGGCTGGTATTCCTTCGGATAATTGGCACTCTTGAGGATACTCGAGATAACCCTCTGCTTGTCAATGATATTCTCACGGATGAGCATCGTATTATCCTGCAGCTGATTGATATCGATGAGGAATTCTTCGCTGATATCTTCTCCCAGACTCACCTTCTTGTTGTACTGATTGACCTCCTTGGACACAAGCTCCACCATGTCTGCATCAAGGTCGATACGCTGTTCGAGAATGTTAAGAAAGACAACATGGCCCGATTCATACATCTTAGGAAAAGCCATAATCCTTCTCTGAAGGTCTGTAAAACTTTTCAGAGGGCATTCACGCAGAGTGGTGAGGACATTGCCTGTAAGAATAAACGACACGGTCTCTTCGTTGTATTCCTCCGGACCGGGGATGAGGTAACTCGTGTTCGCGAAGATAGCTTTCTCTGTCTCGGAAAAACGTGATGAAATCTCAATCTCTTCTGCCTGCGCACGGTTCTGGATAGTGGTGCCGAGAAACGACTCCACAGCCCTCTTTTCCTCACCGGAAGGGTTCAGAAGGTCAATCCAGATAACATTATCGTAAGGAATAATAGCAAAGTCAGCTTCCGACTGGGAAACTTTCATCTGTCCGTTTTCTTTGTAGAAGATCTCTATCATAGCTCGTCCGTTTGTGTTCCGGCCCAGTCGTCGGAACGAGGTTATTTCTACGAAACAGGCCTGCGCCCAAAAACGCAAGCCTGCAAATTTATCTAATTAAATTTAAAAATCCAACAGGTCTAGGATTCATTCGCATTTTATGAGCGAATAGCCTTTGAGCATAAAATCATTCACAGTCCTGCTCATATTGTCTGCATCGGGCTCGATCTTCAGTGTAAGTTTATTCTTTCCTCGCTTGAGCATCATCTTTTCTGGAGAGGTCCAGCCCCACAGATCCCATCCGTCACTAAGGTATGACTGCGCCATTCCGTCAGTATAGTAACGATTCGGGAACACATTTATACCGACCTTTTCACCATTCACATAAAGCATCCTGATACCGCATGTCAGATCCGTGTAAAGGCTGCCTCGTGCATTTGCATAGTGCCACGAAAGCATCCAATACCCTTCTTCAGGGACCTCTGCCACAACCTCAAAATCCCGGCCGGTCTTATGGAGAAGCATCACAGGCTCGAAATGCCTTGTAATCTTCTCGCTTCTGGTGATTGGCTCGGAAGGGAACGATTCAGTTCCGTCTGCAGCAACTGCAACCACCTGAAGATCACCTTTCCAGTCCTTGGAAATGTTACACCTGGTCTTACGCGTTTCCTTGACTTTCTTTCCTCCGGCATACACATCATATCTTACAGCTCCTTCTTCCGAATACCATTTAAGGCCCTTGCCCTTACCGGAAACTCTCACAAAAGGAATCATCGGGGTACGGACATTACCGACCAGGTTGACTGACAACTCATTTCTGAATGAGTCCGCAAGGACAATCTCGACAGAGTGGCGTCCGGTCCTGTCTGCTGCGAATACCGGTTCCGCCGTCTCTACCCCATCAATAGAGAATGATTTGATTATGTCTCCGTAACCCTTGACCGTAATATCCAGAACGGCATCCCTGTAAGGGAAGCCCTCGATCTTTCTTACGGCCTTCAGGGATTCAGGGACAACCGGAGCAAACATTATCGCATCAGGACCGTCATATTGAATTCCCATAAGCGTGCGGAAAGTTATGCCAAGGCTGCCGGACAAACTCCAAAGCATATTACTTGAATTGACCTGCGTCCCTTTCCAGTTGCCGTCGTCAGCTACAAAATTTTCCTTATTTGTGGCATACATCATGGCAGCCCTCCAGACTGCGGCAATTCCATGAATGACACCCGCCTCATTTCCTGTCTTGGCGTTTGCCATGATCCAATATGACTGCACAAAAGGCCATACGGCACGATTGTGATAAGGTGGCATGTCAGGAATCCAAGGCCAGAACACAGGTGCGCCGAAATCAACCACGGGAGCCGACTTCGAAAGCCTCATGACACGTTCACCTTCAGCAACTCCATAAAGAATAGCCAGAGAGTTGCCAAGCGTCTCGCTCTTTGTATATAAGATATCATTCACCCTACCTGCGAGATATTGAGCATAGTAGCCCTTGTCATCCATCCAGAGATGCTCGTTTACAGCATCCTTTATACCCTGAGCCTTGGCAGCGAAAACGTCCGCTGCGGAATCATCGCCAAGAATACGTCCCATCCGGGAAGCAGACGTCAGGGCGATATAATGCACCATATTGGTTCCCAGGCATTTGGAATCATATATATCTGCCGATTCCATCCAGATAGGATAGCTGTTCTTCCTCCAGTCGATGAACGAAGATTCGCCCTTTGCAAGTCCGGTACGCTCATCATATATGGTCCTCATATCGACCTCCAGGGACTTCTTTGCAACAGGATATATTTTCTCAAGCCACTCACGGCTGCCCGTAACCTTATAAATTTCCCATGCCGCTCCGACCCATATCTGACGGTCCGTGCTGCATGGCCATGCGCCGCCCGTACCTGTATCCTGCACTATTTCTCCTTTTGAGTTTATCTTGCACAAAAGACTTGTCATGGCTGCTTCTGGCTGCATGTATGCCATGCTGAGAATCGTACTGTAGCTGACATCCCTTGTCCAGACTCCTCCCCATTCAAGGCCGGTACGAAGAGTTCCGTCCGGCTCCACCGCATTGATGCATTCGTCGACCGACATATTATAGACAGCCGCCTCAACCTGATAAGGAGTAGTCAATACCGGAAATGCCGACAAGTCGTTCCGGCATTCCCACACAAGGGAATCTCCCCCAAAATCAGAAACGATCTTATAAGGGCTGACAGCCTCAGCTGTATAATCTCCCTGAACGACCTTGTCCGAATAGACAGCGTATGAATTATTCATATAAATATGTCGGTTCTGACAAGACAGAGCCAACATAACAAAGAGGACAGATGTTAATTTCTTCATATTAAATCTACGTATCCTACAGACTCGCAAGGATCAGGGTCTGAACACCTGACGATTGACAATAGAACGACCTAAGGTAAGTTCATCTGCATATTCCAGATCATCACCGAAGCCAAGGCCTCGGGCAAGGGATGAAACTTTAACCCCATATCCTGCAATCTGACGATAAATATAAAAAGCGGTAGTCTCCCCCTCCACATCTCCACTGAGGGCCAGAATCACTTCTGGGGCAGTTTCTTCGCGACCTGGAGCATCCGCCTCGAACATAGCCTCAGGCGAAACGAGCCTTGCCACACGGTCCACGAGATGACGGATGGTCAAGTCTGAAGGTCCGATACCGTTGATCGGAGATATGATACCTCCCAGGACATGATACACGCCATGATACTGACCTGTATTTTCAATGCTCATGACATCCCGGACGCTCTCCACGACGCAGATGGTGCTGCGGTCGCGCGAACTGTCCGAACAGATGGAGCACACCGGCCCATCCGATATCATCATGCAATGACTGCAATACTGCACATCATCCCGCAACGCATTAATCGCGGAAGTGAAGTGATGGACATTCTCCACAGGCTGCTTCAGAAGATGCAGTGCCAGACGCAAGGCGCTCCTGCGGCCAACTCCTGGAAGGGAGCCGATAGCATCCACAGCCTCTTCAAGCAATTTCGAAGGGTATTGTTCCTTATATGCCATTATCGTTTTCCTGAATTAAGACACCATGCTTCTTCCAATGCACAAGGCCGACCACAGCACCTGCAACATAGGCCACATAGAGAGCAGCCATCCACCACATCCCCTGCATCGCACACAGGATGACGCTCATGGTGTCGGCAATGATCCAAAGCCACCATTGTGCAAGGTAAGACTTGACCAGCCACCACGTAGCCACAGCACTAAGCACGGCCACCGATGCATCCAGAAAGGACATCGGATTCTCCTTAAGGCCAAGGGCGGCCAGATAATCCATAAGAGCCGAGAGACCGGGAACGGCAGCGAGCATGACAAGCATGCTCACTATAACCGTCTTCCACGTAAGTCTATTAAGATGAACCGATTCCTCTGGAGCTGAAGCCAATTCCTGTTTATCACGCCTCCAATGCCAAAGGCCTATGAAGGAGGTCACCAGATAATATGTATTCAAACCGAAGGATGCATACAGACCCTGACTGAAGAACACCCACATCGCGGCCAGACTGGTCGCGATGCCGACTACCCACATGAAATTCTTCTGGCGTATTTCCAGAATCACGTAGATAACGCCGGTGACAAGGGTAAAGATTTCCATCAGGTCCATATTACCGGCATTAGAGTACCTCTATAAGCTCTACCACAAATTTCAGGGTTGCATATGGAGGAATTGCACCAGGTGCACCGTGAGCGCCGTATGCAAGATCGTACGGAATATAGAATTCGTACTTAGAGCCCTCTGACATGAGCTGGACACCTTCAGTCCATCCTGGAATAACCTGATTCAGACCGAACACGGCAGGTGAATTGCGGTCGTATGAACTGTCAAACTTCGCACCGTTGAGAAGGGTTCCCTCATAGTGACACTTGACCTGTGATGTCGCAGAAGGCTTCTTGCCTGAGCCCTCCTGGAGCACCTTGTACTGAAGGCCGCTTGGAAGAGTGACCACGCCTTCCTTCTCGGCGTTCATCTTGAGGAATACCTCTCCTTCCTCGCGCATCGCAGCGCCCATGGCCTCTACCTCTGCCTGCTTCTCGGCCTCGATTTCGGCAAAGTATTTGTCAAGAAGCTGACCTGCCTCCTGAAATGACACTGCTGGTTCCGAGCCTGTGAGGACTGCCTTGAGTCCTGCAGCGAAATCGTCGAATTCAATAGACCTGATGCCGGATGACATCATATTGTGGGCAATGCTCATGCCCAATGCGTAACTATTCTTATCCATTGTATAAATATTTTAATATTGATTTTTATAAGTCTGCAAAGATAGCAACATTTCTTTATTCAGTCCGTTCAGATGGAAGTTCCTTGCAGCCATTATTCCTGCGAGGGTGGTGAGAGAGGATATTGGCATGCCAGGTGGAGGTGTCTATATGGGTGTAGATTTCTGTCGTAGTGACACTTTCATGACCCAGCATCTCCTGAACAACTCTGAGGTCGGCTCCGTTCTCGATAAGATGTGTCGCAAACGAATGACGGAAAGTATGAGGGGATATCTCTTTCCTGACACCAGCCAGAAGTGCCATAGTCTTCACTGTCTTGAATGCAGTGACACGGCTAAGAGGCTTCCCGTATCGGTTCAGGAACAGGATATCAGAAGAAGCGGCATCTGCCGGCAGCGTACGCACAGCCATATATGCACGTATGGCATCGGCTGCCATATCTCCAAGCGGCACGAGCCTCTCTTTGTTGCCTTTTCCCACAACACGTACAAACCCTTCATCGAAATATATCATCGACACCCTCAGACCAATGGCCTCAGACACTCTCAGACCACAGCCATAGAGGACTTCCACAAGAGCCCTGTCGCGACATCCAAGCCATGATGACAAGTCTGCAACATCTATTATATCCTCAACTTCCTGTATTGAAAGCACATCAGGAAGGTAACGCCCGAGCTTAGGTGCATCCACCCTGTCGCAGGGATTATCCTTCATCACCCCTTCTGCCACCAACCAGCCGAAAAAGGACTTCAAGGAACTTAGCACACGCGCCTGAGAACGTTTGGAAAGGCCGTCGCGCGAAGACAGATAACCGGTAATATCATCTGTAGAAACAAACTCCGGACGCAGGTCAATCGCTTCCAGGAACTTCTCTACATCAGAACAATACGATGCCACAGTATTCTGCGACATCGCACGTTCCATTGTCAGATAATAGTTATAGTCTTCTATTAATTTCATTACAGCGTTGCGTACTTCCTGCCGTACTGCAGCATCTGGTCGAGATAGCTTTCGTTATAAACAATCTCGTAGTCGGTCACTTTGCCGTCCTTCTCCACAGGCACAATCTCAGGGTTGAGGAATCCTCCATATGGCTTCAGACCAAGAGCGGCATATCGCTCGAGTACTTCTGCATGAAGAGCTGGGTCGATATTGACAGCATATTTCTCCACAAGAGCCTTGCCGGCAGCATAGTCTCCCTCCGACTTGATTCGCTGCACCTCTGCAAGAAGGTCTCCGAACAGACCGCGGAGTGCCTCATAATCATTCACGATAAAGTATGTCTTGCCGTCACGGACCTTTTTCTCTATCACGTTGTCAGCAAGTCCTTTCTCATAGCACCAGTCAGCAATAAGCTTGCGGTTCTGCATATGTGCTTCCATATTCTTCTTACCGAGTTCCACGCGTGTGAACTGGGTGAAGATACCATTGCGGATATAGCTTGAATACTGAGCCTTGTATGCCTCCATATCCGGCAGGATACCAAGCTCTACAAGCTTAGGATCAGCAAGATAGTAAAGTCCGAAAAGATCTGCACGGGTTTCCTCGAGAGCAGAGCTGTACTCGCCAAGAGCATTAGGCGAAGTCTCTGGAAGAAGCTGTCCTGAGCCGTGGCCGAGACACTCGTGAAGGTCGGTATGGAGGTCGCTCGTGAGGGCGCCGTACTTTTTCTCCATTGCAATCTCATCTTCAGACCATGCGAACTCCGAAAGCATGCTCTTAGGAGATTCCTGCGCGGCCTTGCTGTAGGCAGATGTAAGGTTTGCAATAGTCACTGACTTAGAACCATGCTCGCGGCGGATCCAGTCAGCATTAGGAAGATTGATTCCGATAGGAGCTGCAGGATAGCAGTCTCCGGCAAGGGTAGCCACATTGATGACCTTGGCTGTCACACCCTTCACTTCCTTCTTCTTGAAACGAGGGTCTACAGGAGAGTTATCCTCGAACCACTGTGCATTCTCACTTATAAGCTCAGTCCTCTTGGATGCATCGGCATCCTTGAAATTTACGAGACCTTCATATGTAGCCTTACGGCCAAGAGGATCGTTATAGTCCTCCACAAATCCGTTCACGAAGTCTACAGTCCCGAGGGTATCGTTCACCCACTGGATGTTGTACTTGTCCCAAAGCTTCAGGTCACCGGTACGGTAGTAAGCCACAAGATCGGCAATATACGCCTTCTGAGTCTCGTTTTCAGCCACTTCGGCAGCCTTCTCCAGTTCTGCACAGATCTTTTCAAGAGCAGCACCATAAAGTCCGCCTACCTTATAGACTTCTTCGCGGACAACTCCGTCTGCGCCCTTCACAACACGGCTGTTGAGACCGTATGAGACCGGGGTCTTGTCCGAAGGATCTACCATAGCAGCATAGAGAGCCTCAACTTCGGCACGCGTCACACCTTCGTAGAAGTTTACCGCTGACTCCGCCACGATATCCTTCGCACCCATAAGCTTGCGCGCCGGGAAAATAGCAGGGTCATAAATCACAGGAAGAAGTTCCGCACATTTATCCTGGCAGCCGACTGCTGTCAAAAGGCTCTCAAAATACTCCTTGGAGCACTCCGGGAAAAACTTATCTTCTGCATAGTGATGGTGGATACCGTTGCTGAAGAATACCCTCTTGGCATAAGTCTCGAACTGTGAGAATTCCGCGCATGAACGGTCGCCCTGATAATTTTCCAGAATAGTCTCAAGAGCCTTGCGGATCTGGAGATTATACTTGTTGTTCTGCATCCAGATGATGTCACGGCCGTATTTCGCCGCTTCTGCAAGATGATATACATATTCCTTCTGCTGAAGGGTGAGTCCGTCCCATCCCGGCACCTGATACCTCATTATCTTGAGGTCAGCGAATTCATCCACGAGATACTTGAAATCCTTTTCCGCCGCATTGCCTCCGCAAGAGAGGGCAGATGCAGCCAAGCCTGCAAATGCAATCATTTTAAAAACTGTCTTCATCATATTTCATTTATATATAATTTCACGAAGTGAACGGCAAATATACGAAAAATATATATCTTTGCATCCCTTGAAAAAGACAATGAAACACATTGCATACATATTAACCGTTCTAACATGTCTGTCGTGCATAACCCCGCTGGACAGGGACCTGGTCATCAACACACGACCGGGTACGCAAGGCCATTCCGGCGTCACTCGCATTGAAAGTTCAGAGACCCGCAATGTGCTTCTGCTTTATTCAGCAGGATACACCACAGCACTTCCTTCATACCTTAAAGAAGACATAGAGGACCTCATGAGCGGATGGCTGCCGGAGAATCTAAGGGGCGAGAATGTGCTGCTTGTATATTCCCATCTTCCCAAGACCAGCTCTGATCTGAAGACCCCCACATCTCCTGTACTTTTCAGACTTTACCGCGACCAGGAAGGGAACACAATCGCAGACACACTTGTGACATATAAGGCGGGGACCATATCCGCTTCTGCCGCACAGATGAACAAGGTGCTGAACTACGTCAAAGGAGAATTCCCGGCAAAAGGCTACGGGATGATCTTTTCTTCACATGGGACAGGATATCTCCCATCCGGATTCTATGGCAATTCCTCATCATTCTCCCTCTTCAATATGCCAAGACGCAGACAGGGACTGCACAATCCGTCTCCTGTGCCCTATATAGACAGGGACTTCGATCCATCCATGCCAGTGGTGAAGAGTATCGGAGCAGATGTAGACAAGAGCACCGGCAGTTCGATATCCTATGAAATGGAAATCTATGAGTTTGCCGAGGCCATTCCTATGAAACTGGATTATCTGCTGTTCGACGCATGCCTGATGGGCGGGGTGGAGGTTGCTTACGAACTTCAGGACAAATGCGAATTATTAGGATTCTCTCAGGCAGAGGTGCTTGCCGAAGGCTTTGATTACAAGACTCTTGCATCCCATTTGCTACAGAACGGGACTCCAGATCCGACCTCGGTATGCAATGATTTCTTCCAGCAATACGACAAACAATCAGGAGTCTATCGTTCGGCTACCATATCAGTAATAAAACCATCGGAGATGGAGCCGCTGGCTCAGATATGCAAGGAATTATTCGCAAAATACAGGACCGGGCTATCATTGACGGACCCGGATAAGGTGCAGAGATATTTCAGAGCCAGACATCATTGGTTCTATGACCTTGAAAGCATCATATACGAAGCTGCACTGACTTCCGGAGAGGACGCTCAGACGATAGAAAGCGACATAAGGAGATTAAGAAATGCGTTAGACGCATGCATACCATACAAAGCAGCCACCCCTTCGTTCATGGGAGACTTCGACATAACGACATATAGCGGACTATCCATGTATCTTCCTTGCGACGGAACTGATTATCTGGACAATTTTTACAAACGTCTCAGATGGAACGAAGACACGGGACTGGTGCAATAGTTTTTCCGAATAAATGATTTGATATTCAAATATTTTATCTATATTTGCGGCCCCATAAAAAGCAGAGGCTTTTTGGTGCAATGGGGTTTTTGAGGAATTTCCTTAAAAACTGAGTAACACATTTTAATAATTTAAAGGCAATGAAACACATTGAACTCAATGGCCAGATCCGCGAAGCTGGCAACAAGGCAGCCGTAAAGGCTATCCGTCGTGCAGGACAGGTTCCTTGCAACATCTATGGACTTGGAATGGAGAACATCCTTTTCTCAGTGGATGCACAGGATCTCAAGACTATCACTCACACTCCTAACTCATACATCATCGACCTCAAGCTCAATGACGGAAGAGGTGGTTGCGCAGTGCTTCACGAAGTACAGTATCACCCGGTTACCGATGAGGCTCTTCACGTTGACTTCCTTGCTGTAAACGAAGAGAAGCCAGTTACAATCGAGGTTCCTGTTATCGTTACAGGTCACGCTGAGGGTGTTAAGATGGGTGGTAAGCTCCTCGTATCAAGCCGCAAGCTCCGCGTAAGCGCTATGATGGCAAATCTTCCTGACCTCCTTGAGGTGGATTCAACAAACCTCATGATCGGCAAGCAGATTGTTGCAGGCGACCTTAACTACGAAGGCGTTACTATCGTATCTCCTAAGGCTACCATCATCTGCTCTGTACGTCCTACACGTGCAACTCAGCAGGCTAAGATGGAGCAGCAGGCTACAGGTAAGAAGAAGTAATCTGAACTGGCATGAACTATTTGATCGTCGGTCTAGGAAACATCGGCGTCGAATATGCAGAAACCAGACACAACATGGGATTTATGGTATTGGATGCCTGGGCTCAGGCATCCAATATTGTTTTTGAGTCTGGACGCTATGCAAGTACGGCGACCATTTCCTTCAAAGGCAGGAAGTTCACACTCGTGAAGCCTTCCACATACATGAACCTCAGCGGCAAGGCCGTACGCTACTGGATGAACGAGCTCAAGATTCCTGTAGAAAATCTGCTTGTGCTCTCTGACGACCTAAACATTCCGTTCGGAACACTCCGATTACGTAAGAACGGAAGCGCCGGAGGACATAACGGCCTTACAAACATCACCGAACTCATTGGCACACAGGACTACGCAAGGATAAGAATCGGTATCGGAAATGAATTCGGGCGCGGCCAGCAGGTGAACTATGTTCTGGGAGGCCTTACGCCGGAGGAGAAGGAACAGATGCCTGATATCTGCAAACGCGTGATAGATGGTATCAAGGCTTGGGCCACTGTAGGAGCAGACAGAGCAATGAATGTGATAAACACTAAGCCAAAACCTAAGGAAAATGCCGAAAAACCAGCATAAAGCGCTGTGAAAGACAATTTTAGCTACAAAAAGTTTGGATTTTTCAAAAAATAGGCATAACTTGGCAAAAGTTTTACGAATCACATTTATTAAACCATTAAAATTTAAACACAATGAAAGAGCTTGTAGATCAGATCAAGGCTGAGTATGAGGTTTATGCAAAGAACGCTGAGGCTCAGGTAGAAAAGGGTAATAAGGCTGCTGGCGCACGCGCTCGCAAGGCTGCTCTTAACCTCATGAAGTTGATGAAGGAGTTTAGAAAGGTTTCTGTTGAGGCTTCTAAATAATTGATTCACCAACAAAAGCATAACGGCTGATTCTATTGAGGAAACAGCCGTTTTTTTATTTTATCATTGCAACATTTCAGAAGCATTATGGATCTATATTGCAGGTTTTGGTTTTAGTACACGTTTCAGGCGGGTGAAATGCAGTGATGCAGAACACCCGCCATTGTTTTACTGAGCAGGCATGACTATCCGTACATTGTCAAGCCATAAGGTATTCCCGACTCCCCCATAGAACGCCTTTCCGCAACTCGTTAGGAAATGAAGCATCATATAATTCGGCTCAGTCCCCTCCTGCGCCCATCCATCTTCCTGCACGATCACATTGTCTCCCTTGCTGTTTATTGCGTGATAAGCTGTCTCCGGATCATTCTTCAGCCCCATATAATCACGGTAGAAAGGCTCGGAAGTTATATTTCCATAGTGTATGCATACCCTGTGGTCATTCTCCCACTCCGTGACACTGGAAGTAATCCTCTCTATTCCGGTGCCGACCCTTAAGGCATGTATATTGCCGTCCTCGTCCTCCCAACGTTTCTGCAGCACCATAGTCACCTCAGCATAATCCGGATAGCCCATGGGCTTCAGTCTTGAGAATCCGGTACCACGGATAACTTCATTACCCACATCCGCTTTGTAATCAAACACAAGAGCCTCAGGTTTTCCATTGAACGGAAGGCCATAAATCACCTTTGCCATCGGGTTCTTCGTATCACGGATAGGCTCAGGTAATTCCCCCACAAGAAGAGCACCCTGGCAGCAGACATCCATATTGATCAGGCCCAAAGCCTTGACCTCTTCAATGTGTGTTTCAATTCTGGCACAATAACCTTCTCCCCTAGGTTCTGGAAATACCGTGTTATTCGTCTTCACAATACCGACGACCACAGCCAGGACATTATTTGTCCTCCACAAATATCCTTCAGGGGCCTGGAACGGTTCCTTACCAGTATTGAGGGTCTCTTTAGACCCATAGAATTCATACAGATACTTCGTGCCTCCTCCGATGATGGCAGATTCCTTGATTTCCCTGCGGCACCAGTTATCGAATTTTCCGTATTCGTTTATCCTCCCGACAATATCATTCTGCGAGAAGGCCACTGCAGGCCAAAACATAATAGACAACAAATAAAGTCGCCTGAATATTGGTATTTTCATGAAAAAATGTGTAATTTGCAATTCTTGCATGCAAAGATATGCAGGATTTACGATTTATCGAATTAACTAAAGATATTTTATCACATGAATCATCAAACGATGCGTTTGGTCACCGCTCTCATCTGCATCTTGCTTGCGGCAGCTGTCACAGATGCCAAACCGGCTAAGCCGGGCAAGATCAAGATAATCCAGCCTGACGGGACTACATTCACGACAACGCTTAAAGGCGACGAATGGTACCGTGTCCATACGACCGAGGACGGCAAGGCAGTCATCAAGGATAGCGACGGATGGTGGAAATATGCCATATATGATGACGCGGGAGGCAAGAGAAGTACAGGGTATCATGTAGGCAAGAGCACACCTCAGGCCGTACTCAACCAGAGTATGATCATCAACACCGGCGCGATGAAGCTGAATGCGATGAAGAAACGGGAGGAAATGCAGAGAAACATGCAGAAGAAACCCATCCTTAAAAGCGTAACAGCAAACTCGGGAACCGAGGTCAAACGAGGGCTGGTCATATTGGCAGCATTCGCTGATGTTCCTTTCACATATAGCAGCGAGGATTTCTTAAATTCGATGAACCTCAAAGAAGGGAGTGCAAAAGAGTATTTCAACGACCAGTTCGGGGGAATGTACGACTTTGAATTTGACGTCAGTCCCATAGTCACGCTTACCGGCAACAGGAAATGGTATGGAGAGAACGACCGTAGCGGACAGGACAAGCGTCCTGCAGAAATGGTAGAAGAGGCCTGCAGACTTGCACACGAAAAGGGAATTGACTTCAGTCTTTATGATATGGACTCTGACGGAGAAGTGGATAATGTCCACGTATTCTTTGCAGGAGGAGACGAATCGGAAGGTGAAGGAGATGACTGTATCTGGGCGCACCAGTGGAACATCTCGACCGGAGCCGGACTCCCGAAGCTTGAGCTCGACGGCAAGATCATAGACCGCTATTCATGCAGCAGCGAGCTTTCAAGACCGGGCTACAGTTCTTCAAGATATGAAATGGCCGGCATCGGTGCCTTCTGTCATGAGTATTCACACACTCTCGGACTTCCGGATTTCTATGACACAGATTATGAAGAGAATGGCTGGAGCGCAGGACTATGGAGCTTTACAAGCGTAATGGACGGAGGATGCTACAATAATAACAGCAACACTCCTCCCTACTATAATGTCATAGAGAGGGAAATACTGGGCCTTGTGGAGCCCGTCATCATCACGGAAGGTATGTCATGCAGCATGGACCCGATTCATGAAAGCGGTAAATGCTATAGGATGGAGACCGATACAAAAAACGAATATTACCTCTTCGAATGCAGGGCTGCTGAAGGATGGGATAAATATATAGGAGGGGCCGGAATGCTTGTATACCATATCGACAAGACAAACAGTTCTATTTGGGATATCCGTAATACGGTAAATTCAAGTCTACGACATCAGTGCGCCGACCTCATAGAGGCTGACGGCAGAAAAGATGATTATTCCGCAGCTTCCGACGATATGGTCGAAAACATCGGAGGAATATTCTACCCATATGGAAAGAACACCACATTGTCGGCCGGCAGCACTCCTGCATTGAAATTTTGGAGCGGCGCCAAATGCCCGATTACAATCAAGGATATTGCCAGAAACGGGAAAGCCATAAGCTTCACTGCCGTCGGAAAGAACACAGTTACCCCTCCTAAACCCGTCGATGTGAAATTTGCGGCATTCACAGACGCTGTATTGATCAATTTCAACAGCAGCACAACATACGAAGGAGATGCAAGGATAAGATGCTATACAGACACATGGGAGAAGACGATAACCGTATCTCCATATGAAAAAGGCAAATATTCCGTGACAATAGATGGTCTCAGCCCCAACGCGACCACATACAAGGCTGATATCTGGTTTGAAATAGACGAGCTGAAAGGCACTGTAGTCCCAATAAGCTTCATGACCAAGACGCTTCCGGAAACAGAATGGCCATATATTTATCTGAATTACGCTTCTCGCGGCGAGGACGGCAGTTTTGTAAAGGGAAGCACATTCCCGCTCAGAGTCAACAATGCCTCAAAGGCAGAGAAAATCACATGGAAGTTCAAAGGTGTGACCATCAGCCCGAAAAACGGATATTTCACTGTAAGCGAAAGCGGAACGCTCAAGGCAGA
Source organism: Candidatus Cryptobacteroides sp. (assembly GCA_045127905.1). GTDB lineage: Bacteria > Bacteroidota > Bacteroidia > Bacteroidales > UBA932 > Cryptobacteroides. The sequence goes on from JBGVQX010000010.1 coordinate 25,100, forward strand.
GATTTATTTCGAGGACGGCAGCAAGAGCATAATAATAAAGGAAATCACAGCTAAATAGCAGGAATAATGAAACGTATTATAATATTCATGACAATCATTGCATCAATTTCAGGATGCACACAATATAATGTCACAGAGCTGCTCCTGTCCAGAAACGACGTATCTCTGACATGCAGAGGCGTAGAAGAATTTGTATATGTCCCGGAAAGTTGTCAGATGGGATATAACGACAAATCCAACACATTTTATGTGTACGAAGACCGTCTGTCCGACTGGTTCAGCGTAGTATGCGATGCCGATCCTTCGGCGGAAGGACAGGAATTAAAGGCTGACGTAAGCTGGACAACAAAGACAAGTACAAGGTCATTCAAGGAACTCTCGTTCAAAGTGGAAAAGATTGATGCCGACGGGCATATCTGGCTATGGAACAGCACAAATGTAATAGGAATTGTAATTAAAAAGCTATAACCATGACACAAATGAAAAATATCGTAGCAAAGTTTGCCGTCGAGGGCACTGTTACGGACATCAAGCCTCTCGGCCCCGGATTCATTAACGACACACTGATCGTAAAGACAGAAGAAGGTCCGAAGTACATCCTTCAGAGAAAGAACCACATCGTATTCCCTGACGTACCGGGGATGATGAACAACATCCTGATGGTCACAGAACACATCAAGGCAAAGGTTGCAGCTGAGGGTGGCGACCCTATGCGAGAAGTCCTGACCATAGTGAAGAGAAAGCCGGAGAGCATATCTGCACAGGAATCCGACCTGGCCTACAACGATCTCTATTACAAGGACGAAGAGGGCAACTTCTGGGCAATGTGCACTTTCATCGAAGGTTCGGTGACATATGAAAAGGCAGACACACCGGCCTTGGCATACAAGGGAGGACAGGGAATCGGTAAGTTCCAGGCCCAGCTCTCTGACTTCACGACCCCGTTGAGCGAGACCATCAAGGGATTCCATAATATCCGCTGGAGATTCCAGCAGTGGGAGGAAGCCTTGAAAAGGGACGCTGCCGGACGCGTGAAGGACCTCACTGAAGAAATCAGTTGGATCGAGTCACGCAAGGAGGAGATGCTTGGATTCTGGAGCCTTGTGGAAAACGGAACAATACCGACACGCGTGACCCACAACGACACCAAAATCAGCAATATCCTTTTCGATGCAAAAGGCGAAGTACTATGTGTCATCGACCTTGATACCTGCATGAGCAGCACTTCTCTCAACGACTTCGGCGATGCAATCCGTTCATACACCAATACTGGAGCCGAAGACGACCGCGACCTTTCCAAGGTCTCGATGTCACTCGAAATGTTCAAGGCATATACGGAAGGCTATCTCTCAGAGCGAAAGGGCACTCTCTGCAAGAGTGAGCTTGAATGGCTGGCATTCTCTGCACGATACATCACATTCGAGCAGGTACTCCGCTTCCTGATGGACTACATCGACGGTGACACCTACTACAAGACCAACGCACCGGACCACAACCTTGTCAGAACACACGCGCAGTACAAACTGCTTCAGTCGATGGAGGAGCAATATGATGCAATGGTGGGAATAGTGACCAATTTCTAATATAGACGGATATGAATACAATGAAGGCACAATATATTGCAGGATTGGAAAGTCTCTCCAACGAGGCTCTGCACGAGGCTATGTCTGCCCTTGAAAGTCACGCAATCGCCAATGTAAACTGGAAGGAGTTCCCTTACTCCCCTGCAGTGAACTTCAAACTTGGATGGTCAGACAAAGCCATAGCAGTAATGTTTGAAGTCACAGAGGAGCATGTGAAGGCAGTTGCTATGGAGGATAACGGACACGTATGGGAAGACAGCTGCGTTGAGTTCTTCGTCCGCCATGCAGACGGTGTACACTACTGTAACTTCGAGCTTAACTGCGCACAGACACTGCTGGCAGCAAAAAGGACTTCAAGACATGATCCGGCATATTTCACAAAGGAGGACCTCTCCGGCTACAGAAGATTCGGAAGCCTGAAACATGAGCCTATAGACATGCATGGCACGGATTTGAAGTGGTGGGCAGTAGAAGTGATTCCATTAGGGCTGCTCGGCTATGAAAAGGCTCCGGAAGCCCTTCGTGCCAATTTATACAAGTGCGGAGACAAATGTGACCAGCCCCATTTCCTGAGCTGGTCACCTATTGACCTTCCGAATCCCGACTTCCATTGTCCGGACTTCTTCGGAACAATAGAACTTTAAAACAAAGACCTGCGTCATAATGGCGCAGGTCTCTTTGTCTTATTCCTCCGGTTTTTCAAGAATTGTTATTGTAAACCTCTGGATTTCCTCTGGGTCTTTGTATACTCCTTAGGACACCAGTGGAACGCTATACATAGGTTACTCAAATAATCTGTCATTGCAAAATCCTGAGCCGTCCAAGGAGTCACCACCTGATAGCTACCGGTGTGCATACCGTTAAGGCCGAGAGACTCGGTTGTCATCTGAGTGACAGATGTACCCTTGTAATCGAACGTCTCACCCTGCATTGTGAAACCTGCAAGGAACTAGAAATTGTGCTTGCGGTTGAAACGCTTTGTATATGTAAGGGTGTTATTGTTGAGCCAATTGGTATTGTGTTATGTTATTTCTTCAGTTCGAATTCCACTGGCTGGCCATGTATGCAACGTGCCGACACATATGTCTTTCCGTTTTCTGCCCGAGCACTTACATTGCCTTTGCTGCCACCTGGCTCCCACACTCCGTTAAGTACGACATCACGCACAAGCTCCTGACTAGGCTGCTTGGTGGTATATCCCTTTTCTGTTATTCCCAGATCAGGAGTGCATATGCTCATCACTACTGTCCCATCCTCCTTCGTCCTTTCCATCACGATGACCTCTGCAGATGCCTCTGCAAGCAGAGTCTCCAACGATGAATATCCCTTATAACTTATATAAGCTGTGATACCAGTAATATCATCCTTGACCACATGTGCAGCATCGTCAGCCTGCAGAACCTTATATGGAGACTTCTTGGAATACTTGCTGACTTCCTTGCCGGAAGGCTGCACAAGAAGCATATATTCATAAGAAGCGGCAGACGGTGACACACCATGGTCAATATATGCAGATATGAAATTGCCGGAGCCTTCCTTTTTCTTTGTGTCCGAAGGAGATGTCTGGGCCTTCTTCTCTACTACAAGGCCGTATCCGTCCTTTATTATATAGAAATTCTTCTTGGTATCTGTCAGCACCACCTGCTCATGCTTAGGATGGCGATAGCTGTATGGGAACACATCCGTATAAAGGTCATTGATATCCACTTCTTCGTTCTTGTCTGTAAGAAGAAGCTGATAAAGAGTTGTTTCCGTAGGGAAAGAGGAATTATTCGATATGCCTGTACCGATATGCACGATTCTGTTGTCGAAACAGAACACACTTTTTGTAGCTGTCGCTCCTGCACAGAAATTCGGTCTATCCTTCTCGATATATGTAAATGCCAGACATCCGTTCATACCTTCAAGGGATGACACTCCAGGGAAGCGCGAATCATTTCTCTCCATCAAGGTACCCTTTATTGGACTATCAAGCCTATCAAAAGGCAGATGAATGGCAGTTGCACCAGGGTATCGGTTCCAATCCCATCCTTCCTGGACATATCCGCTCGCCTCAGCGCCCTCTATGCCGATCACCTGTGCTGTTCCATAGCTCTGATAGCGACCGAACCTATTGTCCGCAGCATATATCTCCGAGCCCCACACATCACTGTTATATCCCTTTAAAGTAAGCATCCAATCACCTCTCCTGTGGATACCGAATGCACCATAATTATATACACGGAATCCGGCTGCAGGGGAAGCCGCCTTGATTCCCATCTTCTTGAAGCGTGCAAGCAGTTCCTTATCCTTGCCTCCGAGGGAAATGTAGGTGGCAGCCAATTCAGGATCCGCCTCCATGCCGCTTCCGGTGAGATCTCCCAAAAGCGCCAGGCGTGCAAATGCAGTGACGTCTCTTTCAGGGATATCCCCGTTGAACGGATGACGTCCGCACACTCCTATTCCCCAATCACGCAGATTGGTATAATCGTTCATTGTCATCAGAGTATGCTTGAACACCTTCCTCGCATCCTCGGTAATGACGAAGTCAGTTCCTTCAGTAAAGAAGCAGAAATCGCCAAGAACAGCAAACGCTCCTTTAGAATAACCCGGGTAATGACCTCCATGATGGAATGATGTTCCATCCACCTTGATACCACCTACAGTACCATCTGTGTAACGGAGCGACCCTGAGGTCCACTCACCGAGGGCCTTCATAAGCGCATACTTCTTCTCATCGGTATCCTGAAGCATTGCAGAAATCACCTTCGCATTATGCAGGGTATGCCATGCATCCAGGATTCCGTCACGGGTCTGTTCGTATGGCATCCTGGTTTCCTGAATACCGCTCCAATATGTCAATGTCTTTATATATTCCTGAAGTTTACCAGCTTCAGAAAGAGGCTTGCGAAGGATCCAGAGGCCTTTGTAAAGTTCGCGGATCTGATAGCCATAGTGGTGATTGGTTCCCCAACCGCTTCCGTAGGCAAAACCCTGATCAAGAGCATGATCCATGGCATCGATAACTCTCGGGATATTGGATGTGTTGCCAGTGTACATATAATCCAAAGCGCACCAATACACAATTTCCTGAATGAATCTTATTCTCATCTCCCCTGCGCCGTGGTTGAACTCATCATCGCACATAAGCGGTGCTCCCGTAACGCTGCCGTCAGGACGTCGTCCGATCTTATATTTATTGAAATGAGCATCCACTCTTTTAAGAAGCGTACCGGCCGTATATTCCTTTCCTGGATTTCCCGTGGCTGCCCACGTGTCCATCCTTTCCTCCACCTTGCGGAGCATCTGCCTCTGCGACTCATCAATAGGCTTGACTTCAATCTCAGGATACTGCTCCCACTCCCAAAGACGGCACCACTGCCACATATCCCTCTCCAGGTTCCAGTTATTCTGTGGGATCTGCATGTCCGGGGTTATCTGATTATGGAGTTTAGTCTTCGCGAACGTCACCCTGTCTATAAAAATGGTCCCGGATGAAACGGATGCGGAAGGCGTGATGGTCATGCGCGCTACATTCGTCCTGCGGTCCTTAGGCTTTGCATCTCCATAATGACCTTCGGCAGTGCACATATCAATATATTTGATCCAGATGGCCCTCCATCCTGTAAAGTCCGCATTGAAATCAAAATGACAGATTTCCTGGTCACTCCAATCAATAAAAGCAAAACGCAAAGGTTCTTTCATCGGAGCCGTATTATACACCCACATCATCAATCCTGCTCCATTGATTTTCATAGAGGCTTCCATATCAGAAAAATTCATGAATACCAGTTCAGACTGGCCGGTCCATGAGAATTTCACCGACGAAGCACCATCCTTGAATTTATCCGCTGAAAGCTCAGCGGCTCCACCGCCATTAACCTTCAGAAAATGAGGAAAACCGTTTTCAAAATCATACTGAGCATTAATAGCCGCAAAGACATTAAAGGCAAATAACGCCAATAGGACAATCAGAGAAAAACGCTTCATTATCTATCAATTTTACAATTTGCAAATATATGCAATTTTATCATTTTACTTATATTTTCCATCATAAAACACAATCAATCAAATATATATAGTATATTCGATATTTAGGTTTTATTTTATATCTTTGCAAGGATATGACCACACCGCAAACAGGCGTATTTACGAATAATATTTTCAAAACATATCTTAACATGAAGATCAGACTTCTCTCTCTACTGCTCATCGCAGCACTAACAGTTTCATGTACCGACAGAAACGACATCATTCAGGAAAACATCAAGCATGCAGAAGCTCAGCTTGCACACCTCATCAAGGCAGCGGAAGCAGGCGACACACTCAGAATCCCCTCGACTTTCAAGCACGGTGAAATCGAATTCGTCCCTACAGATGACTGGGTAAGTGGTTTCTTTGCAGGTACATTATGGTATATGTATGAGCTTACAGGCAAGGAATACTATGCAGAGCAAGCGCAGAAGCATACAGAGATTCTTCATGACATACAGTTTCTCAAATGGCACCACGACGTCGGCTTCATGGTATACGACAGCTATGGTAACGGCCTACGTCTCAAGAATATACCAGGCTACGACACAGTGCTTGTAAACACCGCAAAATCTCTGGCCACCAGATTCCGCCCGGCTGCCGGCATCATCCAGTCATGGAACACCCATAACCCTGCGCAATGGCAGGCACACAGAGGCTGGAAGTGTCCGGTGATCATTGACAACATGATGAACCTCGAACTCTTCTTCAAGGTCAGCGAGATGACAGGTGACGACACATATAGAAAGATTGCCATGAGCCATGCTGACAAGACCCTCGAGAACCACTATCGCGACGACTTCAGCACCTATCATGTTGTCGACTATGACGACGAGACAGGAGAAATCCGACGCAAGTGCACAGCTCAGGGCATCGCAGACGAATCACGCTGGGCACGCGGACAGGCATGGTCAATCTACGGATTCACGGTAGCATACCGTTTCACGGGAGAAGACAGATATCTCCAGAGAGCAAAAGACGTAGCCAATTATCTCCTCATCACTGAAGACAATATGCCTGAGGACATGATTCCTCTCTGGGATTTCGATGTGGTTGAATTCGCAAACAATGAGACAGAGATGGTGAAGCTCTTTAACGATAAGGACGCAATGCTCCCATACACTGAAATCAGAGACGTTTCATCGGCTTCAATCATAGCATCAGCGTTATACGAGCTCTACTGGTACACTAAGGACGAGTTATACAAGAGCAAAGCGGACAAGATGATCGAATCACTGTCGAAGGCTCCGTACAGAGCTGAAGCAGGTACAAATGGCGGATTCATTTTCAAGCACTCAGTAGGAAGTCTTCCTCATTCTGTACTCAACATTCAGGCAGGACGGACCAAGGATCACAACATCGACGTACCACTCAACTACGCCGACTATTACTTCCTTGAAGCTCTCCTCCGCAAGGGACGGGTAGAGAAAGGTGAAAATCCTATAAAATAATGACCAAAGGACTCAAGTTCATATTAACATTGCTTGCAGCCTCTGCACTCCTGTCATGGAGAGCGGAGGCTCAAGTTGCAGATTATGGTGAGGCAAGCGGAGTGCTTTCTTTCGAGGAATCCCCCGCTCCAGCAACAGCCGGAAAGGGCTCTGCCGTGTCAATTTCGGACTGGCACGCCAAGCTCGGAAGCCATTCCCTCCAATGGGACTGGAAGCGCAAAGGAGCTTTCATAACCATTCCCGGAGAAATACCTTACCTTCCTGAAAATCCGAATCCGAAGGAGACTTCCGTATCAACCTTCGTTTTCTGGGTGTATTCTCCAGAAGTCCTCAAGGGCGAACTAAGATTTTCGTTTCTGAAAGATGGAGAAGAATGCTGCCACTTCACCTACAAGCTCGGATTTAAAGGCTGGAGAGGAGCATGGGTCGCATTTGACCGTGACATGACCGGTACCCCTGTCACCGGCATGAATGAGGTGCGCATAACCGCGCCGAAAGAGGCAAGAAAGGGCACTCTATATTTCGACGGCATCATCACATCATCATTTCAGGATGTACGCCATCATACACCGGACTGGCAGGCACCTTTTGTCAACGAAAAGACAACATCACACTGGCTTGTACTCAACAACACCTGGAAACTCCAGCTTGACATGCCACTCAAGGACAGCTTAAGCAAGGAAGAGCTCCACGACATGCAGACAGTCAAGGCACGATTTGTCGAACTCACTGCAGGTGGCAAGAGTGGTTACGGACTGAAGAAGGCCGAGGAAGTCCTTGAAAGCTACGGAATCACTCACAACCCGGACGGTACCATCAACGGCAAGCCTGTCTATTTTGTGAGATATGGTGAGACGTTCCTCAATCTTGGCATCCGGGATGCCAAGAAGACATTCGGGAAGAACGGACAGCTGCTGAAAGAACTGAACGACCATATGTTTCGCATTGCGGCCGGCTATCTCAACAGTGAGGATCCTGAGCAGAAACGCCGGCTTGCCGAGATATACGTCACCCTCACCCGCCATCTGCTCGACCAAGGATTTGCGGCCGGCAGCGGACAGGGTACCCTACACCACCTGGGCTACAGCATGCGCAACTTCTACACAGCTCCTGTCATCATGCAGGACGTCCTCAAGGAAGCTGGACTTGCCGAGCAGGTACAACAGGCCATGGAGTGGTTCTCAGGAGTCGGAGAAGTAAAGGTAGCTCCAAAAGAGCCGGGTATGGACATCGATGCATTCAACACATCACTGATGGGACGCATGGCATCTGTGCTGATGCTTGATGATACGCCATACAAATATGCATATATGCAGGCGCTCTCGAGATGGGTAAACAATGGTTTGAAACACACGGAAGGCCTTAGGGCATGTTTCAAGAGAGACGGTTCGGTGGTACACCACAGGAAATCGTATCCGGCATATGCCACAGGAGGATTCACCGGAGCGGTAAATGCCGTCTGGATGCTGTCACATACTGGATTCGCAATCTCTCAGGAAAGCCATTCAAACCTGAAGGAAGCCCTGATGGCCATGAAATTCTATTGCTACGGAGACCTTTTCCCTCTCGCAATGTCCGGAAGGCACCCTGACGGAAACGGCATGCTGGACAGAAATCATTATTACCGCCTGGCGCTTGCCGGAAGTCCTGACGGAAAAGAGGCCATCGACACCCTGCTGGCGGGAACATACATGGCGCTTCCCGACCCGAAAAGGTACAGACACAGAGACACTTTCGTCCTTGCCTACCAGCTTATGGACAAGAGAAGCTGGGAATTCCAAGAAAAAGGAATCAAAGAGGCAAAAACAGAAAACAGCACAAGAACATTCGGCTTCAACTGCTCAATGTCACACCGTCATAACGGCAGGTTAGTGACCATAGCAGGCCACAGCAGATACCTCTGGTCAGCTGAAATCTATCAGCAGGCTAACCATTACGGACGTTACCTCACCCATGGAAGCATGCAGGTGACCGGCCCTGCAGGAGGAGGGAAAGGAGGATACTCTCAGGAGGGATGGGACTGGTGTCATATTCCCGGCACAACTGCAGCAGTGTTGCCGATGGAGAAGATGAAGGCAAATGTGCTCAACGTAGATGAAAAGTCAGGCTACGAAGAGATGTTGCTTTCAGACGAATGGTTTGCCGGTGGTGTCACACACAGAGGACAAAGCGGAGCATTCGCGATGAAACTCCACGAACATGACAAATACAACGGCTCCCTCCGCGCCCGCAAATCATTCTTCACATTTGAAAACCGTGTGATCTGTCTGGGATCGGACATAGAGAATTCCTTGGAAGGCGCACCGGTACACACAACCCTCCTCCAGAACTACACAGGATGCAGCATATTCCCAAGCTATATCAGCGAGGACTGTACAATAATACGTGACAACAATCTGGATGTATATTTCGTAAAAGACGGAGAAGTGCGTTATTCAAATGAACTCCAGCAGTCGCTCCACGAAGAGACCGACGCTCCTACGGAAGGCATATTCGAGAAGGCATACATCGAGCATGGAGACGTAATCAAAGACGGAAGATACGAGTACATGGTGCTGATGCCTGACATAGAGCAATATAACATGGTATTGGATACTCTTGCCATCGAAGCATATGCGGAAAATCTGCCGTACAGGGTAATCAGGCACGACAGGTCAGTACACGGAGTCGAGGACCTTCCTTCAGGTACACGTGCATATGCAGTCTTCGAGAAAGACAGAGTCGATTCGCTTGTTACCGACTGTTCTCCGGCAATGCTGATGTACACGACAGAGGGCAATACAATGAGGCTCAGCGTCAGCAACCCGGACCTTGCTCTGTATGAAGGACCTTCCGACGAAGTGTACGACGAAAACGGAAAAAGAAAAGAGCGGAGCGTATATAGCCGTTCATGGATAGACAACCCATGCGGAGAGACCACGGTCACACTCACAATTGACGGAGTCTGGGCCATTGCAGACAGGAACGGATGCAATGTAAGGGCAGACTACCGCCAAGGTGCTACGACACTTACATTCAGATCGACTGAAGCCCGCACAGAAGAGATAAAACTAAAAAAGACAAGACTATGACAATGGTAAAAAAGCTGCTGCTACCCCTTTCGTCACTTGCAATCGCAGGATGCGGACAGGCCCAGCCGGAAAGGCCTAACATTATTTATGTCTTTCCCGACCAGTTCCGCAACCAGGCCATGGCATTCTGGGATAAACCTCAATACTCAGAAGCTGTAGGCTGGAAGGCAGACCCCGTGCATACACCGAGGATCGACGCATTCGCAGATGAATCAGTAGTGCTATCACGCGCAATGAGCAACTGCCCTCTGAGCAGCCCTTACCGCGGAATTTTCCTGACCGGTATGTATCCTGAAAGGAACGGAATCACGCTCAACTGCATGGCAGAGAGACCGGAAAGCAGCCTGCGCGAAGATGCCATATGTATCAGTGACGTACTCAATGCCCAGGGATATAGCTGCGGATACATCGGAAAGCTTCATGCAGACCACCCTACACCTAACGACCCGGCAAATCCTGGACATTACGTAAGCGACAGGCGTCCGGAATGGGATGCATATACACCTGCCGGGAAGCGCCACGGATATACCTACTGGTATTCTTACGGTACATTCGACGAACACAAGAACCCCCATTACTGGGATACAGACGGAATCAAACATGAGCCTCACGTATGGTCAGTGGGACACGAAACTGACAAGGCAATCGAATTCCTGCGAAACGAAAACGGTCAGCGCAAGAAGGATGCTCCGTTCTTCCTGACCATAGCATACAACCCACCACATAGTCCATACGAAAGCCTCGACGATTGCATGGAAGAAGACTATAATCTTTATAAAGATATGGGTCTCAAGGAACTGTATGTACGTGATAATGCGGACACCACCCTGACCAAAGCAGATGCTGCGAGGTATTATTTCGCAAACGTGACCGGAGTGGACAGGGAATTCGGAAGACTTCTTGACGAACTTGAGAAACTCGGACTTGACGATAACACCATCGTGGTGTTCACATCAGACCATGGTGAAACCATGTGCAGTCAGGGAACATATGACCCGAAAAACTCCATCTATACGGAATCTTTCAACGTACCTTTTATCATAAGATATCCGGAAAAGATCCGTCCTCATGTGGACTCCACCCTACTGAGCACAGTGGACATAATGCCGACTCTGCTCTCTATGGCAGGACTATCTGAAGACATCCCTGCAAGCGTCGAAGGACGCGACCTTTCACCGGTGCTTATGGAAAACGGTATGGAATGCGACATTCCTGAATCCGTGCTATACATACGCAACGTAAACGGCCCTAAGGGGGACGACGGAATGGTAAAGGGATTCTTCCCGATAGCACGAGGAATCAAGACAGACCGATACACCTTCGAGGTAGCGATAAAGAAGAACGGAACATTGGCAGGCATCACCATCTTTGATGACCTTCAGGACCCATATCAGCTGAAGAACATCGACTACAGAACATGTCCGGAACTCTTCGAAAGCCTTTGGAACCAGCTGAACGAGAAACTCGCAGAAGCGAATGACATCTGGCATCGCGACCGAATTCTTGAAAAATTAAATATACTTTAACCTATTACTCAGAGATAAAATTCTACTTTTTCTGAGGTTGACTAAAAAATGACATGATTCCCGAAAGTTTTGCTGACTTTCGGGGATTTATTTCATTATGCCAGGAGCGTCAGTCAGGTTTTTAACCGTTTTTGTGACTGACGCTTCAAGACTGCAAAAGGTTCAAGCAGTATGACGCTAAACTGTAATTTCAAGGGGCGGCTAATTGGTCAATATGTACTTTATCGGATGCTTACAGCCAAACTTACCCTACCGCCACTGTCGTCATATATAAAGTAAAAGGAGATGACCTTATTAGTCATCCCCATTATTTAACGGTGATTTCGTCGATGAAGAGGAAGGCTCCGTAGCCGGCACCCGGGTGCCAGTCCGGAAGTGCTTCCAGAGTCTTTGCACTCACCTTGAGGTATTTCGCAGAAGTCTCAGGGAATGAAATGCTGTACTCCTTCACACCATTTGTATCAGTCTTTCCTTCAATAGGGTACTCAGTCTTGGCAACTTCTGTGAATGTATTGCCGTCCTCAGATAACGCTACACAAAGATCAAGAGGATTGAAGATAAAGTCCCCCTTCTCGACCAGAGCATTGATGCTGACAGTGGCGTATGAACACTTGCCACCCATATCGATGATAGCCTCAAAGGGCTTCATGTGCCATCCGGCCCAGTCCCCATTCTTGTAATTGTTTCCGCCTTTTACACCGTTTACCAGAAGCTCAGGACAAGAGAAAGTGTAGCTTCTGTGAGGGGCGTCAGTAACGGTAACAGGTCTTCCCATAGCTTTGTGATAAGTGAAGGATTTTGAAACATGTCCGTCAGTCTTGCCGTCCCTCACAGCTGTAGCTCTGATAATGCAGTCGCTGTCAATTTCAATAGGCTTGCTATAGAGCAGTGATCCGGCTCCGGGCTCACTGCCATCCAAGGTGTATCTGACTTCTCCCTCGCCCTGTGTGCTGAGTACAACCTCCACGCAGTTCTTCTCCGGGTTTGTCCCTATGGACATCTTAGGATGGAAAATATGTCTTGCATAGTTATATCCTGCCATATCATAGATTGCACAGAACTCATCAGCACTATCATAGAATCTATCCCAATCCTTGTGCTCAGGCTGGCACCACTGCACTTCGCTGAGAGCTGCCATACGCGGAAGGAGCATATACTGGAGGTGGGACTCATCCGCTATATATTCAGTCCATAGATTGGCTTGGACACCCTTGATGCGCTCCTTTTCTTCTGCAGTCATGTCTGCGGTGAACGGTTCATATGAATAGCATTTCTCGATAGGGAGGTATCCTCCGATTCCAAGAGGTTCCTGATCTTTCGCATCAGACTGATAGTAGTCAAGGTAGAAGAATGTATTAGGGGTCATGATTGCGTCGTGACCGAGTCTCACAGCCTCAAGACCTCCGGCAACGCCTCTCCACGACATGATTGTAGCATCAGGTGCAACCTCTCCCTCAAGAATTTCATCCCATCCGATGATTCTCTTTCCTTGTGAATTGAGGAATTTCTCCATTCTTGTCATGACATAGCTCTGAAGGTAGTGTTCTGCCTTATGCTTATTGTCGTCCTTCAGACCAAGCTGTCTTATCTTAGCCTGACAGCGAGGACAGGTCTCCCAGCGAACCTTAGGACATTCGTCACCACCGATGTGAACATATTCAGCAGGGAACAGTTCGCAGATCTCGGCAAGAATGTTTTCGAGGAAGATCATTGTCTTTTCATTTCCTGCGCAGAGTACGTCATCAGAAATGCCCCAATCTCCCCACACCTCGTAAGCTCCTCCTGTGCATCCGTATTCAGGATATGCAGCGAGCGCTGCAAGCATATGGCCCGGAAGGTCGATTTCAGGAATTACTGTGATTCCCTTGGCAGAGGCATATGCGATTATGTCTTTGATCTGCTCCTGACTGTACCAGTATCCCTCTCCATAAGGTGTGGTGTCATAATTCTTGCTTCTGCTGATGTGGCCGATGACGGTCTTGTTTCGGATTGAACCTACCTCAGTGAGCTTAGGATATTTCTTTATCTCCACTCTCCATCCCTGGTCGTCTGTAAGATGCCAGTGGAGTGTGTTGAGTTTGTGTATTTCCATCACATCAAGATATCTCTTCACTTCGTCGACATTGAAGAAATGGCGAGATACGTCCATATGCATTCCGCGATAGCTGAATCGAGGTGCGTCTTCGATTGTGCAGCACTGCAGGGACCAGTCTGCATATGGGGCGGCAGTAGAACCGAAAATTTCTGCAGGAAGCATCTGCTTGAGAGTCTGGATAGCATAGTTGAAACCGTTGAGTCCAGAAGCTGTAACATTGACTGCATTTCTGTCAACGGCAACCCTGTATGCTTCCGCAGGTATATGCGAATCAAGGGTAAATGTAAAACCCTTGTCTAAGGAGTTGACTTCAATAGTGCTTGTCTTGCCTGTAGCAGCAGAAAGTCTCTCAGCAAAATTCATAATCACATTGCGTGAAGCGGCATCAATGTCATCAGAGATACTGAACCAGGCACCAGCGGCGTTGAATGAGCCTTTTGCTATCTCGACCTTATTGGGATAAGGCACTACGTTGATAGTGTTTTTCTCTGTTCTGTAACAAGCAGACGCGACCACAATCAGTGCCGCTAAAAGAAATGCTTTTTTCATATATCGAGAGTTTGAAGTCTGTTTATCAGCAAAATATAACTATGGTTAGCTGGGCAATTATCACTCTGAGGAAGATAGTTACCGGATAAACTGTTGCATATGCCACAGATGGCTCATCTCCTTCTGCAGTCGAGTTTGCATAGTTCAAAGCTATAGGATTTGCCATACCCGCGCATAGCATACCAATGTTTTTTGCGTAGCTTACATTGAAGAACTTTGCTGCTATATAACCTATTGTAAGAACCGGAATGATAGCAAGAGCAGAACTTGTTCCTACCCATTTGATTCCCTCAGCTGTAAATACTGTGCTGAAGAAATCTGCTCCTGCACTGAGTCCAAGTCCTGCAAGATAGATCGTGAGGCCGAGTTGTCTCAGCATCAGATTAGCGCTCTGAGTCGTGTAGGTCGTGAGGTGGAAACGTGGTCCGAATGCCCCCATAAGGATACCGACTATTATAGGTCCTCCTGCAATACCGAGCTTGACTGTCATATTCATCCCTGGGATTGCAATAGGGATACTTCCGAGAACAAGTCCGAGAACGATACCAGTGAATATAGTTATCAGATTCGGGTTTCGAAGCTCTCTTGCCTGATTGCCGAGTACTTTGCTTGCGTTCTCGATTGCGCGGTCCTCGCCGACAATGGTCAGACGGTCTCCAAGCTGCAATCTGAGCGATTTGGATGGCAGAAGGTCGATTCCCGCACGATTGACTCTTGTGATGTTGATTCCGAATGAGTTTCGCAGTCGGAGGGTTCCGAGCTTCACTCCGTTTACTTCCGGCTTGGTCACGAGTACTTTTCTTGATACAAGCTGGCTGTCGATTGCATTCCAGTCAATACCTTTCTTGTTCCAGTCGATCTTTTCCTGTGGTCCGAACAGCGCTTTAAGTTTCTCGACATCTGTCTTGCCTGAGATTACCAGCACATGCTCATTCTGCTCGATGATTGTCTGAGAAGTCGGGATAATGACTTTGTCGCCTTTCCAGATTCGTGATATCACAAACTGAACATCAGCATTCTGTCTGATGTCCTGGATGGTCCTGCCTATGATGGCCGGATTGCTGATAAGATACTCAGTCACGAAAGTGTTGTCACCTGCGGGATCATAAGCCCTCTCTTTACCTGGAGTCCATGTGGTTTTCTTGAGGATGATCACGCATATGATGACACCAATCAAACCGAAAGGATAGCCCACAGCACAAGCTATGGCCATATTGTTGGCGCTGTCGAGATCAGTCGGGTACATCTGGATGAATGCCTGCTGGGCTGCTCCGAGCATAGGTGTGTTTGTGGCAGCGCCAGAGAATAAACCCATCATTTCCGGCATTGGAATACCTGAAAGCCAGTGGAGAACTACCGTCAAAGCCGTTCCAGTGAGTGCCAGGGCAAGAGATAGAGCGTTCAGTTTGATGCCTCCCTTCTTGAAAGCAGAGAAGAATCCAGGACCCACCTGTACTCCTAATGAATATATGAAGATGATGAGTCCGAAATTCTGAGCCAGAAGAAGCATATCGGGATTGATCTTCAATCCGAAATGTCCGGCCAGGATTCCGGCGAAGAATACGAAACTGATGCCGAGTGAGACTCCGCCGATCTTTATCTTGCCGAGGGCGAGACCTGCAGCGCAGATGAGTGACAGAGTGAGTATGGCTTGAATGTAGCTTTGTTCTATAAATATTTCAGATAGCCAATTCATAGGTCAATATATTATAAGTCCGACTAGCGCTCCCAATCCAATGATGGCAAACGGACCGATTTTTTTAAGATAAAGTGCAATAAATGCCAGTATGCAGATGGCGAAACTCTTCCAATCGATGAAGTTCTCTGGTGTGGCTAGGCTGAGGGCAGCTGTTCCTATAAGACCGAGTGTAGCCGGCTTAAGTCCTGACATCACCCCTTTGAACAGATAGTGGTCTTTCCATTTCTCATAGACCTTGCACAAAGCGAGTACTATTATAAAGGAGGGGAGTACTACTGCAAATGTGGCGGTGAAGGAGCCGAGAATACAGGTAAATTCCGATGCTCCGGAATTTGCAAGCACCTGATAGCCGATGTAGGTGGCTGAATTGATGCCTATAGGACCTGGAGTCATCTGGGAAATCGCAACTATGTCCGTGAA
The DNA here is from genome assembly GCA_045127905.1 of Candidatus Cryptobacteroides sp. GTDB lineage: Bacteria > Bacteroidota > Bacteroidia > Bacteroidales > UBA932 > Cryptobacteroides. Next base: position 41,505 of record JBGVQX010000010.1, read on the forward strand.
AGTGCCATAGTCGATCCATCCGTGGACAGTGACCACTTCGTTCTGTATAAGCGACAGCATGGCATATCCTCCGCCGATGGTGAACATGCCTATGATGAAGAAGGTTATGAATAATTCGGCAAATATCATTTTCTTCGCTTTTCGTTATACCACGAGATGAACAGAGCCATCACAATCACGCATATCAATATATATATAGGCGACACTTTGAGGAAACACACCAGAGTCATTGATGATATGACTATCACCCAGGACCACCAGCGCATCTTTGTTGCCTTGATCATATCTATCATTGGAACACCGATCAGAGCTACTACAACCGGTCTGATTCCTTTGAATGCCTTTATTATATATTCGTTGTCCTTGAAGGTCGTGAAGAATATCGCGACCAGAAGTATAATCAGGAAGGGAGGCAGACAGCTGGCGATTGTCGCTACGATACTTCCTTTTGTCCCACGCAGTCTGTGACCGGTGAGGATGGAGATGTTCACAGCGAAAAGTCCGGGAGCAGTCTGGGCAAGTGTGATGATGTCTATGAAGTCCTCATCAGTCAGCCATTTTCTCTCCACTAGCTCGGATTTTATGGCAGCAATCATAGGAATTCCACCTCCGATGGTGAAAGCCCCGATCTTTGCGAATACAAGAAATATTTGCCAAAGTGAGATCATTTTTGTGCCTTTTTTCCAGTTTTTCAGCTGATTCGAGCACAAAAGTATAAAAAAATCAAAAAAAATGCGAGAAAAATTTGGAGGATAAAAAAAAGTCCGTATCTTTGCAGCCCGTTTGAGAGAAAACGGCACGAAAAGTTCATTGAAAAGATTGAAGGAAAGTACAAGAAGCAAGTACCGAGAAAAACAATTTATCGAGAAGCGTTAATTCTTTTGGAAGAATTATAAGTGTCAGTGACAAGCTGGAAATTTATAAGAAATTATACAATGAAGAGTTTGATCCTGGCTCAGGATGAACGCTAGCGGCAGGCTTAACACATGCAAGTCGAGGGGCAGCATGAGACGGAGATTCGTCGAAGTCTTGATGGCGACCGGCGC
>JBGVQX010000011.1:0-2787 GCA_045127905.1 Candidatus Cryptobacteroides sp.
AGACTGTCGCGTAGCCGACAGCGGCGTTCTCTGAGTTCTTGTCCTGTTCTCCAGCATAGGCAAGTGCAGGAGGGTTTGTGCAGGCTCCTGAAAGTACTCCGGTCAACGTGTTGCAGTCGATCTTGAAAAGGAATCGTCCGAGTAATCCTCCCATAAGGACAGGTATAATCGTGATCACCGCTCCGTAGGCTATCCATATCAGACCACCTCCATGGACTATAGTCTCAATGAATTTTTCACCAGCCTCCAGGCCGACGCAGGCAAGGAACAACGAGATGCCTATTTCCCTGATCATTAGATTTGCGCTTGTAGTCGTATAAGTGATGACCTTGAATCTGGGACCGAAGTGGCTGATGAGGATGGATACTATCAGCGGGCCGCCTGCTAATCCCAGTTTCACAGGCTGGGGAATGCCAGGAAAAACCACCGGGACACTTCCTAGAATGCAACCTAATGTAATTCCAACAAATATAGGTATCAGATTAGGATGATCAAGCCTTTTGACTGAGTTACCAAGGACGGTCTCCACTGCTTTCACCGCTTCCGATGATCCGACAACTTTGACCATGTCGCCATACTGCAGCCTGGTAGAAGGTGTCGCGGCGAGCTCTATTCCGGAACGATTGATCCGCACAATGGTAGCTCCGAGGTTCTCCGGGAAGTTAAGCCTTGACAATGGCATTCCGTTCAACTTAGGCTTGGATATGAGTATCTTTCTTGAAATGAATCCGTTACCCGATGGGAAGACAATGACTTCAGCCTTTTCTTCGATCTTCTTGCCGTGGTCTATATCCTTTATCGTAGGTGGTGTTCTGTATATCGTTTTACGGATGACGATGAATGCAAGAATACATCCGATTACTCCGAGAGGATAGGCGACAGCATATCCTAATGCTATATCAGGCGCAGAATGACCGCTGATGTCGGTGAAGGCCTGCTGGGCGGCTCCGAGTCCCGGGGTATTCGTCACTGCACCTGACATTACTCCGACCATAGTAGTAATCGGAGTCCCGGTAATCCAGAATAACAGTAGAGTGACACCTACTCCGGTCATTATGACCAGGGAGGCAAGGAAATTAAGCCTAAGACCTCCGGAACGGAAACTTGAGAAAAATCCGGGTCCTACCTGAAGTCCGATGGAATAAACGAAAAGTACAAGACCGAATTCCTTCAGGAAATGAAGCAGGTTGGTATCAATAGTCAGTCCGAAGTGACCGAATATGATACCTACGAACAATACCCAAGTGACCCCAAAGGAGACCCCGCATATTCTCGTGTTACCTAACAGCTTGCCTAATGCGATTACGATCGAGATTATTATGATGATGTGCGCTATGCCGCCACTCCAGATTCCTTCTGCTCCCTCAAAAAGTGTATTTATGAAATTCATTATCCGAGCCATTGATTGGCCCTTACCCTTACCGCTTCGGAATCTCTAAGCATCTTTATGAACTCCTCTGCAGCCCTTTTTCTATAACTGTTGCGAAGAGTGTGCACGCAGCCTTGCATTATGTTATCTGAATAGTCCAATGCAATAGCCTTGAGTCTTTCGTTCTGACTGACTACCGCCTCGGACAGGATGGTCACAAGTCCGGTACTGCTGACTACGTCGAGAAGCATGTTCACGTCGTTTATCTCCGCCACAATATGCAGACTTTCGTGAGCATGTGGAAAGAGATTGTCAAAGGTGTTTCTCGACTGCAGTCCCTTTGACGGCATGGCGATTCTGTGAGGGAGCAGCTCCTCCAGAGTCAGCTTCTCCTTTTCAGCAAGAGGATGATTGCGGTTCATCAGAACGGCCAGATGATTGTCGAAGAGGATGTGCGACTCGATGTCAGGATGTAATGATGATGGTCTGAATGACAGTACAAAGTCTAGTTCACGCTTTGTAAGTTTTTCCATCAGCTCTTCCATTGTCTTGTAGCAGATGTTAAGCTTCACTGCAGGATGCTCCTTCATGAAGGCGATCAGAGTCTCGGTAAGGATCGGGGCGAAAGTGTAAGTAATACCGATATTTAAGGAACCGGACAGCATCTTGTTAAGGTCCTTGATGGCGCATCCGCATATATCGGCATCCTGAAGTGTCCGCTTCGCTAAAGGAAGAAGCCTCTCACCGCTTTCTGTCAGTCTGACGTTATGGCTGTCCCTGTCGAAAAGCATAGTGTCAAGCTCCTGCTCAAGCTGCCTTATCTGTTGTGACAGGGTACTCTGGGTCCATATAGAAGGCGTGCTGCTTCAGAAAAGTTCAATGTTTCCGCTGCCTTGACGAAATATTTGAGCTGTCTCAGTTCCATTTTAGACGTTTCCTTTAAATTGTTCTAATCAACCATTTCGTGGTATCTTCTCATTGCTTCACCCAATTTGTCCTTGTCATCTAGTCTGACTGGTTCCGCTTTAAGTTGTCTTGTGCTGAGGATCTTGTCCGCTGCCGTCATTACAAATGCCAGTCCTATGAGGCTGACGATAATCAATAATGCTTTCATATTTATCTGTTTTAAAAACCGAGGCAAAGGTATTGAGCATATGTGGCTCCCCAAATGTTTGGCTGATGTTTGTTTCTATTGCGGCAATCAGCTTTTCTTATTGCATCAGATACGTTATGAAAGCAAGGGATGACGCAAAACGTCATCCCTGAAATGCTGTAGATCAGAATAGTTTATCCGGATAAACCTTCTCCCTATGTAGTTCTGCGAATTTCTCGACGACTCCCGGACGGTCTTCGGCGTATGTCACTCCGAACCACCTTGAGTCTGTGTCGAGCACCTTGAAGGTAGCCTCTCCAGACTT
>JBGVQX010000012.1:0-8841 GCA_045127905.1 Candidatus Cryptobacteroides sp.
CTACTCCGACCGGACGCCCGGACCATCAGGTCCACTCTCTGGAACTCAAAGCTCAGGCTTTCGAGAACCAGCGTTCACTCGGCAAGACCTGGATATGCTTCGATCTTGCCCAACAGGGAGTGGGAGGCATAGACTCCTGGATGTCATGGCCTCTGCCGCAGCATCGTATTCCGGCACAGCCGATGTGCTTCCGGTTCCATATAAGACCTGTTGTCCGCTGATGAAGAAACGCGCGTCAGGCGGATGACTTAGAAAGTACTTCTACGAATAAGACGGAAGTCGCATTTGACTTTAGAAAGATTCCTGGTCCGGATCATATCAGCCGCAGTCTCTCCCATTTGTCTGAAATCAGTCGAGACAGAAGTCAGACCATCCAGAATGATTTCATTTATAGGAGCGTCGTTGTAGGAAATGACACTAATCTCGTCACCTATGGTCAGACCCTGATTCTTTGCGATACGCGCCAATGTGAGAAGTCCGGTGTCATGCTGGGAATTGAGCAGAAGATACACTTCGTTCTTCCGTATTATTTCGCTGGAAACACCGGTGTGGAATTCCACAGTGAGCCCGGTCTGGGAACAAAAGTTCTGGATGGATGTCCTGATTGAGGCTGAATAGAGACTGTTAGGCATGGTCAGGACATTGAGCTTTGAGAAAGTCCTCAACTTTTCAAGGCCTTCGGACAAGGCTACGGAAATGTCTTTAGAGAAATCCTGGTAGACTGCTCCATAATTGCCTTGAAGTTCATCCACCATACGGTCCACAAGTATCAGTTTTCTGTTAGGGAACCTCTTCAACAGCTTGAGCATTCTCTTCTGGCTTAATGCATCAAGTGCAAAGTGCGGAGTCACCACATAATAGTCGAAATGGTCCACGTCCTCGTCGATAAAGAATTCGAACACATCCAGATTCTGGTTATGTATACGGATGGTCACCTCCGCATCCTCTCCGATTCGGTCCATAAATGATTGGAAAAGAACCTGCTTGTATGAGCTGAGCTTGTCGAAAAGAAGCAGAATGCGTAACGGACGTTCATTCCCGACTCCACAGACATAGAAGCCCTTTCCCTGCCTAGGCTCGATTACTCCCTTGTCCCTCAATATTGCATACGCTTTCTTTACGGTTTCCTTGGAAATCTCCAGTTCTGCTGAGAGTTCATTCATCGAAGGTAGAAGAACTCCAGGGGCATATTCGCCGGAAATTATTTTCTGTTCTATCTGAGAGATGACTTGCTTATATACAGGTATGCTTATAGCTGAATTAATGTAAAATCCTTTATGCATTTCAAATAATTTATCTATCTTTGCACCACACTACACAACACTTGTGCAACGCTCTTAAATTTCGCGAAGTTACAAAAACCATATTATAAAACAAACTGCTGACAATGAACGCTAAAACTACAAAACCAAGCTGGTACAAATGGGAAGTTCTGCTGCTCCTCTGGATGGCCTATCTGCTTAATCAGGCTGACAGGCAGGTGTTCAACACCGTTCTCCCTGCAATCCGTGACGCTCTCAATCTGACTGACACATCAATAGGTCTGATTGCTACAATTTTCAACCTCTGCTATGCTTTCATGGTCCCTATGGGAGGATGGGTCGGCGACAAATTCAGCCGTAAATGGGTTGTAACTATCGCGATACTCTTCTGGAGCGTGGCGACAATGTTCACAGGACTTGCTACAGGAGTAATCATGCTTATCCTTATGCGAAGCGTAGCTACAGGGGGTGGTGAGGCATTCTTCGGACCGGCCAACTATTCGCTTCTGGGACAATACCATAAAGAAACACGCGCACGCGCTATGTCCATCCATCAGACCGCATACTATATAGGTGTAATCCTCGCTGGATGGCTTGCAGGACTTATCGCAGATAAGCTTGGATGGCAGTACTCATTCATAATCTTCGGTGCAGTGGGTGTTATATGGGGTATCATCATGGCAATCAGGCTCAAGGATAAGAAAGAGGAAAATGCAGACACTGCTGCAAAGGAAGAGAACAAGGTCGGTATCCTCGACGGATTCAAGGTGGTGTTCACCACTCCTACCGCTCTCATGCTTACCATCGGCTTCAGCGGACTCATCTTCGTGATTACAGGATTCATGACATGGGTGCCTGCATTCCTTCAGGAGGAGTTCGGACAGAACCAGGCTGCTGCGGGATTCAACTCGATGTTCTGGACATATCTTGCAGCATTCGTCGGAGTACTTCTTGCAGGTTCGCTTTCTGACAAGTTTGCAGCAAAGACAAACAAAGCACGTATGCTTCTTCAGGCATTCGGCTTGATTGCAGGTGCCGTATTCCTCTTCATCATGGGTGGCAGCAAGACTCTCTGGGTGCTCTATCTGAGCTTTGCCGGATGGGGCTTCTTCAGAGCATTCTTTGACGCAAACACATACACAATACTTTACGACGTAACTCCTGCAAGACTCCATGCATCATGCTCAAGCGCAATGATCACTACCGGTTTTGCAGTTGGTGCTCTTGCTCCTGTGATTCTTGGAGCAATGAAACAGAGTCTTGGAAGTCTCTCGGCGACGTTCCCTGTATTGGGTATCATCTGGGTAGTATGTGGCGTACTCATGATCATAGTAAGCCAGACCAGCTATCAGAAAGACTATGACAAAATCAACAAAGCTTAATTGATAAAGACATGAAAGCAGAATTTAAAAACAGAAAGCCGAAAGCAGGTCTCCTGCTTGTCGCTTCACCAAGATTCAAGAACCTGTATGGACCTCAGAGAGGAACTTATGGTGAAAGAAAGGCTGAAGCCGTAAAAGCCATCAAGGCAACAATGGACTTCCTTGACCTTGTCGATCCAGGCATCGTATACGAAAGAGAGGATGCCCAGAAGGCTATGGATCTGTTCTATGCAGAGAAAGTTGACTTCATCTATGCAGAGTTCCTTTCATGGAGCGAAGACTTCGCATGGATCAGATTCCTCCGCGACTGTCCTCAGATTCCTATAATATTCTGCAATGTTGCAAAGCCTAAGATGACATTTGAGACTACCCTCGACGAGGATGATTTCGTGGACTACCTCTGCGCCGGCACACTCGTAGGTTCACTCGAAGGTTCAGGAAGCATCAAGAGGGTACCTCGCAAGATGGTCAAGACCATACTCGGCACACGAGAGCAGGTGACAGAACAGCTCAAGGTCTATGCAAACGCAGCAAAGACACGTGCAATCCTCCGCAACTCGAACGTAGGCCTCATGGCAAACATGAACGAGGCAATGTGGAGCACATATATCGACAACTACGACCTCTTCACCAAGATCGGTCCTGAGATCCACTACCTCCCATACAGCGACTACGGAATCGAGATAGAGAACCTCACAGATCAGGAGGTGAAGGAGTATGCAGACGAGCTTACCAGCAAGTACAAGATGATGGATGATGTAGAATACGACAAATTCATCGGCTGTGTGAAAGCGACTCTCGGTATCAAGAAACTTGCAGAGAAGAACAATATTGACTGCTACGTATACAATGATATCGATCAGGCTACATTCAAGACAGCAGGATGCCGCGCTGGTTTCTACCCTCAGTGGTTCAATGAGAATGTCAGCGTGCTCGTACCTGAGGCTGACATAGGAGCCGGTATCATCACATATGTCCTCAAGCTCATGAGCGGCAAGAACATCAACTTCATCGAGCCTTTCCATATCGAGGATGACTTCGGCACATTCGCTGGCGGACATGCCGGTCCTAACGACCACAACGACCCGCAGTGGCAGGATAACGTCATCATTTCACGTGACGTACGCTTCGCAAAGACCCATTGGAAATATGCAGGAGCACCTTTCGCATGGAATCGTTTCAGCCCGGGAATGAAGACTGTCGCAGGTCTCTACGAGGAAGACGGCAAATACAAGATTATCACGTTCATGGCAGAAAGCCTCTCTGAGAAGGACACTCCGCAGAGCGACAAGAAGCATCTCCTCGCAACATATAGCCACGGAATCTTCAAGCCTGTTGTCCCTGTAAAAGAACTTTGGGAGCAGGTTCTCCGCATCGGAGCCACACAGCACTACGCTATCGTGGACGGCGACTGGCGCAAGGAGCTCGAGGACTTCGCAGAAATCATGGGATTTGAGTTCTACAGCATCAAATAAAGAAATAATAAGGATTATATAACAAATAAACATCACAGACCAAGTCGGCAAAGCCGACCCGGTTCTTCTGAACCGGAGTCCCTCCCCGGGGGAGGGATTTAGGGTGGGTCCTCGTTAAAAACTCATTGTCAGAACAGACATGGGTGATTAGCGAACCAGCTATAAATAAACGATTTAATAACAAATAAATATCAAAGACAATGAGTTTTATGTACAACCCGTTTCCGTTTGATGATCCAAAGCCGATCAACAGACCGAAACTTTCAGAAGAAACTATCAATTCAGTAGTTACAGGCGGTACGCCTAATGTTGCCAAGAAGTTTTTTGCAGGGATAGCTGACAGAATCCTGTCAGAAGGTGTCATCGTCGGAATCGACGGTTATACAACTACAAACTGGAAGCAGTTTGTGGACCTTCTTGCAAGAGAGTGCACCATTGCTGGTGTTGAACTTGAGGTTGTAGACTCGCTTGCAGCAGTTCTCAAACCAAATGAGGTAATCGACGAGATGATCGACTCACGCCTTATTTGGGACACCAAGATCGACCCTACCCTCCTTTACGGAAAGCTCTATCATGGTGGTTACATCGGACTGTTTGACGAAGCTAAGGTTGCTCACTTCCAGAAGGCAGTTCCTGCAATGAAAGCTCCAGGCAAACTCGTCGTCGTTGCAGGATACGGTTCTATGATAGCCGAATTCCGTGACATGTATGACGTAAAGTGCTGGTTCGACATCACTCCTATGAGGAGCATTCTCCGCATCAGAAACGGTGAGTATGCCAACATCGGCAAGGAGCGTCCCGGCATTATCAACCGCACAATCCGTCGCTGCTACTACTGCGACTTCGAGTGCGCCGTACAGCTCAGAAAAGATCTCTGGAAAAACAACGTTCCTGATTTCTTCTTCATCGACAACGACCATGGCAAACTCCAGATGATGCCTTATGCTTCATTTACAGACATCTGCGCACAGCTGGTAAAATATCCGTTCAGAACCAAGCCTTGCTATCTTGAAGGCGTATGGGGCGGATCATACATGAAAGAGCATCGTAACCTCCCTAAGGAGATGAGAAACGCTGCATGGGTATTCGATTTCATTCCTATGGAGGTCAGTGTTCTTGTAGAAGTTGGTAACGAGACTCTCGACATCAACTACTGCACATTCGTCCACAAGGAGGGCGTGAATCTTATGGGAGAGAAGTGCGTAAACAAGTACCAGGGCTACTTCCCTATCCGCTTCAACTGGGATGACTCATACCATTCTACAGGCAACATGAGTGTACAGTGCCACTCTGACGGAAAGTTCAATATCGAGAACTACGACGAGTTCGGCCGTCAGGACGAGAGCTACTACGTTGTAGTGACAGGACATGAGGCAAAGACCTTCATCGGATTCCGCGATGACGCTGATATCCCTCAGTTCTTCAAGGAAATCGAGGATGCTGACACAAAGCAGATCCCTTGCGACTACATGAAGTACGTAAGCTACGAGCCATCAGTACCAGGTCTGCAGGTTATGCTTCCGGCAGGTACTATCCACTCAAGCGGTAGAAACCAGGTGATCCTCGAGATCGGTTCACTCACTATCGGTTCATACACATACAAGATGTACGACTACCTCCGTCTGGACTTCGACGGCAAGCAGCGTCCGATCCACACATATCTCGGTGAGAAGTGCGTGAACCAGGACAGAAGATACTCGGTAATCCACGATCCTAACAGCCCTGACTACATCGTACAGCAGCCACGCCTCGACGCAAAGGGAGAAGGATGGGAAGAGTATATCCTCGGTGAAAACCCTCAGATGTACATTTCTCTCCGTCGTCTCGAATTCGAAAAGGTTTGTGAACAGGATACAAAGAACGAAAAGTTCCACGTGCTTACCCTCGTTGATGGTGACAAGGTGCGTATCCGCAGTGTAGAACATCCTGAGCGTTATTTCGACCTTGATTTCATGGAAATTGCCTGCGTTCCTGCAAATATGGGCAAGTACGTAGTTGAGAACCTTGGCAAGGAGCCGGTGCGTATCCATAAGACAACCCTTCGTGAAGGATTCGAAAATGACCCGAAATAATGCCTACATAGTAATGGACGTCGGAGGGACTTTTATAAAGTCCGGAATAATGTCTGCTGACGGAGTGCTTCTGGACGGAAGTCAGCAGACTGTTCCGATAGACTCCGACGGCACCAAGGAAGAAATCTGCAATTCCCTGACATCGGCTGTATGCCAGGGAATTGCTCTTGCCAGATATTACGGCTATACACCTGCAGGTATAGGTATCTGCATGCCTGGACCGTTCGACTACCACACTGGCATCTCAGGCATGGTCCACAAGTTCGCCGCCATCAAAGACATTCCTTTGCAGGAGGTTATAAAAGAGACTCTCAACGGCCTTGATATACCTATCGTCTTCGGTCACGACGTAAATACACAGCTCTACGGGGAAATGTGCGGAGGTAACGGAAAGGGATACTCCAACCTATGCCTTGTTGCCCTGGGCACCGGGCTCGGATTTTCGATAGCAACAGAGGGTAAGGTACTACAGACCCCAACAGGTTCTCCGCTTGTGAGCATCTGGAATCTTCCTTATAACGGGGGCATCCTCGAGGACTATGCATCCAAAAGAGGATTCTATAATACTTGGGAGATGGTTACCGGAGAGAAACCTTCCGATGATCTGACCGTTGCCGAGATGGGACGACGCGCAGGAGAAGGCGACGCAACCGCACTGGAGGTGTTCCGTAGAGTCGGAAGTTTCATCGGACAGAACATCAAGGACAGACTTAAGGAATACCACATCGAATGTCTTCTTTTCGGAGGTCAGATATCGCGCTCGTTCCGATTCATGGAAGAGGCTGTACGCGAAGAGTTGAAAGAAATTGATGGACTGACCATCAACACTGTATCAGATTTCAGCAACGCAGCATTCAAAGGGCTTGCAGAAATGCTTAATGTACTAATACCAAATATTGATTAACACATAATCTTCAGGTATCTAAAAATAGTATCTCAGGTCTTAAAACACCTGAGATACTATTTTTTTAGCGTATGCTGGGTCGGTATAGTCGCGGGAACCCTTGTCGTGGATGTTCAGACTACGAATGAGAGTCATGTCATCTTCTGACAAAATGAAATCAAATATCTTCATATTCTCTTCCATACGGGTTATGCTTGTGGACTTAGGTATGACTGGTATACCTTGCTGTACGAGAAATCTCAGACCTACCTGAGAAGCAGTCTTGCCGTATTTCTCCCCTATTGCAGTCAAGACCGGATGGGTGAAGAAATCATATTTACCCTGCCCCATTGGTGCCCATGCCATAAGACGAGTGTCCGTTTCAGATAGTTGCTCACGCATGGCATTCTGCTGACTGAAGACATTGGTCTCGAGCTGGTCTACTGCAGGTTTGATATCTGTATGATATACAAGGTCAGCAAAACGGGCATCATAGAAATTACTTAGACCTATCGCACGTGCCTTTCCCTGCGCATAAGTCTTCTCCAATGCTCTGTAAATTCCGTAGTAATCGCCGTAAGGTTGGTGCACCAGCAAAAGGTCCACATACTCAGTCCTCAGCTTGCTAAGACTTTCTTCAATAGATGAAAGAGCCCCGCTTTCTCCTCCATGATTCATCCACACTTTGGTAACTATGAACAGTTCCTCCCTAGGGATCCCGCTTTCAGCAACAGCCTTTCCCACCTGCTCTTCATTTGCATAGAACTGAGCTGTATCGATCATCCTATAGCCTACGCTCAAAGCATCCCGCACACATCTTTCGGATTCTTTAGGATCGACTTTAAACAGTCCGTATCCGAGCAGAGGCATCTCAACTCCATTATTCAGAATAATTGTTTCCATATACGTGCAAAAATAGAAATTCTTTTATTAATTCCGCAAGGCATCCTGTATTTTTGTGGCATTTTACACTTTGATTTTGTGGTATTTTGCACTTAATTTTTGCGGTAATCTGCAAACTAAAGTGCGCCATACATAACATAACCAGAGTTACCTTAAATATAGTAATGAAACTTTCACTTTAATTGATTGTCAACTCGCAGATGACAGTATCTGTGCCTGAGCCGACATTACCTACAGCAACACTAGGTTTATCATCAGATAGCCTTAGTGCAGCTGTTCACAAGATATACGATAGAGCGGTAAGGGATGCCGGAATTGGTCTGAAGGCCGATCTCGCAAGTACGGCTGTTGGAATATCCGACTTCTATACCTCTTTCCCGAATCTGTGCCCTAAGTTTTCTCAGGGCATATTTGTTGAGTTCCGGATGTGTCATACCTTTATCTCCCGCAAATCCGCAGCATCCCACTCCTTCCGGCACAAGCACCTTGGACGAACACATACATGCAAGGTCATGAACAATCCTGTCTATCTTCATGATCTTTGTCGAGCATGTGAGATGGAGAGCTACGGGCGTGTCGGTCTTCTCGAAAACGAGCCTGTCCTTGAGGAACTTCCAGATGAATTCAGCCGACTCATATAGCTGCACGCGGGTCATTTTCTGTTTCATTCTATGCAGACACGGACTCTGGTCGCATACTACCGGATATTTTCCATGTCCGGATGCCTCCCATAGGGCATCTTCAAGTTCCATGACCTTCCTGTCTGCAATATCCGGCAGTCCCTTGCTCTCCCAGATGGTTCCGCAGCAAAGATGATCCATCCTCTCAGGGAAGATGACATCATATCCTGCCTTTCTGAGCAGG
>JBGVQX010000013.1:0-5602 GCA_045127905.1 Candidatus Cryptobacteroides sp.
TTTTTCTCAGAAACATATTGTGGCGGTTATAGCGGTGAGGATCCACCTCTTCCCATTCCGAACAGAGAAGTTAAGCTCACCATCGCCGATGGTACTGCCCCACCAGGTGGGAGAGTAGGTAGCTGCCACTTTCTTATACGACACCCTGTCAGAATCTCTGACGGGGTGTTTTGTTGTATGGGACCTACATTTTAATTGTGTTCCCTTCTTTGATGTGTGATTCTGCCAATATGTACTGGTTTATTTAAAAATTGGATTATTTTTATACTATTAGTATCAGAATCATGGTTTCTTTGTATATGATGAGACAGAATAGGCTCAAGATAATCTTTGCAAGTGTCATGCTCCTGTGTGCCGTTCATGCAGGGGCATCGTCTCGTGAGGAAACCCATCAGTCCGGAAGTTTTCTTCCTGAATGGCAGAAAGGTTGGATGGATATCCATACAATCGCCACTGGTAAGGGTGATGCTGCATTCGTAATCATGCCTGACGGGACCACCATGCTCATTGATGCCGGTGATGTGACTGGCGGAAGGATGAAGGCTCCTGCCCTTCCGAATGACACCAGAAGCCCGGGAGAGTGGATAGCTAGATATATCGATTATTTTTCAAATGGACTTCCTCACCCAGACACGGTTGATTATTTCTGGCTTACTCATTTCCATGCTGACCATATGGGTAGTGAAACTGCGCTGAAGCCAGGCCCTCAGTATGGGCTCTGCGGGATTATGGAGGTCGGAGAGTATCTGAAGTTCGGCAAAATCATTGACCGTGGATGGCCTACATATGATTATCCTTCTGCCGAGTATGTGAAAAAGTTCTGCTCGTCCACTTTGGATGATTACAGGAAGTTCGTTACATATCAGAAAGAACATAATGGAACGGTTCCGGAGTGTTTTCAAGTGGGTTCGAGAAAACAATTCACGCTGCTTAATGACCCGAAATCATATAATAAGGATTTCGAGGTATGGAATGTTGCAGGCAATCTTCAGGCCCCTCTGCCCGTGAACGGAAAGGTCGTGAAGAGGTACACTGAGTATATCAATGATATAGGAGAAAATGCACTTAGTTGTGCAGTACTTATCAAATATGGCGCATTCTCATATTTTAACGGGGGCGATTTGGGCGGAAGCCCGGCTGACGAGAGGGATATGGAAAGTTATGTGGCGGATCTCATAGGTCCGGTGACAGTCATCAAGGCCAATCATCATGGCTGGAAGGATACCTGCAATCCATATTTCATGTGGAAGACTCGTCCTGACGTTATTATAGTTCCTTCCAGTCATGTCAATCATCCGTGGAAGGCTACAGTACAGAGGATATTCGATCATCAGATGCCTGGTAAACGGCAGATGTTCGTGACGTGTGATGCTGCTCGTGAACAGGTAGGAGAGGAATTGTGGAAATACATCCAGCCATATTACGGCCATATCGTGGTCCGTGTCTATGAAGGAGGACGTTCTTATCAGGTCTTTGTGCTGGATGCCTATTCCACAGATTACCGAGTTTTGTATAAAGGAGATATAGAAAAGTTATGATATCGATGATTCTGCAGACGGCCGCTGCTCTAATAATGTCTCTGACACAACCCAATGGTGACTCGGTCCCAGATTTCAGCCGTGTCGGATACAGGTGGGGTGATATGGAGATACCTGAGTATAAGGTTGTTACTGTACTTGAGGCGCCAGAAGACGGCTCGGACGCTACTGCCATGATACAGGCGGCTATTGATGGACATAAGGGACAGGGCGCCATTCTTCTGAAGGCAGGAAAGTATAATGTCAGTGGCACTATTAAACTGAACAAGAGTAATCTTGTTCTTCGTGGTGAAGGAGATTCAACCATCATTTATGGTACAGGCAAGGAGCAACGTACGCTTGTGGAGTTCGGCAACAAGGGCAAGCGGGAGCTTAACGATGACCGGAAGTCAATTATAACCGGGGATTATACTCCTGTCGGACAGATGTATGTCACTGTTGCCGAACCGGAACTTTTTAAAATAGGCGACAGGGTAGTTGTCAGCTATTTCATGAATGATGCCTGGATTCATGAAATAAAGATGGACCAGATACCTCAGAATCAGAAGGGGAATGTAAAGCAGTGGACGGCAGAAGAATTCAAGTTCTATTGGGAAAGGATAATCACTGATATCCAGGGTGACCGGATCTATTTGGAGAATCCGATAGTGCAGGGACTGGACCCGAAGTATGGCACTGCGCATCTTATGCTCTGCTCTTGGGACAGGATATCGGAAAGCGGTATAGAGAATCTGGTATTTGACACTGAGTTTGACCCGTCTGTTATGACAGAACGCACCGCATCTCATCGTAAGGGAGACCCATATATGGCGGATGAAGAACATGCGTGGCTGGCTATCAAGGTCGGCCCTGCGGAACATTGCTGGATACGTGATGTCAAGAGTTATCATATGGGATTCGGTCTGGCGCGTCTTGCTACGGGTTCGAAGAACATTACTGTGCAGAACTGTCATTGTCTCAAGCCTATATCTATCATACGTGGTAACCGGAGATATGCATTTTACGTGTCAGGTGGCCAGCTTTGTCTTGTGCGTGACTGCTCGTGCGAGTATGACCGCCATGGTTTTGCAACCAGCAACCGCACACTCGGGCCTTCGGTCTTCCTGAACTGTACCATGACAAATGCGGAGCAGGAGGCAGGCCCTCACCAGAAGTGGGCCAATGGATTCCTATATGACAATCTCATCACTGACGGACAACTTGCAGTGCAGGACGGCACCAATGGCGGCAACGGACATGGCTGGCGTGGTGCAAATTTCTATTTGTGGAACTGCCGTGCTAAGACCATAATCTGCCAGAGTCCGTGGGTGTCGGCGAAGAATTATGCTGTGGGCTGTGTCGGGGAACGCCTTCTAGGAACTGACTATAAGGATAACCTCGGACACCCTCAGGGAGTGTGGGTGAGCGAGGGAAGGCATGTGGAGCCTAAGTCATTATACAATTATCAGCTGGAAGAACGCAGGAAGACAGGAGCCACGATAGGTTTTCCGGGTTATTATAAGGCCTATCTGGATGCTAAGGCTGACGAGATATTGGGGCTGAAGAATACTGAAGCGGACGGATTCTTCTTCTGGACGGATCCTCATTATCCAGACAACGGCGGCAATGCTGTCGCAATAATGGAATATATCCAGGCCAGGACCGGAGTGTCCAAACTGTTCAGCGGCGGAGATGCTGCAAAAAATGCCCCGACCCTTGCAGACGCCCTCGCATTCAATACAGCAGCCTTTCGGCTTGCGGGAAAGTCTGGAAGGTTATTCCCCGTGAGAGGGAATCATGATTTTACATCATCTACTTCTAAAAAAGACCTCAATCCCGAGACGATGGATGCCCGCCAGGTGTGGGAATATCTGAATTCTTATCGCTCTGCAGATGCCGTGACAGATGCCTCGGGAGAGTATCCCAACTATTATTATGTGGACAGCCCGAAAGGACATATAAGATATGTCATCTTTGATACTACAGATTCCATTGAAGACGGCAGGATGCTTTACGGGATGTCGGACAGACAGCTGAAGTGGGTGTCTGACACGGCTGTCGCTACTGTGCCGGAGGGCTGGAGCCTGGTCTTTCTGTCTCATGTGCCGTTGGCACCGGACCATACGACATATGAATCGCTGCTTGACGGAGGAAGATGTATTTCAGATGCTGCAGAGTCGCATAATGTGCTCTTCTGTCTGAGCGGACACAGACATTCTGACATGGAATCCGGCATAGGACAGGTCTTTCAAGTGCTCACGGAGTCGGATTGTCTGGAGGACAATGCAAGGACAAGAACTACGTATTCGTTGGATCCGGGAAAAAAGAAGGCCGGCACTGTAAATGAGCAGTCAATAGATTATGTGTCCATATCAAAGGATCATAAGATCGTGACTATGAAGCGCATCGGGCATGGCTATGACCGTGTTTTCAATGTCCAGCCCCTTGTTGTCAAGACGGGGAGTAAGTTGCAGCTGAAAGCGGCGTCTTCCGGAAAAGTGAATTGGTTCGTCTTCGATGCCAAAGGTAACAAGGTGGGACCTTATGGCGCAGACGGGTATAGGGATTACGTTACCTCCCATAAAAATGCTTCAATTACCAGTAAAGGTACT
This sequence comes from Candidatus Cryptobacteroides sp., assembly GCA_045127905.1. Lineage (GTDB taxonomy): Bacteria > Bacteroidota > Bacteroidia > Bacteroidales > UBA932 > Cryptobacteroides. Next base: position 4,130 of record JBGVQX010000013.1, read on the forward strand.
GTACGTGCCTTGTCTGTCGGAATGTCCATAGCAGTAGCTACATATCCTGACGGAACTAAAGAATATTTTATGATAAAAACCATATAATCGATTACATTATGAACGCTAAACTGATTATTGCTGCAGCTTTTAGTGCAGCTGCTGTTTCAGCATGCTGCAATTGTGGCCCGACTCCTTTCCCGGAAGTATCAGAGCCAATAGCTATCACTTCAGGACCTCATGACCATTTTTTTGCAAGCTATTTCGGAATCAACTCGTGGAGTCCGGATAATAGGTATGTGACTGTGCTTGAGACAGATGCAAATGAGAGACTGGTGGAGGAGGGAGAATATGCCACAATCGCCCTTGTGGATCTCGAAGACAATAATAAGCTCATACCTGTGGCCAAGACCTGCTGCTGGAACTTCCAGGAAGCTGCTATGTGCCATTGGTTGCCATGGGCTGAGGATACCTTCCTATATAATGACCTCAGGGACGGAAAGTTCGTGTCTGTAATCCTCAATTGGAAGACAGGAGAGGAAAGGATTGTGCCTTATCCCGTGAGTGCAGTGACTCAGGATGGTCTCTGGGCTATTTCCATAAATTATGCGCGTCTGAGACTGTCAAGACCTGATTACGGATACGCCGGTGGCGGTCAGGAGGCTTATGGTGATGTGTCATGGCCTGAGAATGACGGTCTGTGGGTTGTGAATCTGAAGACAGGCGAGGCCAAGATGATTGTCAGCATCGCTTCGCTCAAGGATCAGATGACTCAGATGACCGATCCGAAGGGACTTGCATATTTCTGCCACACGATTGTCAGCACAGACGGAAGCAAGATATTCTGGCTTGCGCGTACTGTCGAGAATCTTGATGCACAGGCTGGCTTTGTCTCTAAATGGCAGACGACATCCTTTACATGTAATATAGATGGTACAAATGTGCGCAGGTGCTTCCCTGACGGCTGGGGAGGCTCGCATTTCAACTGGAAGGACGATAAGACTCTTGCTGTGACAGCTAAATGGGATGACAAGGTATATGGCCACACTATCTTTACTGTGGGAGAAGAGGAGAAGGTCAAGCATCTTGGTCCTGGAATCCTCGACTTTGACGGCCACTGCATCTTTTCTCCTGACGGAAAGTTCATCAGCACCGACGGATATTGGAACGAATATTTCTACCGTTCATGGGTGCTCGTACGTCTTGAAGATGAAGCCGTTATGCCTCTTGGTTCATTTTATGTGCCTGAGAACTACCGTAATATTTACTCCAGATGCGACCTTCATCCACGCTTCCGCCCTGATGGAAAGCAGATCGGATTCAACTCCGTGCACGAAGGATCCCGCCAGGTGTATATAAGAAATATAGAATGGAAGTAATCATATGAAACGTGTAGCTATTATATTGGCCCTTCTGGCATCTTCAGCAGCGGCCAATGCGCAGTTTCACTATCAGGATGTCGAGAATCCTGAAATGTCGCGCCATATAAACCGC
>JBGVQX010000014.1:0-67727 GCA_045127905.1 Candidatus Cryptobacteroides sp.
ACTAAAAGCCTTCTTGAAAGGTTTGGCCTAATCAGTTCATTGTTATCAAAAGCTGTTATATAAAGTACGTCTTGAAGATTGTAAATCTATGCCGTTTTTGAATAATAACTTTTGATAACAATGTTCTTTATATAATGTCTATTATGAAAAGCTTTACATAACAGACGTAAGTTCGTGGAAGCTCTTGATGAAGACAAGAAGCACGCAAGCGAGGCTCTTGTATATATAGGCAAGCTATACGGTATCGAGAAGGAGATGCAGGAGGCCGGTCTTGATCATGATGCAATCCAGAAACGCCGTCAGGAGGAGTCTTATAAGATAATCCAGGACTTCGAGAACTGGATGAACTCCGTGTCCGGATGCTTCACTCCAAAATCCAGAATGGGAAGAGCTCTGGTCTACACCTACACTCTTCTCCCACGCTTGAGTCGCTATGTGCTTGACGGCAGATATAACATCGACAACAACGGGGTCGAAAATGCAATCCGCCCTCTCGCCATCGGTCGCTTATGTTGTGCTGCACATAAGCGACCTTATGTTGGCAAGTCTTTTATGTTGGCATCATAGATAAGTAGTTGTGTACTTTATACTTATTGCTATTCTTGCCAACATAACATACTTATATAGACATCAGAAAGTCAAGGAGAGATTTGTCCTTCTTCCATATTGGCTTAGTACTAGATGTCTCCCCGATTTCGCATGTTTTAAGCGCTTCTGCTTTCATTCTGAGATTAACTTCGGCATAGATATTAGTCGTGTTGACAGAGACATGACCAAGCCATGCTCTGATAGTGTTGATGTCAACTCCAGCCTCTAGTAGATGAGATGCCGTTGTGTGTCTTATCGTATGCGGACTCACATGCTTTTCACGGATGGATTCCTTTATTTCTGAAGCCTTGACAGCATACCTTGATATCAACTCGTATATACCGAAGCGTGTGATTGCATTTCCATATCTGTTGAGAAAAACAGGGGCGCATGATTCTCTATTCAGCAATGGGGATATGGTTTTAACGGTTCTTTCCCATAAAGGACAAGAACGAGTTTTGTTACCCTTTCCATGTATGATTACATATGGTGAGCTTATGCCTTTCCCTATTTTAAGGTCTTCTATTATAATATTGGCTGCCTCCGAGGCTCTGACCCCTGTGTTATACATGAACAGGAGAAGAGCATAATCACGGTATCCTTGAGCGGTTCTCCTATCTGGAGCGTTTAGCATAGCTTGCATCTCATCTTTCTCTAGATATTCGATCTGCGGGACTGCCCTTCCGCCAATTTCTTTTATCTGCCTTCTCTTTATCGGTATAGACTTCAATGTATGATACCAATGAAGGTGCTCAGGTGATTGGCTTGCTACATACGAAGCAAAGCAGTGTATTGCCGCAAGACGTTGGTTGCGAGTGCTTACGGAACAGTGCATTTCATGCTCCAGATAAACTAGGAAGTCTTTTACGATTGTGCTAGTTATTGCTTCTACATCTGCATTTTCTATATCATATTTTTGGGATGACATATAGTTCAACAGTTGTCTTAGCGCATCTCTATAGCTAAGTATCGTGTTTCTTGAGAGATTACGTACGATTGGAAGATGGTCAAGTAGGTAGTGCTTTATCCAATATCCGAGATTTCTATTATAGATATTCTTCATGATTCTGCATACTTTTGGAACTTTAAAGAAGCCTCTTTTTGAAGTTCAGGAGTGAATGAGATATAGGTTGCAGTGCTGTCAATGTTACAATGGCCAAGATAAGTGGAAAGCACAGGCAGCAACAATTGCACGTCTTTTCCTTCCTTGTACCATTGTATTATCCTGTTCGTTGCAAACGTATGCCTTAGATCTTGTAACCGGACATCACTGCGTTCTTTGTCATTTCTGCTAACATCTGCAGCCTTACAGATTAACCTGAAAGCAGCTTGTAGGGCAGATAGCTTTACTTGATTGTTTCTTTTGTCAAAGAAAAGGCAGTCTGAAGTCAATCCTTGCTCTTTTGCAACCTTGTTTCGCCATTGCATGTAATTTCGAAGTACTGACTCCACTTCAATCCCGAATGGAAGCAGCCTGCTCTTATAGAATTTAGTCTCTTCTATTAAGACTGTCTTTGCCTCAAAGTCAACATCTATTACCTGCAATGATACGGTCTCGCTAGGCCTAAGCCCCAAACAGTATGTCACCTTCAACATAGTTTGTATGACGTAAGGGTGCATGATATTACATCTTTTTCGATAATTTAAAGCCGTCTTGAAAAGAGATTCCAGTTCCGCATTTGTATATATGTAAGGCCTGAAGTCTTTTGGTTTACACGGCTTGCTCGTTGGCAAGGGCATGTGACTCATGTGACCTCTGGAGATTGCCCAATTAAAGAAGCCCTCAAGTATGCTATATATGCAGAACCAATATTGTGTGGCCACATTAGATTTGAACCCTTTCTGGTGAAGGTATTCACTGCAGGATCTTTCCGCAACACAGTCAAGTTGCATGCTTAGGCCTACATATTTGCCAAAAGAGAGAAGGACATACTTTTTTACCCTAGGCTTTTCACCAAGTCCTTCTTTATAACGAACGTACTGTTCAATTGCCTCTGACATTAACATATAAGGCCCTCCCAATCCATTTTCGCGACCTGGCTAAGGGTAGATATGTCAACTTTTGCATATACCCTGGTCGTGTCCAGAAGCCGGTGGCCCAAAAGATCGGAGATTTCCTTTAAGCTACGTCCCGAGTTAATCAGATGTGTTGCACATGCATGCCTTAGAGAATGTCCTCCTTTATGCTTTATATTGATATCAGTATTAGAATACGCCTCTGACACAATCACATATATAGCAGTTCGTGATAGCTGTGTTATAGGGGCCAAGCTGCGAAGGAAGATGTATTCGCTACCAATATCATTATTTCGCCCTGACTTTATATATTCCGCTATCGCATTGCCGACAATCGGAACAAGAGGAAGGCGCTGCAATCCACCTCGTTTTGCTCTTCGTAGTAATATATGGTTATTCTTCCAATCAATATCTTTGGTTTTAAGGTTAACAACCTCACTCGATCGAAGACCATAGGTAGCAATGAGATACATTATGGCTTTATTTCTTAGGCTTAATGCATCATTCTTGCCATCATAGTAGCCTATAATTTCTTGAGTCTGCTCCCATGATGGACAGTTCGGAAGAGTGTCCAGGTCGTATGATTTGGGATGCTTGATCTGATCTGGGATCAGTTCGCAAAGATTGTTGACCCTGAGATAGCGGATAAAGTCCCTTATCGTAGTGACGATGGTAGCAATAGTCTTTCTGTTGCATCCACTATTCTGCCTGAACATTATATACTCGTCAATATGATTTAGATTTATGTATGAAAGGTGTAAGCTCTTTTGTTCCATGAATGACAGAAGAGTCTTGAGTTCGTGCTCCCTTCCATTCAAAGTTGTAGTACTTAAGCCTTTACTTTCGCGCGCCCAGTTAATATAGTCTACAACATAATTATAGCCGTTAATATGGGTTGGCTCTGAGTCACCATTGAGTATCCCAATAAATGATAGCCATCGTTGTGCTGTGGTCATGAACATATTTCGGGATTTTAAGCTGCGAAATGATGACGAGGCATCCTGCAATTCTTTAACGCAGACTATTCTCGGAGAGTGTAACTTCAATACGTCAATAATATGTAATTGCATTTCGGCCTGCTCACGTACAGTACTCCTTGCCATTCCAATGGAGATGCACTGTAATAGGTAACTTAATCGTTCCTGATACAAAGGGTAAGTTAGATACCTGACCCGATAATGACTGACACTACTGAATGATACAAGCAGATTCGTCTCGTCATTATATCGGGCATCCAATATGTTTAAGCTATCAAGCCATTTGAGCACTGTGGCTTGGTAGTCTCCTTTTTTAGAAGTGTACCATCTTGAAGTGCTTTGAACGATTCTTTCTAGACTGACAACTTCGTTCGGACCAATGTTGAGATTGTTTACTGCAAAGAACAGATAGTCTGCAGTAATTTGCAAGTATCTCAAGCAGAAGCCTTTCTGATGCATCTTGCAAATGAAATCATCTCGTTCCCTAAACATAGGGGCATGTAGGTGACGTCGCACCTTGCTTGGGTTTTGAAATATTTTCTCTATCATTTTGCTTAAAGTATCCATTAGAGGATGCTTTTGCAATATTATAGATTATGTTGTCATAATTCCAGAAACGATACTGATTATCAACGCATAATATTATGATGCCAACATAACAAGCTTGCCAACATAAGGTCGCAAGAACTATCTCTTCTGCGGAAACCATGACGCTGCGGTCAGAGCAGCCATCGTATACTCACTCTTTAGCAGCTGTAAGGCACATGATGTTGATGTCCGATCGTGGCTGGAGGATACACTCAGGAGAATCCCTACAGAAAAGAACGTTGACCAGCTACTGCCTTGCAACTGGCAGGTACTACCCGCTAATGGCAGGTAATAACCAGCCACTACCTACTACTAGCCGCCACTACCGGGTACTACCTCAGTAGTGGCGGCTAATTGGTCATTATGTACTTTGTCGGAGGCTTACCTGCCAGTCCTTTTGCCTTCACTTCTTCTTTCGCAGCCTCAAGGGTCTCGCGAAATGAATTTAGCATGTCATTTCTACTCATAACACTGATTTCAAAAGATATTCTTTGTTCTTCTGTCATTTTTGCCAACTCAGCCTGACGAAAAAGTTCTTCCACCTCAGTACCTTCCACCGTATTGGGACAGAAAGATTGTTTTGACATATTCTTTATACTATAGAGCCACATATCCTCAAGGCTGTCACACGCATCAATGGTCTTGTCAAACCTATCCAGATCGATAAAGACCAGGTTTGTGCCATCGTTAAGCTCGTTCCGCTATCTGATCAATCCTCTCACAAAAGAGGCATATTCGCTCGGCAAGACAACCAGCACTTATCTTGGAGATCACTGCCTGGTGTACCGCTTGTGGGGATCATACTATGACAATGTGATGGGAATGGATGGTAAGCTCCTCCTTCCTGAAGACACATTCCTGGCGTATCTGGCGTGTTCCTCGTACGTGAGGAGATGTCAGTGACTCGCAGCAAGAGTTGGATATTCGAGTGGCGTTATGGCCTGATCGATGCCAACGGCAACGAGATCATCCCGAAGAAGTATGTGGATGCGGAGATCAAATCCGACATCATCAAGTGCAGAATTTCTGGCACATGGAAATACGATGAAATCTCGATCGAAGAGCTGGCCAGCAAGTACGCTGTGGACAAATTGTATCATGCCTATTGTCACATATGACGGTTTTGGCGGGTACTACAAGAAATCGCTGTTTTGTGTGGTACCCGGTTGTTTTTTGGGGGTATGAACGACAATTTCGGGCCAGGTACTACAAGAAATCGCCGTTTTGTGTAGTACCTGATGTAATAGGGTCGTTTTTCGTCGGCGAAGGAGTGGTTTTAAAATATATTATCTTATATTTGCGATATCATTGAACTGTTCTGGTTCGCCATCCACGATCAAATGGCATAGTAAATACAAATAAATTTGATCATGGGTGATTTCATTTATCTCAATGTGAAGACTGTTCCTGCTTTTGATGCGGTGTCTCTGGCTCCTCATATTGCTTACACTGTCTATACTCATTTAGACGGAACGATCCGTCTTGCTTCGGCTTGGACGTTGCGTGATGCAATAGATCTGTATGCTCGTTTGTACGGCTGTGGGCGATCGTCAGTTAAGTTGGTCCGGCCATTCAGACAGCAGTAGAACTGCATTGTTGAGAGTTGGTTCCCATGGTTGAATGATGTTTCATGTCATTTAATATTTTGCATTATGGGAGTGCTGGCAAAATTTGTGATCGTCGACTACGACGGTCAGCGTTATGATTTTTATCGATTTGGGGATGGCCATCCTTGTGAACGCCAAGGTGTCTTTGCAAACTTTCCGTTAGGAGATCGCGATTTTCTTCTTGAGACATATATCAGGAAGTTAAATTTGGAAAAGTCTACCCGTGATTATTTTATAGATGTTCGCTATGAAATGGATCTGAGGTCAAGGCAGATTAAGGTCTCGTCAGGATGTTATGAAGACTGTGATTTCAAAGGAACTTTCGAGGAGGCTGTGAGACATTTTGCATGGGAAAGCTATGTGGAGAAGGAGGCGTTGTTAATGTTTCCGAATAAATCAGATCTGGAGCCGATTCTTGTTCCTGGCTTTTTGGATGGGTTATGGGTGATCGTTGATGCAGTATGTAAGAATTTGCCGTATCTTGAATACAGCGCCATGTCACCTAGGATATTGTATATAGGCGATAATGTGAATTTTTACATGTATGATGATTTTATTCTCTATCCCTACAATAGTATAAATATGAATTGTCGGGCTGTCGAAGACGCTTATAGCAATGCCAGGAGAGTGGGTGTGAGGCTATATTTCAATAATCAGCGATCTGGAAAGCCGTTCACATTGTTGTATATGTTGGGTGTGAGGCCGCACGGTTATGTCTTGCCTCTGACCGATAAAAGGATCAGATATGGAGAAGGACTTGATGAGCAGACAAAGAAACAGGAACTGCTTATATTGGTCGAATTCCTGAAGACTCTTAATCCGGAAACGTGGGCTGCTCTAAACATACTTGATGGGATCTATTACGGAGAGGAACTTGACAGGATACGTGAGTCGGTCATGGGAGGTGGAGATTGATTTGGTCATGAAGAAAACATATCATTTATGTCTCTCGTCTGACGAGGTCATGTTCAGGGATGAAGAGGATTATAATAGAGGGTTCAATGCATTTGCGCTGGCTCTATACAAAACAGATTCTGTAGGTCTGGTTGAGTCGATTATGTCGACTCATGCCCATATGCTCGTCCAGACTCATAATCCAAATGCGTTCATGGGCGCTTTCAGGATGCCGTATACCAAATATTTCAATAGAAAATACTCAAGATCTGGCCCACTTGGGGAGCAGGAACATTTTACTATGGAGGTAAAAGGACTTCACCATCATCTCGCGGCAATGAGTTATATTTTGAGAAATGGTCTTCATCATGGTGTTGCACCTATACCGTTTGCATATCCACACTGCTCGGTGAATGCCATATTCCAACGAGAGATGGGTAAGCGTTCTGAACAGAATCTTCTTCCTGCAAAATCGTTTTATCGTTTCATCGGCAGGAATTCAGATGTTCCAGACAATTATAGGATGAGTGCTTCCGGACTCTTTCTTCGTGAAAGCGTTTTAGATATTCCGCAGGTTGAGAATATGTTTGTCACACCCAGAAACTTTGATTACTATATGAATCGAAGGACTTCTGAAGAGTGGATCAAGGAGCAGGAAAGGGACCGTAATGGGGAGCGGCCTGTCACGTTGGAGCTGATAGAGTCAAAAGTAGAACTTACAAAAATAGATGATATGTTGATCTATGAGAGTGGCAGGGCAGACTATCGTAGAATGACTGATGTACAGGTTTGTGATGCGATAGATAAAATTGTAAAGGATGAGTTCCATAGACCGTCGGTCTACCTGTTGTCTATAGATGAGAAGTTGAAGATAGTGACATATTTGCGTCAGAACTGTCATCTTCCAATTGGACAGATATCCAGATGCCTGGTTCTTGACTTGGATAATTGCTGCTGGAAGATGCTACAAGGCAAGGGCTGATGCTTGCTGCTGAAAGATGGAAGATGCTGCAAGGCAAGGGCTGATGCTTGCTGCTGGAAGATGCTACAAGGCAAGGGCTGATGCGAAGAAAGCCGGGTACTACAAGAATTTGAGGTTTTTTGTAGTACCCGGTTGTTTTTTGGGGGTATGAACGACAATTTCGGGCCAGGTACTACAAGGAATCGCTGTTTTGTGTAGTACCTCGGACTAGCGTAGGGCATTTTGCTACAGTGTCCAGGTCGGCATGAGTCCGGCCTGCTTTAGAACAGCTTTTTCTTGCTGACTGTGGCGACAAATTCCTTTAAGTAGAATGGCTCGAAGTAGGCTACGTCCTTGAAGTCTCCGTTGCGGAAGGCGGCGAGAGCAGGTGCGAGCATAGCAGATGCCTTGGGGTGGCACTGGCAGAAGTGTGCGTTTGGGTGCTTGATTACATCGGCGCATTTGCCGGCACCGTCGCCGATGAAGAGACAAGGGCCCTGCTCAAGGTATTCTGCAAAGCTGTTCTCGTCGATGATGGCTGGAGCTGTCTCGGTGATCTGGCGGACCTCACCTTCAGTCTGTCCGGCACCTTTAGTCTGTTCAACACATTCAAACACAGCTGAATACACTTCCATGCGGCGGGCGTCTATCATTGGGATGATGAATCTGTATTCGGGAGATTGCCACGTCGCTGCGCTCCTCTCAATGACGTGGTGGTTCTCTTCGCTTCTCTCGATGGCGTGATGGTCATTCCCGTCATGTCCGGTAAGTTCTGTTCCGTCATGACTGCCCATCTGCGCCTGGGCCACAAGTGTGTCGAGAGTGCCGACAGCCAGAAGAGGCTTGCCGCTTCCGAAGCATAGGCCCTTGGCTGTAGATACGCCGACGCGTAGACCTGTGTATGATCCAGGTCCCATACTCACGCACACGGCGTCACAGTCGGTCAGCGAAATGCCGCGTTCTGCCAGGACTTCCTGGATGAATACTGCGGTCAGGGAAGCGTGGGCCTTAGGAGCGGAACTCTCGCGGTATGAAGTCACAGCACCGTTTTCTGCCAATGCGACAGAACACAGTGCTGTGGATGTTTCTATCAAAATGATTCTTTCCATTTTCATGGATTAAGAGAACATATATTTTATGAATGGGAATACTGTGTCGGAAATATCCTTGAGATACGGATAAAGAACAGATTCCGTCACTATTGCCGGCTGTGTGATCTGGAATGTTGTAATGACCGACTGGAATAGCATGGATACAAGTGCAAGAATCAGAATCGTCTTGGCCAGCGCGAATGCAAGTCCGAGGAGTTTGTTCACCCATCCGAGCATGATTGCTCCGAGGAGGGATTCGATCAGTTTGCCGAGAGCGGAAAGGGCAAGAGAGACTCCTACCAGGATAACTGCAAATGAAATCAGCTTGAGCGCCTGCTCGGATACGCTGATGTACTGTGCAATCCATTCACCTACCACATTGGCAAACTGCGAAGAAAGCCAGATTCCGAGGATGATCGATGCAATTGAGATTGCCTGAGAGATGAAGCCCTTTCTAATGCCCTGGATGATTGCCGGGATAAGGCATATCAAAATTATGATATCCAGAATGTTCATAATACTCTTAAATTTAGTATATTTGCGGATTGAAAATTTCAGGAATTATGTCCTGAGTGCAAAAATAGATAAATATTTTTATAAATATGGCATTTAAAGAGTATAAAGGTCTTGATCTTGTTGCGGCAGGCAACGAGGTGCTTGAAAGATGGAAGAAGAACCATGCGTTCGAGAAGTCGCTTGAATTGAGAGAAGGTGCTCCGGAGTTCATATTCTTCGAGGGTCCGCCTTCAGCCAACGGTATGCCGGGCATCCACCATGTGATGGCCCGCTCGATTAAGGATGCCATCTGCCGCTACAAGACCCAGAGCGGATATAAGGTGAACCGTCGTGCAGGATGGGATACTCACGGACTTCCTGTGGAGCTCGGAGTGGAGAAGATGCTGGGCATCACAAAGGAGGATATCGGCACCAAGATCTCTGTGGAGGAATATAACGATGCATGCCGCAAGGAAGTGATGAAATACACCGCAGAGTGGGTGAATATGACCGAGCGTGTGGGTTATTGGGTGGATATGAATGATCCGTATATCACCTATGACAACCGTTACATAGAGACCTTGTGGTATCTTTTGAAAAAAATCTACGACAAGGGCTTTCTTTATAAAGGAAAGTCCATCCAGCCATATTCCCCTGCAGCAGGAACAGGTCTGAGTACGCATGAACTTAACCAGCCGGGCTGCTACCGTGATGTGAAGGATACTACTGCTGTGGCTCAGTTTGCGGTTATCCGTGATGACAAGTCGGAGTTCCTCTTTAACGAAGGCGTCCCTGCATATTTCCTTGCATGGACCACCACTCCTTGGACGCTTCCATCGAATACCGCTCTTTGCGTGGGCCCGAACATCGACTACGTGCGTGTGCTTTCATTCAATCCATATACAGGACAGCCGGCTCTTTACGTCGTGGCTCAGGCTCTCGTCGGTGCGCACTTCAATGTCAAGGCTGCCGATGTGGCTTTCGAGGACTATAAGCCGGGCGACAAGCTTGTGCCTTTCAAGGTGCTTGACGGCACCCTCAAGGGAAGCGAACTTACCGGTATCCGTTACGAGCAGCTTATCCCTTGGTTCAACCCGGGTGAGGGTGCCTTCAAGGTAATCCCTGGCGATTATGTGACCACAGAGGATGGTACCGGTATAGTACATATCGCGCCTACTTTCGGCGCCGATGATGCAAAGGTTGCCCGCCTCGCAGGCGTTCCTGGTCTTCAGGTTGTGGATAAGAACGGCGACCTTCAGGCGCAGGTGGACCTCCGCGGACGTTTCTTCTGCGTGGAGGATCTCGATCCGGATTACGCCGCTGCAAACATGGCTCCTGAATATGCCGAGTGGGCTGGACGATATGTGAAGAACGCATATGATGCTTCTCTCCCGGAAGATGCTCCTACCCTTGATGTGGACATCTGCGTGATGCTCAAGCAGCAGAACAAGGCTTTTAGAATAGAGAAGCATACACATAACTATCCGCACTGCTGGCGTACTGACAAGCCGGTGCTTTACTATCCTCTCAACTCATGGTTCATCAAGACCACTGCAGTGCGAGAGAGGATGATGGAGCTCAATGAGCAGATCATGTGGAAGCCGGAATCTACCGGTACAGGTCGTTTTGGAAAATGGCTTGAGAATATTCAGGACTGGAACCTCTCGAGAAGCCGCTATTGGGGCACACCGCTCCCTATCTGGCAGACAGAGGACGGCAAGGAGGCCAAGTGTATCGGCTCTATCGCCGAGCTTTATGCAGAGATCGACAAGGCTGTAGCTGCAGGCTTCATGGCTGAGAATCCTTTCGCTGCGAAGGGCTTCGATCCGGCAGATATGTCGAAGGAAAACTACGACAAGATCGACATCCACCGTCCATATGTGGACAATATCTTCCTTGTTTCAGATAGCGGCCGCAAGATGACGCGCGAGCTCGACCTCATCGACGTATGGTTCGACTCAGGTGCGATGCCTTATGCGCAGGAGGGTCTGCGTGGCATTGATTCGACAAAGTTCGGATGCACGGCGGACTTCATCGCAGAGGGAGTGGATCAGACACGCGGATGGTTCTATACCCTCCATGCAATCAACACCATGGTAAGCGACAAATGTGCATTCAAGAGGGTGATTTCCAATGGTCTCGTGCTTGACAAGGACGGCAACAAGATGAGTAAGCGCCTTGGCAATGCGGTGGATCCGTTCTGGGCTCTCGATACATATGGCGCTGACGCTCTCAGATGGTATATGCTCACAAACGCACAGCCTTGGGATAACCTTCGTTTTGACACTAATGGTGTGGACGAGGTGCGCCGCAAATTCTTCGGAACGCTTTACAATACATATTCATTCTTCGCGCTTTACGCAAATATCGACGGTTTCGATCCTAAGGCGGAGGCTGTTCCGATAGCGGAACGTCCGGAGATTGACAGGTGGGTGATTTCTCTGCTTAACACTCTCGTGAAGGATGTTGTTGCAGCTTATGAGGATTACGATATCACCACAGCAGGACGTCTGATTCAGGACTTTGTGTGCGACCATGTCAGCAACTGGTATGTACGTCTTGGCAGAAAGAGATTCTGGGGAGGCACAATGGACGCAGATAAGCTCTCGGCTTACCAGACTCTTTATCAGGTGCTTGTGGCTGTAGCAAAGCTGGCTGCGCCTATCGCTCCGTTCTTTATGGACCGCATGTATCTTGACCTTGTGGAGGGAGAATCGGAGTCAGTGCACTACGTGGCCATGCCTGTGTGTGACGAGACTGTGATCGATAAAGATCTCGAGGAACGTATGGTTCTGGCTCAGAGAGCGACATCGATGGTTCTTGCATTGAGGCGTAAGGCTGAGATCAATGTGCGCAAGCCTCTCTCCAAGGTAATCATTCCTGTGCTTGATGCGCGTGTGAAGGAGCAGCTCGAGAAGGTTAAGGACCTTATTCTGGGTGAAGTAAATGTAAAGGAAGCTGAGTTTATTTCAGATACAACGGGTCTCATCACCAAGAAGATACGCCCGAACTTCAAGACCCTCGGTAAGATTTATGGCAAGCAGATGAAGGAAATCGCAGCTGCGTTTGGAACCCTTTCTCAGGAGGTTATTTCGGAAATCCAGACAGCAGAGGCATCTGGCACGGGATATGTTTTGAGTTTGCCTTCAGGAGACGTGACTCTGAACAAGGGTGACTATGAAATATCTTCAGAGGATATGCCGGGATGGCTCGTGGCTACGGAAGGAGCGATGACCATCGCTTTGGATGTTACCATCACCGAGGAACTCCGTCAGGAGGGTGTTGCGCGCGAGCTCATCAACCGTATCCAGAATCTGCGCAAGACCAGCGGATTTGATGTGACCGACAAGGTGACGGTATGTATATATGCTGACGACGCTTACCTTTCTGAGATTGAAGCATCGCTCGCAAACTATGCTGATTATGTTGCAGCGCAGACACTTGCCCTTACCGTTGAGGCGGCTCCTATGGCGGATGCCGGAGATGCCCCTGAAGTTGAATGGAACGAAGGTGCTATCCGCATCAGGGTTACCAAGTACTAGAATTTAATAACTATAAAACTATAAAAACTATGGCAGAAGAAGTAAAGAGCACACCAGAGTTGAAAGTGCGTTACAGTGATGAGGAGCTCCAGGAGTTCAAGGCCATCATTCTTGAGATGCTTGAAAAGGCTAAAAAGGAATATAAAACTCTTCGCGATATCATTACTCATGACTCGAGCAATGACATTGAGGATACATCTCCTACATTCAAGGTGATGGAAGAGGGTGCTACAGCCCTTTCAAAGGAAGAGGCAGGTGCACTTGCGCAGCGTCAGTACAAGTTTATCCAGAATCTCGAGGCGGCACTCATCAGAATCGAGAACAAGACATATGGCATATGCCGTATGACAGGAAAGCTGATTCCAAAGGAAAGACTTCGTCTTGTGCCTCATGCCACTCTTACCGTGGAGGCAAAGGAGATGATGAACAAGAATAAGTAATCCTTTATGAAGATTTCAAAAGGAACACGACTGTTCATCCTCGGTGCACTACTCGTAGTCATCGATCAGATTATCAAGGTTCTCGTCAAGACCAATATGGATCTTGGCGAGACCATTGATGTAATAGGGGACTGGTTCAAACTCCATTTTGTCCTCAATAAGGGAATGGCCTTCGGTATGGCTTTCGGTGGTGTCTGGGGTAAGGTGCTTCTGTCGCTTTTCCGCATCGTCCTCTTTGGCGGACTCTGCTGGTGGATCCGCGGCCTTGCCAGAAAACCCGACACTCCGACAGGAGTCCTTGTCGGACTTACCATGATTACTGCCGGAGCAATGGGAAACATCATAGACTGTTTCTTTTACGGCCTCATATGGCCTGAAACCATTATGCCTGGCGCTCCGTTTGCCTTTATGTTCGGACAGGTGGTGGATATGTTCTATTTCCCTCTCTTCGAGTACCAGCTGCCATGGATGGCCCATCCGGAAATTTTCTTCGGTGCCGTCTTCAACTTTGCTGACAGTTGCGTCACCTGCGGAGCAATCTATCTCCTGTTTTTTCAGTATAAATTCTTCTCAAAAGAAGAAAAAAGTAAATAAAAATTTGCGGATTCGGAAATTATCCCTATCTTTGCAATCCCTTTTGAGAGGGAAATGTGACCAATGGGTGTAAATCCCGCTTCAAAAGTTTTGGAGAGTTGGCAGAGTGGTCGAATGCGGCGGTCTTGAAAACCGTTGATCTTAACGGGTCCGGGGGTTCGAATCCCTCACTCTCCGCAAAAATGTGGCTTACAGATATCTGTGAGCCACTTTTCGTTTATAGTGTGACAAAAAATGTGACGAATCTGGGATCACGGGAAAATCTGGCGAGGCGGCCACAAAATCGGCTCCCTATGTGGCCGACTCACGTAAAAATACCATTCCGGCCACAAAAACGGCTCCCTATGTGGCCGACTCACGTAAAAACTTGCTGAATATATCTCCAGCAGTGGTGGTTGAGAAGGATAAACAGATTTGATTTGTAAAAGTTATGTATATAGGATTGATATCAGACACACATGGTGTATTTGACCGGCAGTTCCGCGATTTTCTGGAACCTGTGGATCAGATCTGGCATGCCGGTGATTTCGGGGGTGGGATGGAACTTGCCAAGGAAATTGCAGAGTTCAAGCCTCTTGTGGGCGTTGCAGGCAACTGCGATAATCATGCTCTCCGTTTCGAACATCCGCTTCATCGTTTCTTCGAGTGTGAGGGAGTCAAGGTACTTATGATCCATGTGGGAGGCTATCCGGGCAGGTATGACCCGCGTGCAAGAGAGCTTATTGAACGCTATCGTCCGGATCTTTTTGTGTGCGGACATTCCCATATACTTAAGGTCGTGCGTGATACAAGGCGCGGTGGCATGTTGGTGATGAATCCCGGAGCGGCTGGCATTCAAGGATTTCATGTTGTCAGGACAGCTCTGCGCTTCCATATTGATGACGGAAAGATACACGATGTGGAGGTCTTCGAACTTGATAGGTAGAGGCTGTTGGAATTTTCAATGAAATTTCCTAAGTTTGTGTTTTCGAGATATGTTTAATTTAAATTTTTAAGGACTATGAAGAAGATTTTGATGTCTATGACAGTTGTAGCTGCGATGTTCGCTTTGGCATCTTGCGCATGCTGCAATGAATGTGAGAAGAAGGCAGAAGGCTGCTGCGAGAAGACTGAGTGCTGCGAGGCAAAATGTGATACAAAATGTGATACAAAATGCGATGCACAGTGCGCTGAGAAGCAGGGTTGCTGCGAGCAGAAGTGTGACGAGGCTAAGTGTGCAGCATGCGACAAGGCAGCTGAGTGCACAAAGAAGGCAGGTTGCGAGCAGAAGTGTGCAGATAAAGAGGGCTGCTGCGAGAAGAAATGCGAGAAGCAGTGTGAGCAGCAGTGCGAGCAGAAGTGTGCTGACCAGAAATAATCCGTTTCGAACAGGAATAATAAGAGATACTGCCAGGTGTGGCGGTATCTCTTTTTTTTGTAAGTTTGCATCTGCAATTAAAGGCTTCCGCATGTGCGGGGTATAAGAACAATAATATATGGCGACAGCGAAGACAAAGACAGTGTGGTTCTGCAAGGAGTGTGGAAACGAAAGTCCGAAATGGATGGGAAAATGCCCTGCATGCGGCGAATGGAATACGATGGTCGAGGAGACAGTGGCGACCGGAAAGAAAGGCACCCAGGCAGTCTCGACTACAGTTCCCGGTGCCGGCCATAAACCTGTTCCTTTGTCTGATATCGATTCCTCAGTAGAGCATCGTATATCCCTGAATAACGGGGAAGTGGACCGCATTCTCGGAGGAGGTCTTGTCGAAGGGTCACTGGTGCTGATAGGCGGTGAGCCTGGCATCGGAAAATCCACCCTTTCTCTACAGATACCTCTGCACTGCAGCAACCTCAAGACACTTTATGTGACCGGCGAAGAAAGCGCCAAGCAGGTCAAGCTCAGGGCGGCAAGAATCGGAGGAGACGACTCCAACTGTATGATCTACAGTGAGACCCTGATGGAAAATATCATAGCCGAGGCCCGCAGGATGATGCCGGATATGATGGTGGTGGACTCGGTCCAGACCATGTTCTCTCAGGCTGTGGAATCTTCCCCTGGCTCCGTGACTCAGATCAAGGAAACCGCTTCGATGCTTCTCAGATTTGCTAAAGAGACAGGTGTTCCCGTAATACTTATAGGTCACATCACCAAGGAAGGCAGCATAGCCGGTCCGAAGATTCTGGAACATATCGTGGATGTCGTGCTTCAGTTCGAGGGCGACAACAGAGGTGCCTACAGGCTTTTAAGGAGCATCAAGAACCGTTTCGGATCTACATCAGAGCTGGCGGTGTTCGAGATGACTGGCAAGGGACTGCGTGAGGTCACCAATCCTTCTGAAATGCTTATCCCTATGCATGAAGAGGGCCTTAGCGGTGTGGCTGTAAGTGCAATGCTTGACGGTACGCGCCCGTTTCTTATTGAGGTGCAGGCCCTTGTAAGTTCAGCGGCATACGGCACGCCTCAGCGCAGTGCGACCGGCTTTGATGTCAGGCGTCTGAATATGCTTCTGGCGGTGCTGGAGAAGCGTGCCGGATTCAGACTAAGTGTGAAGGATGTATTCCTGAACATGGCCGGTGGCCTCAAGGTGAGTGATCCGGCATGTGACCTTGCAGTGATAAGCGCTGTGCTTTCTTCAAATTTCG
Organism: Candidatus Cryptobacteroides sp.; assembly: GCA_045127905.1. Taxonomy (GTDB): domain Bacteria; phylum Bacteroidota; class Bacteroidia; order Bacteroidales; family UBA932; genus Cryptobacteroides. The sequence goes on from JBGVQX010000014.1 coordinate 16,419, forward strand.
ATATATCCATCCCTGCTGATGTGTGCTTTGCAGGCGAGATCGGCCTTAGTGGTGAGGTACGCCCTGTAGCTCAGACCGACAGAAGAGTGATGGAAGCGGCAAGGCTTGGATTCAAGCGCATCTATGTGTCGTCTTTCAGCAGTATGGATGGCCTTTCGGGGCACGACCTGGGTGGCATAGAAGTCATAAAGGTTGCGGATGTGCCTGCTCTCTGCCGCTCCCTCTTCAAAGGAGACTAGGAATATTTCCTTGGGAATCGGAATAATATGGCCATCACAGCCATAGCTCCCATGATGAAAGGATAATAGAGGTATCCTATTATGGATATTGATGATATGCCCGCAAGCCCGGCGGCCATCAGCAGCTGTGCTCCATATGGAATGAGCCCCTGTATCAGGCATGAGAATGTGTCCAGGATGCTTGCAACCTTGCGCGGGTCCAGTCCGAACCGGCGGCTTATGTCGCGGGCGATCCCTCCTGTGGTGATGATGGCTACGGTGTTGTTGGCGGTGCAAAGATTGGACAAGGCAACCAAGGCCGCAATGCTGAATTCTGCGCCTCTTTTCCCACGGATCCGGCTAGTCAGTCCCTTTACGATGAAGTCCAGTCCGCCGTTTGCGCGGATCATATCAAGCATTCCTCCGGCCATCATAGTGACTATTATGAGGTCTCCCATGCCGCTGATGCCGTTTCCTATGGCTCCCAGGTAGCCGCTCCAAGATATCAGCCCTCCAGCCATGCCGATTGTTCCGTTAAGCAGCAGACCTATTGTAAGTACGGCGGTGACATTCATTCCGGCGAGTGCCAGGATTATTACGCTTATGTAAGGAATCAGAAGGAATATGTTTACAGGACCGGACTCTGGTACGCTTGACATCCCGGCGCCGAGGACCACATAAAGTATCGTGACTGCAAGGGCAGCAGGACCTACAATCCTGAAATTGACCTTGAATTTGTCGGCCATGGAACATTCCTGGGTTCTGGTGGCAGCTATTGTGGTGTCGGATATGAATGAAAGGTTGTCTCCAAAAAACGCACCTCCCACTATGATTGCAGTGATGAAGGGAATGCTTGAGATCGCTTCCGGACCTCCGGTCAATGCAAGTTCCTCCGCAATTCCGGATGCCACCGGCACGAGTGCTACAATAGTTCCCACACTTGTTCCTATAGACATGGAGATGAAGCAGGCAGCAAGGAACAATCCTGCGTACAGCAGGTTGCCCGGCAGGATTTTCATAGCAAGGTTCACCGCTGCATCGATAGCCCCGATTTCCTTAGCGGTGGAGGCGAAAGCACCGGCAAGCACGAAAATCCATATCATAAGAAGCACATTCTTGTTGCCTGCGCCCTCAGAGAAGATGGCTATATTCTGCTCCAGTGAGCGTCCTCTGCTTATTAACATCGCATAGACAGAAGCGACCATGAATGCTGCGGAAATGGGAATCCTGTAGAAGTCGTTCACGATAAGCGATGATACAAGATACACTGCAAGGAATACCACTATAGGACTCAAAGCCAGCCATCCGTTCATAGACTTGCCTCTATCTCCGAGTACTTTCTTTCTTATGTTATCTGAAAGTTCCGATATGTATCTGTTTGGAATGATTCCCATGTATAAAAATTTCAGCGGGCGCAAAGATACATAAAATTCTTATCTTTGCGATAATGAAAAAGAATGTCATAAAGGCTCCTATGGGAGAGACAACAGTCCTTCTCCATACATGTTGTGCTCCATGTTCGAGCGCAATCATCGAGGCGTTGCTCCACAGCGGCATAACTCCTGTCATATATTACTGCAACCCCAATATCTATCCTTTCGAGGAATATGAGATACGCAAGAACGAGTGTACACGTTATGCCCGATCCTTGGGATTGGAGATTGTAGATGCAGACTATGATCATGATAGCTGGCTTGATCAGATGACGGGACTTGAAAATGAGCCCGAAAGGGGAGGGCGCTGCCTCAAATGCTTTAAGATGCGACTATTGCGCACTGCACAATATGCCAGGGAGCGTGGAATTAAAGTTATCACTACCACGCTGGCTTCATCCCGCTGGAAGTCTTTGGACCAGATTAATGAAGCTGGGCGCTGGGCCTGTTACAATCTTGACGGCACGAGTGACTTGGATGCAGGCGAAAACATACCGGGGACAAGCACAATACTACCACAGAACGAAGTGATCTGGTGGGAACAGAACTGGAGAAAAGGCGGCCTCCAGGAGCGCCGCCTTCAGATCATAAAGGAATATGACTTCTACAACCAGCTATACTGCGGATGTGAATTCAGTATGCGTAAGGATGCCTAGAATGTGTCTGCTCCCTTGACTTCGATATGTGGAGTGTCCTTCACATCTTCAGGAATGCTGCATTTCTCAAAAGTGCTGGTTTCAGCTGCATCGTTGTTGGAAACAAGTTTCAGCTCAGAATCTTTCACGGCAACGTTGTATGATGCGGCCCAGTCTTCTCCGTCGTTGTATTTTCCGGAGAGAAGCGTGCCTTCAAGCCCCCATGTGCCTCGGTAAAGACGGTAATCTCCGTCTCCTGCCTTCTGGTATAGCTCGAACTTACCGTCTTCCGTAAGACTTATATAAATGTCGGTGTCTGCAGTGGGAATCTCTGTGCTGTGCCATTCCCCGCAAACCTGTTCCTTCAGCGACGGCTGTTGATCGCTTCCGCCCTGCTGGGTGCCTGCCTTGTCGGCGCATGCTGCAATCAGAAGTGCAGCTGCTATGATATATATTATCCTTTTCATACTATCAGTTCCTCTTGTCATTACTTGTGTCGATGCTTGCATAAATCATTTCGATCTCAGTCAGGGGAGGGCTATAGCCATCCGCCGTTTTTAGTGGCAAACGGCCTTGAAACGATGGAGATTTCGCGAGAGAATGCCATTCCCCCGATGCCGTTCTCCATCTGATGGTCTCTTCCGACTTCTCCGTTTATGACCACCTTACCTGCTCCTGTCTTAGAACAGTTGATTTCAAGTCTTCCGTTATGTATCACAGGAGTGGCAGTCAATCCGAGGGAGGCTCTGGAAGCCTCATCGATGCTCAGTTCATATGTGCCGGCAGGATTGCACCAGTCTGAAAGATCAATCGAACAATCCTCACCTGCCTTCACCATCACTGATGGCGTGCCTTCGATAGCCATGAGGAACTTCCATGCATCCACGGCTCCGGTTCCCATCTGACCTTTATATTTGCTCATGTCGATTTCTTCGGTACCGACCCACATCTCGTAGAAGGTCCTGGTCTTGCCGTCATTGAACCCGTCAATATCGTTTGCGGACGCGAGCAGCATTGATGTGAACTCTTCACGAGTGAACTTCTTGCCTAGCTTCTGGGCGTAGGAAAGTCCCAGTGCAATTACTCCGGAAACATGAGGACAGGCCATAGATGTTCCCTGCATGTAGACATAATCCCTGCTCTCGTATCCATCTACTTCCAGTCCGGGATAACCGCTGTCAACAGAACATTTTAAGCCTGTGGAAAGAATCATCGACGAATAGTTTTCTTTCACTCCCAGCCATTCTCCTCCTGGAGCTGCAATCTTGCATCCCGGGCCATAATTGGTATAACCTCCCGGAAGATAGTCCCATCCGATAGCCGAAACAGAAAGTACATAACTAAGGGCACCCGGATAACTTGAGTATGGGTTCTGGTGATTTCCTGCAGCAAAGACAGCGATATTGCCATCTAATGAATCATGGTTGCTGTTGGCTGGGTCGAGGAAATACTGCAATGCCGCATTTTCCAGAGTGTGTCCGTTTATGGTTATATCACCGATCTTGCCGCCGTTGATGTAGATGTCGTCATTTGTAAGCGGAATATCGCTGCCATATGAGCACTGGGCTATGCACGCACCGTTGTCGGCTGCATAAATGAAGGCTGCTGCCGTCTCTGAATCCACGGCAGATGCTTTTCCATCGAATATCTGACAGCTCATGAGTCTGACTCCGTCACCATTTCCGCTGCCTCCTGCAATGGAATTGATGCCTATCCCGTTTCCGTTCACCGCCCCTATTATTCCTGCGATATGGGTTCCGTGTCCGTATCCGCTGCGGTAATTCAAATCATATCCCTTTATAGGGGTGCCGGGCTTGTATCCGCGGTCTTCAAGCTTTCCGTTTACGTAATCGTTGGATGCGTCTCCTTCATTCTTCACGGACATGCTCACGAAATTGAATCCATATTTATCATCGATGAATCCATTCCCATCATCATCTTTGTCTGCCTGGCCATTGATTTCCGGAGTGTTGGTCCATACTGCATCCTTGAGGTCCTCATGACGGAATGATACGGCATCGTCAAAGATGGCTACGATGATGTCCGGGCTTCCGGAAGCAAGTCTCCAGGCGTCCTTTACACCTATGTCGGCACCTGCGACTGCTTTGTCTGATAATGTACCGTCATTGAACAGGTTCCATTGGTATTTGAAGTGAGGGTCGTATTCTGAGGTGGCAGATGAACCCTTTGTCTGTGGTGCGGGTGTGAAAAGTTTTCCTTTGTCTGTCTGTAACGGTGTTGTGTACCTGCTGTATTGGATCGATTTTACCAGAGGCGATCCGGCAATTCTCGCAGCAACGGCTTGTGGTGATGATTCAGTGTCAAATACCACCTTAAACCACTGGTCAAGTCCGTATTTCCTTGCCACTTCAATGTTTTTTGGCTTCACCGGAATGGCCGGAACCAATGCTTTCGGAGTGATTCCGTCAAAGATTTCCTTGATATTCGCTCCGAAGTCCTCTTCGTTTGCTTCCCTGACCAGTTCTCTATCCAGCTTTACCAGCAAGGTTCCGGCCACAATCTCTCCGTCCGTTCTTCCTACGATTTTTGATGACGGCGCCTGTTGTTCCGGCATCAGAAGTTTTTCAGATTCTTTTGCGCAGCTAGTCGCAATAATGAACAGTGCAGCAACGATTAAGAATAAATTCTTCATTATTATGCAGTTATTTGGATTCAAGGGTTATACGTGCTGTCTTGACGCCTTTGGCGCTGACTTCCACTATAATCTTTCCTGCTGTGGATCCGCTCTGCACCAGAACGGTAAGCTGACCGCTGAAAAGATGCATCTGCGGCTGCTGGAATGATTCGAGACAGGTAGGATCTCCGTTAGCAATGGCTTTGAAGGCTCCGGCTCCGCTGACCTTTACCTTTACAAGCCTGTTGTCTGCCGGCACAGGGTTGCCTTTCTTATCCACAAGGCTCACATTCACGTAGCAGAGGTCCTCTCCGTCAGCCTTCAGTACGTTACGGTCCGGAATTAGCTTCACTTCAGCTGCTTTACCGGCTGTACGGACTGTCTTTTCTGCCGCCATCTTTCCGTCAGCATCATATGCGACCACGCGAAGTTCTCCTGGCTGATATACAACATCATTCCACATCAGTCTGAACCGTTTCATGGCATTCTCACCAAGACAAGGTGTCTTTCCGTCAGACTTGGCGAAGGTTCTTACTCCCTGGGAAACACCATTGACAAAAAGTTCGGCAGAAGGGTATGACGTATAGACAAACACCGGGGTGACCTGTCCTTCGCGTCCTTCCCTGTTCCAGTGCGGGAGCACATGCAGGGTCGCGTCCTGATTGTTCCACTGGCTGCGGTACAGATAATACCTGTCCTTAGGGATTGAAGCAAGGTCGATTATGCCGAAAACGGAAGAATGGTTAGGCCATGCGTCTGTATCATATGGCGAGGGCTCTCCCAGATAGTCGAATCCGGTCCATACGAATTGTCCGATACACCAAGGGTAGTCCTCGTCTGCTGCAAAATCATTGTCAGGAATATTGGACCACCAGCAGTACTCTGTGTCGTAAGAAGATGACTGGTGGTTGTCATGCATGATTGCCGCACCGAGCTTTGCCGGGAAATGGTATATTCCGCGTGAACTTACGGTTGAAGCCGTCTCGCTTCCAAGGATGATCTTCTGAGGAAGTATCTCATATGCAGGTATATAGCGGTCCACCTTGTAGTTGAATCCCACTATGTCCAGCTGCTCGGCAAATCCGTTGATGATCACGCCGTTGTACTGGTCCATACCGCATGTGACAGGACGGGTAGGGTCCTCCCTGTGGCAGATGTCCTGAAGCCATGCCGCCACTTTGCGCCCTTCCGGCTTCCACTGCGAAGGCACTTCGTTTCCGATGCTCCACATCACTACGGAAGCGTTGTTGCGGAAATGGTGGAGCATGTTGAGCATATCCCTTTCAGCCCAGATCATTCCGTTGCCGCTGTCGAGATTAAAGAAACGGTGGTATCCGTTTTCGCATTTTGCGATATCCCATTCGTCGAAATTTTCGCACATCACCATGAAACCCATCTCGTCGCAAAGCTCTATCAGTTCCTCTGCAGGCATGTTGTGAGATGTCCTGATGGCGTCGCATCCCATGTCCTTGAGCATTGTAAGTTGTCTGCGTATCGCTGCCTTGTTGACAGCCGCGCCGAGGGGACCAAGGTCGTGGTGCAGGCAGACTCCACGGAACTTGCGGCATTTCCCGTTGAGGAAAAAGCCTTTGTCGGGAATTATCTCTATGGTGCGGAATCCGAAGCGTGTGGTCACTTTATCCTGAAGGACAGACCCATGTCCGATGCTTATCTCCGGTCTCTCCATGTCCCATGCTGTTTTGATTGCGCCTCCTGTATATACCTCTGTTTCCGCATAATAGAGTGCAGGATTCTCCGGAGACCACAATTCAGGATCTTCTACAGTGAGATTCTGCGTCATCTCACCGTCGTGTATAGGGGCAGTGTAGAGATGTTCCGCCACTTTCTTTCCATTGGCATCCTTGATTCTCGTTACAAGAGTCACAGCCGTGTCGTCCTCAACTCCTGCGACCTTTGTCTTTATGCATACGGTTGCGTAATCATTATTTATATATGGAGTAGTCACATATGTGCCCCATATCGGGATATGTATTGCCGGCAGGGTGATGTGACGCACCTTTCTGTAGAGACCGGCTCCCGGGTACCAGCGTGACGACTGAGGGCGGTTCTCCAGAAGTACAGCTATGTCGTTCTTTCCTGCCTGCAGCTGCTCGGTCACATCGCAGTGGAACGAATTGTATCCATATGGCCAGAAGCATACCTTTTTGCCGTTGACGAAGACTTGTGCCTCGCTCATGGCTCCGTCGAAAACCAGGATATGCCTGCGTCCGTCAAGCTCTCCGGCATTAATCTCGAGGGCGCGTCTGTATGCACCCTTACCCATATAAGGCAGTCCTCCTGTGCGTCCGGTCTTTTCTGTGGCGACCTTCTCTCCGTTCTGTTCCACGGCTACGGTCTGCAGGTCGTTTGCCTTGTCGAAAGGCCCGTAGATAGCCCAATCATGGGGAACTTTCACCGCTTCCCAACCTGTTGTGGCCTCGATGTCGTGTCCCTTGCGGAATTCCCAGTCCTTCAATACGTTTTCGCTGCGTTGATTTTGAGCATGTGCAGCTATGGCGAATGCCGATGCAATCACTATTGCAATTAACCGTTTCATGATTTATGCGTGGTTTCGAAGCTCGAAGAGCTGTGGTTGTCTTCTAGTTGTAAAAAGGGTCTAAAGCTATTGTCGGCTTTCCGTTCCTGAAAGCTCCCATTTCATATGGATTCCATCCCAGGTTGGTGTAATTGGCTGGTTTCCATGCTCCGTCAGTCTGAGGTTCCCAATAGAACACTCCATGGCATGCTTCAATTTCCTTTGTCTTTTCCAGCAGGTATTGTGCAGCTTCCTTTGCCTTCTGAGGTTCCCATACAGGCATTCCGAACTCACATATCATGACCGGTTTTCCGTATTTCCCGCTTATAGTCTTTATGTTAGATATGCAAAGATCGGTATTTGTCTTCCAGTCGCGCCATCCGTTGTTCTCCCACCACGAAGGATAGAGTGACATGCCGATGATATCGTATTTTGCTGCACCAAGCTTCATAAGGTTGAAGAACCAGTCGAAAAGGCTGTTGTCGTGGCCATTGCTGATATGAAGAATCACTTTTGCTGACGGATAGACTTCCTTTACTGCAGCGTATCCTGCATTCGCGAATCTTATGAAATTGCCTGCTTCCCGTCCTTGAACCTTTCCGGTCGGCCAGAGCATACCTCCGTTCACCTCGTTGCCGATCTGCACCCATTCCACATCCACGTCGTTATCCTTCAGCATATCAAGCACTTCGGATGTATGATTCCCGACGGCTGATGCCATATCTGCCACGTCCTTTCCGGTCCAATCAGCCGGCACATTCTGCTTCGACGGGTCCGCCCATGAATCGCTGTAATGAAAATCTATCATTATCCTCATTCCTAAAGTTTGTGCGCGTCTGGCTTTTATAAGAACATCTTCAGCCCCGCACCATCCACCGTCAGGATCAACCCACACACGAAGCCTGATGGAATTGAATCCGAGTTCCTTCATAAGTGCAGTACATTCCTTTTGCTCCCCGGCTGCATTATAGAATTTCTGCCCGTCCTTTTCCATTTCAGTGATCCAGCTTATGTCAGCACCCTTGGCGTATCCGCCTGCTGTTACAGGCTCTTCAGGCTTGTCTGCTGGAGGTGTATATCCCGTTGGGCCATATGGATTATCATCGCAACTGCAGATAGTGACGGCTGCTGCAAGTGTTAGAATGTATATCCTTAAATTCATTGCCTTATGATTATTAGTTCCTACAAATGTAATTAAAAAATCACATATTTGATTTCTCTTGCTGATGGCCCGGCCAAATGGAACTGGATTATGTGCGTGTATTCCAAAAGAGATTAAATAAGATCCTGAAGGCTTAAATTTGTGAAATCGTCGATGACCATATCGCAGAGAGGGGCTATATCCTCTCTGCGGTTAGTTGTAGCAAGTCCGATTACCTTGGCACCTGATGCCCTTCCGGCCTTGATGCCATGGAATGAATCTTCAAATACATATGTGTCTTCAGGAACCCCTCCGAGAACTTCCATGCCTTTTAGGAAGCATTCCGGGTCTGGTTTCGATCTGGAGAAATGTTCGCTGGTGAGTATGGCATCCACGAGGTCGGGAAGTTCCGGGTGTGCCTTGAATGCATTAGCCATCTTGGCATCATTAGAACTGGTGACTATGGCAGTACGGACTCCGGCTTCCTTGATCCCGGACATGAATCTAGTGAAGCCCGGCATGTATTCATAAGACATCTGAGCCTCGAATGCATACAGAAGAGGTATTATCTCCTCCTGCTCTTTCTGCATGTCCTCAAAGTATTTTCCTAATATCTGTTTGAGTGTCTGTCCTTTGATTGTGTGTCCGAAGTCTTCCAGACCAAGATAGTCTTTCCCTATTTTGTTCCAGAATGTCGTGTATTGTGTCTCAGTGTCAACGATGACGCCATCGAAGTCGAATAGTATAATCATAAGCCGCTGTCCGGTTATATCGATGTTTCTGATGCAAGGGCCTTTTTGAGCTGTTCGTCATAGCGAAGGCGGACCTTGACTCCAGCTTCCTGATACCAGTAGCGTGTGGCCACCTCCTCTTCTATGAACGGGATGATCTCGTCCTTCTTGAGACGGATAAATCTTTCCTTGTCCATCTCCAGAGCCTTTTCCATGGCCGCGAGTTCGTCTTTCATCGCATCTGCAAGGCCATCCTTTTCAAGCTCCTTCTTCATAGAGTCATAATAGGTCTTGGCGCTGCTTCTGTAATCAAATTCCTGGGTCTTTGCGAATGTTATGAAATCTTCGAAATCCTTGTCGGAGAAATGGAATTCATCCACAGCCGGAATGCTTTTGTTCTTTCTTGCGAATTCAAGCACATATTGGTCGATGACCCCTCCGAGCACGAGAGAATATACCAGGCGGCTGTATTGCGGCACCTCGATGTCCACGTCAGGCGTGATGCCACCGCCGTCTCTCACGATTCTTCCTGATGCGGTCCTGAATTCTTTAGTGAGCGAATCCGGAATATGTCCAACGCTGCCGTCTTCATTACGGTTCGAATAGTCGATGGCCTGCACGCAGCGTCCGCTTGGGGTATAATATTTCGAAGTCGTGATTTTCATCTGCCCGTTGTATGGGAGAGGCCTGATCGACTGCACAAGTCCCTTTCCGTAGCTTCTCTTGCCCATGATGGTGGCGCGGTCCATGTCCTGAAGGGCTCCCGCCACAATCTCCGAAGATGAAGCGGAGCCTGAGTCGATCATTACGATTACCGGCATCTCCACGTCCACCGGTTCGCTTTCTGTGTAATATTTATGCTCTGTTCCCTCTGTCATGCCCTTGGAAGACACGACGAGCGATCCCTTCGGAACGAAGATGGATACGATCTCGATGGCTTCCTGCATCAGTCCGCCTCCGTTTCCTCTTAGGTCAAGCACGAATCTCTTCATGCCCTTCTCCTTAAGCGTAACGAATCTCTTTCTAAGGTCCTTTGACACATCTTTTGTGAAACTGCTTTGGAGGACATAGCCTGTGGTGTCGTCAATCATTCCCGCATATTCTATGTCAGGGAAATGGATGCGCTCCCTTATGATAGGCACGTCGAGTGTATCTCCGGTGCGGACCTTCTTCACCTTGAATACCACCTGTGTGCCCGGCTTTCCTTTCATCCTGTCGCTGCTTTCCTTGGTTTCCAGGCCCTTTGTAGGCAGCCCGTCTATCTCCAGAATCTCGTCTCCGCAGACAAGTCCGTTCTTGTATGCAGGAGAACCGAAATACGGTTCGTTGATCACCACGTTCTCATCCTTCTTCTTGTGGATGATGGCTCCGATACCGCCGTAGGTCTTTGACAGCATCATCTCAAGGTCCTCATTCTCTTCCTCGGGAATATAAATGGTGTATGGATCAAGCTCCTTGAGCATAGCATCCACTCCGGCCCTCATTATGCGGTCGACCGGAAGGGTGTCCACATATGAGCGGTTAAGCTCCTTTATGATTGAGTTCTGGATCTCCATCCACTGACCAAGCTTGAAGTCCTTGGACTGTGCATCAACAACATTATAAGCGACAAAAATCATGGCGGCAGCCATGACAAAACGTAAATTCTTCATGTGTTTTCTATTTATTCGGATTCATACGTGGAATGGAAGCCTGTCTTCCGGCGCGTGAATCCGGCATAATCTATGCCACAAAAGTACGAAATATTTTCTACCTTTGCAGCGGTTTTAAAGTAATATATAATAGGCAGTTTTATGAAAATAGTTTTTGCAACGGGCAATAGCGGCAAACTGCGTGAAGCATCAGAGATTTTAGGTGAGGGATTCGAGCTCGTTACCCCACAGCAGGTTGGAATTGAGGAGGATATTCCTGAGACAGGCAATACGTTGAGGGCTAATTCATTACAGAAGGCTCAATACCTTTTTGACAGATGCGGATGTGATTGCTTCGCAGATGATACAGGACTTGAAGTGGATGCTCTCGGAGGAGCTCCCGGTGTCTACACTGCAAGATATGCGGGAGAAGGCAAGGACTTCAATGCCAATATGGATAAGGTCCTTTATGAGCTTCAGGTGCTTGAAGGTGAGGCCCATATGGCGGCAGATCTTGGGCTCAGTGTCAAGCCTTTCTCAAGGCGGGCAAGATTCAAGAGCGTCATTACCTTGATAATCAATGGTAAGAAGCATTTCTTCGAAGGCGCTCTCGAAGGCACCATCGCAAGGGTAAAATCCGGAAACGGAGGATTCGGATACGACCCTATCTTCATCGCTGACGAATATCCCGGAAAGACTCTTGCAGACATCTCCGAGGAGCAGAAGAACGAGATATCCCACAGGGGCAAGGCCCTTCGCGCAATGGCGCAGTGGCTGCGTGAAAACAGATAATTCATGGCAATAAACACTGACCTGATAGTACTGCATACCACCAAATTCGGTGAGAATTCCCTCGTCGTCCATACCCTCAGCAGAGATTACGGACGGCGAAGCTTTCTTGTGCGAGGGGCGGGAAGGCGCCAGATGTCCATGTTCCTGCCTCTGAATATCCTTGAAGCCGATGTGGTGGAGAATTCTAAATCATCGCTGCTGACAGCCCGGAATATCACTGTGGCATATCCTCTCTCAGGCATCAGGGACAACATCTTAAAGAATTCCATGACAATGTTCCTGAGCGAGGTCTTGTACCGTATTGTCCGCGAAGGATGCAGTGAAGAGGGTCTTTACGACTGGTGCGAAAAGAGCATCCTCATGCTGGATGCCATCAAGAGCGACTTCAGCAACTTCCACATCCGTTTCCTGATGGAGCTTGCGGTGAATCTCGGATTCAGTCCCCAGTCCCATGACCTGATGCCTTTTGTCGGCACCCATTACCCGATTGTGGAAAAGTTCATGACCCTCTCTTTTGCAGAATCGATGCTGATTCCTCTGAACGGAGCGGTCAGAAATGAAATAGCGGAGGAAATCCTCCGCTACATCGAACATCACACCGAGTCCTCGGTCAATGTAAACTCTCTGAAAGTACTCCGCGAGCTGTTTGCCTAGACTTCCGGCCAGATATAGACCTTGTCGCTACGACGAAGGCGTGTCTCTTCGATGGCACGGCAGGCGGATTCGCTGCAGCCCTCTCCGCAAAGATTAAGCTCCTCCTCGCGTGCTCCCGGCACTACCTTGCTCCAGTCTATAGGAATCGAGCAGTAAACACCTTTTTCTGCCTCCTGCACAGGCTTGAGGTCCACGCGGATCTCCGGTACGGTATATTCCACGCATCCCGATGTAGGGCCGATGATGAGAATCTTGTCTCCGACCTTGAGTGTGTTGGACTCAACCAGAATCTCTGCCACTCCAAGTTTACCGAACCAGTTGGTTATCTTTCCGCAGTAAGCCTTCTTGCGTGTGGCCGTGCTGCCATATACATCGCACCATTCTCCGAGGCGCGCTCCCTGATAATATCCGTCCCAGAAACCTCGGTTGAATACCTCCTCGAGTTCTCCTTTGAAAGAAGCTCCGAGTTCAGGGGTGTATGTCCCCTCGCAGACGGCGTCAGCTGCACGGCGGTAGCATGAAGCCACCCTCTTCACATACTCAGCTGAGCGTGCTCGTCCCTCTATCTTGAACACTGTGACTCCTGCGTCGATGATTTTATCCATGAACTCTATTGTACACAGGTCCTTAGGAGACATGATATACTTGTTGTCAATCTCCAGCTGCATTCCGGTCTCCCTGTCCTCCACCTTGTATGCACGGCGGCACAGCTGGAAGCATGAACCTCTGTTTGCTGATGCTCCGTACTCATGAAGACTGAGGTAGCACTTGCCTGAAATGGCCATGCAGAGCGCACCGTGGGCGAACATCTCGATCTCCACTAAACGTCCCGAAGGTCCGCAGATCTGTTCTTCGTCGATGATTCTCTTTATTTCCTTCACCTGGCCGAGGTTGAGCTCGCGGGCAAGCACAATCACGTCGGCGAACTGCGCATAGAAACGCAGTGCCTCGATGTTGGATATGCTGAGCTGTGTGGAGATGTGTACTTCCACTCCTATCTGGCGGGCATAGATGATTGCTGCCATGTCTGATGCAATCACGGCTGTGATGCCGGCTGCCTTGGCTGCATCAAGCGTGCGCCTCATGTCCTCGAGATCTTCTCCGAAAAGTGCAATGTTGAGCGTGAGGTATGTCTTTACGTTATGCTGCGCACAGATCCGTACTATCTCTGCAAGGTCGGTCATCTTGAAATTGTTGGCAGAGTGCGAACGCATGTTGAGCTTCTCGACTCCGAAGTAGACTGAGTCCGCTCCTCCCTGTATGGCTGCATGCAGGCACTCGAAATTGCCGGCAGGGGCCATGATTTCCAGATTCCTGCTGTCACGGCGCTGAAACGCCTTGTTATCATTGTATTCCATTATTTTGTTCTTCCGATTAATTTCTTTGCGTAGTTTTCAAGCAGAGCGGCTTTTTCTGGAGCAAGTCCTAGCAATGAGATGTGTTCCATAGCCTGTGCGTGTAGTCTTACGATCTCATCTTTCGCCTCTTCGCCGATTCCTAGTGCTGCGTAGATATCCTTGACAGCAGCAATTTTAGCTGTCTTCTGTCCGTCGCTCTCTATAGGCATCTTCATTGCCGCAAGCAACTGCTCGCGTACTGCGTCAGGTGCCTTCTCAAAAGCTCTGGTGGTGAGCCAGTTCTTCTTGTTATTGAGTATGTCTCCTCCGATAGCTTTTCCGAAGACGGCAGGATCTCCATAAGTGTCCAGCCAGTCGTCCGCCACCTGGAACGCCAGTCCGAGGTCGTAGCCGTATTTATACAGCAGGTCGCATGACCCGGCAGGAGCCTCTGCGATAATCGCTCCCATCTTCGCTGCACATGCTATCAGCACGGCAGTCTTCAGGCCGATCATCTTCATGTAGTCTGTCATGGGAACAAAGTCAGAATTCTCGAAATCCATATCGAACTGCTGTCCTTCACACACTTCTGCAGCTGTCTTGTTGAATAACCCGAGTACCTGAGGAAGCACTTTGGCCGGTGCCTTGGCAATCATCTTGTAGCTCTCTATCGACATGACGTCGCCTGAAAGGATCGCTGTGTTCTCGTCCCACTTGCGGTACACGGTCGGCACTCCGCGGCGCACATCCGCCTTGTCCATGATGTCGTCATGAATCAAGGTGAAGCTGTGGAATACCTCGATGGCTGCAGCAGGAGTCAGAATTTCTTCGTTGAACTCATCCTTGTACAGAGCATATGCTGTAAGGCAAAGACGAGGGCGTATCCTCTTTCCTCCGATCTGGATCATGTATCTGAGCGGGTCGTATAGACCTGCAGGCTCAGGTGTGAATGTCAGATTGTCAAACAGCTCCTTCAGAGCGGTGTCGATATGGTTTTCTTGTATCATGGTGCTTTAAAAACTATAACATGCAAAGATAGTTATTTTAAATGAAAATTTACCTGTGGCACTTAACTGTCTTAAAATTAGTGTATTATCTTGTGGTTATCCTATGAAAAAGAAGGATAACCATGTGGTAAATGCTTGTGTGATAGTTTGTTATATGCCACGGGTGTTTTTTGTGGCGATTTTGCTATCTTTGCACCATGATTATAAATGGACAAGCGACAGTAGTAAAGCACACCGGAAGCCATTATCTTCTGGCTCAGCTCCCCGGTTGGGACCTTTTCCCGGCTGTGCTCAGAGGAAAGATCAGGCTTAAGGGCAGCACTGCGACCAACCCGGTTGCGGTGGGTGACCATGTGACATTCTCCGTGGATGTTCCGGAAGACGCTTTCGTGCAGGAAGGCGGCGTGCTGACCGATGACGGAAGAAGGGTATCTATGGAATATCTCATTCTGGAGAATCCGGCAGCGATAACGGCTGTGCATCCCCGCAAGAACTATATAATCCGCAAATCAACCAACCTTTCACGTCAGTCGCACATCATAGCGGCAAATCTTGACCGTGCGTTCATTATCGCTACCATAGATTATCCGGAAATCAAGCTTCCGTTCCTTGACCGTATTCTCGTTACATGCGAGGTCTATAATGTCCCGGTGACCATAGTGCTGAACAAGGTGGACCTTTACCGTGAGTCCCATGCTGAGATGCTTGCCGCATTTCATGAAATATACGAGGGTGCAGGCTATCCGGTGCTGGAAGTCTCTGCTAAGACTGGAGAAGGCGTTGATGCCCTCAGAGAGGCCTGCAACGGGCATGTATCCCTGTTTTCAGGAGTGTCCGGAGTGGGCAAGTCGTCTCTGATCAAGGCTCTTGACCCTTCTCTTGACCCTAAGGTGGGAGAAATATCCGAGGCTCATGTCCAGGGTAAGCACACCACGACTTTCTATGAGATGTATGCGCTTTCTTCAGGTGGTTTCATCGTGGATACCCCTGGTTTGAGAGGCTTCGGTCTGGTGGACCTCAAGAAGGAGGAAATCGCTCTCTACTTCCCTGAAATGCTCAAGGCATCCGAAGGCTGCCGTTTTTCTCCATGCACCCACACTCATGAGCCGGGTTGCGCTGTAAAGGAAGCTGTTGAGGCAGGGGAGATCAGCTATGACCGTTACTCTTCCTATCTTGGCATGCTGGATGAAGAAGGCAAGTACAGGTAATGAAAACAATCAACAAAGACATACTCAAACTGGCCATTCCAAGCATCCTGGCGAACATAACCGTTCCGCTGGTGGGAATGGTTGATATTGCCGTGGCCGGACATCTTGATGCGAGTGCCGCAACCATGATCGGGGGTATTGCAATAGGCTCCATGCTCTTCGATCTCCTTTATTGGAATTTCGGATTTCTGCGTGTCGGCACAGGCGGACTTGCGGCCCAGGCATATGGCCGTGGCGACCGCAGGGAATGCACACGCATCCTGGCCCGTGCCCTGGGCATCTCTCTGGCAAGCGCTCTTGTCCTGATTGCGATCCAATGGATATTTGTGAAGGCAGCCTTTCTCGTGGTGGATTGCACTCCTGAAGTCCGTGATCTTGCCTCACAGTATTTCTATATCCGCATATGGGCGGCTCCTGCGACACTCGGCCTGATGGCTCTCAAGGGATGGTTCATCGGCATGCAGGATAGTGTCAGCCCGATGATTACAGATCTTACGGTCAACGGAATGAATGTGCTTATGAGTGTAATACTCTCTCTCGGTTTTTCGGTAGGAGGGTTTCATTATGAAGGCATGGGATTCGGTGGTGTGGCTGCAGGTACGGTCGTGGCCCAGTATTCCGGACTGGCGGTAGCTTTGGCCCTGCTTCTTGTGAAATATCGCAGAAATACCCTTGTGCATATGGAGCGTTGGGACTTCTCCACGCTTTTCAAAGGAGGGGAGACACGTCGTTTCTTTGTGATGAATGCTGACCTTTTTGTACGTTCTCTCTGCTTTATCGCTATATATATAGGTTTCACAGTCATCTCTGCCAGATATGGAGACGTGCTTCTGGCAGTAAGTTCGATAATGATGAAACTTCTGATGATATTCTCTTATTTTACCGACGGCTTTGCATATGCCGGAGAGGCTCTGACCGGAAGGTATATAGGGGCCGGAGATCGGCCAATGGTAAGGACCGCAGTGAAATGGACTTTCATCTGGAGCATGGGTATAGCATTGATATTCATGGCTATATATCATTTTGCAGGCGTGCCTATGCTGAAGCTTATGACATCTGATGCGACTGTCGTCGAAGCATCACGAGACTATCTTCCATGGCTTCTGCTTATGCCTGTCGCGGGGTGTGCGGCATTCACGTGGGATGGTGTTTATATTGGAGCTACGGCATCCCGTCAGATGCGCGATTCCATGTTATGGGCTGTCGTTGCTTTTGCTGCGGTATGGTTTGCCGGCATATTGCTGCTGGGCGCTTTTGCGGCTGATTCACAGTCATACGACAATCTCGCCATGCATATCCTTATGGCCGCATATTTCGCCCACCTGCTTGCCAGAACCGTATATCTGACTGCAGGATATCGAAAAATTATTTAACTTTGAAGGCTATGAGTCTTTATTCATTCTATAGGATAAGCAAGCCTTCTGCAGACAAGGTGCCTGACAATCAGGTGCAGGATACGTATAAGTCTCTCAGAAGCAAGACCTTCTGGGGCGCTACGATAGCCTACAGCCTGTATTATGTGTGCAGGATGAGCATAAATGTGGTGAAGCAGCCACTCATAGACGAAGGTGTGCTCACGGCAGGAGAACTGGGCCTTATCGGCTCAGCGCTTCTTTTTGTATATGCTGTCGGCAAGTTCTTGAACGGATTCATTGCGGATTATTGCAACATCCGCCGCTTCATGGCCACCGGACTTTTCATTTCCGCAATCGTCAATCTGCTTCTGGGGGTCCTCGGCTGGTTTCAGTCTATGATTCCTTCAGTCATCATGTTTCTGGGTTTTGTAGTACTTTGGGGAATAAACGGATGGATGCAGTCCATGGGCTCCGCTCCTGGTGTCATCAGCTTGTCACGTTGGTTTCCGCAGTCAAAGAGAGGGTCGTATTACAGTCTGTTCAGCACCAGTCCTTACA
Organism: Candidatus Cryptobacteroides sp.; assembly: GCA_045127905.1. Taxonomy (GTDB): domain Bacteria; phylum Bacteroidota; class Bacteroidia; order Bacteroidales; family UBA932; genus Cryptobacteroides. The sequence continues at coordinate 34,290 of JBGVQX010000014.1, forward strand.
TCGGAGAATTTCTGTCGTATAATGTCCTGGCATTTGTGGTGGTGTGGCTCGGGTGGCAGGCAGGTTTTATCGTGGCAGCTGTTGCAGGACTTATAGGAACAGCTCTGATTCTGTTTTTTGTGTCTGATACGCCTGAGAGCAAGGGACTTCCGTCTGTTCAGACTCTTTCCGGTGAATCCATGACCAAGGCAGACTCCCAATCCACCCGCTATCTTCAGAAAAAAGTCTTGAGACATCCCGGGATATGGGTAATAGCGATTTCCAGCGCCTTTATCTATATCACCAAATACGCGATTGCAGGCTGGGGAATCCTTTTCCTTCAGAAGGAGCATGGGTTCGGGCTTGAGGAAGCATCCCAGATAATTGCCTTCTCGGCAGTCTTCGGGATTCTTGGAACAGTCATTGCGGGCTGGCTTTCAGACCGTGTGTTCAGGGGAGACAGAGTGAAGCCTGCTGTTTTATCCGGAATTTTAAGCACTTCATCATTGATTCTCTTTCTGTTCGTCGGAGGAGGCTTTGTCCTGAATATCTTTTATGTATCTTTGTTCAGCCTGTCGGTCGGAGTGCTTTACTGCATAGTGGCCGGACTGATGGCCGTGGATATAGTTCCGCGCAAGGCTACAGGAGCGGCACTTGGAGTTGTTGGAATCTCGAGCTATGTGGCTGCAGGCCTCCAGGATATCACCAGCGGTTACCTGATCCAGGGCTTCATGACCAATGTGGACGGAGTCGACTTATATGATTTCGGTCCTGTAGCATGGTTCTGGGTGGCGGCATCTGTAGTATCATTCATCCTGCCTGTCATGAACTGGAAGAAGATGAAGCTTAAGGTTTGATAAATAATTAATTAACTATATAAATTTATGACACTACACATCAGCATTGAATACAAGACATCCTGGGGCGAGGAACTCCTTCTTTGTCTTGGCGGAAAGCGCTATCCTCTTTCCTACACTCCTGACGGAATCTGGGAAGGAGAGGTGGCAAGGGTCAATCCTGAGAAGGTGAAGGAGTACGCCTACGAAGTTGTGCGTGACGGTCAGACCGTTCGTACCGAATGGAAAGGCCATACTCTTACACTTCCTGAAGGAACTTCCCCTAAGGTCCTGACAGTATATGACAAATGGAACGACCGTCCTTATAACTCTCCGTTCTATTCTTCGGCATTTACCCAGGCTATTCTCGGCAGAAAGAAAGATAAGTCCCAGAAGGCTCCTAAGGATGCAAATGTGCTTATCAAGGTGGCGGCTCCGACCCTTCGCCCGAATGAAGTGCTTGCTCTCGCCGGTAGCGGCAAGGCTCTGAAGGAATGGTCTAAGACTATGGTCTTCGATGCAACCGAGTTCCCTTATTGGACTCTTGCTCTAAATGTTACCGAACCGTTCGCATATAAGCTTTTCATCGCAGACAAGGCCACTCTTGCTCCTGTGGCATGGGAAAGCGGTGAGAACAGATGGTTCTCCGTACTTCCTCAGGAAGATGAAATGGTCGTTGAGGCTGATGTGCAGGTTTACTTCAGCGGAAGAGATTGGAAGGGTGCCGGTACCGCGATTCCGGTGTTCTCGCTCCGCACTGAGGACGACTTCGGTGTGGGTGAGTTCTATGATCTGAAGAAGATGGTGGACTGGGCAGCGGCCACAGGCCAGAGCATCCTCCAGCTTCTCCCTATCAATGACACCACGATGCTCCACACATGGGAGGACTCATATCCATATAATCCTAACTCTACTTTCGCTCTTCATCCTCAGTTCATCCATCTGCCTGCAGCAGGTGTGAAGGTGGACGAGGCCTACAAGGCTCTTCAGGCAGAGCTGAATGCTCTGGACCAGATAGACTATGAGAGAGTGAACAATGCCAAGCTTGAGCTCCTTCACAAGGCTTTCGACAAGACTTTCAAGAAGCTTTCGGCGACAGCCGGCTATCAGGCTTTCGTGGAGAAGAACGCGCATTGGCTTCTTCCATATGCGGCTTTCTGTGTCCTTCGCGACATTTATGGCACGCCTGACTTCTCACAGTGGAAGGGTTACGCCAAATATAATAAAAAGAAGGTTGCTGCCTTCTGTGAAGAGCATAAGGCTGAGATAGACTTCTGGTGCTTCGTGCAGTACCATCTTGATCTTCAGCTCTCTGAGGTATGCAAGTATGCTCACTCTAAGGGTGTCATCTTCAAGGGTGACCTTCCTATCGGAATCAGCCGCACCAGCGTGGATGCATGGCTTTATCCGGAGCTCTTCCACATGGACTCGCAGGCGGGAGCACCACCTGATGCATTCTCTGCTGACGGTCAGAACTGGGGATTCCCGACATATAACTGGGAGAAGATGGCTGAGGACGGATACGCATGGTGGAAGTCCCGCCTGGCCAAGATGTCCGAGTACTTCGATGCATTCCGTATCGACCACATTCTCGGCTTCTTCCGCATCTGGGAGATTCCTCTCTGGACAAAGAGCGGCCTGAACGGATATTTCAACCCTGCACTTCCATACCCTGCGCATGAGCTTCAGAGTCAGGGCTTCGATGTGAACAACTTCGACCTCTTCATGGAGGACCCACGCAAGACAGGTCACTATCATCCTAAGATCGGTGCAAAGTCAACTCAGGGCTACATGTGGCTGGATGCCTATCGTCGCGCAGCCTATGATCGTCTATATGAAGACTTCTTCTACCGTCGCAACAACGAGTTCTGGAAGGAAAAGGCTATGCAGAAACTCCCTGCACTTCTCGATTCCACAGGAATGCTCGCATGCGGCGAGGACCTCGGAATGATTCCGGCTACAGTGCCTCAGGTGATGTCTGACCTCAGAATCCTTTCGCTCGAGATCCAGCGCATGCCTAAGTCTGTTGAAGAGACATTCGCTCATCCGTCGAACTATCCATACCTCTCTGTCTGCACAACTTCTACCCACGACATGAACCCTATCCGTGCATGGTGGGAGGAAGACCGTCAGGTTACCGACCAGTTCTGGCAGATGATTCTCGGCAATCAGGGAGAGGCACCATACTATTGCGAGCCATGGATATGCCGCCAGATTCTTGAGCAGCATCTCTGGTCTCCGGCAATGCTCACAGTGCTTCCTCTTCAGGATTGGCTTTCGATGGACGGTGCACTCCGCCGCCTCAATCCTAATGACGAGCGCATCAATGTTCCGGCAAACTCACGCCACTACTGGCGTTACAGAATGCATCTGACAGTAGAGCAGCTTGCAGCAGCGAAGGACTTCAATGAAACTCTCGCAGGCATGATCGAAGCCAGCGGCAGAAAGTAAAAAAGTTGAGTCGAAAGACTCAACTTTTTTACTTTTCCAGCCACGCAAGGAAGTCGTCCACACGGGAGCGGCTGACAGTCATCTCAAACGGAGACTCTGGCTCGGAGACTATGCGCAGGCGTCCTCCGGCCTGCTTCACGATACTTCTGATAGCCTTGAGCGACATTATGCAGCCTCTTGAGATCCTGAAGAAATCCTTTGGGTTGAGGTCTTCGTAGATCACATCCAGAGAAGAGTCTATGACGTATTTATGACCGTCGGATGTTACTAGGTAGTTGTTCTTCTCCTCGGAATAGACATATGCGATGTCGGAAGTCTGAAGAGGAACAATACGGTCGTTGAATCGGACTATATATCTTTCCTTGTATTCCTTTTTAGGTTCTAAATTATTGTTTCCGACAGCCTTAAGCAGCTGCTCCACATCAACCATTCCTCCGCTCATGCGGCATCTTGCCACAGCTCTTTTTAATGCAGATGAGTCGATAGGTTTCAGAAGATAGTCCACGCTCCCGGTCTCGAAAGCCTTCACTGCATAATGATCATATGCCGTAGTCATTATCACTTTCGCCTTGACATCCGTCTGACGGAAAATTTCGAAACATACTCCGTCCGCCAGTTCCACATCCATGAAGATTATATCCACTGCATCAGGATTCTCCTTCAGCCATGATACCACACCTTTGACGGATGAAAGAATATTCACGACAGTGATGTCCGGGAAATTCTGCGCAAGCAGTCTGACCAGGCTCTTCTGAGCCATTATCTCATCTTCAACAATAAGTACCTTCATATCTATAATAATGGTAAGGTTACACAATATTTGTCGGCAGTGCTCTTTATCTCAATGGACTTTCCTGACAGGTCCATATACATTTGCCTGATGTATTTCTGTCCGAGCCCGGTAGAAGGACTCTTCGTGATTTTCGGCACGATGTTGTTGCTGACCCTTATATAGCCGTCTCCAGCTGACTCTATCTTGATTCTAAGCGGGTTGTCTGCTGAGACTGCATTATGTTTGTTCGCATTCTCGATCAGCAGCTGTATCGAACATGGCAGCACAAAGCGGCTGTAGTCTTCCTCGGCAATATTCATCTCCACATCGAAGCCTTCGGGAAAACGTACCTTCAGCAGATCCGCATACAGATTCACGAACACCAGCTCATCTCTCAGAGGCACCAGTTCTTCGTCCTCGCTTTTAATCATATATCTGTAAATGCCTGCGAGCTTATGGATGTAGATGCTGGCTTTCTCGCTCTGTTCTTCGCACACCAGACAATCAAGGATGTTGAGCGAGTTGAACAGGAAATGCGGGTTCACCTGACGTTTCAGCTTGATGTAGCGGTACTGCGCCATATTCGCTTTCTCACGTGCGTGAGTCATTTCCGACTTGGCTGTAATCGCGTAGTTTGCCATATATATGATACAGTATATGGTTACCTGAGCCAGCAGGGATACGGTGAACAGAAGAGGAAATTCACGCCCGAAAACAGCTCTGAAGTCAAAAGGTATGCCGGAGCCTGCAAGGATGCTTTCCAACATTGTGGCTGTAAGCATGAAACCGATGAAAATCAGAGTCTTTAGCCATGGTTGCAAATCCTTTATCCTTTTTTTGCTGGTAAGGCGTATGTATAGGATGTTGATGCAGATGAGGATTACCATTGAGACTGAGTTCGTCAGAATACGCCCGGTAACTTCCATTATATGTCCGGAGTCGAACGGCTCTGTGTTGAACAGCAGCACGATGCCCAGCCTGATGACGAAAATGCCTCCTGCGGCAAGCAGCAGCCATTTCATGTAAGGGGAAGAAAGTGAATTGCCTTCTTTGCCGGCAGACCCTTCCTTGAACATGTCTGAAAACGCCACTATGCTCCATCCCAGAACCTCAGTAGTCACCGCGGTGGACACCGTATTTACTACATATTGCGAGCTGAACAGCAGCTGGAGCAGATTTGCTCCGAGGGTTCCCATAAGATAGCCTATGATGTTTCCTACGATGATGATGGATGCTGTGAACTCGATGCTGAGATTTTTTCTATAGCATATCAGGAGTGACATCGCAATAGTCATGATCGTAAGCAGAAGTTCGTCTTCTACTCCTGCCAGCCTGCATGAAAGGGCCGTTACGGCATGCAGCAGTGCAAAAATATGAATTATTAAGGACGGCTTGATATTCCTCATAAATGCCCCAAATGTCAGATTTCAACTTCGAAGATAGGTAAAATCGGCAGATTATCCAATTTTTGCCTTTCTTTCATCCCGAAAAACGCGCCGCTCGTCATTTTCTTTGCGCCGTTCGTCTTATGAAATTCGCGCGTCTTATATTTAATGATTATTTTAGCAAACTTATTTTATGCTACGAATTAATAACTAAAAACGCCATAAAATGCAAAAAGCAAAACTTACTTTCTGGCAGATGTGGAATATCAGTTTCGGATTCTTCGGGGTTCAGATTGCATATTCTCTTCAGAACGCCAACATCAGCCGTATTTTTGCGACTTTGGGTGCGGATCCCCACGATCTCAGTTTCTTCTGGATCCTTCCGCCGCTCATGGGACTCATCGTCCAGCCGCTCGTCGGAAAATACAGCGACAGGACGTGGACCCGCCTTGGCAGACGCATCCCTTATCTTTTCCTTGGTTCAATAATCGCCATCCTCGTGATGTGCATGCTTCCTAATGCGGGCAGCTTCGGTCTTGCTGTGGGTGGTGCAATGATCTTCGGACTCATTTCCCTTATGCTTCTTGACACTTCCATCAATGTTGCCATGCAGCCGTTCAAGATGCTTGTGGGCGATATGGTGAACGAGGAGCAGAAAGGACAGGCCTACTCTATCCAGAGCTTCCTATGCAATGCCGGCAGCCTCGTCGGATATGTCTTCCCGTTCCTGTTCGCATGGCTCGGAATAGCAAATACAGCTCCAGAGGGCCAGGTGCCGGACACAGTGAAATATGCGTTCTACATCGGTTCAGCCATCCTTATCCTCTGTGTACTTTTCACAACGCTGAAGGTAAAGGAGATGCCTCCAAAGGAATATGCCGAATTCCATGGCATAGACCCTGAAAAGAAGGTAGAAGGCAAAGGACCGGGCATGTTTACCCTCCTGAAGAATGCTCCTAAGACATTCTGGACGGTGGGACTGGTGCAGTTCTTCTGCTGGGCTGCTTTCCTCTATATGTGGACATATACCAACGGCGCTATCGCTGACACAGTGTGGGGAACGACAGATGTGTCGTCTGAAGGTTATCAGACGGCCGGCAACTGGGTGGGTATCCTCTTCGCAGTGCAGGCTATCGGATCGGTTCTCTGGGCTCTCGTAATCCCTAAGTTCAAGAACATCAAGACAGCATATGTTGTCAGTCTCCTCATCGGTGCTGCGGGCTTCGCTTCTGTGTTCTTCATCCACGACCAGTATCTCCTTTTCATCTCATTCCTCTTTATCGGAGTTGCATGGGCAGCAATGCTGGCGGTTCCATTTACCCTCCTCACCAACTCGCTTTCAGGTGAGCACATCGGCACATACCTCGGCCTCTTCAACGGCACAATATGCCTTCCTCAGATTGCAGCCGCTGCATGCGGAGGATTCATTCTCAAGATGGTAGGCGGTGCGCAGGTGAGCATGTTCCTCGTTGCAGGAGTGCTTCTGGTGCTTGGAGCAGTGGCGGTACGTTTTGTAAATGAGAAGAAATAATCTCGGATACAGATATTTATCAACATATAATACAAACAATTACTAACCAAACAAAATTCGTATGAACAGAATTAAAACACTATGCGCATCCTTCGTGCTCTCATGCATTATGGGTGTGTCTGTATTCGCTCAGAGCGGATACCCGGTGAAAGGTGTAGTTGTTGATCAGATCGGTCCTGTAATCGGTGCTACAGTCATCGAGCAGGGTACCACAAACGGTACATCAACCGACCTCGACGGTAACTATATCCTTACTGTTTCAAGCGCTGATGCTGTTGTTGAAATCAGCTGCATCGGTTATGCTACACAGGCATTTGTGGCTTCTCAGCTTCCTGCGACTGTGACTCTCGCGGATGACACTCAGTTCCTCGATGAGGTTGTTGTCATCGGTTACGGTTCAGTGAAGAAGGAGGACATGACAGGTTCCATCACTGCAATCAAGAGCGATGAGCTCAACCGCGGTGCAATGGTAAATACCCAGGACATGCTCAAGGGTAAGGTTCCGGGCCTTCTCATCACCCCTGGTGACGGTGGTCCAGGAGCAGGATCTACAATCCGTATCCGTGGTGCCGCTTCCCTCAACGCATCTAACGACCCGCTCATCATCATCGATGGAGTTCCGATCGCAAGCGATGCAGGTAACGGTATGGCCAACCCTCTTGATATGATCAACCCTAATGACATCGACTCTTTCACTGTCCTCAAGGACGCTTCTTCAGCTGCGATCTATGGTTCACGTGCATCAAACGGTGTCATCATGATCACAACAAAGAAGGGTAAGGGTAACAGACCTCAGGTGTCTTACAGCGGTAGCATGAGCGTTCAGACCAACTCCAAGAAGCTTCCTGTCATGAATCCGGGCGAGTTCCGTGAGCTTGTGGGCGAAGTGTTCACAGAGGAGGCTTATCCTCAGCACTATGCTGTGGTTCAGAGGAGACTTGGTGATGTTAATGTTGATTATCAGGACCTTATCTTCCAGACAGCTATCAGTCACGATCACAATGTGAGTGTCTCAGGTAATGTGAATGACCGTATGCCTTACCGTGCGTCTATCGGCTACACTGACCAGAGCGGAACTCTCATTGGTTCTACATATGATAAGGGTACTATCGACTTCAGCCTGAACCCTAATTTCTTCGACAAGCATCTCACTCTCAACCTCAATGCAAAGGGAGTATATACAAAGTCGAATTATGTTGATGGCGGAGTAGTAGGTGGTGCTGCATTCTACAATCCTACGCAGGATCCTTACTTCAGGAATGCAGACGGTACTATCAATACTGACATCTGCAACGGATACTTCAACTATGGTACTTACAATGAAGATAAAGGCGTATTTGCCGGCAACACAGTGCTTGGCGTAGGTCCAATGTCTCTTCTCTATGACAAGTACAGCGGCGCAATGACCGGCCGTTTCATCGGTAGCGCAGGTATTGAATATAAGGTTCATGGACTTGAGGCTCTCAAACTCAATGTGAATGCCTCTATCGACTGGTCTGAGACCAACTCAAAGAGTGGAGTTAACCCTGGATCATTCCAGGCCTGGTCAGATAGCGAGAATCCAGGAATCGGACAGTACTCACTTGGCTATCAGCAGCGCCAGAGCAAGGCTCTCGAGGCTTATGCAAACTACAACGAGACTTGGGGAATCCACAACCTCGATGTTATGGCAGGTTATTCTTGGCAGCACTTCTACGGCAAGTCTCACGATGTATCATACTTCAACATCACTGACGCAATCAAGCCGCTTGATTCAGGTTATCCTTGGTGGAAGTGGGAAAGCTACCTCGTTTCATTCTATGGACGTATCAACTACTCTATAGCTTCGAAGTATCTCTTTACATTCTCTCTCCGTAATGACGGTTCTTCACGCTTCTCTCCTGAAACACGTTGGGGTCTTTTCCCTTCAGGAGCATTCGCATGGAACGCTAAGGAGGAAGGCTTCCTTAAGGATGTGAAGGCAGTGTCACAGCTCAAGCTTCGTCTTTCTGCAGGTATGACAGGTCAGCAGGACGGTATCGCAGAGTATGCTCACCTGGCTCGTTACAGCCTTTCTACAAACTCATATAACAGATATCCTATGGGTGCAGCAGGACTGCAGTTCGTATATACTCCAGCTGCTTACGACCCAGGTATCAAGTGGGAGACTACCACTACATACAACGTAGGTATCGACTTCGGTTTCCTCGGAGACAGGATTACAGGTAATGTGGATGCTTATCTCCGCAACACGGAAGACCTTCTCAACTCAGTTCAGACCCCTATGGGTTCAAACTTCGGTAACACAATCCTTACCAATATCGGTTCGCTTCAGAACAAGGGTATCGAGTTTGCTCTCAACGTGATTCCTGTTCAGACAAATGACTGGCATCTTTCTATCGGTGTAAACGGAACATTCCAGGATACTAAGTTTACGAAGCTTAATGCTACTAATGATGCTGATTTCTATATGGACGCATCTTCTCTCCCTGGTACAGGACGTATACTTGGTCGTCACCAGGTGGGCAATGCACCATACAGCTACTATGTGTTCCAGCAGCTCTATGATTCAGAGGGAATGCCTATCCAGAATGCTTTCGTGGACCGCAACGAGGATGGAAACATCAACGATGCTGACCGCTATTGCGCAGGTGATCCTAACCCTGACTTCTATTACGGTATCAACGTGAAGCTGTCTTACAAGAACTGGGACTTTGGATTCAACGGTCATGGAAACATCGGTTACACAGTATATGATGCTTTCGGAGCGATGAACTCTACAACCTACTTCGATGCAAACCAGGGACACCTTCCTAACTTCGCGACTGCAGTAAAGACTACTGGCTTCACTGATGTGAATGATACATATCAGTATATTACAGACCTCTTTATCAAGGATGCGTCATTCTTCCGTATGGATGACATCAATCTCGGTTATACATTCAAGGAGATCGGAAATTGGGGAGGCAACATCCGTGTGGCTGCATCATGCCAGAATGTATTCGTTATTACAGGCTTTAAGGGTGTGGATCCTGAGACCAACAACACTTCAGGTATCAACAACTCGTTCTGGCCAAGACCTCGTACATTCTCTCTCCGTCTGAACGTTAACTTCTAATCGGAATCGACATGAAAATGAACATTAAAAATATTTTTTCAGCAGTGGCAGCTGCTGCAATGCTCACAGCCTGTGTCGGAGACCTGGATACTATTCCTTTGAATCCGACCGATGTGACATCTGAGACAGCATATGGTGCGGATGAGGCCGGTTATCTTTCTGGACTCACCAAGCTCTACTACCAGTTTGTTTCTAACGACACTCAGGATCTCAAGGTTACTGACGGTGGTGCATCTGAATTTATCCGTGGCCTCTGGTCAACACAGGAGGTTACAACAGATGCAGCAAAGAATGCATGGCCTGATGGTTGGGTGAATGAGATGAATAACAACACATGGAGAGGTGACGTCCTTAATGATGCAGTATATGCAGTGTATGTGCGTTCTCTTCAGGGTATAGCATACGTCAATGAGTATCTTCGTCAGACAGAAGATGAGAAGCTCGCATTAAGGGGCGTAAGCGCAGATCTCAAGGCTAAGATCCAGGGATTCCGTGCCGAGGCTCGTTTTATCAGGGCATTCTTCTATTGGGCTCTGGTGGATTCATTCGGTAATGTGCCTTTCTCGACTGAGACTTCACCATTCGGTGGCGGATACAACCCTCCACAGACAGACCGTGCGAAAATCTTCAATTATGTAGTGGACGAACTTAAGGCACTTGCAGCTGACGGAAGTGCTATGCCTGCAGCTCAGTCAAACTATCCGCGTGCAGACAAGGGCTCGTGCCTTGGTCTCCTCGCACGTATGTATCTGAATGCTGAGGTTTATACCGGCACTGCCATGTGGGCAGAGGCAAAGGCAACTTGCGAGAAGATTTATAATCTCGGTTACAGACTTGCTCCTACCCATGACGAACTCTTCAGAGGAGATAACGACACAAACCCTGACGCAAAGGGAGAATTCCTCTTTGCTGCTGCTTACGATACAATGAACACTCAGTCTTGGGGTGGTACAACATATCTGACATGTGGTTCACTCAATGGCGACACAGATGGTCCTATCTACCTTACAGGATGTAAGTCCGGATGGTCTGGTAACCGTCTTCCTTTCGAGTATGTCGAGAAATACTTCAACGTTACCGATGCAGATTATGAAGCAGGTACCTATACTGTAGCTGATGAACGTGGCAAGCGTTTCTATATGAAGGGACGTAAGGGCAAAATCGAGGATCTCAAGAACTTTACTGATGGATGGGCATGCTACAAATACAGCAATATCCCTCATGACAAGACAGCTGATGAGTTCTCTGCAGAGGCTGCCAATATCGAGTTCAGTAACATTGATTTCCCTCTTATCCGCCTTGGTGAGATCCATCTTATCTATGCTGAGGCTTGTATGCACGCAGGTGGCGACGCTTCTGCTCAGGTCAAGGCTCTTGCAGACCGCGCAAAGGTTGCTGCTCCATCAGTAATCGACGAGAACTTCCTCATTGCAGAGCGCGCTCGCGAACTTATGTGGGAGGGTCACCGTCGTACTGACCTTGTGCGTTACGGCAAGTTCACCAGCAAGGATTTCCCTTGGCCATTCAAGGGTGGCTCACCTCAGGGTAACGTAGATCTTGGTGATCATATGAACATATTCCCTATCCCGTCAACAGAGCTTGCAACAAACCTTGACCTTGTGCAGAACCCTGGTTATGCCGGAAGATAGTAATATAACATCTTAAGAATATGAAACTTACAAAATACATTCTTTCATTTGCGGCAGCGGCAGGTATTCTTGCCGGCTGTCAGACTCCTGAGATCGTGCAGATCGCAGCTCCAGAGGATGTTGTTCCTGCTGTTCTGCATGAACTTGAGTTGGATGAGATTGCAATCACTGCTAACAATCAGCAGGAGACCGTGACATTCTCTTGGGATGCTGCTGATTACGGTGCTGCAACTTCTGTACGCTACTCTGTTGAGGCTTCCCTTTCTGAGGATGGCAAAAAGGTCGAGATCGCATCAGGTCTTGACAAGACTGAGGCAAATGTGACCTATGAGGACCTCAACCGAGTTCTCTTCAATGATCTTGAAGTTCCTGAAGGAAAGGCAACTGAACTAAAGGTTTACATCGGTTCGATCATTTATTCAGGAGCTGTTACTGCTTCTTATCCTAAGGTTTACTCAGAGCCAAAGTCTCTGACAGTTACCGTTACAGCTGCTGAGAAGGTTTATCCGATGGTTTATGTTATCGGTGATTTCAACGGTTGGAAAGACGGTACGACCCAGGAACTCTTTGAGTTCACTCCTGCGTCAGGCCAATACAGCGGTATGCTCGGCTTCGGTGGCAAGGCTGCCAACGGTTGGAAGATCAAGGGAACTGCAGAAGGTTGGGATGATACATGCAACTGGGGTCTGGATGGAGACAAAGAGACTCCAGCAGCTGAGGCTTCTGAACTTACTCTCATCACTTCAGGTGGTTCTAAGGATATTAAGATTTATTCAAAGAACTTCTACAACGTGACGTTCGATAAGACGGCTCTTACACTCAAGGTAAACCTTTCGTTCGACCAGATCGGTGTTATCGGTTCATTCAATGAATGGGGAGCAGACGTCGTGATGAAATTTGACGATGTTAAGCAGAAGTTCTACGCTGACGTTGAGTTTGCTGCAGATGCTGAATTCAAGTTCCGTCTTGACGGTGCATGGACAATTTCTTATGGTACAGGCACAGACGGATTCCTTACTTCAGATAATGGTGGCAATATTTCTGCGAAGGCTGGTAACTATCGCGTTTACCTTAACATGAACAACCTGGGTGAGATTACATATGAGCTTAACAAGGGTGATTATGGCGCTTCGACTCCAGAACCGGAGCCAGAACCAGAACCGGAACCAGATCCAACTCCAGTTGTAGGTTGGTCCCTTATCGGTGCATTCAACAGCTGGGCTGGTGACCACATGCTTGCATCTGATGGCACATACCTTGTTGCTAAGGGAGTTGCTCTTGAGGGTGAGTTCAAGTTCCGTAAGGATGGTGACTGGGCAGTTAACTTCGGTGCTGCCGATGGTGCCGCATTCGCTGCAAACACTGAGGTGGCTCTTGCTCAGGATGGTGCTAACCTTGTTGCTGTGGCTGGTACTTATGACGTATACCTCGATGAGGCTAACGCTAAGGCATGGTTCATCACTGACGGCTCATACCCAGGTGGTGGAGCTGCTCCAGAGGCTTCTGAGTGGGGACTGATCGGTTCAATGGCAGCCTCAAACAGCTGGGGTAAAAATATTCCGCTTTTTGTTGAGGGAGATTATTCTGTAGCAAAGGGAGTAGTATTTGCTGATAATGATCAGTTTAAGTTTAGAAAAGGTGAGACTTGGGGTACTGAGCTTACATATGAAGGTGCTATCTCAATTGATGCAAAACTTCCTCTTATCGATGGCACTGGTGGAAAGCAGAATTCTAGTATTGTTACCGGTGGAACTTATGATGTATATTTAGCTAACGATCTCTCTGCATTCTATGTAATGACTCCTGGCAAGACTCCTGCTGATGCTGGTGTCGCACCGGAGCCAGAGCCAGAGCCAGAGCCAACTCCAGATCCTTCTGCAGTATGGGGTGTTGTAGGTACAATCACTAACTGGGCTGACAAGGCTGACATCAACATGGTTGAGGAAGGCGATTGGCTTGTTGCAAAGGGTGTGGCATTGACTACAACTGATGAGTTCAAGTTCCGTACAAACGGTACATGGGGAACAGAGAGAACAGCCACTACTACAGATCCTGTAGCTATCAATACAGAGTATGAGGCCGCAGCTGGTTCTGGAAACATCAAGGTTGCTGTCGATGGTACATTCGACCTTTATCTTGCAAAGACTTTGGATAAGTTCTATGTGATGACAGCAGGTCTTACTCCTGGCCAGACTCCAGAGGAGCCAAAGCCAGAGGAGCCTGAGTTCGAGGCTGTGGAGTCCATCTATGGTGTTATCGGAGTTAACAATGATTGGACTAAAGACATCATGATGTATACTACACCAGTTGAAGACCTGTTTGTTGCTCGTAATGTTGTGTTTACAGCGGATGGCGGCTTCAAGGTGCGTAAGGCTGGTGCATGGGATGATACTGCAAACTTCGGTCTTGAGAACGGAAAGGCTGCAGTTGTTGTTGACCATGTTTATAATGTTATCACAAGTGGCGGATCTGGTGACCTTCTCGTTCCTGCCGGTGCATATGACATCTGGTTCGACTTTAAGAATATGAAGATTTATGTCATGACTCCAGGCAAGGATATTTCTGAGGCAACACCTGGTGAGGGTGTGGTTCCGGAACCCGTGGAAGGCGAGCCATGGTATCTCGTTGGTAACTTCAATGGCTGGTCTCCTGCAGATGCAAACTATCAGATGACGTTTGATGGTACATGGTATGTATTCAAGAACTTTGCTGCCGATGGTAAGGGTATGAAATTCGTCGGTGACTCTAACTGGTCAAGAGAGCGTGTTGGTACGTTCAAGTCGGCTAATACAGCAATCTCTGTTGCAAAGGGTTCTGGTGATATGTTCCCAACTGCCGGAACATATGACGTATACCTTAGCGCAGATGCTAAGACAGCATACTTCATGACTCCAGGAACAACTCCTGCAAACTAAATACTTCAAGCCAGCGGCCCCTGACCGGACCGCTGGCTTCTAATGAATAATAACTAAGATACTATGAAAAGAATCCTTTATGTATTTATTGCTCTTGCTGCCCTGATGGCTGCAGGATGCCAGCCTGAAAGTCTTGAAGGAAGTCTCACTGTGACTCCATCCACATTGGAGTTTGATGGTGAGGCTGCTACGAAAACTCTCACCATTTCAGCTTCAGGACCTTGGGCTCTGACTCAGCAGGAAAATACGGCATGGTGTACCCCTTCGCGTACTATCGGAAAGGGAGCGGCTACCATCAAGGTATCTGTGAAGGCTAATACTCCTAAGGAGCGTACTGCTGAACTTGTATTTAATGCTTCCGGAAGTAAGCCCGTTACAGTAATTGTAAAACAGGCTGCCGGTACCAACAACGGTGGAGGAAGTACCGAAGTTGAATTTTCTAAATTGCCTGATGGATTCAGCATCGCTCCTGAAATTATTAATGCGGATTACGCCGCGAAGATTTATCTCAAGGTACCATCTGTTTCTGACCTATATAATCACTCAGGTGATCTATATGCTCACATTGGTGTGCTTGATGAATATAAAGAGTGGTATTGTGTGATGTCAGAGTGGCCAGATGCTAAAGATCCATCTCAGTGGGTAAAGTGTAACTTCGAGAAGAACAAACTCAAGAAAGAGGCTGATAATATCTATACTCTTGCATTGGAACCAACTATCAGAGAATGGTTTGAGAGTGGAGATATTCCAGTTAATGGTATCGGTATTGTAGTCCGTAACGAGGATGGTACAAAGAAAGTGCAGGCTGAGGACCATTTCTTTGAAGGTATCATCGACGATAAGAATGTTCTTGTTCCTTTCCAGCCCGATCCTGTGGTTGTGCGTCCTATGCAAAATGGAATGAAATATGGAATTAACTATAATTCTGACAACTCGGTTACATTTGTTCTCTACGATAAGGATACTAAGGGTGCTTCACATAAGTATTGCTATATCGTTGGTGACTGGAACAATTGGGAACGCGTTAAGGAAGGAGCTATGTTCAGGGATAACTCGGCAGGCTGCTGGTGGATAACCCTTAAGGATTTCGATCCTAATAAGGAGTATCGTTTCCAGTATCGTCTTGGTAATGAGTCGGGTGCTGATACTTTCCTTAGCGACCCTTACACAGAGATCGTTTACGACCAGTGGAACGACCAGTACATTCTGGGTGTTCCAGCATTCCCGGAGGGAGCAAGACAGCTCGTGTCTGCATTCCAGATTAATAGGCCTCAGTATAACTGGAAGCATAAGGACTTCAAGGTGGAGGATAAGAACGACCTTGTGATCTATGAGATGCATTTCCGTGACTTCTCTACCACTCAGAACATTGAGGGAGCTATGGCTCAGCTCGACTATATTCAGAATCTTGGTGTGACTGCAGTTGAACTGATGCCTATCCAGGAGTTTGACGGCAACCTGAGCTGGGGATATGACCCTAACCACTGGTTCGCACTCGATAAATATTATGGTACACGCGAGCAGTATAAGGCGTTTATCGACGAGTGTCACGCGCGCGGTATTGCGGTAATTGTGGACGTTGTATATAACCATGCTACAGGTAATCATACTTGGGCCAAGATGTGGTGGGACAGCGCAAGCAACTGTACTTCCGATAACAACCCTTGGTTCAATAAGGTTGCGAAGCATGAGTTCAATGTTTTCCATGATATGAACCACGAGAATCCTATGGTAAAGGAGATGGTGAAGGGTAGCCTCGAGTATCTCCTCACAGAGTATGATGTGGACGGATTCCGTTTTGACCTCACGAAGGGCTTTACCCAGAACAATACTCTCGGTGATGTTGGAGCGTGGGGCCGTTACGATCAGTCACGTGTGAACATCCTCAAGGGATATGCGGATCACGTGTGGTCAGTGAACAAGGATGCTGTGGTTATCTTTGAGCACCTTGCTGACTGGTCAGAGGAGAAGGTTCTCGCTGAGCATGGTATCAAGCTCTGGAGAAACATGAACGGCTCGTATCGTTCGGCTGTATGTGGAGGCAACGGCGACTTCTCAGGTTCATATGAGAGATCACCAGGCCTTTATGGTGGCTGGGTAAGCTACATGGAGAGCCACGACGAGGAGCGTGTATGCTACGGTGCAGGTGCTGATGCTTCTTCTGTGACATGGGGTGTGATAGGTCTCGGTGACAAGTGGGGAACATCCGATGACAAGAAGATGTCTAAGGATGGTAATTTCTTCTCTGTAAAGAATGTGACAGTCACAGCAAACGACCGCTTCAAGATTCGTATGGCCGGCACTTGGAATGATTCATTCAACTACGGAGCAGATACAGAGAACTTTACACTTACTGTAGGAAAGGGTTATAAGATGTTGAATGGAGCAGGATCCAAGGATATGAAGGTTCCTGCAGCTGGTACATACGACATCTACTTCAGTCTCGATGCTGAGATGGTCTGGCTCATGACTCCTGGTCAGCGTCCTGCAAATCCTTCTACAGGCTCGGGAAGCAGCGGCTCTAATGATGCATTCTCAGTGGCAATGCGTCGTGCAGGTGCTTCTGCAGCATTCTTCCTGACAGTTCCTGGTCCTAAGATGATATGGCAGTTCGGTGAGATCGGATATGACATCTCTATCGAGGAGAATGGCCGTACAGGTGAGAAGCCGGTGAAGACAGCTGAATATATGGCGGTTCCTCAGCGCAAGGCCCTCTACGATACATATGCAAAGCTTCTGAAGTTCCGTAAGGACAACCCTCGCTTCTTTGACAGCGATGCCTCATTCTCATGGAATCCGTACAGCACTACAACTACCAAGACCATAACCTGCTCGGTTGCCGGCAAGAGCTTCCACGTTGTAGGTAACTTCGCTAAGAACCAGATAAGTTACACAATTCCTTCCGGCAGCTGGACCGATTATATGAACGGCGGTACAGTTTCGGGCACCATTACCCTCAAGGAGGGTGAGTTCCGTCTTCTGACCAAGTAGCCGTACGGATACTTTCGAAAATATTGTCTCCTTGTTCGGAGATTTCTGATATGTTCCCTGTAGCTTCTCGGCTGCAGGGAACTTTTCTTATGACTGTCTTGCCCCCTCTGGAATGGTATCCCATCCGGGAATTCCTGCCTTTTTCCAGATAGATCCCCTCATCAAGTCCCTCCTGTCCGGGAAATCCTGTGCTTTTCCGGATGGGTCCCTTCATTGAGTTCTTCCTGTTCGGGAAATCGTGTCTTTTTCCGGATGGGTCCCTTCATTGAGTTCTTTCTGTCCGGGGAATCCTGTTCTTTTCCGGATAGGTCCCCTCCTTAAGTTCTTCCTGTCCGGAAAATTCTGTGCTTTCCCGGATGGGTCCCTTCATTAGGTTCTTCCTGTCCGGAAAATCCTGTGCTTTCCCGGATGGGTCTCTTCATTGAGTTCTTCATATCCGGGAAATCCTGTCTTTTTCCGGAGAACCTAGCGATTTACTATGGAAACATTTCGTTAAGGATATGAATGTCCATGCGAAGTATACGCCTGATCTGTTGGTTTGTGGCTTTATATCTGAAATGCAGTTCTTTAGCCAACTGGATTTTATGTTCCGGACTTAGCATCGTTATTGTTTTTGTTCCGAAGTTGGTTTCGGCGTATTTTACAGATATGTTAAAGAGTTCTTCGTCTGTAAGGAATATGGAATCCTTCAACCTTTCCGCAATCAGACTAAATGCCTCAGCATTGCGAGTCAGGGAGTTGAAGTAGCTGCGCGCATCCTGAAACATTCGTTCTCCTAATGATATGTCGCAGAATGATGTGACTAAAACTCCCAGCCCATCCTTCACCCGCAGCCTGCTCAAGTTGTCTATGTTTCTGCAATGAGCTAATTGTCTTTTCCTGTCGTATGTCAGTTTATCAAATTCGATTGCTTCTATATACTTGATTAATGGACAAAAGTATGCATAACCTCCTCCCCATGGATAGTTGGAAGGAGTATGTCCCGGGTTCGCTACATAAGCGTTTCTGTTTGTATAAACGATTTCATTTCTAAGAGCCTTGAGATTGTCTATGGGAATAATGTCAGCCTCAAAATTATCCCAGTCTACTATTATCCCAGTTTTCTTGAAAACCCTCTGCTGCCTTTGTTTGAAATCATCGAACAGAGCAATACATTCAGCGCGCGGCCCGCTTGCAATCAGGTGTAGATGGTTTGTCATAAGTTCAAACGTTATAACCTTGACTTTGGGATATTTGCAGCAAGAAACTGCTAGAAGTGTTTCAGCCAGTTCGAACATCTCGTCAGACATGTAGATATCCTGCATCTTTTTCCCATCAGTAAACAGATGCCAGAATGGACCAGACATCTCAAATTCTCTTTCACAGATACTCTCCTTCTCCGAGAAAGTCAGTGTGCGTAATTCCGTTTTCATGTATATGTTGCGATATTCCGTCAGGAGTACCCATTATGTTCTCTGACATAAGGGCGAAATTTGGTTTTTGGGGGTTGCGGCTAGCTCGGAATTTGTCTCGACATATTCAATTATCGAAGACAGATAATGCCTTTTAGTCCACCTCGTCTATTGAGGCAGAAAAGGACGGGTCACTTTGAGATCGGAGGGAGAATATCTATATAATCTGGCAAATAGTTGTATTGCATCACGCAAAGTCCACCCTGATGCAATACGAAGTTCATCGGTGCTTGTAGTGAATACAGTGTAAGCTGTGTGTGGATGATGGTGTTCAGGATCTATTGCCGGAACAGTCTTGACGTTAAGATATAGTGCCCCCATGATCTTAGTAATGGTTTATGATGTTATGCCATTTGATCGTGGATGGCGAACCAGATAGTTCTCAATCTTTGCCAAAGATAGTCTTTTCAAATGATATACGAGATGTTTTTTATTCAAAAAGTTAAAGGATTATCCGTTAAAACCACAGTAATTTAAAATGGTATTCTACATTGTTGTATAATTCCAGTTTAAAATTGAGCGAAGATTACCATCATTAAGTCGCTCTGACATCGCGCTTGGCAAATACGCCAGCCAGCAGCTCAAAGCAAGCTGCGCGAGCTACGCCCAAAGGACTCCGCTCACTGCAAAGGTCCGCTGGACCATTTGCTAATCGTTCGCTATGCCTGCTTTGTGCCTTGAGCCAAAAAGATAAAAGTTAAACCGCCCAATACAAGGGTCGTATGCCTGAACTGCTTTCCCATCCGGAAAATCCTATCTTTTCCCGGATGGGTCCCCTCATTGAGTTCTTCCTGTCCGGGGAATCCTGTCTTTTTCCGGATAGCTTCCCTCATTAAGTTCTTCCTGTCCGGGGAATCCTGTGCTTTTCCGGATGGGTCCCTTCATTAGGTTCTTCCTATCCGGAAATTCCTGTGTTTTTCCGGATAGGTCCCGTCATTGAGTTCTTCCTGTCCGGGAAATCCTGTCTTTTTCCGGATGGGTCCCCTCTGAAATGGTATCCCATCCGGGATTCTTGTCGTTTTTCCGGATAGGTCCCCTCATTCAGTTCCTCCCATCCGGAAATTCCTGCCCTTTTCCGGATAGACTCACGATTAAGCTGCTTCAAGGCAACGCTGCTGTCAAATACGCCAGCCAGCAGCTCAAAGCAAGCTGCGCGAGCTACGCCCAAAGGACTCCGCTCACTGCAAAGGTCCGCTGGACCATTTGCTAATCGTTCGCTATGCCTGCTTTGTGCCTTGAGCCCAAAAGATAAAAGTTAAACCGCCCAATACAAGGGTCGTATGTCTGAACTGCTTTCCCATCCGGAAATTCCTGTCTTTTTCCGGATGGGTCCCTTCATTGAGTTCTTCCTGTCCGGGGAATCCTGTGCTTTTCCGGATGGGGCCCCTCATTAAGTTATTCCTGTCCGGGGAATCCTGTCTTTTTCCGGATGGGTCCCCTCATTGAGTTCTTCCTGTCCGGGGAATCCTGTCTTTTTCCGGATAGGTCCCCTCATTAAGTTCTTCCTGTCCGGGAAATCCTGTGCTTTTCCGGATGGCACCTCGATTTAGATGCTTCAAGCCGAAGTGGCCGGCATGTTGCAGCCCGTACTTCGGATTGTTCGAACTCCAGATGATGAGTTTATGCCGTAAGCTGTCGGGTTTGGTCTGAGGCTTGTTTATAGTCCGTTTGATAATTTGGAATAATTATAAACGAACTTACAAATGGACAGGATTAGAAATATATTGACGTCGGTTGTGGTGTTGTGCACGACCGGCGTCCTGTTGTCTGCTCAGGGCGGATACACAGCAAGCGGCACCGTCGTGGACCAGTTCGGACCCGTGATAGGGGCTGCCGTTGTTGAACTGGGTACTTCCAACGGAACATCCACGGGACTTGACGGAGGATTTTCCCTCACGGTTTCGAGCCCGGATTCGCCTGTGGAAATCAGCTGTATCGGGTATGCTTCGCAGACTTTCCAGGCGTCCCAGCTTCCTTCCACTGTGACTCTGAAGGAAGATACCCAGATGCTTCAGGAGACTGTGGTAATCGGTTATGGCACCGTGAAGAAGGATGATATGACAGGCTCCATATCTGCGATCAAGGCAGAAGATCTGAATAGAGGAGCCGTGGTCAATGCTCAGGATATGCTCAAGGGTAAGGTGCCGGGCCTGCTTGTGACTCCAGGAGATGGAGGCCCGGGCTCAGGCTCGCGTATCAGGATAAGGGGATCGGCCTCCCTGAACGCTTCCAATGACCCTCTGATAGTGATTGACGGAGTGCCGATAGCCCAAGGGGCCGGAGGCGCGATGTCAAATCCTCTTGATCTGCTGAATCCGGATGATATAGAGTCGTTCTCAGTTCTGAAGGACGCCTCCGCTGCAGCGATATACGGTTCCAGAGCCTCCAACGGTGTCATCATCATCACCACTAAGAAAGGTGTCGGCATGATTCCGCAGGTGAGCTATGCCGGCTCCATAAGCGTGCAGCATATATCTTCAAAGGTGCCGGTAATGTCTCCTTCAGAACTGAAGCGGTTCTATGCCGAGACCTATCCGGCAGGCACTCCGACCGGCGACCGGATAGCCGGACTTTCGGGAACTGCCGAGACAGACTGGCAGGATTTAGTGTTCCGGACAGCCTTTGCCACTGACCACAACCTGAGTGTATACGGCAATTTGAAGGACAGAATGCCATACAGGGCTTCCATCGCATATTTAGGGCAGCAGGGTACGCTCATGGAGTCTCACTACGACAGGGGGACGATAGATGTGACTCTGTCTCCGAACTTTCTGGACAAGCATCTGACTTTCGATATCAATGCGAAGGCGGTCTATTCATATCAGGACTATGCGGACGGAGGTACTGTGGGTAAGGCTGCGTTCTTCAACCCCACTCAGCACCCTTACTGGCGCAACCCTGACGGAACCATCGATTATACAACCACCAACGGCTATTGGAATTACGGAAACGGGCGTGGAGAGGCATTCACTCCTAATGTGCTTGTCGGCCCTAGTCCTTTGTCACAACTCTACGACAGCATCAGTGATGCCCGCTCCACCCGTTTCATTGGCCGTGTCGCTGTAGATTATAAGATACACGGGCTTGAGAATCTGCGCTTGAACATGAGTACCGGATTGGATATAACGGTCACCGACTCCTATAATGGGGTGGTGCCGGGTTCCTTCCAGGCCTATACCGACACCAGCAACCTTCGTGTGGGTCAGTACTCCAAAGGCTATAATCTTAGCCGCAGCCAGCTTCTGGAGATGTATCTGAATTACAACAATGCCTGGGGAATCCACAATCTTGACTTCCTGGCCGGATATTCATGGCAGAATAACTACTGGGCGAACCGCAGCATCAGTTATTTCAACATCACCCATGAGCCTAACCTCAATCCCGGAGAGACGGTGGATTCGCGCTACCTGTGGTTCCGGAACGAGAATTATCTGCTGTCATTCTACGGCCGCGTGAACTACTCGATAGATTCGAGATATGTGTTTACGTTCACAGCCCGAGGCGACGGATCCAGCAAGTTTGCCAAGGCTCACAGATGGGGATTCTTCCCTTCCGGTGCCTTTGCGTGGAACGTTGCGAAAGAACCGTTTATGGAGGATGTGTCTGTGGTGTCGGAAATGAAACTGCGTCTCTCCGTGGGACAGACCGGCCAGCAGGACGGAATAGGTGACTATGTGCACCTTGCACGCTATAATATCTCCAGCAATCCGTCATATACCTACAATATGGGTATGAACAATTTCATGAGGACGTTCACTCCGCAGGCATATGACCCGACTATACGCTGGGAGACAACGACGACTTATAACATAGGATTGGACTACGGCTTCTTCAACAACAGGCTAAGCGGCAGCATCGATGCATATATACGTGATACAAAGGATCTTCTGAACTCGGTGCAGGTCCCTATGGGATCCAATTTCGGAAATAAGCTGATGACCAACATAGGCTCCATCCGCAATAAGGGATTGGAATTTGCCATCAGCGGCATACCTGTGCAGACAGGGGACTGGAGCGTTCAGGTGAGCGTCAACGGCACATTCCAGGATACTGAATTCACGAAGCTGAATGTGACCGAGGATGACAACTACTACATCGAGACGGGTACGATTTCCAAAGGAACTGGAGGATATCTATGCCGCCAGATGGTTGGGTATGCACCATATACGTATTATACTTATAAACAGAAATATGACCTCGCCGGCAAGCCTCTCCAGAACCAGTTGGAGGACCTTGACGGAGATGGTGTTATTACCGAAGGGGACCGTTATATGACGGATAAAAGCGCGTCACCGAAGTTCTTCTACGGCCTGAATGCAAAAGTCGTATATAAGGACTGGGATTTCGGCTTCAACGGTCATGGGGCAGCCGGTACATGGGTGTTCAATGACTTTGCCTCTGCAAATTCCACTTCGAGTCTTGATCTTAACTCCGGGGCCCTGCCAAATCAGGCAAAGCTGGTGAAGAAGACCGGATTTACGGCTCCGAATTCCGGACAGCAGTGGTACTCGGATTATTTTCTGGAGAATGCCTCGTTCTTCCGATTGGACGACATAAGCCTCGGCTACACATTCCGCGGGCTGGGACTCTGGGCGACTGATGTCAGGATCGGATTCAGCGTGCAGAATGTGTTCATAATCACGGGCTATAGCGGAATGGATCCGGAAGTGGTTTCCGAAAACGGTATCGACAACACCATGTGGCCTCGTCCACGGACCTACTCCCTCCGGTTGAATGTTAAATTTTAAGGATTATGAAACGGACAATATACATAGCGGCATTGGCCGCACTTCTGACCTCATGTGTCAATGACCTCGATACCCTGCCTCTGAATAAGACCGAACCCGTGTCGGAATACGTCTACGGCAATTCCGAGGATGCCTATCTCTCAGGCCTGGCCCGCCTCTACTTCCAGTTCGTTACCAACGACCTGACTGACCTGCAGCCTATGGATGGCGGTGCTTCCGAACTGATTCGTGCCTTCTGGTCCGTCCAGGAAACCACGACCGACGAGGCCAAATGCTCATGGGAAAATGATGCATGGGTGCGGGCCCTGAATACAAATACATGGAGCGAAGTACAGAACGATGCCGTATATGCGGTCTATGTGCGTACGCTTCAGGGAGTTGCCCTGGTGAATGAGTATCTTCGTCAGACTGCTCCGGACCGTCTTTCCGACAGGGGAGTGACACAGGAACTGGCGGAGAAGATCAACGGTTTCCGTGCTGAAGCCAGATTCATCCGCGCATACCTCTACTGGATGGCCCTGGACTGCTTCGGCAGTGTGCCTTTCACTACCGAAAAATCTCCTTTCGGTGGCGCATATTTTCCCGCCCAGGCCTCCCGCGAGTACATCTTCAACTACTGCATCGACGAGCTCGATGCCCTGCTTGCTCCAGACAGCGACATGCCTGCTGCACGCTCGCTCTATCCACGTGCCGACAGGGGTGCAGTGGCAGGCCTGCTGGCACGTATGTACTTGAATGCTAAGGTGTATGTCGGGGTGGATATGTCATCTGAGGCCAAGGCTGCATGTGAGGAAATCTTCACTATGGGATATGCCCTCTGCCCTTCATACGCAGACCTTTTCAGAGGAGATAACGGCAATAATTCCGCTTCTGTCGGAGAGTTGCTGTGGGCCATCGACTATGATGCCAATAACACCAACTCATACGGAGGTACTACGTACATCTTAAGTGCCTCCTTAGCTTCCACAGATATTACAGATCAGTCCCGTCCTAACGGTCAGGTGAACGGATGGGCCGGTCTGAGAGTGCCATATGAGTTTGTCTCAAAGTACTATGGAGTGTCGGGCCAGAATTATGAAACCGGAACTTATGTGACTTCCGACAAGAGGGGAGAACTGTTCTACATAAAGGGACGTTCAGAGTCTATGGACGGAGCTTTGTATAACTTTATGAACGGATGGTCCTGCTTGAAATTCAATAATATACCTTCGGGCCAGACCAATGAGTCATACCTCCCGGTTTCGGCCCAGATGGGCTACTCCAATGTGGACTTTCCGATGATCCGGCTGGCGGAAATCTACCTGATATATGCCGAAGCTTGCATGAATCTCGGGGCTCCCGAAGAGGCGCTTCCGTATATGCAGGCTCTGGCAGCCCGCGCCGGACTTGCCGCTACAGCTTGGGCCTTATCTCCGTCAGATATCACTCCTGGATTCATTGAGGCCGAGCGTGCCCGCGAACTCCTGTGGGAGGCCCACCGCCGCACCGACCTGATACGTCTGGGCCTTTACAACACGGCTGATTTCCTATGGCCGTACAAGGGAGGTTACAGCTACGCCGGCACATCGTTCCCTTCCTACAAATGCATATTTCCGATTCCTCCGACTGAGCTAGCCACTAACAAGGCCCTCGTTCAGAATCCGGGGTACTGATATGAACTTTGTCCGCGACGCAAGGTTCTGATTTGATTTCCTTGCGTCGCGGTGCTTATTGTGCAATATTTGCCGGTTTTTCTTTCGCGACGCAAGATTTGTGGCTGATTTCCTTGCGTCGCGGCACAAGCTGTGGTAGTGTGGGTAACGGTGCTGAGTATAACGCCCCCCCAGACTAAATTTAATTCTTGTTCGTCACTAAATTCCGCCCGTTCATCACATCATTCCTGCATTTTGTCCTTATATATATAAATATATAAGAAACTTTCGTTATTTTCGTAAGATTTGTAATTATACATGAACGAAAGTATGAAATTTATGATATCAATGAGGAATTTTCTGATGGGAACAATGGCTGCGGCCTTGATGGTCTCTTGCGCTTCAGATGGAGCGCTCAACGTTCCGAAGACAACGTACGAGGAATGTGTGTATTTGGGTGAGAAGACTGAATTTGCCGTGTGGGCTCCGACTGCTGAGGCAGCACAGCTCAGACTTTACCGTTCGGCTTCCGACGAGTCTGCATTCCAGATTGTGAACATGAAGCTTTCAAAGAAGGATGGTCTTTGGAAGGCTACCGTGAAGGAAGACATTAAGGGTGTGTTCTACACCTTCCAGGTCCAGCAGAACGGCCAGTGGCTCCCTGAAACAGCTGGCATTTCTGCCAAGGCTGTGGGTGTGAACGGATGGCGTGGCGCCGTGGTCGACTGGACCGAGACAAATCCAGAGGGATGGGCAGAGGATAAGAGTCCTGAGATCAAGCCGTCTGACATCATCGTCTATGAGATGCACCACAGGGATTTCTCGATTCATCAGACTTCGGGCGTAACCAACAAAGGCAAGTACCTCGCTCTTACCGAGGAGGGAACAAAGAACCCTGACGGCCTTGCGACAGGTATCGACCACCTCAAGGAGATAGGAGTGACATATGTCCAGCTCCTTCCGTCGACTGACTTTATCACAGTTGACGAGACCAATCTTGATACCCCTCAATACAACTGGGGATATGATCCTTTCAACTACAATGCTGTAGAGGGCTCATACTCTACCGATCCATACAATCCTGTAACCCGTATTAAGGAGTTCAAGCAGATGATCCAGGCTCTTCATAAGGCTGGCTTCCGCGTGATCCTCGACGTGGTATACAACCACACTACAGATGCTTCAAAGACAGGTTTCGAGCGCACAATGCCGGGTTACTTCTACCGTATGCGTGAGGACGGAACATTCTTCGACGGCTCAGGCTGCGGCAATGAGACAGCTTCCGAGCAGGAAATGTTCCGCAAATATATGATCGAGTCGCTCGAGTGGTGGATGAAGGAATACCATATTGACGGCTTCCGTTTCGACCTCATGGCCATCCATGACATTGACACTATGAACGAAATCAGCCAGCGTCTGCATGCAATCAATCCTGACGTGGTCATCTACGGCGAGGGTTGGGCGGCACAGTCTCCGGCGCTTCCTGCCGAGCAGATCGCCCTCAAAGTCAACACGCATATGCTCGACA
Source organism: Candidatus Cryptobacteroides sp. (assembly GCA_045127905.1). Classification (GTDB taxonomy): domain Bacteria; phylum Bacteroidota; class Bacteroidia; order Bacteroidales; family UBA932; genus Cryptobacteroides. The sequence goes on from JBGVQX010000014.1 coordinate 61,254, forward strand.
AGGTCGGAGCTTTCAGCGACAACATCCGTGACGCGGTACGCGGCCCTCTCGGCTGCGAAAATGCCGGTTTCATGGACGGGGTCGCAGGCAACAAGGAAAATATCGAATTCGGAATCGCCGGTGGTGTGGAGCATCCACAGGTGAGCGTGGAGCGCTGGACCAACAATCCTCTTCAGCATGTGAGCTACGTGAGCTGTCACGATGACCACTGCCTGCGCGACCGTCTCGAGGAGGCTACAAAGGCATCGGAGAAAGAGCGCTTGGCCATGGTGAAGCTTGCCCAGACGGCAGTGTACACATCACAGGGTATTCCGTTCATCTTCACTGGTGAGGAACTTTACCGCCACAAGCAGGGCGTGAAGAACAGCTACTGCAGTCCGGACTCAATCAACGCAATCGACTGGACCTACAAGACAAAGTATAAGGACCTTGTGGATTACTATGCAGAACTCGCTGCTATCCGCCATGCACACCCGGGTTTCTGTCTCGGAGATGCAGCCCTCGTGCGTGAGAAACTCGAGTTCATAGAGGTGGATGACCCATGCGTGGTCGCATTCCGCATCAACGGCCTTGAGGGCATCGACAGCGCCAAGTCGCTCACCGTGCTCCTCAATGGCTCAAAGAAGCCGGTTGCAGTAAACATCCCTGAGGGTCAGTATGTTGTGCTCGCTCAGAACGGTCAGGCAGATGCAGACGGCCTGAGTGCATACACTGGCAACGCTATCATTGCCGGATCCACCTCAGCAACTATTCTTGCTGAAATGTAATATGCAGTCAGCGGAAACCCGCGTAGCGAAGCATATACCTAAGCTTTAGCGAAGTGGAGCGGGTTTCCGCTGACGTATGTGCGTAGCGAAGCATATCCTATGCTTCTGCGAAGCAGAGCGGGTTTCCGCTGATGTATGGAAATGAAAACAAAACAAAACAACAAAATATGAAGAAAGTACTTTTTACCATCTGCGCTGCCCTCATGGCATTCTCCTGTGCACAGAAGCCGCAGGCGCCACAGCAGCCTCTTGAAAACAGTGTAGTATACGAGATGAATGTACGTCAGTACACTCCGGAAGGCACATTTGCAGCGGCTCAGAAAGAGCTTCCGCGTCTTGCAGAGATGGGAGTGGACATCGTATGGCTCATGCCTATCTACCCGATCGGTGTGGATGGCCGCAAGGGCCCTCTCGGCTCATATTACGCAGTGAAGAATTATTGCGACATCAACCCTGAGTTCGGAACTCTCGAGGACTTCGATAATTTCGTGGCTGAGGCTCATAAGCTCGGTCTGCGCGTCATCATCGACTGGGTGGCAAACCATACTTCTCCGGATGCGGTATGGACAACAGAACGCGCCCCGGAGTGGTACGAACGTGATGCAGAGGGAAAGACTACTTTTACAGCCGACTGGTCAGACACCGCCAACCTCAATTATGAGAACAAGGACGTCTGGAAGGGAATGCAGGATGCACTCCGTTTCTGGATGCAGCGCGGCATCGACGGCTTCCGCTGCGACATGGCATGCGAGGTTCCGCTCGAATTCTGGCAGGAGACAATTGCCGGCCTCCGTGCAGACTATCCTCACATGTACTGGCTTGCAGAGGGTGAGGAGCCAAAGCTTCATACTCTCTCGGACTTTAACGCTTCATATTCATGGGAACTCCACCACATGATGAACGATATCGCGCAGGGTAAGAAGAACATCCCTGAGCTCCTCGAGTACATCGCAAAGGACGCGGAGAGACATCCCTCTGATGCATTCCGTCTGATGTTCACATCCAATCATGACGAGAACTCATGGGCAGGAACCGAGTTCGAGAGAATGGGCGATGCAGCAAAGGTAATGGCAGTCCTTACATTCACTCTTCCTAACGGTCAGCCTCTCATCTACACTGGTCAGGAAATGGGTTGGAACAAGAGATTCGAGTTCTTCCAGAAAGATCCTGTACCGGCATGGGAGAAGAACGAGTACTTCGATTTCTACAAGGAACTAATCAGCATCCGTCACGCCAACCCTGCACTCGCAGCAGGTGACAAGGGCGGCAAGTTCGAGGTCGTGTCGGCAGAGGACAGCGTCCTCGTGTTTACACGTACGCTCCCTGACAACAAAGTGACAGTAAAGGTTGAACTCAAGGCTCCATGGTCATACGAAATCAAAGCAGAATAATGAAGAGAATCATCATAGCACTCGCAGCGGTGGCCCTCGCAGCATGCTCGGGTCCCGCATTCGACCCTGCCTCAGTAGCGGACGCGACATCTGAGCAGGTAACCCGCGTAGAGCCTCTCTCATGGTGGGTAGGGATGAAGACAGACCTTCAGCTCATGATTCATGGTGCCGGCATTTCAGAGTATGACGTCACAATCGAAGGCGGCAAGGGAGTATATGTGGAGAAGATCAACAAGGCTGAAAGTTCAAACTACCTCTTCGTAGACGTGAATGTGGCAGCCAATGCGCAGCCAGGCACATACTACATCGTCTTCTCGAAGGACGGCCAGTCATTCAAGTATCCATACGAGATAGCGGCACGCGAAGAAGGATCTGCAGAGCGCAAGAGCTTCACCACAGCGGACATGATCTACCTCATCATGCCTGACCGCTTTGCCAACGGCGACGCTTCGAACGACTCTACAGACGACACGACAGAGGACGGCAACCGTGCAAACCCTCATGGCCGTCACGGAGGTGATATCCAGGGAGTTATCGACCATCTTGACTACATCAGCGAGCTCGGTGCGACATACATCTGGACAACTCCGTTCCTGGAGGACAATGATCCGAAGGGTTCGTATCACGGATATGCTGCGTCAGACTACTATCATATCGACTCTCGTTTCGGCTCGAACGAACTTTACAAGGAGCTTGTGGAGAAGGCTCGCGAGAAGGGGCTCGGCATCATCATGGACATCGTTCCCAACCATTGCAGCTATATGCACTGGTGGATGAACGACCTTCCTTTCCAGGACTGGGTGCATCAGTTCGACACCTACACCGGCACCAATGTGGCCTTCTCTACCAACATGGATCCTAACGCTTCGTCGAAGGACCTCTATATCCAGGAAAGCGGCTGGTTCGTGCCTACAATGGTGGATATGAACCTTGACAACCCATACGTGCTTCAGTATTTCATCCAGTGGGGAATATGGTGGATAGAGTACTCCGGACTCAACGGATTCCGTGTGGACACATATCCATATAATGAGAAAGGTCCTGCGTCAGAGTGGTGCAAGGCCGTCATGAACGAGTATCCGGACTTCAACATCGTGGGCGAGTGCTGGACATCTTCAATCCCTCAGCTCGCTTACTGGCAGGGCGGCAACGCCAACAAGGACGGCTTCGACTCGCACCTTCCTTCGATCATGGACTTCCCGCTCCACGACGCACTGCGTGATGCTCTTGACGAGGATTACGGCGGCTGGGGCGCAGGCATGAGCAAGGTATACGACATTCTTTCACATGACTTCGTATATCATGACCTCTCGAAGATGCTTATCTTCCCGGGCAACCACGACACAGCGCGCATCGGCGACTGCGTACGCAAGGATCCGCGTGCCCTCAAGCTTGCCATGACCATGATGGCGACCATGCGTGGTATTCCTCAGATCTTTGCTGGTGACGAGCTTATGTTTGTGTCCGCCACTCCGCACAATATCGGTGACCACCCAGGTCTCCGTGTAGACTTCCCAGGCGGATGGGAGGGTGACCAGATCAACCTCTTCACAGACGAAGGCCGTCAGGCTCAGACACATAACACAGATGGTCTCAAGGTAGACAAAGGACAGGCAGCTGACCTCTTCAACTATGTGAGCCGCCTCTTCCAGTGGAGAAAGACTGCTGATGTCATCCACAACGGCAAGACAGTTCACTTTATGACACGCGACAATACGTACGCTTACTTCCGCTATAACGACGAGTCGGTTGTATTTGTCTACATCAACAATAACCTCACTCCAGTAAATGTCCCTTGGTCATACTATTCTGAGATCTCGGAGGGACTTACAGGAGGAATGGATGTGCTTACGGGCGAGCCTTTTGAGGTCTCGGACGCTACCGTCGTAGCCCCTAAGACAGCATTGGTAATTGAATACAAAAAATAACACTATACATGAAAAGAATCCTATCAGCAATCGCAGCAGCGGCCATAGTGTTCGCCTGCGCACCAAAACAGGGCCCGGTGACCGATGTGCAGACTATGAAGTCTCCTTCAGGAAACATGGAGATGACCTTTCAGCTCACAGCTGACGGTACGCCTCAGTATACTCTTAATTACGGTGACCAGAAGGTGATTCTGCCTTCTGACCTCGGATTCGAGCTCCGTGGTGTACTCAAGGCACAGAAACTCATCTACAACGCTGACGGTACTATCTCCAAGGAAGACCGCAAGCCGGCATATTCATTCTACACAGGCTTCGCTCTCGAAAGCATCGACACTTCGTCTTTCGACGAGACTTGGGAGCCGGTATGGGGCGAGGAATCTCAGATCCGCAACAATTATAATGAGCTCCTTGTAAATCTCGTGCAGACATCTTCGGGCAAGAAAATGTCCATCCGTTTCCGTCTCTTTGACGACGGTCTGGGATTCCGCTATGAGTTCCCTTACCAGAAGAACCTCAGCTACTTCGTAATCAAGGAGGAAATGACCCAGTTCGCCCTTGCAGGCGACCATACCGCATGGTGGGTTCCTGGTGATTATGACACCCAGGAGTACAACTTCACAGAGTGCCGCCTTTCGGAAATCGCCGAGAAGATGCCTCAGGCTATCTGCGGTAACGACTCTCAGACTCCATACTCAGTAAACGGTGTTCAGACATCTATCCAGATGCGTACAGACAGCGGCCTCTACATCAATATCCACGAGGCTGCACTTCTTGACTATCCTTGCATGCACCTTGAGCTTGATCCTAAGACCATGACATTCGTGTCACACCTTACCCCAGATGCACAGGGCTGGAAGGGCCGTCTGCAGACTCCATGCAACTCTCCTTGGAGAACAATCCAGGTGGCTCCAAGCGCAACTGCGCAGCTTGCATCGCGCATGATCCTCAATCTCAACGAGCCTTGTGCACTCGAGAATACAGACTGGATCAAACCTGTGAAGTACATCGGTGTGTGGTGGGAAATGATCTCCGGCAAGGGTTCATGGAACTACACCGACGACTTTGCATCAGTTCAGCTCGGTGTTACTGACTATTCAAAGGCAACCCCTAACGGACGCCACTCTGCAAACAATGAGAAGGTGCGCCGCTATATCGACTTTGCTGCCGAGCACGGATTCGACCAGGTTCTCGTGGAAGGATGGAACGAAGGTTGGGAAGACTGGGCCAACTGCAACAAGGACTATGTCTTCGATTTCGTGACTCCATACCCTGACTTCGATATCGATGCGCTCAATAAATATGCACACAAGAAGGGCGTGAAGCTGATGATGCACCACGAATCTTCTTCATCAGTACGCAATTACGAGCGTCACCTCGACCAGGCTCTTGAACTCATGGACAAATATGGCTACAACTCCATCAAGGGAGGTTATGTCGGTGACATCCTTCCTATCGGAGAGCACCACTATAGCCAGTCTCTCATCAACCACTACATGTATGTGGTGAAGAAGGCAGCTGAACACAAAGTTATGATCAATGCCCACGAGGCCGTGCGCCCTACCGGAATCTGCCGTACATATCCAAACCTCATCGGCAACGAGTCTGCCCGCGGTACTGAATATCAGGCATTTGGCGGTACAATGCCTCACCATGTGACAATTCTTCCTTTCACCCGTCTCAACGGAGGTCCGATGGACTACACTCCGGGCATCTTCGTGATGGATCTTGCTTCAGTGACTGAGGGAAGAAACACCTCATGGGTGAATGCGACAATCGCCAACCAGCTTGCTCTCTATGTGACTCTTTACTCTCCTCTCCAGATGGCAGCCGACCTCCCTGAACACTATGAGCAGTTCATGGATGCCTTCCAGTTCATCAAGGATGTGGACATCGATTGGATCCAGTCGAAGTATCTCCTCGCAGAGCCGGGTGAGTATGTCGTGATCGCGCGTCAGGGCAAGAAGAACGGACAGTGGTTCTGCGGCGGTGTGACCGACGACCAGAAGCGCACCCTTGAAGTTCCGATGAACTTCCTCGACCCAGGCAAGACCTACGAGGCTACCATCTATGCAGATGCAGAAGATGCAGACTACAAGGAGAACCCTCAGGCCTACAAAATCTGGAAGCAGAACGTTACTTCGGAAGATATTCTCTCAATGACAATGGCCCGCGGCGGCGGATTTGCTATTTCATTCACTGAAAGGAACTAACATAAAATATTTTTATTATCTTTGCGCGATTTTTTGCCAACCTTAAGGATTCCTTTTCCTTAATGGCGGCCCTTGAAGATTATTTTAAAACTAAAAACTATAAGCAAAAATTATGAACAAAACATTAACAACCGCTGCCACCCTCACCCTCGGGGCCCGCAGCTACGAATCTCCGGCG
>JBGVQX010000015.1:0-3456 GCA_045127905.1 Candidatus Cryptobacteroides sp.
GATGGAGTAGTCCATAATGGTCTCTCCGTTAGGTCCGAGCCCGTCCAGCTGCTTGAGTCCGCCGTAACGGCTGCCCATTCCGGCGGCAAGAACGAATAATGTAGGTTTCATTTCTGTTGCTATTTTATGTTTCTGACTTTCGTTCTACTCCACTTTTCGTGCTCCGTCACTTATCACCACAGGATATACCTTAGGCTCGTGACCATATTTTTCATTGAATCTGTCCTTTACTGTCTGGACGAACGCATCGGTCAGCTCCTTGCGGACAAGGTTGATGGTGCATCCGCCGAATCCGCCTCCCATGATGCGGGATCCTGTCACGCCGCATTCCTTGGCAATGTCATTGAGGAAGTCCAGCTCCTCGCAGCTTACGGCATAGTCCTTTGACAGTCCCTCATGGGTCTCGTACATCTTTCTTCCCACTGTCTCGAAGTCTCCTGCATTGAGGGCGTTACATACAGCGAGTACGCGCTCCTTCTCCTCGATGACGAACTTTGCCCTGAAATAGTCCTCTGCTGTTATGTCCGGTAGTATATTGCCGAGCATCTCAAGTGTGGCGTCACGAAGCGTATCCAGACCGAGACGTTTGGCTACTCTCTCGCACGACTGCCTTCGCTTGTTGTAAGGGGAGTCCGCAAGCTCGTGCTTCACTCTTGAGTCAACTAGAATAAGTTCATATTCATCCGACTCGAAAGGGAAGTACTCGAATTCCATGGAGCGGCAGTCCAGGCGCATCAACTTGCCTTTCTGCCCCATTACGGATGCGAACTGGTCCATGATGCCACAGTTCACTCCGCAGTAGTTGTGTTCGGTCGACTGGCCGATACGTGCAAGCTCGAATTTGTTTATGCCATTGTCATTGAACATATCGTTCAGTGCATAGGCAAAGCATGATTCCAATGCCGCTGATGAGCTCAGTCCTGCTCCGAGAGGTACATCGCCTGCAAACACAGCATCAAATCCCTTTACCACGCCACCTCTCTTGAGTATCTCGCGGCATACTCCGAAGATGTAGCAGGCCCAGGACTGAGACGGAGCATCATCCTCATTAAGACCGAAGTGTGCCTCCTCGTTGATGTCGATGGAGAACACATTCACCTGATCTGTGTTGTTAGGAAGAATTTCGGCCATGATGACCTTGTCGATCGCTCCCGGAAACACGAAACCTCCGTTATAGTCTGTGTGTTCTCCGATGAGATTGATTCGTCCTGCTGATGCATAGACGACTCCTGGTTTTCCGAACAATGTCAGAAACTTGTCGTTAACCGTTTTCTTTAATTCCATAAAAGCGTCATTAATCAGTTGTGATACTATATGCTTAACCTCTATTGAGGATACTTTTTTGCACAATACAATGATCGAAGTCTTTCAATACGGCTAAAAATCATGTAAATTTAGTAAATTAACTATCTGTAAGGAAGTTTTTATGCATAAATCCATTCTGGAATATGTGATTTTATGGAAAATGTATACACAAGCCCCTATTATTTCCCCTATTTCTCACGTTTACGGCAGCAGAACATTCAAAATGAATGGCCGCAGAATACTTCACATCGGGTTGATTCTTTGACATACTCTCCCGGCTAAAGACGGGAGTATTCCCGCTTATTCTCATAAAATAAAGTAGGAACGATATCTGTTAAGAGATCGTTCCCAAATACATTTTTCCGGAGCAGTCAGCCCTTCAGTATATTATCTTCCATCCCAAGCAGGATGTGCCGGATCTTCGGCTATGAGGGCTTCTTCCAGTGACAGCCCCAATGCTTCTGCTACACCTTTACCATATGCGGGGTCAGCTCTGAAGCAGTTGCGGATATGGCGTTGCTTGATGAAGACGGCCGAGTCCGCCATAGCTCTAGCAGTGTTTTCGCAGGTCGCCTTCTGGTCTTCTGCTGACATCAGGCGCCAAAGCTTTCCCGCCTGGGTGTAGTAGTCTCTGTCGTATTCCCGCTCGTCATAGCTGAACACATCTCCCATAGCAGCTAACGGAGGCTCCTTTGCTGAAGGCTTTTCCTTCCATTCGCCGTAGCTGTTAGGTTCATATGATACAGCAGCTCCCATATTGCCGTCGGTTCGCATCTGACCATCGCGGTGAAACGCATGGAACGGGCAACGAGGACGGTTTACCGGGATTTCATTATAATTCACTCCGAGGCGATATCGCTGTGCGTCACCATATGAAAAGAGGCGTCCCTGAAGCATCTTGTCAGGGGAGAAACCTATTCCCTCGATGATATTTGCCGGATTGAATGCGGCCTGCTCCACTTCCGCAAAGAAGTTCTCCGGATTGCGGTTCAACTCCAGAATGCCCACATCGTGAAGAGGGAAGTCGCCGTGATACCATACCTTGGTCAGGTCGAACGGATTGATCTCATAGTTCCTGGCCTGTTCCTCGGTCATGAGTTGCACCTGCATCAGCCAGCGTGGATAGTCGCCTCTTTCTATGGCCTCGAACAGGTCACGCTGATGCGACTCCCTGTCCTTTGCGATGACCGCTTCCGCCTCAGCATCAGTCATGTTCCTTATGCCCTGGAGGGTGCGCAGATGGAACTTCACCCATGTGCGGCGGTTCTCTGCATCATAGAAACTATATGTGTGGCTTCCGAATCCATGCATGTGACGGAATGAAGCCGGAATGCCGCGTGGAGACATGGTGATCGTCACCTGATGCAGCGCTTCGGGAAGGAGTGTCCAGAAGTCCCAGTTGGAATTTGCCGACCGCATTCCTGAACGGGGATCACGCTTGATGGCATGGTTCAGGTCGGGGAACTTCAGCGGATCGCGCAGGAAGAAGACAGGTGTGTTGTTGCCTACAAGATCCCAGTTGCCGGAGTCGGTGTAGAACTTCATTGCGAAACCTCTGATGTCTCGCTCTGCATCTGCAGCTCCACGCTCTCCTGCAACGGTGGAGAAACGCACGAAGCACGGGGTCTGCTTTCCTATTTCAGAAAATATCGAGGCACGGGTGTACTTTGTAATGTCGTGTGTGACGGTGAATGTTCCATATGCTCCCGCACCTTTAGCGTGCATTCTTCTCTCAGGAATGACCTCCCTGTCAAAATGGGCCATCTTCTCAAGAAGCCATGTGTCCTGTAATGTCACAGGTCCGCGATGACCCGCCGTCTGAGTGTTCTGATTGTCCGCAATGGGGCGTCCGTTCTCTGAGGTGAGATGTTTCTTGTCGTTCGTTTTCATGTTGTGAAAAATTAGATGAAAACGCCGATTCCTAAAAGTATGCCAGTGGAAGATTACTTCTATCCCAAACAGCAGAGAATGCAATCGGGAAAGAAGACATACATTTTCACTCTAATTTTAATCATTATGAACCTAATTTATCTAACAATCCCGTGTGAATTGTCTAAAATTTGTATATTTGCAATGCAAACACACATTAAAATGAAAAAGTCATTTTACAGAACAGACTATCTTTTCTCAAAGGGATCATTCCTTACAGGT
>JBGVQX010000016.1:0-7088 GCA_045127905.1 Candidatus Cryptobacteroides sp.
ATCTTGAAGTTTTCGATAAAACCTGATGGCAATATCAAACGGGCTAATTCCAATAGTATTTTTTCGTCCTGCATAGTACTTATTTTAACTATGCGAAGATAATATTTTTATATAATCCCCCCAACTTTTGCAGGTGAACCAGAAAATCTTCGAGGCTTATCTCAAAGATAATAATTATGGCGCAAAAGGTGTTGAAAAGGTGTTGAAGAAAACAAGAAAGACTCTACAATTACTTGTAAAGTCTTTCTTTGTCGGGATGACTGGATTCGAACCAGCGACCACACGCCCCCCAGACGCGTACTCTAACCGGGCTGAGCTACATCCCGCTCATTTGCGATTGCAAAGATACAAACATTTCACGAATAAACAACATTTTTTACAGAATATTTTCTTCCGCCTTAAACTTATTGTCCAAAGCGGAAGAAAATACCCAAGTTCCTTTTCCGTGACAGGGCAGCAACTTCAATTTTAGCCTTTCAACGCCTTATATGAGCGCAAGCCGTATATTGTCACAATAAGGAAACATACGAGCGGCAAAGCAAACGAAACGTTCACTGCCGGCAGTCCGGCAATGATACCCTGGTCGATGACAAGCCCTTGAAGAGGAGGCATGACAGCACCTCCCACAATTGCCATTACAAGGAACGCTGCACCAAGCGAAGTATCATATACCTCTACATTCTCAAGTGCAATGCCGTAGATTGTGGGGAACATAAGTGACATGAATGCAGAGATTCCTATAAGACAGTAGAGTCCAGGCATTCCCACAAAGAATATTGTACCGAGCGAGCACAACATAGCACCCACACCGAAGATTGAAAGCAGCATGCGGGAATTCATATATTTCATAAGGAACGTGCTTATGAAACGGCTGCACAGGAACATACTCATCGCAATGATATTGTAGTTCTGGGCAGTAGCCTTGTTTATGCCGAGATTATCGGCATACTGGATAATGAATGTCCACACCATAATCTGCGCTGCCACATAGAACATCTGTGCAACAACTCCCTCACGATAGATTTTGTTGTGCCAAAGGCGACCAAGCGTAGCAAGAGCATTATCCTGTCTAACAGCAGATGATGTCTGAGGCATCTTCTTGAAGGCAATAATTATGAATATCACAAGCACCACCAGACCGAGCATCACGTACGGGTCACGGATAACAGCCAAATCGTGAAGACGGATACTGGCCTTCTCTGCCTCACTTAGAGTCCCGAAAATTATATCGCCATTTGCATCACGGACATCACACAACAGTGACGGGAGTACTATCATTGATGCTACAGCCATACCCATGAGTGAACCCATAGGATTAAATGCCTGAGCCAGATTAAGACGCCGGGTAGATGTCTCCTTTGAGCCGAGCGAAAGGATAAACGGATTCGCAGTTGTCTCAAGGAACGCAAGGCCGAATGTCAGGATATAAAGCGACAGGCAGAAGAATATGAAGTTCTGCATATATGCCGCAGGAATAAACAGGAATGCGCCCACTGCATAGAGCCCCAAACCAAGCAGGATACCACTTTTATAGCTGTATTTGCGTATGAAAAGCGCTGCAGGAACGGCCATTGTGGCATATCCGCCGTAAAATGCAAACTGCACCCACGAAGCCTCGAATGTAGAAAGTTCCATTACAGTTTGGAAAGCGGCAACCATGGGATTGGTTATATCATTGGCAAAACCCCACAAGGCAAAAAGCGATGTAATAAGAATGAAGGTTACAAGATACCTTTTCTCGACAAGTTTTGATTTCATGAACTGTTCTAATTAAATTCTCATTTTCAATACAGGTGGAACATACGCTCCATTAGTTGCCACTTCTCAGCCGATGACATTCCACTCTTGACAAGCTGGAACTCAGCCATATAATCCTCCCACTCCGCCTGACGGGGCAATGTGGAAAGATGCTCCATTGCAGACTCCCACTCAAAATCAAGCGGGGTCTCGACAATCATAAAGAGCCGTGTACCTAAAATGTAGATTTCCATCTCAAGTATACCGACCTGACGTATGCCGTCAAGCACCTCTTTCCACGCATGCTCGCGGCTATGGCGCTTGCGGTACTCAGCTATCAGTTCTGGATTATCACGCAGGTCCAGTGTCTGGCAGTAACGCTTCACTGCTCCTTTATATTCCTGTACGGGATAACCGTTCTTTGGATTTTCCATGTTTTTTATATTATCTATCTGTAACAAAACGAATATTCACGCACAATATCACATTCGGGGGGTGTACACTTTTGGCGACACACTGTTACGTACGGTTTCACGTATTCCCGACAAGCCTTCAACCTCGCCTGCAGCCATAGCCTGGACAAGGATATTACCCATAGCTGTAGCCTCGGCAGGACCTGCCCACACAGGAATTCCGAGTGCATCGGCTGTCATCTGGTTAAGCAAAGCATTCTGCGAGCCGCCACCAATAACGTGAAGGCACTTTATCGGTTCCGGAAGTATCCTGTTCACACCTTCTATTGCATCACTGTATCTTTTTGCCAACGACAGGAAGAGACAGCGCGCCATTTCAGCCTTACTTTTGGGTACAGCCTGAGATGTCGCCCCGCAATAGTCACATATAGCCTTCTCCATCGACACAGGATTCATGAACGCAGCGTCATCAACAGGTATTATACTATCTATGCACGCACTTTCTGCAGCAGGAAGAAGTTCAGAGTAAGAAATTTCCTCGCCACGTTCTTTCCATTCACTCATAAGACGCTGCAGTATCCACAATCCTGTGATGTTCTGCAAGAAACGTATTTTCTCCCCGACAGCACCTTCATTCGTAAAGCCGGCAAGACGCGCCTCCTCTGTAAGAATCGGTTCAGGCATCTCCACGCCGAGCAACGACCATGTTCCTGAACTCAGAAAAGCAACATTTCCGCAGCTTTCCACAGCAGGAACTGCAGCAACAGCGGATGCGGTGTCGTGCGAGCCGACTGCAACCACATCAACTTCACCAAGTCCTGTCTCTTCTGCAACATCAGGGCGTAGTTTTCCTCGCACTGTTCCAGGCATGACAACCTCGCCGAAGATTCGCTCGGGCAGCTCAAAAGCTCTTATAGTTTCCCATGACCACTCCCTTGCCTTTGCATCAAGAAGTTCCGATGTCGAGGCAATGCTGTACTCGTTGTTAGCGACACCTGTAAGGAAGTAAGCGAAAAGATCAGGCATGAAAAGAAGTTTATCCGCTGCCGCGAGTTGTGGGCTGCCCTTCATGCTGTACAGTTGCGAAAGAGTGTTTATTTCCATAGCCTGAATACCTGTGGCACGATAACGGTCGGCAGGAGCAATAATTCTGGAGAGTTCATCCGGCACACCCTTCGTACGCTCATCACGATAGCAGACCGGATTTCCAAGAAGCACACCGTCGCAGTCAACAAGACCAAAATCCACGCCCCATGTATCTATGCCGATGCTCACGACATTGTACCCTTTAGCAGCTGCAGCCTTCAGGCCGGCCTTCATATCCTCAAAGAGTGCCGGGAAATCCCAATAGAGATGCCCGCCAAGACGCACCTGACGGTTACCGAAACGATGAACCTCCTCCATAACAATACGTCCATTTTCAAGCCAGCCTGCCATTACACGCCCGCTACCTCCGCCAAAATCGGCTGCAAGATATACCTTCCTCATCAGTGCACTATTTTATTGGGCTCTTCTTGCCAAGAACATAAATGTCAAGATCATCAATCTCTTGAGGAGTAAGAACTGAATAGTCTCCTCCACTCTGTATTATTATGCGGCATGCCATCTCAAAGAACATAGCACGCTCAAAAGCCTGGTCGAAATCCTTACCGCACACCACCTGCCCATGATTCGTAAGCAGTATCGAGTTATGCTCCTTCATCGCTTCCACCACAGCCTGTGCCAATTCCGGAGAGCCAGGACGCAGGTAAGGGATTACTGGGATTTCGCGCCCCACATGACATGGGACTTCAGCTGTCACATTGAAGTTTGAGGGTTTCTGCTTCATACATGACACCGATGTCGCATATGGCGACTGGAAGTGCAGCACAACGTTCACATCGGGACGCGCACGAAGCACACCCAGATGGAAGCCACTCTCCATTGAAGGTTTCACGCCATTGATAACCTCTCCTGTTGCTATGACACACTGAGAGACCTTCTCTTTCTGGATTTCAGGGACCCATGAGCCAGTGCCCGACACAAGAGCCTCTTCACCAATACGCCACGACAGATTTCCACTGCTGCAGACTGTCAGGCCCGCATCACCTACACGATGCGCCTGCCTTATAAACTCCTCTATATGCAGATTCGTAATCATTGTTGAGATATTTAGGAACAGGAGCAGACAGGCACAAGGCCTGTCACTCTCCCATTAAGAAACTGTTTTAAAAAATTACTTGTAGATAGGACCATAGTTCTGGCAAGCCCTGTAATCAGCACCTTCCTTGTCCATTCCAAAGGCATTCCATGCTGCAGGACGGAAAATCTTATCTTCAGGCACATTGTGCATGCACACAGGAATGCGCAACATTGATGCCAATGTAATAAGGTCAGCACCAATATGACCATAACTTATAGCACCATGATTGGCACCCCAATTATTCATCACAGAATATACATCCTTGAAAGGAGCCTTTGTCTCGTCAAGACGTGGGACAAACCATGTAGTAGGCCATGTCGGGTCAGTACGCATGTTAAGCACATCGTGTATCTCCGGAGCAACATCAGCAGTCCATCCCTCAGCAATCTGCAATACAGGACCAAGCCCCTTTACCAAGTTAAGACGAGACATTGTAACAGGCATACCGCCCTTTGAGAGGAAGTTGCTTGAGAAACCACCGCCACGGAAGTAGTCACGGTCGGCAGGCATCCAGTTCGTATTCTTAAGACAACCCTCTACGTCAGCTTCAGTCATCTCCCATGCAGGCTTCATACAAGGCTCCCCGGCAGCATTAACGCTTGCACCGGTAGCATCCAAAGTCGTAGCACCAGAATTGATAAGGTGAATCATACCGCCCGCTGCAAGGCCAGTAAGTTCCTTACCTGTAACACGTTTCACAGCTTCGGGACTCCAATATGTACGTACATCCGAGAACATCTGTCCACAACCTGTGAGCAATTTGCCGAAGAGCATTGCCACACCATTGCAAGCATCGTTTTCTGTGGCTAAAACATAAGCCTCACGAATACCGTTCCAGTCGAAAGTACTACACATGAGTGCCTCGGTAAAGTCGCCGTTAGGTTTCCAGTCAGTCCACTGTCGCTGCCCCTGGAATCCCGCAGCAATGGCATTATGTCCGATAGCCTCTTCCTTAAAGCCAAGTTCGCGGAGTTTTGGATTACCAAGCATAAGGTCACGGACTATAAGGGTCATCTTTACAACAAACTCCCAATCAGCATCCTTGCCGGCACGGTCTTTCTGTTTCTCAGGGCGATTCTTGTCCCAGCCTTCATTTACCTTACAATATTTCTCGGTCCATGCCATAGCCTTGGCATACTCTTCGTGGTCATAGATACCCTCATCCATACGGCGCAAGATTTCTGTTTCATCAACGCTCTCGTTACGCATGCCAAGGTACTCCTGGAAGAAACTCTGGTCTACAATACTTCCCGCGATTCCCATACACTGGCTTCCTATTGAGAGATAGCTCTCGCCACGCATTATTGCAACAGCCAATGCCGCACGCGCCCAACGCAGAATTTTCTCTGCCACATCGCAAGGAATAGAGTTATCGGTAATATCCTGAACATCATGACCATAGATTCCGAATGCCGGCAGCCCCTTCTGTGCATGTCCTGCCAGCACAGCAGCCAGATATACAGCACCCGGACGTTCAGTACCGTTGAAACCCCATACAGCCTTCGGCCAGTGAGGATGCATATCCATTGTCTCAGAGCCATAGCACCAGCACGATGTAACAGAGATTGTAGCTCCGACACCTTCACGTTCAAACTTCTGCTGACAGGCTGCAGTCTCAGCCACACGGCCTATAGTACCATCGGCAATGACACACTCAACAGGCTTGCCGTCAGGATATTTCACATTAGCAGATATCAGTTCAGCAACAGCCTTAGCCAGATTCATTGTCTTCTCTTCAAGACTCTCACGGACACCCCCCTGACGTCCATCAATAGTAGGGCGGATTCCAATTTTCGGATATTTACTCATAATATGACAAGTTAAAAGTTTTTATAAGTTTAAGTTTAATTACGATGAGCAAACATATTAAAAAAAAATCATTAATCCTAATGAGAAACCCTAGTACTTGAACTACAAGAATGCCAAAAGAGCTTAAAAAAACAAAAAAGGAGACCTACAATCGCTTTCCTTACTCCCCTTAGTTACCTTAGTTATCCACAAACGTTTGCAGTACCAGCGGCCCAAGCTGACAAGGGGGATTAACAGCAAAAAAAGAGAGTCCCAATTTCTTGGAACTCTCTTCTGTAAAAGTGGCGATGACCTACTCTCCCACAAACGTTTGCAGTACCATCGGCGCTGTCGGGCTTAACTTCTCTGTTCGGAATGGGAAGAGGTGGATCCCCGACGCTATCAATCGCCTTAATATCTGTAGAAAGACAATGACAATGTACAGAAAAAAGGATAGAACTAATTACACAACCGTAAACAATAAACACCGGACTTCCCGAAAAAGGAAAGCGGAGCAGGCTGTGAGGTATGCTTCAAAACTGATGGCGACAGGGACTCTCAGTCCCGCGCAGACAGAAGCTTTCGGGCAATTAGTACTGCTCGACTGAACACATCACTGTGCGTACATCTGCAGCCTATCAACGTCGTAGTCTACAACGACCCTCATGAGGAAATCTAATCTTGTGGTGGGCTTCGCACTTAGATGCTTTCAGCGCTTATCCCGTCCCGACGCGGATACCCAGCGGTGCTCCTGGCGAAACAACTGGCAAACCGGAGGTCGGTCCATCACGGTCCTCTCGTACTAGTGACAGCTCCACGCAAATTTCCTACGCCCACGATAGATAGAGACCGAACTGTCTCACGACGTTCTGAACCCAGCTCGCGTGCCACTTTAATGGGCGAACAGCCCAACCCTTGGGACCTTCTCCAGCCCCAGGATGTGACGAGCCGACATCGAGGTGCCAAAC
>JBGVQX010000017.1:0-3529 GCA_045127905.1 Candidatus Cryptobacteroides sp.
ATCCCTTATGAAGCCGGTCTCTCTGGCCACCTTTTCCAGTTCTATCCTATTGTATGCCCTCATACTCTTTAATAGTCGAATGAATTAAACGTGTCCGGATATGAGATATTCCATTCCCTGTCATATTCAGTACAATCCTCGTAGGATGTGAGTGCTTTAGAGCCCACATTTGCTTTTTCCCTGCACGTCTCAAAGAAATCATCACTGATATTAAATCGGCTCCTGAACCTGCTCAGAACAAATCCAACCTTTTTGTAAAGTGTGGCCTTGTCATAACTTGCAAGAACTTCCATCATCTTGGCTTCACTGACATGCATTATCATTCCGAAACACTGAAGCATTTCTTCCGATCCTCCGCACCTGTCAATCCTGTCAATGCAGTCGATTACAGTTCTTTCCAAACTGGTGACTCTTATCCCGTATGACATTATAGGTGTTTCAATCCCTACGTTTGTCGGGCTTTTAGCATACATATATGAAAGTCCATCGAACTCAAAACTATTGAATCGGCTTTCGCTTGCCACATACATAGTATTGAAAACCTGATTTGCCACACCATAGAACTCTAATGCGGAATGGTATGCAACATATGCAGTTGGAGTCAATGCTGACGCTACTTCATAACGATTTGCCTCGATATGCTTGGTTGCAAGGTTTGTTACACCATACAGGTTCCTTCGGATTTTTACAATCAGAGACTCATCGATGTATCCCCTCAGTATCGTCATCGCATAAGTTTTACTCTTGACGATACGTGCTGCATCATCAAGAGTAAAAATCTTCAATTCATGAAATTTATCTAAAAATCCCTTCATTTTGCCAAATCTTACGCAAAAGTACTAAAAAATAGATAAGTTTCAATCAAAATTTGGCAAAACTAAGTTACTCTTTCTTCAGCGCCTCTGCTGGATCAGCATTTGCGCTGCTCCAGTATTGGAAACCTGCAACTGCAATTGTCAGCACCATAATCATTACAAATGTCAATATGAATATCCAGACTGAAATGCCAGTGTGCTCCACAAAGCTCTCGAGCCATCTGCTGACAGCGTAACATGCTGCCGGAACGGCTATGGCATATGAGACAATGCCTATGGTCACATATCTCTTCAGTCCGTCCATTACAAGACTAGCAGTATCTGCTCCATATACCTTCTTCACAGCCAGATCACGTCTTCTGTACTGAACGTCAAGAAGTACCTGTCCGAAGACTCCGATCAGGGAGAGTGCCGCTGCCAGCAGAGAGAAGATCGAGATGATCTTGCCCTGTTTTATCTCTGATTCGTAAACCTTCTCCATCACGTCATCGTAGAACTCTACTTCAAAGAGGTATGACGGATCCATTTCATAAAGTATCGCTGATATCTTCTCGGTCACATCTGTCTTGTCATATCCCTCCTGCAGCCTGATGTACGTGTATCCTAGTGTCGCAAAGTCCTTAGGAACATATATATAGCATATCGGTGCAGTTTCATTTCTCAGAGAGTTGACCCTTACGTTTCCGGTCTGTCCGATAACGCTTCCCATTTCTTCGGTGATCTCGATCTTTCCTCCCAGATCCTTCAGAGTCTGGTTCATTATAGCGTTTCCTACGTCCGACACCAGGAAGTTTCTGCCGTCGATAACGGGAATTCCCATTACATCCAGAAAGTTATGTGAACAATAGATTGAGAAGCATCTTACCTGCTCTCCTCCCAGTTCGAGAGTGAATGTAGAATAACTGTCAGAGAATCCCATTCCTTCCAATGCAAATGCAACGTCTTCAACTTCAGGAAGTGAACAGAGCCTTTCCTGTAGCCACTCTGACTTGAACTGATATTGCTCCGATGATATCTGGACAACAGCTATTCTGTCCTTTTCAAAGCCTGTATCATATCCGGTCATATATTCATTCTGCCTGTAGACTGTCAAGGCAAATATCATCAGTGCAAAAGTAATTGCAAACTGAAGCGTGATCATAACCGTGCGGAATCTTCTGCCTGCTATAGAAAATGCAAAGTTGCCTTGCAGTGCAAATGCTGTCGGTAGAGAAGTGACATAGAAGCTTGGATATAATCCGGAAACCAGACCTATGATAATCGAAATCGATCCGGTTATCAGAATCAGTGAAAACTGTGACGCGAAGTCGAATGCCATATCTGATATTCCCTGGGACATCAACCATCTGCTGACAGGAGATATTACTGTAAGAGCAATGGCGAATGCGGCAAAGCAGAATAATACAGCCTCAAGTATCAGCTCCCCACGAAGCTTACCGATAGAACTGCCCAGCACTTTCCTGGTGTTCACAGCCTTGACACGCATAGGAGCAAGGGAGGTAAAGAATGTGGCATAGTTGATTCCACCTATGAGCATGACGAGTATTGAGATGCAGATAAGCATCCACGCCTGCTTCCTGCTTCCTGTCTTCCAGATAGTGCTACCTTCATCTTCGAAGTAAATATCTTCAATCGGAGTCAGTTCTATATCTGTAAGCCAGTCACTGTCTGTATAATTGTGGTTATCATTGAAATTCTGCTCCACAAGTTCCTTGTTGTCAGAAGAATCAAGAAGTACCCAGCAGGCGAAGTTGGCTCCGCCGTAGTTACCTTCCTGTAGGGATCCTACATTCAGATATATGTAGTTTCCTATCTGAGAATTCTCAGGGAAGTCCTTGTAGACGGCTCCTACACTGAATTCTTTTGTTCTTCCTTTTCCGAACTGATACCCTTCATTGTGGGTCAGGATATGTCCTAATGCGGATTCATTTCCATAAAGTTTCTTTGCAAGCGATTCCGGTATGGCAATCTGCGACAGATCATTTAACGCTTCTGCGCTGCCTTCAATAAACTCTGTCCCAAAAACTTTGAAGAAATCAGGGTATATGACATTTGTCTTTGACTTGAAAACGAATGCAGGGCTGTAATTATCAAGTATTGCATTGAACACTGTCTCTCCGATGAAGGGGCAATCTATGGATCCGGCAATTATGTGGGGTGATGAGCCGATGATATCATCCGCGTATCCTCTCGGAATTATATTCTTGAAAATATCATCATCTGCCGCTCCGACCTTATCTACGCGGTATATGCGTCCCGATGTCGGATGCTCCTTGTCGAAGTCCATCTGATATTCGACCTGAAGCATCAGTACCATGAATGCCGTCAGTGCCAATACCAGCCCGACAAAGTTCATCACCATCGCTACACTGTAGCGCCTAAGTATCGCTATGAAATTTTTCATGTGATTTCTTTCTTATATTCTACTCTTTCTTCAACGCCCCTGCCGGATTGGTCTTGGCTGCACGTATGATCTGCCATAGTACAGACACAAGGGAGATGAACAAGGCAAGCAATGTCGCAACAACAAAAGGCCATGGCGTAAGTTCTATCCTATAGGCAAATTCCTCAAGATAACGTTCGCAGAATATCCATGCGAGCGGGGCAGCAATAATACTTCCTATCAGTGTCAGGACCATATATTCAGTAATATTGCGACGGGCCTCTCCAGACATCGTACTTCCGAAAACCTTTCGAATTGCAATTCCTTTTTC
>JBGVQX010000018.1:0-14377 GCA_045127905.1 Candidatus Cryptobacteroides sp.
GCTCTTGGTATCGTCATCGTTGTAGAGGTCGATGTCGATGGTGAGGGGAACCGTCTCTACATCACGTTTCTTCCTCCTTACCTGATTGTTGCAGGTGTTAAGGCTCACACGCCATATCCACGTCCTGTGCGAACTCTCTCCGCGGAACTTCGGAAAACCCTTCCACAAGTTGATCAGTATCTCCTGGAACAGGTCGTTCACCTCATCCGTATCCTTGGAGAAGAAGTAGCAGACCGTATATATAGTCTTCCTGTGCTCCTTGACCATTCTGGTAAATTCCCTTTCAATGTTGTCCATCAGTGTTTTTCTTTTGTTCTACCCTTTAGACACCAAATTTACCGATTCCTTTCAGAAATATGGAGAAATTTACAGAAATGCTTCACTTCACCTGCAGTATATAACCTTTCTTCTTCAACGACACTATGGATATCCTGTCGTCATCTTCCAGAATCCTTCGCAGGTAGGTTATCTGAACATTAAGGGCAAGGGAATTGGCGTTACTGTCATCTCCCCAGATGGTCTTCAGTATATGTTCCCTTTCTACCATTGCTCCGATATTCTGCGACAGCAAAAGAAGAATATCGGTCTGTCTTGCCGTAAGCGTGTGCGACGTTCCGTTATATGTGACAGAGGAAAGGTTGCTGTCAAAAAGCGTGTTGCCTACCTGAAACTGCCTCTGCATCTCTACAGTTCTGTTCTCAAAACGCTCCCAGATCTTCGCTATAAGTTCTTCTGGATAAAACGGCTTCGGGATATAGTCATTACCCTTCAGACTGAAACCCTTAAGCCTGTCATCTTTCTCCGTGCGGTCAGTAAGGAAGAATATCAGCACCTTTTGGTTTACCTCGCGTATCTTTTGCGCCAATTCAAACCCGTTCATTTCAGGCATATTGATGTCAAGCAGTATAAGGTCCGGATTGGACGTGTTGTAAAGTTCCCAGCCTATTGCACCGTTATTCGCGTATATTACATTGAATCCTTCAACCTCAAGAAAACGCTTAAGCAGCATGGAGTTCTTGAGATCGTCATCCACAAGCAATATGTTTATCCTTATATCCATCATTGCGGCAGCTTTATAGTGAATACGGTTCCGACTCCTTCCTCGCTTTCCATATCAATGCTTCCTCTGTGAGCCATTACCAACTGTTTTACATAAGCCAGTCCCAATCCCATTCCGGGGATGTCCCTGTCAGATGCCCTCCGGCTCCTGAAGAACTTGTCGTATATGAATCGCATATCAGCCTTGGAGATACCGATACCATTGTCTTTTACAGTAATACATATCGTGTCATTACCTTCCTCACGATAACCGACATCTATCCTGACACTCTCTCCTGAATACTTAACTGAGTTTTCCAGCAGATTGCTGATTATGTTTCCGATATGCATCCGGTCAGCAGTAAGCATCACGACATCTTCAGACATTATGCTGATTTCAGCCTTCTTGCCTGAAGGAATGGTCAGTTTGGCAATACAGTCGCTGATTGTATCACGCAGATTGAATGCCGACAGCGTGAGCGGTATTTCCGTAGCATCATTGAAAGTGAGGTCACGAAGTTTCGAGAAATACGATGAAAGATTGTCAAGTTCGTTGCTTGAGTCTGTAATGATGGTCTCCTTGCTTTCCTTGTCTTCCATAAGCCTGTCATTTCGCATATACGACACGCACATCTTAAGAGTAGAGATCGGACGTTTCAGTTCGTGGATCATCGTATGTATGAAATCCTGTCGCAGCTCTTCAAGTTTGCGTTGCTTGCGTATGGTGGCAATCTGCGCCACAAGGCATGTTATAAGAAGTGCGGAAAGAACGAGTGAGAAGATAAGAAGATCCATCATCTTCGCAATTACAGGGGACAGTCCCACAGACAGTGTCACCGTCACTGTTTCACCCTCGAAGATGTCATACGGATATGTGACGGAAATCTTTGGCAAAAGGATCGACTCATGTCCGGCTTTCGATGGGAACCATACCATTGTATCAGCCTTCTCCATAACGATCTCATCGACAGTAAGTCCTCTGTCCCTTAAGAGCGAATCAAGAGCCTGGAGTCTGAACGGCTTGCGGACATCCACGGTAAAACGCTCCAGAGCATCATACTCGTTCGGGTCGGAAGGCTTGTCGTTAATCTCGAAATTATGATGTACTATGCCATCCGGCTTCTGAGTCTCATACAGATTGATGATGTCCTTTATATCTGTAGCATTCATCTGCGACACATCTATCTTGTTGAGATCGATCACATAAATGTCAAATACGGTGCTCAAGATACCGGAAGATCCTGGCTGTGACGAAGCGGAAATCCTAGTGCTTGTAAGGATGTTGATGTCTGGCCTTTTTACAGACTTCCTGATCTCACGTTCCTCCTGCATCACGTCGAGAACTGTCCTGTATAGTTCCTCTTCGTGACTCTCAAGGGTGTAGGTATATCGGCTGTACAGCCAGTAGCACTGCATCAGGCAGAAGGCCACGATTGCAGATATTGTCAGCCAATGAAGTATCTTGATCCTTTTTTCCATACCACAAAATTAAAGGTTTTATCCGGTTCTACATATCTCAGGAATGAAAACTATGCTGACAGTAATAATTCAGTAATAATTCCCAATGTTAGAGTAATGATTATTTTTCTGTGCGAAAATCTCTGTCCCTAACTTTGCCTACAGTAACTATAAAACGATTGGATTATGAAGAAGATCACATTTGCAATGGTGCTCAGCCTCGCGCTTGCATCGTCGGCCTACGCACAGAATGTTCAGGTAATCAGAGTGGACGGAGGCTCGATGTCATCCGCTTCGGTCTCCGCAGTAGAACACAAGGAAATCGGCAAGGCCGTAATGGAATTCATGTATGACTACCGCCATCTGCGGGATACTTCGGACGTGACATCCGAGGTCACTGACCGGATGATTCTTCAGGTAGGCTATGGCCTGTCGAAGTTCAGCAGTTACCGCACAATGCAGATTGATTCATTGATCAGAGTATCGACCGCCGATCAGATTCAGGCCAATCCTGATCGCTACATCGGCGGTGAGACCTTCTCTATATACAAGAATTATCCTGCAGGAAAGTTTACCACGACAGACAAGATCGCTACCGACTGGTTCCTCGTTGAAGAATTGATTCCGGTTCAGGAATGGACAATGACAGATGAGACGAAAGAAATTCTCGGATACGAGTGCAAGAGTGCTACCTGTACCTTCAGGGGCAGAGACTATATCGCATATTATACGGAAGATGTGCCTGTCGCTGACGGTCCTTGGAAGTTCGGAGGTCTCCCTGGCTTCATAATGGAGGTGAGGGATGCACACAATCATTACTCCTTCACCTGCGTAGGCATCAACTCGAAGGCAGACCGCGCTATGACCATACCGGAAGTCTCCTATAACAAGACATCCAGAGTGAAGTTCTATCAGACAAAACATCGCTATGACACAAATCCTATAGGCTACCTTGAAGCAGTCAGTGGTATAAAAGTCAATATCACAAGCAATGGCGAAGCACGTGAAGATTTGAGCAAGCCACGTGAATTGACTTATGATTACATCGAGACGGACTGGAAAAATTATTAAACAAATCCCTATGAGATTCTTAGTCTCAATAATCTCTATGCTTCTCGGTCTGGCTGTGTCTTACGGCCAGACCCGGGAAGTGTGCGGAACCGTGATTGACAAAGACGGCAATACCCCTGTTGCAGGTGCAATAGTCCAAGTCAGGGACACGGCGGGAAAGACATATCAGTACACCATTACTGATGATAAAGGTGAGTTTACGCTGAAATATGACCTTTCTGTGGCGGATCATCTGCGATTCCAGTGTATGAGTTATAAATCTCAAGAGATTCCTGTCATTTCAGCACACTCACCGATGACTGTCGTAATGACACCGCAGCCTACTCAGTTACGTGATGTGATTGTCAAGGCTCCGGACATCGAGCAGCGTAGCGATACCCTCACATACTATATGAGCAAGTACGCCACAGCGGAAGACAAGAAGATGACCGATGTCCTCAAGCGACTGCCAGGAATAAAGGTCGAGGATAATGGACAGATCAAGTACAACGGAGAGCCCATCAACAAGTTCTATATAGACGGATCTGACTTTATGGATGACCGCTACGGAATCGCAACCGAGAACATCAATCCGGCGGATGTGGCAAGCGTGGATGTAATGGAGAACCATCAGCCGATGCAGGTACTGAAAGGACTGGAATTCTCCCAACAGGCTGGCCTTAACATCAGATTGAAGGAAGAGGCGCGTCACAAATGGATTGCCATACTCAATGGAGGCATAGGTGCATCTCCTCTTCTGTACGACGCCTCGGCATTTGCAATGCGCATCGCAGGCAAATGGCAGAATATGGAAACAGTACGTGTAAATGATACAGGATGGAATCCTGCTTCTCAAAGCACACAACATATTTACAATGATATCTTCGGCAATGGCTATGTAGATAAGCTTTGGGATGATTATATCAATATCGGCATATCGAGTTCTCCGATTGACGAGAGTCGTACTAGGGATAATTTCTCAATTCTTGCCAATACCTCTAACTCTTGGCATATAGGAGAAAACAAGGATATGAAATTCAATCTCACATACGAAGGGGATAGACTGGATTATTTGACAGGGTATGAGACTGACTATTTCGACGATGAGATACCGTCGTTCATAGAGCGTAATTCAATGCGTGCACAAGCGCATCGGCTGAACGGGCAATGGGCATTGCAGGTAAACCGTCCTACAATATTTCTCAAAGATAATCTTTACATCGATGCTGATTGGAATAGCGCAAGATCAAATGTCGGTGGTACTATGTCGCTTTCTCAAAAGACAGAGACACCATCATTCAGCGCGACAAATGACTTGCAACTTGTAAAGCGCATTGATGACAATCTTCTTACCGTATCTTCTCGAAACAGATATTCTTACAAGCCTCACTCTCTATTTATTTCTGGAACCGAAAACGCTGTGCAGGATATTACAAGCAGAGACTTTCGCTCGGTAACGGAAGCCCGTTACGGCTGGATACTCGGTCGTTGGAGAGTATATGCCCGTGGTGGAGTAGATTTCAATTACCACGACTTGATGAGTAGCCTCACCGGATTGGAGTTGCCATACGTGATGCAGAATGATGTAAACTTCTCCTTATTGAATACCTACCTCGCTCCAGAGGTATCATACGAGTCATACAAATGGAAAGTAAGATTGTCTGTTCCGACAAGCTACAATCTTCATCATATCAGAGATAAGAAAACGGATGGTAATACCACCAATAATTATGTGGCTGCGACCCCTTCATTGTATGTGCGCCATCAGATAAATGCTAAAATGGAGTTATCGGCACAATTGCGCTACTCACTTATGCCACCGCAAGCAAGAATGTTTATTCCAGGAGTTATAATGACGGATTTTAGAAACTTACATCTGTCTGAACCTACTACAGAGTATGAAAATACACGTTCTGTTATAATGAATTTCAAGTATAGGAATCCTATCACATCACTGTTCTTCAATGTAACAGGAATGTACGAATGGAATACATGCCCTTATATGTTGAACCAACTGTTCATAGATGACTGCATTGTCGGTTCATACAGTCCAATGAAATATGATGGCAAAAACCTCTCTGTAAATGGAAGTATAAGTAAAGGCTTGATGTCGGGAAGAGTGACAATAGGATTGGATGCCACTTTTGCACGAGTGGAGACTTCTACTATGAGGCAGGGTGTGGTATCGCCATATGTGGTTAGCGTATTTTCAGTACAACCTAACTTCAAAGGATATATTACAAGTTGGTTCTCTACTGACTACCGTCTAGTCTATTCTAGCAATATGATGGACATTGAATCTACCGAGACAAGTAAGTACGATGCATTGAAGCAATACCTAACGCTAACATTCGTACCATCAAAGAAGTGGCAATTAGCCATTGGAGGGGAACACTATTACACAAAGTTCTCTTCGGGAAGTTCTGCAAATCTTATACTACTGGATACCTCTGTCCGCTGGAATATTTCAAAGAAGGTAGATATCAGCCTTACTGCAGCAAACCTTCTCAACCAACGGGAGTACCGATACGCAAGTTATGGACTACTTAGCGAAACAGAATATATGTACCGCCTCCGAGAAAGAAACATCCTGCTCAGCGTACAGATAAGGTTGTGATCATAAAGAAAGATGCCCTGCAATTCTCATCGCAGGACACCTCTAACCTAAAACTTAACCTATGAAAAAACTATTCGAAATTTACTAACGCAAATCCTATACCGAAATGCCTGAAATTTCTTGTTGGTACATTATTTGCGGGTCAAAATGTATCGTTTAACCCTAAAATGAACTGACATTAAGAAGATTCTTTTATCTGCGGCATTTATGCTGCTGGTCCTACCTGCTGTTTTCAATTCAAATGACATATCCGCACAGACCGTCTCAGTAAGGGTCGGCACTGAGAAGGAAGAGAAGAAGAAAGATGAACCTAAGGAAAAGGTAGTGGAGAAGGTCGTTGAGAAGTCAGGCCCGACACTCGAACAGGAACTCAAGAAAGTTTTCGGGATGAAGTCAGAGACTTCGCTTGGAGGTTCGCGTATCGAGAATCTCGGCAAATACTTCCTCGATAAGCATACCGGTCAGGTATCGCTTGTCACTTATCATAGGGGAGATCCTGTCCGATGGAATGTTCTCAGGAAGAATGTTCCTGAAGATTGGGTCGATGATGAGGATGCTGTAAACTATCAGCTTGTCAGATATGGAGACCACGATGACAATATCCTGCTGATAAATCTCAATTCAGGTGCGATGTGGGCTATCGATACGAAGGGGATTGGATATAGGAACACGCGACTGGATTGACAACTTAACAAACAAAGAAATGATACTTACAACCACACAATCTGTAGAGGGCAGAAACATCATCGAATACAAAGGGATCGTATTCGGTGAGGTAATCAGCGGCGTTAACTTCCTGAAGGACTTCGGAGCAAGCATCCGCAACATCATCGGAGGCCGCTCAAGTTCGTATGAGAATGAACTTCTTTCCGCAAGGAAGAAGGCATTGATGGAACTTGAGGACAGGGCACGGGCAATGGGTGCGGATGCCGTCGTGGGAATTGATATAGATTATGAAGTCCTCGGCGAAGGCGGCGGAATGCTTATGGTCACCGCATCCGGCACGGCCGTGAGACTCGGGTGATGTCATAGCTGTCAGGAATCGACGGCTCCTGCAATTCGGAATTCACCATACGGAGAGTATTTCCGTCCACCCTCCTGAAATAAAGGGTATCCGTGTCTTCTTTTGGGTTCAGCCTGTAGTATTCGACGGAATCGGACGCACCGCCGATGATCTCGAATCTGCCGGCTGAAGTGAACCTTACATTCTTTCCTGGCCCATCTGCATCCAGATATGTGGTTTCAAGGGAATATTCCCCGCTGGCAGGATCAAGCCGTAACGAATATTCGATTCCGGAACAGTCTGCAGCCGGAAGAATGCCCTTGTAAAGAACGCTCTGATGGCAGCCCGACAATAAAACAGAGGCGATGGTAAACAGCAAGATTTTCTTCATTACTCAATTGGGATTAGTACGATACAGTCTTGTCTCAATATCCGTGCCCATATACGGATATTTGATAATGAAGGAGCAATGTGTCCAATGGTATAGTTTCTGAAATATCCATAGACATCTCATCATAATGAATGAGACGGAACGATATTAACATTTAGATACGTAAGACAATGGATACAGGCAAATCAATGCTATGCTTCATCGCAGGGACGATGGCAGGCGCAGTGGCGACATTATTCCTCGCTCCGGATTCAGGGGAGAACACCCGTGCAAAGATCAGGAAAGGAGCGTCCGACCTGAAAGGAAAGGCGAAGGAAAAGATCGCTGAGGGTCTCGGAATCATCGAGGAAGCACTGGAGGAAGAGTGATGGATGAGAACAGGACCATTCTTGGAATTCTGTCCTCTGCTGTAGGGGAGTACCTCAGCATGAGGACAGATGACTTCAAGAAGAACATAGTCACAAGCCTGTCCGTAGGCTTCAGCAGAGTGCTTGCAGTTCTGGTCATCATCCTGCTTCTGCTTATTGTGCTTGGCGTCTTTGCGTTTGCCTTCACAGTCCTGATCGGCGAGGCAATCGGAAGCATGAGCGGAGCGGCCTTCATCGTCGGAGGCGTGTATCTCATCGCCCTCGTCATACTCATCCTGTTGAGAAAGAGACTCTTCCTGAACATGTTCACCAATCTCTTTTCGGGAATAATCGAAGAAGAGTCCCCCTCAGATAGTTGGAAGACTCTTCTTCTGATGATCGTCAGGAACCTGCGGAGTAACCTGGATGCCTGAACCTTTCTATCTTTTTGAATTTCTATCAACAGAATAAATTACTTAATCCCGATAAATACTTCTTTTAGATATTCACTATCACTGTGATATTGGTTCTCGCATAAATACTTTAGTGTCATCTTCAGGGAACGAATTTCAATGTGATCTTTAATCGCAGCAAACAAAGACTTAAAGCGAGGATCTGAGTTAGAAGATACCTTCTTGGATTCTTTCGTAAATTTCATTAATTCACTTGGTAAACCAAAAGCCGTAACATCAACCATTTGCTCTCTCGCACAGTCTAAAACAAACTTATCTACAGCTGGTGCTATTGTAATAAGATATTGATGACGTTCACGATGTCTCATCAATGTCAGATGCTCTGTTTGGGCTATGATATCACATTCCTGGATATAACCAAGTTGGACCTTGTCCTTGTCAATGATTCCGATAGCAAATTTATCAGCAAAAGTTGACTTTAATTGACCTACAACCTTAGAACAACAATGCTGGTGATTGACTCCTGCGTTCAGCAGATATTCTATAAGGTTTGTATCAACGAAGCATTCGGGCATTACATGTAGTAGTTTGTTCTGTTTCATACGTATAACTCGAAATTAAAGAACATATCCACTCCATTATCATACATTTCGTGAGTTTCTTCTTCACTTAATTGCCTTATACAATATGTCCTTTCAGAGTCACCGGAAGGATAGGTAAACAGTACATTCAGTCCTTTCGGTCCGTTCTTTATAAGCTGGTTAAGAACATATGGACTGTGAGTTGCTATAAACAGCATGTCATCATGTTCTTTTATTGCGTCTGACAGCCAATCAACAAACCTGCATTGTGTAGGTGGAAACAGGTTATCTTCAGGTTCTTCTAAGAATATTTCGCTATGATCCACATTGATATATTTGTGGTACATAGATCTGAAACGTTCTGCATCTTCCTTGCTCACGAAGTTATAATCATATCCCTCTATTGTAACGGTATATAAATGATTGGTTTCTACCTTATTCTTGAACCTGTTGTATAATGTAGAGAGTAAGTTTCGACGTTCTTCTTTTTGGTCGTAGGAAATTTTACTGTTACGATCCTCGTATTGACCATTCACGAGGTAATCCAGATGAACATACATCGGAAGAAGTGACTGAACACCGCTCGAACTCTCCCTAAGCCTCAAAGGCCGTCCATTCTCCAATTGAATGGTGTCAGAATTAGACTGACTGTCGTAGGAATATGACATACCCAAGTCAAGAAAGTTTTCTTCTTTCTTGACAAATCTACGTGCCTTATCCCAGTCCGACATGAACTCGATCATATTCCCATCCATCGATAATGAACTCCATCCAGGAATTGCAGCCACCAGATTTCTGTCGGCAGGTATATAGGTGACTTTGGGCTTTTTATATTCCCAGCGTTTTGATTTCCATCCCATCTTGAATGATTTAGATGAATGGTCATAACTGAACTTTAAATGGCGTGTTTCATATTCAATATATGTGTTGTGTTTAATATACCCTGCCATTTTGTAATATTCAGACATAATATCAATGAATGCGCTGCCATCAGCAAATCCGTTTACTTTTTGAGTAAGTTCCAGACGTTTCTCAACCCATGAACAATAGCACGCTGTTTTAAGCACGCAACTCTTTCCGGAACTTTGCATGCCAGTGATTATGTTGACTTGCCCTAATGTGATATGAGCCTCCTTAATTGGACCGAAATTCTTGATGAGCAGACGTTTCATAGTGCAGAAATCTCTTGTTTGTCCTACAAAGATAATGTTTTTTTTCGAATAGGGTTAAGTATATAAATACGATCGCGATAGATTATACCGTTAAACGATAATTGTTTACATTGCCTTATACTAAAGAATATATTTGATTATGCGTCAGGAACCTGCGGAGTAACCTGGATACCTGAATCCTAAATTATCGCGCCTCCGTCAACCGGGATCACCGCTCCTGTGATGTATGATGCCATATCGCTTGCAAGGAAGAGGGCCGCATTGGCTATGTCCTCCGCCTCTCCCATCCTTCCAAGAGGTATTCTCTGCAATAGGGGAGCAACCATGCTTTCAGGAAGCGCGGCAACCATATCTGTGCGGGTCACTCCCGGAGCGACAGCGTTCACCCTTATCCCATACGCCCCGAGTTCCCTCGATAACGACCGGGTAAGTCCGTTCACGGCTGACTTTGATGCTGGATACATGCAGCCGAGCCCCTGGCCGTAGAAACTCACTACGGAACTGGTGTTGATGATGCATCCTACGCCTGCCTCCTTCATATATGCTGCGGCAGCCTTGCAGCATACGAACACCGCTCTGATGTTAAGGTCGATGATCCTGTCCAGGTCCTCGTCTGTGTAGTTCTCGAGAGGTATGCTCTGTGATATGCCTGCATTGTTTGCCAGGATGTCAATCCTTCCGTACCTGCTCACGACCGCCTCCATCGCCTCCCTGACCTGCTTCTGGTCGGTGAGTGCCGGAGCCATCGACATGGCATCGCAATCCGGATAGATCTCCTTGAGTTTCTCCAATGCAGCCTCCGCGGTCTCTTTCCTCGATCCCCAGATTACCACCTTGGCCTTTGCTTCAATAAACTTCTTCACCATCGCGAAGCCTATGCCTCGCGTTCCTCCGGTGACGATCGCCACCTTATCATTCAATGTAATATCCATATCCCTGTTGATTATATGCCGTATCTTATGCCAAAATCAGGCCTTGGAAAGAAACAGACCCCACTATCCGAGAATCAGGATAAGCACCTGTGCCGTAATGATCCTCAGGAACATCGAGAGAGGATAGACCGTAGTATAGCCGAGTGCAGGAGCATCGTTTCCTGCGGTCTGGTTGGCATAAGCCAGTGCAGGAGGATCTGTATATGTTCCCGCTATCATACCCATAAGCGTGAAGTAGTTCATCTTGTATCTGTATCTGGCTACAGGGCCTATGCACAGTATAGGAATGACCGTGATCAGGAAGCCGCAGAGAACGTAGAGAAGTCCGTCGCCTTCGACGACAGTGCTGATGAAGTTGCCTCCCGCCTTTATGCCTACACTGGCAAGGAACAGTGCTAGTCCTATCTCACGGAGCATCAGGTTCGCGCTGACCGTGGTGTATGTCACGAGCTTCATCCTGTAACCGAAACGTGATATCAGTATGGAGATGATGAGAGGACCACCTGCAAGTCCCAGCTTGACAGGAGTGGGCATTCCTGGTATTACGATAGGAAGACTTCCGAAGAGGATTCCTATGAAGATTCCCACGAAGATGGTGAGTATGTTAGGGTGATCCAGATGTTCGTGGGAGTTGCCGAGTCTTGCCGCAAGACGGTCGACGGCATCAGCAGGGCCTACCACCCGTATCCTGTCTCCCACCTGCAGTCTCTGGTCAGGTCTGGCGAGCAGTTCCACGCCCGTACGGTAGATCCTGGTGGCATTGACTCCGAATTTTCCGCTCAGGCTCAGCTGCGAGAGGGTCTTTCCGTTCACATCCTCTTCGGTGACCAGTATCCTCTTGGACACGAGAGGGGAGTGGCCTGCCTCGAATTCCTTGTCCGCTTCAACCTGACGGCCGATGAAGGTTATGATGGCATCAGCCTCATCGCTGGCGCATACGATCAGAAGATGGTCTCCCTGATGCAGCACTGTGTCCCTGTTAGGAAGGCTTTCTGTGCCGTCGTGAAGTATCCTTGAACAGACGAAGTCACGGTTCGCCATCTCACGGAGCCCCTTGAGCGTTGTTCCCTCGAGTGCCTGATTTCTCACCTCCACGTACATCCTGTGCGGCTTCTCATGCCTGTCGGATGTCTCTTCCAGGGTCAGGGCCTCCTTCTCTCCGGCCAGATTGATCTTGCACAGGTACTTGAGCAGAATGGTCGCGGCGATGATGCCTACAACCCCCAGTGGGTAAGCACAGGCATATCCGTTGGCGATCTGCGGACCCGAATATCCGACCTGTCCGAGTGCCTCACTGGCTGCACCGAGACCAGGGGTGTTTGTGACAGCACCGCACAGGACTCCAACCATCATCGGAAGATCCTCCTTCTCGAACAGGCACAGCCACAGAACGACCATTACGGCGATGTTCAGCAGGATCGCACCCGCAGCCATGAGGTTCATGGACACTCCGCCCTTGCGGAAACTGGAGAAGAAGGACGGACCGACCTGAAGTCCTATGCAGAACACGAACAGGATAAGGCCGAAGTCCTGGACAAAATTAATTATCTGGAGATTGCCGGTGAAGCCGAAATGTCCCATAAGGATACCGACAAACAGTATGAACGTAACTCCAAGTGAAACGCCAAAGATCCTGACTCTTCCTAGAAGCACTCCAAGCGATATGACCAGGGAGTACAGAAGCACGATGTGTGCAATGGAGTCAGGATTGAAAAGCAGATTGTCTAACCATTCCATAATCTGATTTCTGTTAACCTAAATACACTTCTACTGTCGATTGCCTGCAGTGATCCGGCACAAAGGTATGAATTAATTTCATTCGATGTCCGGCAAGTTTATACATCCTTTTCCTCATGCTAGCTTCCATGAATATTATGACGACACATTGCTTCTAATGCGTATATGTTTGTTAATCAGTAGTTAAAGGTTTCATTGTGTGCAGTCTATTTAGTAATAAGTTTCATAGGAACTGCTTCCTGCTGCCTTGTTTTTTATGTGTAAGGCCTTATTTTTTGACATAGGTCAAATAAAACGGACTTTTTGAAAAATAGGGTAGTGAAAAGTGAACAACGTATTATTCAACCCCATAACTTTGCCTTCGAAAAATAAGAAAAGAAAGAAGAAAAAGTCGATTTGAAACCAATGCAATGATGATTGTCCGATGAATTTTCAAATTGTCGAAAGTATGTGAAACTCCCGATTGGCGGGACAAATGGAAAAAGGTATGAAAAGATTTTTTGAAATTTTCATTGCCGGTATTTTCAAGGCTGAAACAAATGTTTGGTGTCCGACAGGAATGATACCGGTAAATTGTTCAGTTAACAAAAGATAAGAAAACTGATCGAGCAGAGGAATCTCTGACATATATATTAGTAGTGTAACGACCCGAAAGGGTAAATTTAAATTGAAGCTTATGAACAAGATCGTAGCAAGTTTTTCGAGCCATCCGAAGAGATATATGCTCATTGTAATGCTACTTGAGCTATCTACACTCATGGCTTTGATGCTGACCCGATAATAACTCAGCTCAGAACAGAAGCTTTCGGTCAGGATGACTGAAAGGATGTTTAATTATAAACTTAAAAGGAAACGCAATAAGGATATATAGAATCATAAAATAAGGACAATCATCAATCGGTATTTTGTTCAATCATCTCCAGGCCTTCTGGCCGGAGGCAGAATATTATGATTATGAAAAAGTTTATTAATATGATGAAGTCCGCAATGCATAATATATACAATAATAACTGTATGTGTCCGACCGGTTCAATACCAGTCATGTATGTGGACAATAGTAAGAGACGTAAATAAGATTCAAATCAGTGTAGTGTTATTAGAGTTCTAACTACTCAACATTTGGTTAGTGATTAGTGGTCAGAGGGTGTCGCGAGGACATCCTCTTTTTCATTATAAAAGGCGTCCGGACTTCGCTGTCCGGGCGCCTTGAAATATATAGTAGGTCTAAGTTAAGTCCTGTTCTACTGTATGCCCGATCGTACTCTGCTGAGGGTCTCAAGTGACATCTGCAGATAAGACGCTATATGTCCGATAGGGGCACGCTGGATTATTCCGGGGAAGAGCTGCATCAGTTTCGCATAGCGGTCCTTTGCAGACTCGAAGCGGAGGATGTCAGCCTTTACCTGAGACAGCATCAGTGAATCCTCTATGAAACGGCGGTATAGGTATGCGAGGTCTGCATTGGTCTCTGCAAGCTCCTCCATCTTGTCACGGGGTATCTCCCAGATTACGGTCGGTTCAAGCGCTTCCATTGCAAGGTGTGTAGGTGTGCCGTTAAAATAGCTCTCAATGCAGAATACGACCCCTCCTTCACATGAAAGATGTTCAGTCATGTCCTTTTCATATTTTACATAATGC
>JBGVQX010000019.1:0-30098 GCA_045127905.1 Candidatus Cryptobacteroides sp.
TTCCAGCATACATCCTTTCTTGCTCCGGCATCCACCATAACGGTTTCCGTATGTGCAAGGACCTCCAGACCGGATGCATCTTTCAGTGACCAGGCTACAGGAACTTCCTGAGCCATATCAGAAGCATTGCATATCTGCGCCATCGCTACAGCAGCAGCTGAAGAATCGCACACATGCGGAGTGGATACATGCAAACGGTAGAAGCCGTAAGCCTCGGGGGAAATATGTACTTCAGGGCATTCTAAAAGCCATACAGGGTAGTGTATACCTCCGTTTTTATTAAAGTCTGCCGATAAAGGAATCCTGTCCGGATTAAGTGTATTCTCGCATACTACTTCAAGATGTGAACCCTTCTTACCTGTGATGTCAACATAGAACGGGGTATATCCGCCGCTGTGATAGCACAAAGTGTCCCCTTCGAATACAACCCATGCACTTTGGCCTACGCCTTCGAATATAAGATAGCGCGGAGTGTCTTTAATAGCATCAGGGAGTTCAGTACGGTAATGTGCAAAGCCGCGGTAATAATTTTTGCTGTGGCCGTCAGCAGCGTTGTAAGTGTGGGGAATCTTCACGTCCTCCCATATGTGGCCGTCAATACTGAATGACCATTCTTCAAGAGCTTCTCCAGTGAATGCACGGTCTGTCCATTTGTTTTCTTTGCTGGTGCATGCTGAAAAAATTGTTAATGCAAGCAGTGATGCAAGGAGTTGTTTTGTTAACATATCTATCGCTTAAATAATCAGTTCAAAGCAAATGTAGGTTTAATCGGATTTTGTTGCAATATACCCTCGCGCGCGAACCATATTAAATGCAGAATAGTTATAGAATTATGTTGAATCTTTATAAAAAAAACGCAAAGACTATAAATAAGAGAAAATCTTTACATAAAAAAAAGAAAAATCTGCACTATGCTGTTTGAAAACCTCGTGACAAAAAGTATATTTGCCGGGAGAAGGGGTCATAGATTTTTCAAAGGGCTATATAGTGTCCTGTTAAAATTTATGACCATGATGAAGGAAAAGAACAGAGACGGAGGCATCCAGGATGTTGAAGTCAGGAAGATGGGTCCGGAAGTGTTTGCCAATCTTACTCGTGACGCGGGTTTCAAGATTGTGCTGGGAACGGAAGGGCAGAGTGAGGAAATCCTGAAAAAATTATTGAACCGATTGCTGCCGGAGGCTGGTATTGTGGAACTGCAATATCTTCCTACGGAGCATTTCGGGACTACGGAGGAAGATGGGAAGTCTGTCTTTGATGTTTATTGCAAGGATCGTGGCGGCAGCCGATTTCTTGTGGAAATGCAGATGTGGAGCCAGCATTATTTCCATAAACGTGCAGTGTATTATGCCTCGCGTTCAGTGATGGATCAGGCTAAGGTTGAACGGAAATATCAGAAAGAAGTTCTTCATAAGAATTGGGATTATAATTTTGCTCCTGTCTTTGTGTTTTGTTTTCTGAATTTTCCGAGCGAGATAGTTGGTAGGTCTGGTCTGGATGCAGAAAAACATATAGCTCACTATGTTTTCAGAAGTATGGATAGCGGTCGTCTGTTAGGTGATAATGTGAATCTGATCTTTGTAGATTTGTATCGATTCAGAAAGGAGTATGATGAATGTGAGAATATGGTGGAGAGATGGCTTTACAGCCTGAAGAATATGTATCTGTTAGAAAAGCAGCCTTGCGGTATAGAGGGAACGGAACTTGAAGAATTGTACAAGGAGGCCTATATGGCAAAATGGTCTCCTGAGAAAAAGGATATATACAAAGTGCTTATGACAAAGGAAGAGGAAATGCGCAACATCATGCGCGAACACGAAGAAGATGCTTATAATGATGGGTTGGCGGTCGGCAGAGAAGTAGGTAGAGAAGAAGGTAGAGAAGAAGGTAGAGAAGAAGGTCGCATCAGGACTATCAGGCAACTTCTGGAGTCAGGAATGTCTGTCGATCTGATTGTACAAGCTTTGAATCTGACAGAAGAGGAGAAGCAGAAGCTGCAATAGCTGGAATCTCAGAACGAAGTATAAAGCCAGTCGTATCGTTTAAGATGCGGCTGGCTTTTGTGCTATTGATGTGAAAGGTGGAATCATGGTAGAAAAACGAAGAATCCTTGTAATATCCGGGGAATAGAATATCGAAATTTGCGACATTAATCATAGAAAACAACTTTTGACCAATCATGAAATCAATTGTAAAACTTGGAATGTTCTCGCTGGCGCTTTCAGTCGCCTCGTGCGGTATGCCTGATCAGTGGGATAATACACCTTATACACCAGACTCCATCATAGAACCGTCTGGCCCTAAAGTCGTGGAGTTTACAGCGAATGCTCCTACCAAGACAGCAGTCAATGAGGCAGATAATACTGTAACATGGGTTGCAGGCGATAAAGTTAAATTCATATGGGAAGGCGGCTCTACAGTAGCTTCGGCAACAGCATCAGGTTCTACTACCAAATTCAAAGTGGAGATTGCAGAAGGTGTGGAAGAAATGTATGCTGTTTATCCTTCTACCATGGCGGCGACTCTGACTGATGGCCAGCTGACTCTTGAGTTTGGAAATGATCTTGAGGCTCTCTCATTCTCGGGGGCTGATGTGTGCGTTTCTAAACCGGTAATGAAAGAAGGGAGCTGGAATGTCGGTCTGGACTTCAAGAGGGTGGCGTCGCTGGTAAAAATAGGCGTTACTGCGGAATCCGTTACTAGTGTGCGGGTGAGTGCGGCAGAAGGTATTGTCGGTAAATTACCGGTGGTGATAAGTGAGGATGGAAATATAGTTTGTGGTACTCCAACAGAAACGAACTCAGCGGTTAATATGACAATCCCTGCTCCTGGAGTGTACTATGTCCCTATTCTTCCTGATGTGGTCCTTGCTGATGGAATGAATGTTACCTTTTTCGAGGGTGCGGATGCTTCTGAACCGCTTGTAAGTGAGAGTGGCATGGTGGCGCGTGGAGATATGATTGCTTTCGCTCAGCCAGAAACATTCACGGGTAAATTTTATGTTAGCCCTATGGGTGGCGGAACCAAGACCGGTTACAGCGTCCTAAATCCGATGGATATTGCATCTTTCAGAAGTTTTGTGGCGGATGCTAAGAATAACAGCGACATAGACGGTAATGTGTTTGTTTTCGCTGCAGGAAAATATCCGTTTGATGATTATGTGACTTTAGATTTTGCAAACAACGACGGGATCACCTTCTCTATTGAGGGAGCGGATCCATCTGCCGGAGTGACTGAATTTGTCGGAAGCACAGGTGAGAAGGCTGGTAGCCTTTGGCTTAAGGCTAATGCAGATATTACTGTAAAAAATGTAACGTTCAGCGGAACAGACGGAGTTTCCGGTTGTGCGGCAGTACGACTTGAGGATGCGTCATCAAAACTTGCATTGGAGTCTTGCTCTTTTAATGATAATAAGACCTCCGGTAATGGCGCGGCAATCGTGTTGACGGCGGGAACAATGAATATTTCCAATTGTGTCTTCTTGGGAAATATTGCGGCTTCTGGTTCGGCATTGTATGTCAATGGTGAATCTGCATCAGTCTCTATAGCCGATTCAAGGTTTGAAGCTAACGTGGCAGATGGTGAAGATGATGAAATGTGCGCTGGTGCAGTATTGCTTATTGGTGATGCTGGAGGCTCTGTCTCATTTACGGATACGAAATTCTACGATAATGGATGTCTCCTTGGGTCGAATATCCTGAATGCCGGCATTATACGTGTTCTTGCTGATGGTCAGAGCCTATTCTTTGATAACTGTGTGTTTGATGGGAATTATTCAAACAGATCAAAGCAGAGCAATAATGCCTGTGCATCAGTACTGCAGTCCCGTTCGGAATCGTCATTCTATTTCAATGCCTGTGAATTTAGAAACAATACATCGGGAACAGGACACGGAAGTGGTGTTTATGGTGGTTATGGTGGTATGGTGATTACAATATTCAATGCGGCAGATATAGCATGGAATAATTGTTACATACATGATAACTATGGTGGACGAGACAATCAGGATTTGAGGTGGATAGTCAATTATGACGAATCTCTAAACTTCGTTATGGCAAATACTACTGTAATCGGTGATGTTACCCGTTATGGCGAGACTGAACCGTTAAGTACGCGTCCTGTAATCTGGTTCTTTGAAAATACTGAGTATAGCCTCTTGAATAATATCATGTGCTCAAAACAGTCGGATGGTTTTGCTCTTGGAAGTGAAAAGGGAGTAGATATCAATTCTTTCTACAACAAAACCTCTCCGGAGTTGGATGCTGATATCCATTGGGGTACAGATACAGGTTCAGGACATGATTACTATGCAAACTCCAGCAGTTTCGGTGCGTTGAACGGTTTTATGTGGAACGGTACGCTGACTGGAGAAAGCAGTGATAAACTTGCTCCGACTGCAGATGTCAATGAGAAGATACGGGAGGCATCACCAGACTTTTATGATTGGTTGGAAAGTATCGGAGCTTTAGGTGTGGACATTCTCGGTACTTCCCGTGGCACAACTTCTTGGCCTGGCTGTTATCAGAAATAAACTATAAAATCACAATAATAATGCAAGACTATCTTACACCCGAGGCGACTCCTATTGCTATCTGCGTAGAGTCTGCCGTCATGACCTCTTCTGCCGAAGAGAGTTCAGCAACAAAAGAAAATTATAATTCGTATGACCTGTTTGAATAGAAATGTTTAATTATGAAAAAGATACAGAAAATTTCAATTGTGGCGCTAGCAATGTTTGCTGCAGCCTGTACTGGTCTTGAGACTCCAGTGGAACCAGAGATACCCGGCAGTGAAGACGTTGTTGTATTCTCGGCAAATGTGCCTACGAGGACATCTATCGCAGATGATGATAAGACTGTCACTTGGGTTGCCGGAGATGAAGTCCTATTTGCGTGGGAGGGTGGTAGTGTTTCTTCTCAGGCGGCAAATGCAGGCGCTACTACTACATTCTCAGTAAAGGTAGATGCGACAGCTGAGGAAGTTTATGCCGTATATCCGGTAAGTGCTTTTGCCGGTTTGGAAAATGGAGAGGTGACTCTGGATTTTGCCAGTGTACTTGCCGGAGGCGAATTTTCTAAGGCTGATATTTGTATTGCAAAGGCTGTCAAGGACGGAGATTCATGGAATACTACTTTGAACTTCAAGAATGCAGCATGTCTTCTTAAAGTAGGTGTTTCAAGCGAGGCTACAACTGGTGTGCAGGTACAATCAGTAGGCGAAGAATCTATAGCCGGCAATCTTCCTGTAAGTTTCAGCGAAGATGGTGATCTAGTCTTTGGAACTCCGACTGATGTAGTGTCTGTTGTGGATATGACTGTCTCAGGAAAAGGAAACTATTATATTCCAGTGTTCCCTGGTATTGAACTGTCAGATGGTTTCCGCATCAATTGCTTCGAAGGCGAGACTGCTCTCGTTCCATTCTACTACAATGGAACATTTACAACTCAGAGAGGACAGATTATCAAGCTTTCTGAAATCGAGTCTCGTCTTGGACAATATTATGTGACTCCTGAAGGAGCAGGTACTGCTACAGGACAAAGTTGGGAGAACGCAATGGATGTGGAGAAATTCAAGGAGTTTGCTACAAATCAGGAAAACTGGCAACTGCTGAATGGTTCTGTATTCCATTTCTCTGCTGATGAGTTCTCGTTCGGAGACGATTTCCTTGTTTTTGACTTTTCTGATGCAAAGGAATATATAGAATTTACGTTAGAGGGAACTGTGACTCCTACAGATACGACTACCTTCCTTGGTAGAAAAAATACAGAAGAGGATAAGGCTGGTGTGCTTTGGTTCAATACGGATTCATATGTGATCAGGAATATTAAATTTACGGGAACAGATGGAATTGACGGTTCTACAGCTATTTGTGTTAATGAGAACACAAAGGAAGTGACATTTGAAAATTGTTGGTTCAGAGGCAATTCAACAACAGCAACAGGAGCTTCAATAGCAGTCTGGTGTGGTGCAGTGCTTAATATCAAGGATTGCTCATTTTCTGACAACTATGGATATGGTAGTGCAATCGTGCTTACAGATTATGCAAAGAATTCTGTACTCAATATCACGGATTCAGAAATAAAGTCAAATATTGGAAATGCAATTTTGACCCAGGGCAAAAGCGTCGCTGATGTAAATGCAACCAGGGTGGTATTTAAGTCTAATGAATCTGTTACGGGCGATGCTGGTTCTGCTGTATATGTACAAGGAGAAGTAACTTATAATTTTACAGATTGCCAGTTCGTTGGTAATACTTGTGACCTTGGTACAAATCTTGGACTTGGAGGTATTGTGGCCGTGGATACAGATAATGCTATTATTCGTTTTGATGGCTGCCTATTTGAAAACAACGATTGTTATCGTGATGAAGAAAAGAATGTCCCTCTTGGAACAATCATTCACCTTCATAATAAGCAAGCAACTATCTATTTTAACGCTTGTGAAATCAAGAATAATACGAGTGGTGTGGTAGAAGGATGTGGAGGAAAGGGTGGCTCTATGATCGTAAACAGAGGTGGTGCTGCAACCATTGCAATGAATAACTGCTCAATGCATGATAATTATACGGGCAGAAATAATAATGAGGTGCCATGGATATTTTTCGGTCATGAAGGCATGTATGATTCCAGCCTGATAGACGGAGCAAAATTCCTGTTGTCTAACACTTCTCTTATCGGTTGTTCTCAACTTAAGGATGGAGATTCTATTAATGACTTGTCCGGACCAGTTGCTTTCTTGTATGCAGATGCAGAATACTACCTTTTAAATAGTATAGTGTGCTCGACATATGAGTCTGATGATCTGCCGGTAGCTCTGTCTTGTTTTGCCCATAAGTATGAAAGTTATTATTCAAAGACCTCCGGCGTTGACGACAATGTAGATTGGGGCTCTGATGAAGGTTCAGGTCATGATTATGTGGCTTCTGACCTTTCAGGTTGGAATGGCGCTTATCTCTGGAACGGAACATTTTCGAGTGGAACAAATAAAGATCAATTTGCTCCTACTGCTGGCGTGAACGCAAAGATTCAGGAGGCGGATGCTGATTTCTATGCATGGCTTGAGGAAATCGGAGCCCTGGGTAAGGATATAAACGGAAATAACCGAGGAACAACTTCTTGGCCTGGATGTTATCAGGCAAACTGATCTGATGTTCGTATCTTTGTAAAGATATGGAGAATTATATGATGAATTGTTTTAGAAAGGCAGTCCTGTCCATAGCAGGGCTGTTTTTCCTCTTTGTAGCCTTTGCTGCTCCACAAAAATATCTGTCGACAACATTGGACGTGCAGTCCGGGCTTTCAGATAACTGTGTCAATGATGTTCTGTTTGACTCAGAGAATTTCTTATGGATCGGTACTAATGAAGGGCTGGACTTTTATGAAGGGACTAATGTTATGCATTTTGACCTTCCTCATCCGGAAAGTGGGAGACCTTCGGTGGTATTCTCTCTTTGCGAAGACAACTCAGGTGCTATATGGGCTGGATGTTCTAATGGTCTTTACTGTGTGAGGAAAAACCAGGCTGGCGTCAGCAGATTTGATAATTCCTGGCTGAACGGAGTGCCCGTAAGACAGATGTGTTGTGACAAGAATGGTATTCTATGGATTCCGCGTAATGGGAATGATTTGTTGCAGGTGAATACTGTAACAGGAATTGTAACAACTCTTCCTGTAGACTGCAAGTCAATATGCGTCACGTGTACAGGGACAGTTTATGTCCTTACCAAAGAAGATTGTCTTATGGTTTCCTCCGATGGCCAGAAGGATCTTGAACCGGTTTCTTCAGAAATAGATCGTATACTTTTCAATAAGGGCGTTTCCCGTATGGTGTGCGCAGCAGGCAGATTGTTCCTGTCATCTGGAGAAGGCGCTCCATTTGTATTGGATCTCGCTACACATCAGATTAGTAAGGTTAATTTCCTCTCAAAAATGA
Organism: Candidatus Cryptobacteroides sp.; assembly: GCA_045127905.1. Lineage (GTDB taxonomy): Bacteria > Bacteroidota > Bacteroidia > Bacteroidales > UBA932 > Cryptobacteroides. Next base: position 7,933 of record JBGVQX010000019.1, read on the forward strand.
GAGATGTGCTGGAGCATACTTCGGGAGAACTTTGGGTGGCAGCCCGTGACGGTATCCATATTCTCGACAGTTGTCTTGTGCAGAAGCGTGTTTTCAGGCCTTATCATGATAATTCTTTTCGATGTCTGGCACAGGATCATAAAGGTGGAGTCTGGGGTGGAACCTTGTTTGAGGGTCTTGCAAGAATATGTCCCAATAATTTGAATTTCCGGCATTATTCGGAAGGATTCACTGGTGGAGGCAGCTTTAAGGCTCGTGACTTTGTGGAAGATGCAAAGGGATATATCTGGGTAGGAAGTGATAGTCAAGGTTTGCTTTGCCTGGATATGCAGAACGATTGCGAACGAAGTGTCTGCCGATATTTTGCAGGAAGGAACATTACGGGCCTTATGGCAGAAGGAAACAGGCTGTGGGTAGGAACAATTGATAATGAACTGCCGGTAGCCTGTCTTGATTCAGACAGTGGCAAAATTACATACTATCCTCAAGCAGGCAAGTCTGCCTATGCATTTTGTCGCGATGCGGAAGGACGTTTGTGGATTGGTGGAAAGGATGGCTTTACTGTTGGGCGTGACAAAGCAGACTCCAGCTTTGAGAAGGATATTTTTATACCATCCTCTCAAGTTTGCCGCATAATCTGCGCTTCCGACGAATCGGTCTGGGTGGCGAGCATCTCTGGGCAGGTGTTCCGTTATGCATCTTCGTCATTTACTACTTATCATGTGCCGGTATCCAATATACTTACAGATATTGCGGAAGATGCCAACGGCCGTATTCTTGCGACCTCCGAGGGTAGCGGATTATGGGAATTCGATCGTGAGGAAGCCCGTTTTGAACCTTGTTCTGGAAAGGAACTGCATTTACAGAAGATTGCGATGGAAAAAGGCGGCAGTCTGATATGGATAACGGGAACAAAAGGTATTCAGGTCTCGAATATATACGATGATACTCCTCTTCCTGAGATTTCGAGAGAAAGTCTCAAGATAGACCGTTTCAATTATTCGTCAAATTTTATTGATTCGAGAGGAGTATTGTATGCAGGAACGTCTGATGGCTTCATATCATTCTCGACACGTAATCTTCTACAGACATCATCACCTGTCAGACCTCCCGTCATTTCTTCTTTTCAGACTCTTGCTTCTTCTGGTGAAACGGAGGGTGGCATACATTTATGTCCGGACAAGATGATTCTCGATAACAAAGCGCGTTCTTTCAAGGTCAATGTGTCTCCGCTGGATTATGCGGATTTTCCGAGAAAGAAACTGTTCTGGAAAATAGAGGGACGTTCTGACTGGACGCCGGTGGATGGGGGCTCTTTCAATGTGTATGATATACCTGTGGGTAAATGGGATCTTAAGGTTAAAGCAGTTTCATTTGCAGGAGAGTCGAGTCTTGAAACTGTTTTGAAACTGGCAGTACAGCCTCATCTGCTCTTGAGTCTGCCGGCAATATTGCTTTATGTTCTGTTTCTCATAATAGCATTGGTCGAGGTGGCTGTGCTGACGAACCGCCGGGCAAAAGCCAAGGCTGCGAAGCTGCATAAAAGGGAACTCTTCGAATCCAAGATGGAGTTCCTTACATCTATTGCTCATGAGATAAGAACACCTTTGACTCTGGTTCAGGTCCCATTGGAAGCTCTTATGCGTAAATTCGCGTCTTCTAAGGATACTTCCGTGCAGGAGAACCTCGATATTATCAGACGTAATTCTCTCAAACTGACGATTCTCATTAACGAGTTGTTGGACTTCAGGAAGCTATCAGACTCCACTTTTCAGATCCGTCCGGAGTTTATTGATGTGCGCAATGTCGTAAAGGATGCTCACAGGCGCTTTCATCCTATGTTCCTTCAGGAAGGCAAGAGCTTATCTATATCTGTGCCGGAGGAACCGGTATATTGCGAGACTGATGTACGCTCATTCGGACGAATCTTGGATAATCTGCTTTCCAATGCGCTGAAATACTCTCAGAATAGAACTGCTTTAGTCTTATCCGCTGATGGAAAGGATGCGGCACTATGTCTGGAAAATGATGGTAAGATTATACCTGAGGACTTCAGAAAGAAGGTTTTCAAGCCTTTCTACCGGTATGAGGCACATGATGAGGCTAAGATTGAGGGAACTGGACTCGGACTCTCTACAAGTCTTCAGTTTGCTCAAATGTTGGGAGGGTCGCTTGTGATGGACGATGATATGTCAGTCAACAGATTCATATTCACGGTTCCTCTTGCAGTGACTCATGAATATGCGGCTCCGCTTTCAGAAGTGAGTTCCAAGGAGAAGATCGTGATGGTTGTGGAGGATGACAAGGATATGGTGCGCGTTATCAGGAATGTTCTCGATGACTCTTACGACGTGGTCACTGCATATAATGGGAAAGAGGCACTGGAAAAGATTGAGAAGGGAACATCTCCGTCTTTGATTGTGTCAGATGTAATAATGCCTGAAATTGATGGAATAGAATTCACTAAACAACTCAAATCAAATCTTACCACAAGTCATATACCGGTCATACTGCTTTCAGCGGAAATACCGGACACTCTCATGCAGAAGAGTCTTGATACCGGTGCAGATACATATCTTGAAAAACCGTTCTCTCCGAAGAAGCTTCGCAGTATGGTAGACAACCTCATAGACAATCGCAAGAGGGTATATGAGTTCTATCTTTCGTCTCTGCCTTCAGATGCCAAACTTCCGACGGGAAGGGTGTCCGCCCAGGAGCAGAAGTTCCTACGCACCATCCAGGAGTATGTGTCGGAAAATCTTCACCGCGCCATAACTCTTGATGATCTTGCTGAAGCAGTATGCTTGTCATCTTCTTCATTATACAAGAAGATGAAGGAATATGCAGATATATCTCCTATGGAGTATGTTATGAAAGTAAGACTTCACCGAGCGGTAGAACTTCTCAAGGATGATTCGGTTTCCGTGCAGGATGTGGCGATGGCAGTCGGCTTCAATACCCATTCGTTCTTCTCCGAATGTTTCAAGCGTGAGTTCGGCATGACACCGCGCCAGTGGAGGCTTAAGAATGTAACTAAAGATACAAATACAAAATAGTGGTAATAATCGGAATTATCACTGCAATACATAGGTAGCTCCACAAGCTACCTTTGCAAAAAACCATATGATTATGCAACGATTTATTCTAACCTTATTGCTTTCGTGCTTTGCCTTGACAGGCTTTGCACAGCAGGTCAATATCACAGGTGTGGTAAAGGATGCTGTGACCGGTGAGACTGTGATCGGTGCCAGTGTGCTCGTGAAGGGTACGACTGATGGAACCGTCACCTCCATTGACGGCGATTTTTCTGTCAATGTGGAGGTGGGCCAGGAGGTGGTTGTGTCCTCTTTGGGATATGACAGTTATACCTTCAAGGTCGGAGGTGCCGACAGAATGACCATTCTTCTCAAGCCATCGTCCGAGTTTTTGGAAGAGACGGTTGTGGTGGGTTACGGTACCATGAAGAAGGCAAACCTGACCGGTGCCGTGGATCAGGTTACATCCGAAGTGTTTTCCGGACGTCCTTCTTCAAATGCGACTCAGATGCTTGTGGGTGCCATTCCTAACCTGAATATCACTCTTGCGGACGGTAAGCCGAGTCGTAGCGCCGAGTACAATATCCGTGGTACGACATCTATCGGAGGAGGCGGAAGTGCTCTGATACTTATTGATGGCGTCGAGGGTGATCCTGCACTCTTGAACCCCGATGATATTGAGAGCGTGTCGGTGCTGAAGGATGCTGCATCAGCATCAATCTATGGCTCCCGTGCAACATTCGGTGTTGTGCTTATCACTACCAAAAACGCATCGAAGGACGAAGGTAAGTTCAACTTAAATTATAGTGGAAACGTGTCTTTCCTGTCTCCTTGCAACCTTCCGGATATCATTGATGACGGATATACTTATGCAAGTCTTTTCCAGCAGGCGTATTATAATAACTATGGCTACAATCCGTCAGGAATCAACTCGAGTATGGATTTTTCCATGTCGTGGCTGGAAGAATTCAAACGTAGAAAAGAGCAAGGGATAACTGACGAGGTCGCTATAGGTGAAAATGGTGATTATGTCTATTATGGAAACACTAACTACTATGATGTGATCTATAAACCATACACATTGGCTCATACTCACAATCTTTCTTTAAGTGGAAATACCGGTAAACTGAATTACTATCTTTCTGGCCGTATATACAAATATGATGGTATTCTGAATTTCAATCCGGACAAGTATCAGACAATGTCTCTTCGAGCGAAAGCTTCAGTCAAACCGTTTGAATGGCTGGATATATGGGAAAATATTTCGTTCAATTACGAAGATAATCATATACCGGCTTCTCACGGGAAACAGAGTGGCGGCCTGTTCCTGCGCTCGATGCAGGATCACGGTTTCCCTAGTTCAGTTGTTTTTAATCCGGACGGTACTTTGACTAAAAGTGCAGCATATGCAATTGGAGGTCTAGTGACGGGCAATAACTATACGGATAAGCTTCGTAATGAGATTACAAGCACGACCGGTGCCAGGGCGGAGTTCTTTGATAAGACTCTCAGGTTGAATGCAGATTTTACTTATAAGGCAAACTGGGGTAATAATATGAAAAAGAATACCATGGTGTCTTATAGTGAAGCTCCTGGTCATATTGCGTGGGTCGGGGCTCAGGGAGTTGATGACTATATTACGGAAGAGTGGACCAGGTGGAGTTATATCAGTACGAATGCGTATCTTGAGTATGCCAACTTATGGAATGATAAACATGATTTCAAGGCTCTTTTAGGTTATAATTTTGAGCGAGCTGCAGATAAATTGCAAAACACGCTTCGTTATGGTCTGATTTCTAATGATGCCGAGTCTATTCAGATGGCGATGGGAGATAATATTACCACATATGGTTGGGAAGCCCGATGGAGGTCAATAGGAGCATTCGCCCGTCTCAATTATTCATATGATGACAGATATCTCGTTGAACTTAATGCTCGTTATGATGGGTCGTCAAAGTTTCCCACAAATCAGCAGTGGGGATTCTTTCCTTCGGTTTCAGCAGCCTGGAGGGTCTCAGGTGAGCATTGGTGGAATGTAAGCCCAACAATAATTTCGAGTCTGAAGTTACGTGCTTCGTGGGGCCAACTTGGCAATGGTAATGTTGATGCATATGCTTATGTGGAGCGATTCGGTTTTGGTAATCTTTCTAATGTTATTGATGGAGTCGCTAAAAGACGTATGACCTCAATCCCGAGCCAGATCCCGGACGGACTGACATGGGAAACTTCGCAGACAATTGATGGAGGAGTAGATATAGGGCTCTATAATGGTAAGATTAACATTACTGGAGACTACTATGTACGTAATACTTTGAATATGTACACCGTGGGACCAAGTCTCCCCGATACATATGGTGCAAGTGCGCCTAAGGGCAACTATGCCGACTTGGTGACCAGAGGATTTGAACTTTCTGTAAGTTATGATGACTCTTTCGATGTCGGAGCCCATAAGCTGAATTTCGGAATAAAGGCTTCACTCTCTGACAACCGTACTTTCATCACCCGCTATAACAACCCGACAAATTCACTGAATGACTGGTATGTCGGAGAAGAAATAGGTGATATATGGGGCTTTGAGTTTGGAGGAATCTTTGATTCTCAAGAATTGATAGATAACTTTTATGGCCCGGGTAAACCATATGTCAATGACCTTATTCAGCTTAATGAAGGTTATATTACAAAGGTGGGAGATGTGATATTGAAGGATAAGAACCGAAATGGTATCATAGATAAAGGTTCTCAGACAGTTGATGATCCGGGTGATATGGTCAAAGTTGGAAATGAATCTCCTCGTTACCGTTATGGCTTGACATTGAATCTGGAGTGGAATGGCATATACGCTTCTGCAATGTTTCAAGGTATAGGTAAGATGGACTGGTATCCTAGCGGCGAGTCTATCATTTGGGGACAGTATCATCGTCCTTATGGAAATGCACTTGAGTGGACCGTTAAAAATGCATGGACTCCGGAGAACCCGAATGCTTATCTTCCAAAATATACAGGTTACTATCGTATATTCTTCTCTGGAGCTCACAAGGTTGACCGATATGTGATGGATGCATCCTTTTTCCGTCTGCAGAACCTGCAGATAGGTTACAACTTGCCGACCAAGTGGGTGAAGAAAATAGGATTGTCTGGCGTGGGTGTGTATTTTTCCGGAGAGAATCTTTTTACGTGGTCTCCGCTTTATCGCCTTACCAAAGATGTCGACGTCGTTACTGCAACAATGGGATCGGATCCTGATCTTGGAAATCAATCGGATAACTATGGCGATGGAAATAACCTACCGTCAATGCGAACTTTCAGTTTTGGTATAACCATTAAAATCTGATGTAAATGAGGAATTATAAAATATTATGCGCTTTGGCAATTGCTGTCTCAAGCATTTGTTCATGCTCTTTGGAAGAGGATATGGTCTCTTCCGGTTCTAAGGAACTGATATTCGGAAGTGTTCAAGGTTTGGAGGCATATTCCCTTTCGTTCTATGAACAGCTTCCTTCGTTGAGTGACCTTAGTTCTATGGAGGGGTACTCAATCGATTTTGGGGTATGTAAGAGTATCAGCAACTTTTATACTGAAACATATTCGGCAGAAACGCCAACTTCCTGGAGTTGGGGTAATCTTCGTGAAATTAACTATTTCATAGATGGAATAAAGAGTGATTTGTGCTCGGTCTCTCAGGATGATAAGAATCATTATGAGGGTCTTGCCCGTTGGTTCAGAGCATATTTCTATTATGATAAGCTTACCACGTATGGGCCAGTTCCATGGTTTGATCATTGTCTCGGGACCTCAGAAGTTGATGAAATGTATAAAAACCGTGATTCGCGTGATGTTATCATTTCACATATAATCGATGATCTGGATTTTGCCGCTACACATATCCAGACAACATCATCGGTCGGCAACACACGTATATCTAAGAATGCAGCATATGCTCTGAAGAGTCGTGCTTGTCTTTTCGAAGCTTCGTGGAGAAAGTATCATAATGAGGAAACTGAACTTTATAAGGCAAAGGATCTTTACACACTTGCTGCTGACGCCGCCCAGACAATAATGAATGATCCCGATGTGTATCTTAATAAAGAGGTTTATGCAGATGCTCTGTATAGAGATGCCTACAAGGTTGATAATCCTTCCGTGGGGGCTTACAGAACCGTGTTCTATTCGAAAGATGTAATTACCAGTGAGGTTATACTGGGAGTGCAAGCCTCCCTTGAAGATCTTGTAACCGGAGATGCGAACTTTTATTGGAATTCTGCTACATACGGTGACTGCTGTTGTCTGTCAAGGGCTTTCATATTCACATATCTTTTCAAGGATGGAACACGTTTTACGGATCAGAAAGATTATACCTCCATTGAGTTTATCGATGAATTTGAAGGTCGCGATGGACGTCTTGCACAAACCGTGAAGGGTCCTGACTATCAGATGGTTGGTGGTGATTGGATGGATAGCCGTCCTAATATCCCTGACGGTGTGGCCGTAACGGGTTATCAGCCAATTAAGTTTGTTGAAGATAATGTGGCAAAGAATGGAGAGTCAAGAAACGAAAACAGTCTTCCTATCATCAGATATGCAGAAGTCCTTCTGAATTATGCGGAGGCTAAAGCTGAGTTGGGAACTCTTACAGATGCAGATTGGGCAAATACCGTCGGTGCACTGCGAAAGAGAGCTGGCTTTCAGGATAAGTCAGGTGTGACGTCTTCAAAACCTACAACTATAGATCCTTATCTGCAGGAAGTTTTTTATCCTGATGTTACAGATCCAGTCATTATGGAGATCCGTCGCGAACGAACAATCGAGCTTGTTTATGAGGGATTCCGTGAAGATGATCTTGCACGTTGGAAGGAGGGTGAAAGCTATGAGCGTATGCCATGGAGCGGAATTCATATTCCGGATTTGAATGTCTTGTTTGATGTGAATAATGATTCTGAAAGTGATTTTTATGCTTCTTACGATAATTATAGGGATCTTCCAAGTTTCGCTACAGGACGACATATACCTTTGGTGGATGTAAATTCCTCTGAACAAGGATTGCGTGCGGATAAGAATCCGGCAGGAGGGTATGATTTGCGTTATGAGACAGTACAGAAGCGTACCTGGCACGACGATGACAGGCAGTATCTTGCACCTATACCGGCATCTATCATAAGGGATTACGCAAATAGAGGTTACAAACTTGATCAGAATCCTGGTTGGTAAAAAATAATTTTATAACATGAAGTTGATCAAAAATATAATAGCGGGTTTCTGCTTTTTGTTTATCCTCGCATCTTGCAGCGAGAAGTCCGGAGGGAATATAGGCAGTCTTATTATTCCTGATGGGAGTGGTAACTTGAAGCCAGGTGATGTGAGCGGGTTGATTGTAATGTCTTCCAATGTGCGATATTATTCTGCTCGCAACAAGGCTGATGATCCGGATACTGGAGACCGTGATTGGGAAAATCGTAAGGTGGGATATTTTGCAATGGTCAATGAATTGCAGCCTCATGTGATGGGTGTTCAGGAAGCTGAATATAAGCAACTTACTGACATCACGGCTAATTGCGCGGGGTATTCGTATGTCGGGGTGTGTCGTGTTGATGGCAATACTAAAGGTGAGTCTACAGCTATATTCTATAAGGATGCAGATATTCAGGTGGAACAGTGGGGAACAGTATGGCTTTCTCCGACTCCGGATGTCGTAAACTCCCGTTTTGATGAGATGACGGATGGTAATTGCAGAACGGCAACTTGGGCAGTTCTGAAATACAAGGAGACAGGAGATGGGTTTTTCTATATAAATACGCACCTGAGTCTTGGGTCTTCTCAAAAGAAGGAAGTTGCAGTCATACTTAATACAGTTGTAAATAAAAACAAGGCGAATCTTCCTGTTGTTCTGACTGGAGACTGGAATGTAGAGGAAAATGCCCCCGCATTGAGTGATTTGAATGCGGTGTACCTGAGTGCGCGCAAGAGGGCTGAGTCTACAGACAATAATCTGACCTACCATTGGTGGGGAGACAGAAATGTAATCCAGAAACATCAACAGTTGGATCATATTTTCTATAAAGGATTTGCTGGATGTCCTCTTTTTTGCACCATTAATGAAAAATGGAAAGGATACTATATTTCTGATCATTATCCTGTATATGCTGTGTTCCAGTTTAGTGTACAAAACTGATGAAATGAATATTATATGATTAAAAAATATGTAACGCCGTTAATTGAGGTTGCCGTACTGGAAATTGAGCACCCCCTGTGCATGAGTACCGGGGTTCTTGCTCCGATGGAAGAGAAGAATGACCTGGAAGGGTTGGATTGGAATTAGAACTGATGATGCTATGAAAAAAATAATTTCCTCAATATTACTCCTTCCGCTTTTTACTGCCTGCATGCAGGAAGACTTTGCGGATGCAGGTCTTGAAAACAACGTGATTTCAACTGTTGCGTTTGATGCGGAGATATGTACGCCAGCTACGCCTCTGCAGATGAATGCATCAACTAAGACTTCGCTCGGTGAAAAGGAAGGCTCATATTATCCTAATTATTGGGCTGAGGGTGATGTCATTTCTGTAAATGGAGTCACCTCTGAACCGTTGGCTGAATACTCTGAATATGTCGGAACAAGCAAAGCTTCGTTTGATGTCAAGTCTGATGTGGTTGCTCCATATTATTTTGCCTATCCGGCAACTGCGATATCGAATTACAGTAATGGAAGCGCGGTGGTGACCTTGCCGGAAAAGCAGGAGTGGCTTTCCGCAACTTATGATCCTTCTTCGTTCCTTATGATGGGAATGTCCGACACGAAACGGTTGGAGTTTACCCCGATGATGAGTGCAGTCAGACTTAATATTACTTCAAGTCATAACAGTTTGCTCAAATCTATTACTTTTATGACTTTGGGAGATGAAAAGGTCAGCGGTGAGTTTATCACTGACTTTTCAAACTTGACAGGAACATCTGCTGCTCATCCTTATGTGCACTTGATTGCGCCTGCAGGAGGAGTTGCGTTTGGTGCAGAGGTATATCTCCTGATTCCTGCTCAGATTTATGCCAGTGGGATGGCATTTGCCATACGTGCTACAGATGGTACTCAGATGATTTACTCCACTAAATCATCGTTCTCTGCCCAAGCGGGTAAAATCTATCCATTGAACGTCAGCTATGTTCCGGAGATGTCTGATATGACTTTGATGTCTTCGAATATCCGCTATGCTTCTGCGAGGGATAAGAACGATAATCCCGATACAGACGACCGTGATTGGAGAAATCGTAGAAGCGCGTATTATACAATGTTGAATACGCTAAAACCGGATATTGTCGGCCTTCAGGAGGCGGAGCAGGAGCAGGTAGTAGATATCAAAAATAACTGCTCTGGATATTCTCATGTCGGTTATGGTCGTAAGTCAGGAAAGGATATCACTTCTTCATTCAGTAGTTTCGAACAATTGTTGGGAATGAAACATGGTGAATCTACCACCATTCTTTATCGTACTGATAAGTTTACCAAGCACTCAGACGGATGGTTCTGTCATTCTGATACTCCTGATAAGGCTGATACTTATTTCCCAGGAACTGAAGATGAACAGCCTCGTATATCGACATGGGTAGTATTGACCCATAAGGATACTGGCAAGAAGTTCTTCTATCTTAATACTCACACTTGCCTATACGATGATCCTATGCAGAAGGAGATCAAGCTGATACGAGCTAAGGTGGCTGAACTTAATACAGAGAACCTTCCGGTGATCCTTTCCGGAGACTGGAATCTTCCTGAGAGTGATTCATGGATGAAACCTATCACAGATAACTATCTGAGCGCAAGAAAGACGGCTCCAGTTACAGATGATTGTTATACATATCACTGGTGGGAAAGCACAAGCGATAAGAAGCAGATTGACCATATCTATTATCTTGGTCTTGAATGCTTTGAGTTCCATACTGTAAATCAGAAGTGGAATAATCTTTATATTTCCGACCATTATCCGGTCTATGCAAAGTTCAATCTTCAGGACTTTACAATTCCAGTCTATACCGAGACTGTAGAAGGAAATGCTGGGCGTGAAAACTATGATTCTGTCAGTCTGTTTTAGTTGTTGAGTAAAATTTAATAGAGATAAATGAAAAGGCTGTGTGTAGTATTCGTTGGTATAGCGATGCTTTTAAACTCTTGCTCCGAAACTTTGCCTCCATTTCCGGAAGTCGGAGAGGCATATGCCATCACAAAAGGACCGCAGGACCATTTGCTTGCCAATTATTTTGGCATCAATGCCTGGAGTCCGGATGGAAGATATGTCTGCGTGTTAGGCGTTGATTTCAGCGGAAGACTTCCCGAGGTGACCGATTCTGCTACTGTAGCGTTGGTGGATCTGCAGGATGATAATCGCTATATCCCGATAGCCAAGACGACTTGCTGGAATTTTCAGGAAGCAGCTATGTTCCATTGGCTTCCTTGGGAGGATGGACTCTGTGCTTTCAATGATATGAGGGAAGGACGTTTCGTGACCGTTCTACTGAATTGGAAAACAGGTGAGGAACGCATTGTCGGCAGACCGATAAGTGCTGTAGATCCTACAGGAGAATGGGCTGTGAGTCTTAACTATGCGCGCCTTCGTATGTGTCGTCCTGATTATGGCTATGCTGGCCAGGGACAGGACCCTCTTGTGGATAAGGTCTGGCCGGACGATGACGGGCTATGGCTTGTAAACCTCAAGACTGGTGAGGAAAAATTGATTCTTTCTGTTGCCGATGCTCGTGAGAAGATGCCTCAGATAACTTCAGAGGATGGCCTGGCTTATTTCTGTCATACAATCATCAGCCCCGGGGCATCGAAGATTTTCTTCCTTGCGCGTACCGTACAGAACTTTAAGGAACAACTCGCAGATAGAGGCTATGTCTACAATTGGAATACTGTTTCTATGACAGTGAACACGGACGGAACAGACCTCAGACGCTGTTTCCCTGACGGGTGGCAGGGATCGCACTTCAATTGGAAGGATGATGAGACCTTGGCTGTCACAGCACGCTGGGGTGGTGGAAAGCTTTGGGCTCACACTATGTTCAAGGTCGGTGAGGAAGATAAGGTAAGGCATCTTGCGCCAGGAATCATGGACTGGGACGGACATTGTATCTTCTCACCTGATGGAAAATTCATCAGTAGTGAAGGATATTGGACGAAAGGCTACCGCAGCTGGGTAATAATGCGTGTTGAGGATTGCTCTATACAATCTATCGGCCGTTTCTTTGTTCCTGAGAAATATATGGAACAGTACTCCCGTTGCGATCTTCACGCAAGATGGCGCTCTGACGGCAGTCAGCTTGCCTTCAATTCAGTACACGAAGGTACACGTCAGGTATATCTTAGAGATGTAATTTGGAAATAATATCGAAGAATCTATAAGAATTAAATTATGAGGAAAATTATTGTAGTATTGGTGTTGAGCCTTTTTGCTGCAGCAATTTCTGCGCAGAATGTAAATGTTGATTTTTCGGTTGATAAGGGACCGGTCAAACCTCTGAATGGAGTAAATGGAGGTGTTCAGAATATAGAATATGCCGGTAATACCTCTGAACTGGTACGTCAGGCACGAATTCCATATTTTCGTTCTCACGATATCGGAGATCAGACTTGGTATGGGGCAGGACATTGCGTCGATATATCATGTGTTTTTCCGGATTTTGACGCAGATGTAAATGATCCGCAATCTTATGATTTTTTCTTTACTGATGCGTATATCAAAGATATTATTGAGGCTGGATCTCAGGTATATTATCGATTAGGTCAGACAATTGAGCATGGAAAGGCCTATAATGTGTATCCGCCAAAGAATTATAAGAAATGGGCTAAGATATGTGAACATATCATCCGCCATTATAATGAGGGTTGGGCAGATGGCTTCCACTACGATATAAAGTATTGGCAGATATGGAATGAACATGACCATTCCAAGCCAGTTTGTTGGATTGGTACTCCGGAGCAGTTCTATGATCTATATGAAACTACATACCGCCATCTTAAAAGTCAATTCCCTGATCTGCAGTTCGGTGGTCCGGCCTTGCTCGGTAATCCTACTACTGGAAAGGCTTTCATCGAGGCAATGGCCAAGAGGAATGTTCCGCTTGACTTCCTTTCATGGCATATGTATTTCCATACCGTGGAGGCATTTAAGTACAATGTGAATTTTTTTAGAAAGACCTTGGATGAAAACGGCTACAAGGATACTCCTTCATTCATCGATGAGTGGAATATCAAGCCTTTCGATATGACTCAGTCGCATTATATGACGGTTCTCACAGCAGCAACAATGTGTGCAGGCCAGTATGAACCAGTTGACATGATGTTGTATTACGATGTACTGATTGGAAGTCCTTTCAATAATGTCTTTACAATTAAGGCGGAGCCGATGCCTGCATATTGGGCATTCTACTCTTGGGGACAGATGACTGCGTTGGGTACTGCTGTTCAGGCAAAATCAGATTTGGCTGAAGTACAGGTAGCAGCTGCAACAAATGCAGACAGGACAGGTTCGGGTATCCTTGTCACTCGACTCAATATCGAAAGCGGAATACCTCAGCTTACCGATCCTAATATCAGAATCCCTCGCACAATCAACCCTAAGATGGATGTCAAGGTTAATGTGAAGGGAGTAAAAGCGTCGGATGTCAGGGTTTACATGGTTGACGGTACTTACACCTACCAGCCTTACCCTGTTGAGGTTGAACAAACTGAGGAAGGGTGCGTTGTGACTATATCGATGGCCCGTATGAGTTTTGCCTATATTGAACTAAGATAATTCCGCTTATGAAGAAAATATTGTCAACGGCAATTAGTATTGTCCTTCTTGTCTCATGTTCACAAAAGAAAGAGCCTTTTGCAGTGATTCCAACCCCGGTTTTTGATGAAAAGCCTGAGTATGTGGATTTGTACTGGGTGGCTTGGGAACAGGCGAAGGATCATATCAAATATCAGCCGGGTCTGGTGCAGGAGCGTTATATGGATGAGGGCTTCCATGAGGAGAGCATCTGGATCTGGGATTCAGAGTTCATGGTGATGTTCTGCAAATATGCCCCCAAATTGTTTCCTGGCATCGAGACTTTGGATAACTTCTATTACACCTTGCATGAGAATGCCGGTTCTCCTCTGAGTGTATGGCATCCGGACAACCCGCCTTTCTTCGCTTGGGTTGAGAATGATTATTTCAAATTTACAGATGATAAGGAGCATATCAAGGAACTCTTGACGGAAACACGCTTTCTCCAGAGGCATTTCGATCTGTTCAACACGATGACCCCGGAGACCACATTCCCGTTTCCGATATCCAATGGTGGCATCCGTATCCATTACAAGGGTATCGGCTATGACTGGAACAGCTATCAGAGCGGTATGGACAATTCTCCACGCAGAAGAGGAAGGCCGATGCTGTGGGTTGATGCCATTTCGCAGCAGGCTCTCGCGGCACTTTACATTACTCGTCTTGCTAAGGTCGCAGGTGATGAAGAGACTGAGAAGGAGTTCAAGGCTCGATATGAGGATCTGAAAAGCAAACTCAATACATATTATTGGGATGATCAGGATAAGTGCTATTATGATATCAAGGAGGAAGACCAGTCAAAGATCCGTATCCTGACCCCGGCTTCTTTCTGGGCAATGCTTGCTGAAGTCCCTTCTCAGGAGCAGGCAGAACAGATGGTTCGTTTTGCACTTCAAGATAATAAGCTTGGTGGAGCAGTACCGTTCCCGTCGGTATCCAGAGATGATGAGCAGTTCTATCCGGATGGAAACTATTGGAGTGGCGGAATGTGGCTTCCGACAACATATATGAGCATCAAGGCCTTGGAGAAGTATGGCTTCTTTGAGGAAGCGAACAAGGCGGCGCAGGCTACTCTGGAGCATCAGTGGCAGACATATTCGCAGTACGAGCCTCACACAATCTGGGAATGCTATAGCCCGACAGAGCCGAAGCCGGCAAGTAAGACCACAGGCCATCGCGTGACAGAGGTAAGACCGGATTTCTGCGGTTGGTCAGCTCTTGGCCCGATATCGCTGTTCATTGAAAACGTGCTGGGCTTCTATGATGTGGATGCACAGAGCGCAACGATTCGCTGGAACCTTCACCAGACTTGCCGCCATGGCATCATGGACCTGTCTTTTGGTGATGTTGTTACAGATATTCTCTATGAGGATGGCAAGGTCGCCGTGACCTCCACTAAGCCGTACACTCTGTATGTTAACGGTAAGGCATATTCTGTCCGTCGTGGTGAAACCTCAATTGAACTGTAATATGAAGTATTTTGCATTGATTTTTCTGCTGTGTCTTTCGTTATTTGCCTCGCAGGCAAAGACACCGTCAAGTGATGAGGTCAAGGTTATATCCTACAACATAAGGTTTGCGAATAAAAAGGATGGAGCCAATATCTGGCAGAACCGTGCCAAGGCATCTCCTGCTATGATAAAGGATTATGCCCCTGATGTGTTCGGAGTGCAGGAAGCGTTGGCTGAGCAGCTTGAGTATATGGATGTCAAGTTGCCTCAATATTCATATGTGGGGGTAGGGCGTGAGGACGGAAATAAGAAAGGGGAAACCATGGCGATATTCTATAATACCCGCACGGTGCGACTTATCGATTGGGGTACTTACTGGCTGTCAGAGACTCCAGAGAAACCGTCAAGAGGCTGGGATGCCGACTGCAAGAGGACCGCGACGTGGACCTTGATGGAGATGAAAGGGAGCGGAAAGAAATTCTTCTATGTTAATACGCATCTTGATCATCGTGGGGATATGGCACAGCAGAAAGGTCTCGAACTTATTCTCGAGCGTATAGCTGCAATGAATCCGGAAGGTCTTCCTATGATTCTGACCGGGGATTTTAATGTGGAGCCCGATGCTCCAGTCTTGTACGGACTCAACGCAAAGATGACCGATGCCCGCAGGTCTGCCCTTAAGACAGACTCCCGTGCTACATTCAATGCTTGGGGCAAGAGCGCATCAATTATTGACTATATATATCATTCCGGCTTCTCTGAGTGTGCCGAATTCGAGACAATCGTCCGTCAATATAAGGACGTACTCTATATATCTGACCATTACCCGATAGTCTCAAGATTGGTGTTTTAAGACGAGCACTTCCTTGCTTTGGAAATTGCGAGGGAGCCATCAGTTGAGACCAGACACAGGTTTTTGCACTTGACGCCAGAAATCCACGTGGAAATCTGGCGTCGCATGCAAGTTAAGTATCTGTTTAATCCGGCTGATATTCAAGGATATCTCCCGGCTGGCATTCCAATGCCTTGCACAATGCTGTCAGAGTGGAAAATCTTATGGCTTTTGCCTTCCCTGTCTTGAGGATGGAGAGGTTGGTTGCCGAGATTCCTACCTTCTGGGCAAGTTCGCCTGAAGACATTTTCCTTCTGGCAAGCATCATATCGACGTTAACTATTATAGGCATTACTCTTCAGTTATCTGTTCCTCGGCTTTTTCCTGTCCTTTAAGATAGCTTGGAAGGCTCATTCCTGCCATATTGAAGAGTTCCTCGAGAGGAGGTACGGATTTCATCATTCCTGAAATGAAGTTTGAAGTGGCGGTCTTTCCGTCAGTTCCCTGTCCGTTTCCGTCCCATACGGTCACCTTGTCGATCTTTATGCCCTTGACAGCCTCAACCTGAGTCTTGACAAGGTCAGGAAGTTTGTCTGCGATAAGCATGAGGACAGCCTTCTGAGGGTCACCTGCAGCAGCATTAACAAGCTGGTTGAAACCGTCAGCCTGCTTTGAGAGGATTTCGAGCATACCTCTTGCCTGTGCATCCATCTTAGCATAGATAGCATCAGCCTCTCCCTTTGCCATCCTGCGGATCTTCTCAGCCTCAGCCTCAGCTTCGATGATAGCCTTTTCCTTCTCAATCTGAGCAGGAACCACAACATTGGCCATCTGGGTTGCCTTTTCTCTTTCCGCACGTGCAAGCTCGGCTTCCTTCTCTGACTTATATGCCTCTTCGAGAGCCTTCGCAGCCTGTACTTTCTCTGCAGCTATCGCAACTCTTGCAGCTTCCGCCTCTTTTTCGCGTCTTATCGCGTCTGATGCTGCAATGGCTATCTTCGAGTTGTTTTCGCCTTCTACGGCCTTTGCATTGGCATCAGCAGTACTGATACGCGTATCCCTGAGAGTCTCTGCGATACGGATGTCTTTATCTCTGTCTGCTTCAGCCTTACCGATCTCTCCGAAACGGTTCTGCTCCGCAACGCTCTTCTTGGCGTCGTTGATTGCTTTTGCTGCTGCTTCCTTACCCAGAGCCTCGATGTATCCGGATTCGTCCCTGATATCGGTTACGTTTACGTTGATGAGCTTGAGACCTATCTTCTTCAGCTCAGCTTCCACGTTCATGCTGACATTAGCAAGGAATTTGTCGCGGTCTGAGTTGATTTCCTCAATATCCATAGTCGCAATGACCAGACGGAGCTGTCCGAAAAGGATATCTGTAGCAATATTCTGGATGTTCTCGATTGTAAGTCCAAGGAGCCTTTCTGCTGCGTTTGTCATGTTTTCAGGCTCAGTGGAGATTCCGACAGTGAATCGGCAAGGAACGTCCACGCGGATATTCTGCTTACTTAGTGCGTTTGTAAGGTTGCATTCGATTGAAATGGGCTTGAGGTCCAGAAATTCATAGCTCTGGAATACAGGCCAGATGAATGAAGCACCTCCGTGGATACATTTTGCAGATGAAGCACCACCGCTCTTGTTCTTTCCTGTCTTACCGTATATCACGAGGATCTTGTCTGAAGGACAGCGCTTGTAGCGTTTCAGAATGGCTGCCAATGTCACTATGAGCACCAGCGCGCCGATAAGGATAAGATAAATCGGTTGCATAATGTTATTAGATTATAAGTGAATTCATTTCTTCTACTACAAGTGTCGAAGCGTCAAGGACTTCCACAACTTTGATTGATGTGCCGGTCTTAAGGTCTTCTTCGGAATCGGTTACAGCATCGTATTCGCGTACGGAATCATTGATTGTTATCTGCACCTTTCCCATAGCCTTTCTTTCTGCAGGAATGGTCAGATATACTTTTCCATAACATCCTACGGCTGATTTAAATACATCGATATTTCCGCTCTGCTGCATCTTGCTCAGCCATTTGAACAGATACATCACAGCAGCAACCAAAGCTATTCCGGCAACTATGGCGATTATCATCAGCACTACTCGTGATGTGACATAATCATCCAGGATGATGTTTGTCCAGCTGACTCCCAGAAGGAAGTTAACGAGGTTGCGGAAGGTGTAGAGATTCATGGAAGGATCCGCATCGAAGGAGTGGTCCGCCACATCGAAATCAGTGTCGGTGTCAAAGTCCACATCGGCTCCTATGAAAGTGAGAATGCTCTCGATTATGAATATAAGTGATGAGCCTGCGGCGATGCACCACATTACCTTCATAAACATGTCAAGTGAAGTCCACCATTCAGTCATAACGGTCATTATTTAGTGATTAACACTGCAAATATATAAATATTTTATGATAAACAATAAAAAATCAATGAAATTTATTAAATTTTATATCATAATAGTAAAAAACCAGGAAACTGCGTAGTTTCCTGGTTTTTAAATTAACAATAATTTATCTATTGTTGCTGTTTTTTATCCGTAGCTTCAATGGTAACTATGGTGTTTTCTCCGTTGAGAGTAACAGTCAGGTCGTTTGTCTGTTCGCCGTCACCACTATTTATAATATAATTTATAGCGGTTCCGTTCAATGAATAAGGGAAGTTATAGTAATAAATATGGTAATCTCCTTCTTCCTTATCCCACTCTGTCTTGGTTCCTGGCCATTCTCCTGAAAGCTTAGTCTCATTTGCGTCCCATGAGTAGATGTATTTGTTATACCATGTAATAGCTTTATTTACCTTTATGGTAAGGCGGCAATATTCTGGCTCATCCTCAGGAATCTCCACCTCTTCCTCACTTTTGCCGAAGTCAAGAACGTTGTCTGTAACCCAGTCCTCAATAGATGATGTGAATGAAGTGTAGATGCTTTCTTCCTTGACAGTAACCTCTGCGGTGCTGACCTTTCCTGAAGTGAATGTTACAGCTTCTGTAAGTTCAAACACATACTGCTTTCCAGAAACAGTGGTGATTGCAAGCTTTGGAGATACTTCTGTCTGAGGAGCAACAATGAGGGTCCATGTATCTTCACTGCTCTTATAAGCCTTTACAGTACCTTTGGTCTCTGTTGTAGTAAGGTTTGCCGGATCCTTAGGGTCATATGTAACTTCAGTATTTACATCTACAAAGTATACATTTGCTATATCCTCGCCAAGCTGACTGTTTACTTTCACCTCAATCTTTGAAAGAGCATGCTTGAAAGGAAGTTGAACAGCCTCTGCAGTAGGTTTTGCTGTTGTCTTTGCCACCATGAGGTCTGAAGCAGCATATCCTGCCTTCACAGCCTGGTTTTCGCTGACCTGGAAAACTACAGCAGAATTATATTCGACAATGCTGCTGTTGTAAGGATAAACTGCAGTGATTGTAGACTCCAGATTCCTGTCCTCATACCATTTGTGGGCTACAGAAGATGAAAATTTGCCTTCATTGTAAGTGAATTCCTTATTGAAGATATACACTTCCGGATTGAATATGCTGACACCTATGGCGTCACTGTTTTCAAAAGCGGTATCTGTAGCTTTTGTAAAAGTGTATATGTTGGCCTTAAATGTTATTTCCTGTGGGGTGTTTTCCGGGAGCACAGGGGTAGTTTCCTTTTTCTCGCAAGACACAGCTACAATCAATGCTGCAGCGAAAAAAGCAAATAATATTTTTTTCATACCTTTTATTTTGATAGTTCAAGTCCGAGGTTAATTCCTTCATATGCTCCTACCAGTGTAGAGAGGGCTTTCATTGAGTCGCTGTTTCCTTCTGAGGTTATCTTTCCAAGAAGTTCGAGAAGGTTATCAGCCTTAAACATAAGCTCCAGTTCCTTGCTACCAAGGTCTGTGATCACTTCCATTGTACCGAGTTTTGTAAATCGTCCGAATGTAAGAGTTAGCTTCTTCTTGTCGTCTGATAGGGTGTAGGTACCCTTTATTTCCTTTTTCTTGAATCCGACGATGAAAGATTTATCTTCGTTGAAAGTGAATGCGAAAAGCCCGGGAGTGATACCGATTTTTGCAATAGTCTCGTCAAGTTTCTTTTCAATAGTCTCGACTGCGAGCTTTGCTGCAGCCTTTTTAAGAATATCCTTGCTTTCAAGCTCTACGGCTGTTCCGCTGAATTGCCATGTACCGGTGATAACAGCTTCATCCTTTGACAGGTCAAGTCCTGTGACATTTTCTACTACATCCTTGATGTTGTCCTTGCTGAAAAGGTCCTTGAGTGACTGTGCTGATGCAGTCTCGCTGATGAGACATGCCGCTCCTGCTGTGAGGAGGATAGTGAAGATTTTTTTCATATTATTAAGTGTTTGAATTATTCATTTTTCCATCCTTGCGCCTTCATGGGAAGTTCCACTCCTTCCGGTGTCACAACCACTGCTCCTACTTCCGGTTTTGCAAGATGTCCTATTATGTCGAATGTCTGGAAGTCGTGGCGGAACTTGTCATGTTTTCCGATAGGTATGGTGAATAGCAGACGATAGTCCTCTCCGCCGTTCAAGGCTGCCGACATAGGGTCAATGTTCATTTCCTTGCCGAGCTCGAATGTTTTTCCGGCAAAAGGCAGCTTATCAACATATATCTTGGCACCCATTCCACTGTCTCTCACAAGTCTCTTGACAGCGTCTGCCAGCCCTCTTGTCACAAGATAACCGTAGGAAGGCATTATTTCGGCTGCTTCAAGTTGCGAGATGGTCTGAGGATTTATCTTAGGTTTGAGATATGCTCCGATAAGATTCTTATATGAATCGAGGTCTGGCTGTGCCTTCGCATCGCCGCTCTGCTCGAATTTTCTCTTTTCTCTTTCCAGCACCTGGAAACCCATGAATGCCGCTCCCAGATTGTCTGACACGCATATGAGGTCCATGCTCTTTGCTGCAGGTCTGCGTTTTGCCATCAGAAGGGAAGTCTCTCCGGAAGATGAAATGCTTATGGTAAGTCCGTTTGGAGACGGTACAAGGTCCAGCGAAACATCCTTGTAGCCATGTTCCTTGGCAGCTGTCACCATTCCTTCCCACACTTCGCGGATCTGCGCGAAATCAAGCTTGGATGAAATACCTATTCTTACATCCATGGTACGCGGATGCGAGAATTCGGCATAAAGTTCTCCAGTAACCGCTGTAACGCATTTGTATCCGAGGTGTTTCAACGGGAAGTATACAAGATCAAAATCGATTCCTTCTATGAACACCCGGGATTGTGTGCTTATATAAGATTTGCCTGATGTTTCGAATACGCAGGTTTTATAAGGCTTATATGGTGTGCCTTCGTAGAGCTTTGCTATTGCCTCCACTCTTCCAAGATCTGAAAATCTTTCCTCTGCCATGTATATTGCCATTATGAGTTATCATGCAAACTTACATAAAATCTTCCTAATTAACGTCTGTTACAGTAAAAACTTATTATTTTTGCGGATGTTAAACATGTATTTATGAAATTGAAGATTGTCTCTATTGTTGCTGTTGTACTTGCAGTACTTTGTGCACAGAATATTTCCGCCAAGGATAAGGATAGTGTAGAAATCAAGGCTATGTCATATAATATAAGGACAGGAACTGCTAAGGACGGCACCAATTCCTGGAATTTCAGATATCCTGCGACAGGAATGATGCTGGAGGATGTCATGCCGGATGTTTTCGGCATCCAGGAAGCGCTTCATGATCAGGTCATGTTCATTGACGAAATGTGCGAGAATTATGATTTTGTCGGAGGAGGAAGGGATGATGGAAAAAAGAAAGGAGAATATACAGCCATCTTCTGGAATAAAAAGACTATGAAGAAGGTTAAATGGGGAATGTTCTGGCTGTCAGATACTCCGGAAAAGCCTTCAAAAGGTTGGGATGCCGACTGTCTGAGGACTGCTACATGGGCTGTGATGAAGCATAAGAAGTCCGGCAAGGAATTTTTATTTGTCAATACTCATCTGGATCATAAAGGTACAGAAGCCCGCAAGAAGGGTTTAGCTCTGATTATGTCTAAGATCGAGCAGCTTAATACATCTGGC
>JBGVQX010000020.1:0-14953 GCA_045127905.1 Candidatus Cryptobacteroides sp.
TGTGAGATTGCTCTCAACATAAGCCTGATAAATAGACTTGAATGATTCGATTGTTTCCATATCCTTGTGATCAATTTTCATGAGCCACAAAGCTACGGATCAATTTTCAGGAAAAAAGGACGGGGTTTACCGAATGCTTACTTTCAAAAGAGCCATATCACCGCGTCCCTGTGTGTTCTCATTCTCATATACCTTTCTTGCCCAAGTCTTTCTGAGTGAATGAGTTGAAAAGTTGTTTATCTTCAACTGATACTTCACTTTTATGGCTTTGAAGTGTCTGTTAATCATCTGCAATGAGATAAGACCGCCATATCGGTTGAGGAAACAGCACTCCTCTGCATCCTTAATTTCAAGGGCGTTGAAACAATCCTTAGCGTGAGCCTGAAAGCCTGCATTGATACGTATTACACGCCTCTTGTCTGTCTTCTTCTCATAGATAACGAACTCCTCACCATTGAGAATCTGATTCCAAGTCAGGGATAGTAGGTCAGAGACTCTCAGACCGAAAAAAATGCCACAGCCGATAAACAGGCTCATCCTGTAATCTCCATTGCGATATAGTTTACGGACGAGTCCGGTAGCGGATTCCCAATTCAGGTAATCGGCTGTTGTGTATGCGTGTTTCTGACTCATAGTATTGGATTTGATGTGTACGACTTAAAGTGAAACCCTCTTTTGGTAATTAAATTACAAATAACTGATTATCAACATTCGTTTCAGTCTTCATAATAGGAATACTATGTGGCGGATTCCTCCGGATCCGCCACGAACCCTTCTTAATAGACAGCCACGAGATTTTCCCACCTGAACGACCTCCATCCACAATCCTCTATTGAGAAGAAAGCAGTCGTAGCATAATTCTCACGGCTACAGCCTCTGCCATTGATATGTCTCTCTACAAGGCTTTTGTTAGTAGTGCCCCAAACCTCGCGAAGACTGCCGTCCTTCTTACGAAATACGAAGTGGGCTATTCCGTTCTTCATCTGATTCTTGAGGTTCTCAATCATCATTGCCTTAGCACCTGCCATCAGTTCAGACTCTGTTCTACGAGCGATAACTGCCATTCTTGTAGTAGTAAGGTCGTTGGTGGTAATAATCATTGCGTTCATAACATCTATGGTTAAATTAAACTTCTATTCCCTTGTTTGTTGACACAAAGATATGACATTTATTTAATATATGCAATAAATTGAGCGAAAAATTATGACATTTTTTGAATAATTGTCATATTTCCTTAGATTTGCAGAAACAAACTAAATGATATGGCAGATAGAAAGGTAATACACCTCCATAAAGATGGAGAAGACCATTACTTCGGCTCGCTCTCAGCAATCTTCTCAGTATTCTCAAAGGAGGATATTGGTATCGGATATGGAGCATTAAGGAACTACGGAATAACACCTGAGCATCCGTACTCAAATGGAAAGGTGGTCATTAAGGAAGGAGTCCTGATTTCAGCAGCTGGTAATCGAGGTAAGCAGAAGTTTGAACTATGATTCCAAAGAGAGAACTAATCGAGAGGCTTGCTGTTGCTGAGAGTAAGTTGTCAAAATTATACAGGTATATACCATCATTGGAGTATATGGTCGAAAATGAGGCTGTAATGGCTTCTATGGGCTTTTCTTTATCGGAGATAGGGGAAGTGTTTAGAAAAGGAAGCGGATATAAGAGAGGTAGCCTTATTGACCCATATACAGGGGATGAATTGTCTATACACTTAGTCTGTGCTACGATTCAGAAGAATCCTTCCACTGAACACTACGAAGTGTACCTCAACAATCAACCATATAAGGAGTTCATAGATTCAATTAAGGTGAGGTCTAAGAATCTAAATCAATTAGCCATAGAACACACAGAGGTGGCAGAACTCATCAAGGAGAACGAGAGATTAAAGGAGATTATATCCCACTTATCAGAATAATATCCTATATTTGGAGACTGAATTACAAATATATGGAGAGCATTGAAAATATCAAGTACAATCCGAAACTAAGCATCGAGCAGAATGCGAAGTTGAATGGTCTATCAGGAAAGTCAGGAAAGGAACGAATCCGTTATTACATCCGTGCCAATGGAATTGACAGAAGGCACGCCAAGCAGGTCGTTATTGTCAATACGATTCGTAAATATCTAAAGAAGCACCCTGACGCAACAAAACTGGGTGCCTCTAAAGACCTTCCTTACGGAATCAATACCATAAGAAAGTATTGGGACATAGCCAAGACCAATGGTGAGGTTGAGCAGAATCCGAACAAGGCGAGAAAGCGTGCGAGGCTTGCACAGGAACAGGAGAGGAGGCGTATTGAGTTTCTCGATTCATTGTCTATTGAATATATTAAAGAGTATCTAATCCATAGAGAATCAAGCATTTCTATTGCACCTACTAAGATAGACCAAGTAGCAGAGACTACCGCCACAGGTCAATGTAAGGCACTCATTCTCGATTTCGATAAGACTCTGTTTAATACGAGTTTCGGCACAGAGGCAAGAGACGATGAGGATTGGGATAAGGTCTATACCTACATACCTCAGTTTGAATTATATGACGGATGGCGTGAAGTCCTGAAATGGTGCAAAGAGAATAATGTGAAGGTGGCTATTGTCAGCGGAGCCAAGACCGAGTTAATCAATAGGACATTAGAATATCATAATGTTGAGGTTGATGCTGTTGTTGGATTTCAATTATACCAACGCAAGCCAAGTAGAAGACTTGTTAATCAGGCACTTAAGAAGTTAGGCGGAGTGTTGAGGAAGAACGTTTTATCTATCGGAGACCATATCGTTGATAAGCAGATGTCGGATAACGGACGAGTGAGATTCGTTGGTGCGTTATGGGACAATGAGCATCCTGAACACGTTGAGGAACTGAAAAAGGGTCAGACCATATCAAGCCCCAAAGAGGTTATTGAGTTGCTCAAGGAAATGGATTTGACAGAGTTGCCGACAAGCAATTATAATGTTGTTAAGTACAATGAGAGGACAAGTAAGAATCAATCACCATTCTATGGAGAAATAGCATATAATGACAACTACGCTTATTTTTATCAAGGTGTAAGTCTCTCAAACTGGTCTATGTCTGTTCCAAAAATACCTTATGATGGTCATAAGTTCAATTCGAGTGAAGCCCTGTTTATGTACCTAAAGTGTAAAGGAATGGGAAGCGAGAAGGTTGCTTTGAAGATAGTTGAAGCAGACAATGACGATTCGTTGCAGGGGAATGCCAAGTTCGATGCTGTCAAGAAGTTAGGACGTAAACCAAAGTTCAATGAAGCCATATATCTTGAAAAGCGAGAAGAATGGATGTATATTGCGTTGAACGCCAAGTATGAGGCTGACGAGGAGTTTAGAAAGACCCTGATGGATGAAAGATATAGAGGCAAGACCTTTGTTGAGGCGGCTGATGGAGATGATATTTGGGGCATAGGCACTTATATAACAGATGAGGTGATGGCATTTAACGAGCAAGTGTGGATGGGAACTAATCTGCTGGGTAAGACTCTAACAAGAGTAAGGGACGAACATTTATAATATACACTATTTGGTAATCTACTTTTCAAAAACCGAAAAATCTGAAAAAATTATCGTAAGGCACAATAGGGGCTATCTGCGTATAGGGGTACGCACCCCGTGTGTAAGGGGCGTAACACTTAGAAAATTGAAACCCACCCTACCCCATACACCTATCAGTTTGGAGACCATACACGCAAACGACTGAATGCCAATAAATTACCATATATTTAGGTTGTATTAAAGAGTCCAAAATAAGGTGTAACTAATTGAAACACAATAAATTGAAAGCAACAAGAAACTGAGAATCATAGAAAAACAATTCATCTTCAATTAAAACTAGGATAATCATAGATATTTTATGGATACTCAACTGATATACAATTACTTAGCAGACCTTAAAACAGGTTACTGCAATACCATAGAGGAGTACAAACAGAAGATTACAGCCTCTGAGATTGGATTCAGGGCAGCATATACACAATATCTTGCAGAGACTGATGGTAAGGGCGTGAACCTCATCCTGAGTGACTTTCAAGAGTTTCAGGAGACCATTGAGGCGATGGTAAGAGAGGAAACCGACCATAAACACTATGAGCAGTTCGTATATGCGTCAGAGAAGACGGATGAGGCAATCGTATATATAAGAAGGGCGAGAGAGCAATATGCTACCGGAGCAGAGTCCACAAGACCACAAAGAACAATTAACGTTGAGGCTACTAGCGAAAGAGTCATAAGTGGTACAGAGGGGCTTGCAAGATTCTTGGGATGTAGTAAGTCGATGGCATTCTCTGTCATCAAAAATGGTATCTTGAAGAAAGAAGGAATCCAATACAAGGTTGGTAATTGTTGGAAGTTCAATGCAGAGAAATTGAAAGAATTTCTGAGAATCCACCCAAATTTATTGGCGGACATCCGTTGTATTAGGTAGATTCTTGGGTGGATTTTTGGGTGGATGGAAAAGAAAAAGAGGTTGTAAGTTACTGATAATCAGTGCGTTACAACCTCTTTTCTGCGGTGAGAGGGGGATTCGAACCCCCGGTACAGTAATCCCGTACGTCAGTTTAGCAAACTGGTGGTTTCAGCCACTCACCCATCTCACCTGAAACTGCCCATCTTTTTGGATAGGACTGCAAAGATATAAATATTTTTGCTGATTATCCAAAAAACTTTTGAATTATGTTATCATTTCCCCATTTGGGTCAACTATGATCGAGGCCTACTGCTTGGCGATGTTCTCACGCATTTCGGTATCGGCCTGCATGTTCTTCATGCGGTAGTAGTCCATGATGCCGAGATTTCCGGTACGGAAAGCCTCTGCCATTGCGAGAGGAACTTCTGCCTCAGCCTCAATCACGCGGGCACGTGCTTCCTGAGCTTTGGCTTTCATTTCCTGCTCAAGTGCTACTGCCATTGCACGACGCTCCTCTGCACGGGCCTGGGCGATATTCTTGTCAGCCTCTGCCTGGTCCATCTGAAGGACTGCACCAATATTCTTTCCGATGTCGATATCAGCAATGTCGATAGACAGGATCTCGAATGCTGTACCTGCATCGAGACCTTTGTTAAGAACCACTTTGGATATACTGTCCGGATTCTCAAGAACGAGCTTATGGCTTTCTGCCGAACCGATTGACGACACGATTCCTTCACCCACTCGTGCGAGAACAGTCTCTTCACCTGCACCTCCGACAAGCTGCTTGATGTTGGCACGTACTGTCACACGGGCCTTGGCGATGAGCTGGATACCATCCTTGGCCACAGCTGTTACAGGAGGTGTGTTGATCACCTTAGGATTGACCGACATCTGTACAGCCTCGAATACATCACGGCCCGCAAGGTCAATTGCTGCTGCCATCTTGAAGTCAAGGGAGATGTTGGCCTTGTCAGCTGAAATCAAGGCATTGACTACTTTAGGGACATTTCCCTTGGCAAGATAGTGGGCTTCTAGCTCATTGGCATAGAGTTTAAGGCCTGCCTTGGTACCGGTGACCATTGCCATGACGATGGTGTTGGGAGAAACTCCTCTCCAACGCATCAGCACCAGCTGGATAAGATTGATGTGAACTCCGGAGATCAATGCCTGGAACCACAGGGTAACAGGGAAGAACCAGAGGAAAATTACCAGACCGACAAGAGCTATGACGATCCACACAATAAACATTGCATCCATTTCTTCTATATTTTAAAGTTATATTATTTTACGCTGTCCACCGAGGCCTTTCCGTAGCCCATTCCGTTCACAAACACCGCCAGGTTCTCTGCCTTAGCCTTGTCCGAAAACGGACCTACGGAATAAACTGTCTGTCCGTCCTTATCCTGACGTGCCACATCCTTGCCAGCAGCCTGCTGGACGACAGCCTCCATCGCCACATCGTCAAACACAGAAGCATCCGGAACTATTACCACATTATAGAATGAAGGTTCAGCCTTCTTCCTGCGGGCTTCCTGTTCCCTGACTTTTGCTACCTTCATTTCCTTTCCATCCACATATCCTACTACAAAGGCATTCTTGAAACCTGCTCTCTTTACGGTATTGAGTTTCGAAAGCACATCAGCATAAGTATTGAAGAGCCCCACACGATAAATGTATCTTCCGCTTTCTGAACGGGTTTCAAACACCGGACTCAAGCCCTTCAAATCACGCAGAGATGCCTTCTTCACGGTGCTGAATATCTGTATCTGATACTTGATTCCAGCAGGTATTGCATTATCCTCTGCAAACTGGCCTACATCGAGCACCTTAAGAGAATAGTCGAACTTCGGCTGCGGCTTCTCGATATTCAAAATCAGGGGCTCACCCATATTCATTTTCGAAAAGGCATACCCTATGTTTCCTCCCACTATTTCCCTGTCTGCTTCAGCCTGCAATTTATCCGGATCGATTACAACACCGCTGAAAAGGAATTCCATTTCTATCTTCTGCAATTTTGCTACCGCCTCATCCAACATGGCCGAAAGCATAGGTATACGGGCCTCTCCACGTAAGATTTTCTGAGCATATTTTTCACGATCCTTTTCTCCTGAGACAGCAGCATACTGCTCTCTTGCAACATCCAACGACTCATTATAGATACTTATTGAGTCCTTGAGGGCCCTCACCACCGCCATCTGCTCCATATACCTGCGAGTCTCGCTGCTCTCCGCTATATCTGCACGTGCTTCACCTTTGTCCGCAGATGCATATGGCTCCAGAAGCGCAATGCGGCGAAGCTCTTCCGGATCATCCATGCTCGTGCGCACCGGCATATTGTCGAATTCAAGCACATACACATATACACTGTCGGGCGAACAATCTCGGTTTGAAGCAAATACGCTGTAACGACCGTCAGAAGAATCAATATAAAGAAAATCATCTGCTGGAGAAGAATACGGGAAGCCCATATTCACGGGAACGGACCAATCCCGCGTAGCCTCGTCCCACTCAGAATAATAAAGATCATATCCTCCTACTCCGTATAGGCCGGCAGAAGAAAAGTACAAAGTCTTTCCAGAAGCCGACAATATAGGATACACCTCATCAGCAGGAGATGTAATATGTTCATTTATCAGAGCAGGAAGTGTCCATATGGTATCTCTCAATTCAGTCTTGTATATATTTCTTATACCATCTTCATCACGGGCTGAATAATAAATGGCATCATCTCCGGCAGGGGCATACAAAGCCTTGGAATAAGGAGAAACAGCAGAATCAAGCTGATTTGGTACCGGATGCCAGCTATAATCCGGAAGAGGATAATAAAGAAAGAAATCCTCAAGAGTAAAACGGTGCTTTGCAACAACTGTCGGACTATAAGCAAACTTACTCATATTCAATCCGTTCTCCGAAAGCAGGAACTTGTCACGCACCTGCATGAGAAACAGAGAATCCCCGGACATGGATTCGGCTTGTCCATATGCTTCCTTAGACTCCTCGAACCGATAAACCATCCTCAATGAATCTCCCAGGAAGACAAGACTATCGGCAGCGGAAGTCTGGGCATATGCATCACATAAGCCAGGAAATATTGCAGAAAATATTGAAATTATATGGAAAAAACGACAATTTTTCATCATTCTGACACACTCGTTTCAGCCTACAAAAATAAGAAATATTTACAGAAACTTCATTTATAAGAAAAAAATCGTAAATTTGTGCCCTATTTTGCGTTGGCAGAAACAAATATCATTAAAACAATAATTTATTATGCAAAGTAAAGGTGCAATCAGATTTGTGGCGATTCTTCTTTTGATCGCATCCATCTGGCAGCTTTCATTCACTCTTGTGACCAACATCCAGGAGAAGAAGGCCCAGAAGTATGCAGATGCAAAGGCAGAGGCTGCAATGCAGACAGCAGCATTCGGCAAAGTGGCTGAGGCTGACAAGGCTTTCTACCTTGACTCAATCCGTAAGGAGGAGAACAGGTGGTACCTTGATTCTATTTCATCCGAGAAGATTTATTTCGGATACACTTACAAAGATGTAAAAACCAAAGCAATCAACCTCGGTCTCGACCTTAAGGGCGGTATGAACGTGATGCTTCAGGTGCAGCTCAAGGACCTCGTGAAGGCTCTTGCAGGCGGCAACAACGCTCCAGAGTTCACAAACGCGCTTGCTCTTGCACAGGAGCGCAGCGTAAACTCACGTCAGGACTTCATCACCCTCTTTGCTGAGGCTTGGAAGGAGACTTCGAACGGCATGCCTCTCGCACAGGTGTTCGGAACATACGAGATGAGGGACAAGATCGGTCCTGAATCGACTGACGATCAGGTTATCGAGGTCATCAGAACTGAGTCTGAGAGCGCTATCTCAAACTCATTCAACGTTCTCAGAAACCGTATTGACCGTTTCGGTGTGACTCAGCCAAACATCCAGAAGCTCGGTAACAGCGGACGTATCCTCGTGGAACTTCCAGGAGTGAAGGAGCCAGAGCGTGTTAGAAAGCTCCTCCAGGGAACTGCTTCCCTCGAGTTCTGGGCAACTTACGACAACACTGAGATCGAAGCATACCTCAACGAGGCAAACAGCACTCTCGCACAGCTCCTCGCAACAGAGGAGGAAGTTGCAGCAGTAGAGACTGCACCTGCAGCTGAGGATGCTCTCCTTGCAGAGGAACTCCAGCAGAGCCAGAATGACGCAGCAGCTGAGGCAGAGTTCAAGAAGCAGAATCCTCTCTTCTCTGTTCTCCAGCCATCAGGAGCAAGAGGCAATGCTTGCATCGGTTATGCAAACTATGCAGACACTGCAAAGATCAACAAGTTCTTCGCAATGCCTCAGATCAAGGGTCTCTTCCCACCTGAGTTCAAGCCTATGTGGACTGTGAAGGCATCTCAGTTCATCCCAGGCGGCAACATCTTCGAGCTCGTTGCAATCAAGGCTACCTCACGTGACGGTAAGGCACCTCTCGACGGCGGTGTAGTTACTGATGCACGTGTACAGTATGGCAACACAGGCGGTAACCCTGAGGTTTCAATGTCAATGAATGCCGAAGGAGCTAACACCTGGGCACGCATGACAAAGGATAATATCGGCAAGCAGATTGCTATCGTTCTCGACGGAATGGTTTACTCATACCCTACCGTACAGAGCGAAATCGCAGGCGGAAGCTCGCAGATCACAGGTAACTTCACCCTCGAAGAGGCTGAGGACCTTGCAAACGTGCTTAAGTCAGGTAAGCTTCCTGCACCAGCAACTATCATTCAGGAGCAGGTTGTTGGACCTTCACTCGGAGCTGAGTCAATCAACGCCGGTCTCATCTCATTCGTGATCGCGTTCCTCCTCGTGCTCATCTATATGGTGCTCTTCTATCAGGGCGCAGGTCTTGTAGCTGACGTCGCACTTCTCTGCAACGTGCTTCTCCTTTTCGGAACTCTCGTATCATTCGGCGCAGTCCTCACACTTCCTGGTATCGCCGGTCTCGTGCTTACTCTCGGTATGGCTGTGGATGCCAACGTGATCATCTACGAGCGTGTGAAGGAAGAACTTCGCGCAGGAAAGGGTCTGAGCAAGGCTATCGCAGACGGTTACAAGAACGCATACTCTGCTATCATCGACGGTCAGTTCACAACATTCCTTACCGGTGTGGTTCTCTTTGTATTCGGTTCTGGTCCTGTACAGGGCTTCGCCACTACCCTCATCATCGGTATCATCACTTCTGTCCTCACTTCAGTATTCATCACTAGAATCATGTTCGACGACAGAGTGGTAAAGGGCAAGAATGTAACATTCGACAACAAGATAACAAGGAACTTCCTCCAGAACACACACGTGGACTTCCTCGGAAAGAGAAAGATCGCTTACATCGCTTCAGGAGCACTTATCGTCATCTCTCTTGTATCAATCTTCACAAAGGGCTTCACATATGGTGTTGATTTCACCGGTGGACGTACTTACGTTGTAAGATTCGACCAGCCTGTGACTGCCGAGGCAGTACGTGCTGCAGCTGTAGCTGAATTCGACGGAGCTGTAGAGGTTAAGCAGTTCGGTGGCGAGAGCCAGATGAAGATAACTACCCAGTATCTTGTTGAGAACGAATCTACTGATGCTGACGCAGAGGTTGAAAGCAAACTCTACAATGCTCTGAAGAGTTTCTTCGCTACAGAGCTCACATTCGGAGAGTTCACATCTACTCTTGACAACCCTAACGGTATCATCAGCTCTGACAAGGTTGGTCCTACAATTGCGAACGACATCACAAGAAACGCAATCATCGCTGTAGTGATAGCTCTCTTCGTAATCTTCGCTTACATCGCAGTGCGATTCAAGGGATGGACTTGGGGACTCGGTGGTGTAGTAGGTCTTGCACACACTGCACTTATCGTGATCGGCTTTTTCTCACTCTTCTCAGGAATCCTTCCATTCAGCCTGGATATCGACCAGACATTCATCGCTGCAATCCTGACTATCATCGGTTACGCAATCAACGATACAGTGGTTATCTTCGACCGTATCCGTGAGTACAAGGAGCTTCATCCTAAGGCAGAGTTCGGCATGAATGTGAACGAGGCTCTCAACAGCACTCTCTCACGTACTATGAACACCTCACTCACAACTCTCATCACAATGCTTGCTATCGCAATCTTCGGTGGTGAAGTGATCAGAGGTCTCGCAGTTGCCCTCATCCTTGGTATCGTAATCGGTACTTACGCTTCTATCTTCATCGCTACACCAATCATGTACGATGTGACTAAGAAAGCTGAAAAGAAGGCTAACAAATAGTTTAATCGGGGCGGCCGCAAGGTCGCCCCTTTAAATAATTAACCTGTTGATAACTTTTTCCGCTGGCAGTCAAGCAATTGACGTCAGCGGAAATTTTATTTTTTGACAGGGTGTGAAGATTGATTATCTTTGTTGCCCCCTAAAAAATAAAGCTATGTCATTTGTCCATCTTCACGTCCACTCACAGTATTCGATCCTAGACGGTCAGGCATCTATTTCAAGCCTTTTCGAGCGCGCTAAAGAGCTTGGAATGCCTGCACTCGCACTCACCGACCATGGCAACATGTATGGTATAAAGGAGTTTCTTAAGGTGGCGAAGAAATTTCCCGAGGTTAAGCCGATCATCGGATGTGAGGTGTATGTGACAAGACATTATGACCATAAGCTTAAAGACACCAATCATAGAGGGTATTACCACCTCATCCTGCTGGCAAAAGACTATACCGGATATAAGAATCTGATGAAGATATGTTCTACCGGACATATCGAGGGCTTGTATTACGGCAAGCCGAGGGTGAGCCATGAAATAATAGAGCAGAATGCGGAAGGGCTTGTATGCTGCTCTGCATGTATCGCCGGAGAGATTCCGAGAGCAATCATAGCTGGAGACATGAAGGGCGCAGAAGAGGCGATAATGTGGCACAAGAATATATTCGGGGAGGATTTCTATCTCGAAGTCCAGCAACACAAGACAGAGATTCCCGGGCTATCTCAGGAGGTCTATGAAAAGCAGATGATAGCCAACGAAGGAATATTCGAGCTCGCAGAAAAGACAGGGACGAAGGTGGTAGCCACAAATGACGTGCATTTCACACGCAAGGAGGACGGCCCGGCACATGACCGTCTTATCTGCCTCACTACAAATGCATATCTTACCGATCCTGACAGACTCAGATACACCCAGCAGGAGTACCTCAAGAGCGAGGAGGAGATGCTTGATATGTTCTACAAACATCCTGAGACTATCTCCAATACCATAGAAGTGGCGGACAAGATTACAAGTTTCAAGATAGACAAGGACCCTATACTTCCGAAGTTCGACCTTCCGGAAGAATTCCTCGCGGATATCGATACATATCTTGAAAAATACAAGGATATCATCGACGAGGGACGCTGCGACAAGAACGGAAACGAACGAGGCGAAGAATTCTGCCGTTCGGTTGCATATCTCTGTTATCTGACATATAAGGGAGCACATTGGAGATACGGCGAGACACTGTCCGACGTACAGGCCGAGCGTATCGAATTCGAACTTAAGACAATCTGCAAGATGGGTTTCCCTGACTACTTCCTCATCGTGCAGGACTTTATAGCCGCGGCTCGAAGCGAAGGTATATCTGTGGGTCCCGGACGTGGATCGGCGGCAGGATCAGCCGTTGCATACTGTCTGAAAATCACCAATATAGACCCTATCAAATACGACCTGCTCTTCGAGCGATTCCTCAACCCTGACCGTATCAACATGCCGGATGTGGATATCGACTTTGACGACGACGGACGCTACCGCGTGTTCCAGTATATAGAGGAAAAATACGGAAAGGACCATATTTCACACGTGATCACATATGGTACGATGGCCGCCAAGTCTGCCATCAAGGATGTGGCGCGCGTCAGCAACATGCCTATTCCGGAATCAAACAGGCTCACCAAGATGGTCCCGGACAAACCTTTCGAAGCCACTGTCATAGAAGACGGCAAGAAAGTTACCAAGGAATTCAAGCCTAAGCTGTCAAACTGCCTGAAATACGGAGAACTGAGCGAAGAGCTTAAGAACGGAACTCCGGAAGTGCAGGAAGTACTCACATATGCCGGCAAACTGGAAGGTTGCATAAGGCAGACAGGAGTGCATGCCTGTGCCATGATTATCGGACGTGGAAACCTCACGGAATATATCCCTATCTGCATCGCCAACGATAAGCTTACCGGCGAAGAAGTGTGGGTGTCACAATATGACGGACACTATATAGAAGAAGTCGGCATGCTCAAGATGGACTTCCTCGGTCTCCGTACCCTGTCTATCATCAAGGAATGTCAGGCAAATATCAAGAAGCGCCACGGAATAGAGTTCGACATTGAAAAGATTCCTATAGATGATCCCGAGGCATATGCCCTCTATAGCCGTGGAGATACCACCAGTGTGTTCCAGTTCGAGTCTCCCGGCATGAAGGAGTGGCTGATAAAGCTCCAGCCTACACGTTTCGAGGACCTCATAGCGATGAATGCCCTCTACCGTCCGGGTCCTATGGACTATATCCCGGACTTCGTGGAGAGAAAGCAGGGCCGTCAGCCTATCGTTTATGACCTTCCTGAAATGGAGGAAACACTCCAGGACACCTACGGAATCACCGTCTACCAGGAGCAGGTGATGCTTCTTTCCAGAAAGCTTGCAGACTTCACCAGAGGCCAGGCTGATACATTGCGTAAAGCGATGGGTAAGAAACTTAAGGATGTACTGGACTCTCTCAAGGGACTCTTCATCGAAGGAGGTACAAAGAACGGACATCCTCAGGATGTGCTGGAGAAGATATGGGCAGACTGGGAGAAGTTCGCAGCCTATGCCTTCAACAAGTCGCATGCAACATGCTATGCATGGGTGAGCTACCAGACCGGATGGCTCAAGGCCCACTACCCTGCTGAATTTCAGGCAGCCAACCTGACCAAGAACCTCTCCAACATGGACGAGATAAAGAAGATCATGGATGACTGCAAGAAGAGCGGTATAAAGGTCCTCAACCCGGATATCAACGAATCCGATTCCAAGTTTACGGTAAACCATAATGGAGAAATACGCTTCGGTCTCGGTGGAATCAAGGGATTCGGAGACAACATCGTACGCGCAATCCTTGCCGACAGGGAGGAAAACGGAGCATATGCTGATATCTATGACTTCGTGGAAAGAATGTCCGGCACAGTGAACAGGAAGGCTTTCGAGTCCCTGCTCCATTCCGGCGCTTTCGACAGTTTCGGTATACAGAGAAAGCAGTTCATGACCCCTGGAAAGAACGGCGACCTCTTCATAGACACGCTTCTCAGATATGGTGAGCTCTATAAGAAGGACACTATGGAAAGTTCCATCTCACTCTTCGGAGAAGCAGAGGAACTCAAACCTGAAAGGCCGGAAATTCCACCTATGACAGGAGAAGAGGATATTCTCGAAAAACTCAAGTATGAGAAGGAACTCGTTGGTATGTATCTTTCGTCACATCCTCTTGACAGATATCAGTTCGAACTTGAGCATTTCACTACATGTCCCGTAAGTGAGATAAATACCTTGGTGGCTGAATGCGAGGAGAAGAAAGACAAGAGGAAGAATCAACGCATCGCAGGATTCATCACATCCAAGCAGGAACTCACCAACAAATCAGGAAAGCCTTGGTCAAAGACTGTCATAGAGGACTATAACGGAAGCTACGAGCTTGCTCTCTTCGGAAAGGACCACGAAAACTTCATGTCCCACCTGCAGGTGAACAATGCCGTGATGATTGAAGGAGACATTGAGGAAAAATATTACATCAAACCGGAAGAAAGAGAACAGGGAAAGACTTCGCCGTACGCATTCAGAGTGAAGAAGATCATGCTTCTGGGCAATGTCACGGACACTTTGCTGAAAGGTTTCGCCATCAACATATCCACAACGATGCTTTCCCCGGAATTCAGGGAAAAGCTTGTAAAGCTGCTGAAGGCAAACAAGGGTAACACACCTCTGACCATGTTCCTGACAGACCCTGAGAAAGGATGGAAAATCGAATTCCTGTCAAGAAAATTCACTGTGGCGGTGACAGCTCCTCTTCTGGAAGAGCTGGACAAGATGCAGATCAAATATAACCCGCTTAAAAAATAAGTCTGGATACTATAGGATAGTGATCTGAAACAAACTTACGGTCATTGTATTTTTCAGTCACTGTCCTATATTCAGGACAAGAGGAGAATCCTGATACATAGATATGATCAATTATCTTGACTCCTTTTTCCTTTCCCCAACCGTTGAATGTACTTTTATTGTCGGTATTGCCGGCAATTTTCCTCGTATTCTCCATTTTTCCGTCAAGGACGGCAAATATCGGTGAGTCGGGACTTACATTGAAGTCTCCGGTAAGCACTACCGGCAGGCCAGATGTATTAAGCTGCTCGATCTTAGACATAATCAGAGCTAAACCCTTCTTGCGGGCTTCTGTACCTTTATGATCCAGATGAGTATTGACAAATAAAAATTCCTTGCCGGACTTCTTATGCTTCATCACAGCCCAT
>JBGVQX010000021.1:0-13105 GCA_045127905.1 Candidatus Cryptobacteroides sp.
TATCGCTATGGTTGATACTTGTTGCGATCCTACTCCGATTGATTATGTGATTCCGGCAAATGACGATGCAGCAAAGTCTATCGCTTACATCATGGAAGCACTTTGCGGCGCAATCAAAGAGGGATTGGACGAAAGGAAGCTCGAGAAGGAGAAAGAGGCTCCAGAGCAGGCTGAGGAGAAGCCAGCAGGCAAGAAGCTTCGTGCCCGCAAGGGTGCTAAGCCAGCAGCTGAGGAGACCGCAGAGGCTCAGGCTGAGTAATTAGTGTAACACCTTTAAACATCTATCGAAATGGAGATTAAAGCAGCTGAAGTTGCAAAACTTCGTCAGATGACAGGCGCTGGTATGATGGACTGCAAGAAGGCACTCGTTGAGGCTAACGGTGACTTCGAGCGCGCAAAGGAAATCATCCGCGAGAAAGGTAAGCTCGTAGCAGCTAAGCGTGCTGACCGCGAGACTTCAGAGGGTGCAGCTATCGCTAAGGTAAACGGAAGCAAGGCTATCGTTGTTGCTCTCGGTTGCGAGACTGACTTCGTAGCAAAGAACGCTGAGTTCCAGGCACTCGCTGAGGCTATCGCTGAGACAGCTATCGCTAACTTCCCTGCAGACAAGGATGCCCTCATGGCATGCGTACTTGCTGATGGAAGAACAGTTGAAATGGCTGTTACCGAGCAGACAGGTAAGACTGGTGAGAAGCACGTTATCGTAGCTTACGAGACAGTTGAGGCTCCTTACATTTCAGCATACATGCACAAGATCACCGGAAAGCTCGCAGCAGTTGTTGGCTTCACAAAGGCTTTCGACGAGGCTGTAGCAAAGGGTGTCGCTATGCAGGTAGCTTCAATGAATCCGGTTGCAGTTTCTGCAGAGTCAGTGCCACAGAGCGTGATCGATGCAGAGGTTAAGGCCGCAACTGAGAAGACTAAGGAAGAGCTCGTAAAGAAGGCTGTTGATGCAGCGCTTTCAAAGGCAGGCATCAACCCTGCACACGTAGACAGCGAGGCTCACATCGAGTCTAACCAGGCTAAGGGTTGGATCACAGCTGAGCAGGCAGCTCAGGCTCGCGAAATCATCGCGACTGTTTCAGCAGAGAAGGCAGCTAACCTTCCAGAGCAGATGGTAGCAAATATTGCCAAGGGTCGTCTCCAGAAGTTCTTCAAGGAGCAGACACTCGAGGAGCAGGGCTATCAGATGGGCGACGGCAAGACTGCTGTTAAGGATGTTGTCAAGGCAGCTGATGCTGAGGCTAAGATCCTTTGCTTCAAGAGAGTTTCTCTTACTGACTAATTTCAGGCTTTACGCCAAAACAATAAAATGGCCATCGGTTTTCCGGTGGCCATTTTCATTGATATGGATATGTGGCATTATTTGCTCATGGATTCGATTACCGAGCGGTTGATTTCCGCCAGTTTCTCGATATCAACCTTGATGACAGCCCTGTCGTATGTCATCAGACCGTTTACTTCACCTTCCACATCCGTTGTCTGGGTATATACTGCAGCAGCACATCCTGTCTGCACGAATACCTTCAGCATCTCTGCGTATTCCTTATACTGAGACATGAGTTCCTCGGAGCTTTGCTTGTTCTTTCCGTAGCCCCATTTACGGTCGATTTCCCATGTGTGTCCGATTACCGGATAGCCGATTCCCCCGTATTCTCCGAGTACATTGATGAATTTGCTTTCAAATACGTTCATTGCCGGAGTAGGATAGTGATGTACGTCGATGATGTCACCCACAAAGTGGAAGTTTCCTCCAGAGGCCTCGTTTACAAGTCTGGTAGGGTCGAATTCTTTGGTGAACTTGACAACCTCAGGGGTGTCGAACTGTCCCCATGCTTCGTTGAAAGGCACCCAACATACTATGCTCTGAAACCCTCTGAGAGAAGTCATGATGTTCTTCCACTCATTATAATAATTGTCTTTCCATTCCTGAGGTATTTCACATTCGGTACCACCTAGTATGCTGTCTTTTGACCATTTGTTATTTACGCACTTCTGAATGTCTTCATCGCGTGCCTTGAGCTGTTTTTTTGAATAATCTCCGATGCATGGCATGTCCTGCCATACCAGCATTCCGAGTACGTCGCACCAATAGTACCATCGTGCCGGTTCCACCTTGATATGCTTTCGTATCATGTTGTAGCCCATTTCCTTTGTCTTGACGATGTCGAATTTGAGGGCTTCGTCGCAAGGCGCTGTATAAAGCCCATCAGGCCACCATCCCTGGTCGAGCGGACCATACTGGAAAAGACACTCTCCGTTGAGGGCCATTCTCTTGTATCTGTTAGGCGAACTGTCCTTCTTTGCCTCGATGGAACGCATTGCCGTGTAGCCTTCAACTGTGTCGAGCACCTTGCCTTTTCTGAGTACAGATATCCTTAGGCCATAAAGATACGGGTTGTCCGGTGACCAAGTCTTCACATTTACCACTGGTAGGACCGCCTTCCCTTCCAACGTAATTGCCTCTGCAAGTACTGTCTGTGACGGCTTTTGAGGATCATATCCCACAGCTCCTTCGAGAAGCTGCACCTTAACCACGTCTCCATCCTGCGCGCCTACGGTCTTTACATCCACTGTGATCTGTGACTTCTGAAGGTCGCTGATAGGGTAGTAATCAGCGATGTATGTATCTCCTACAGGCTCTATCCATACTGTCTGCCAGATGCCGCTGACAGGCGTGTACCAGATGCCGGTATTCACAATACACTGCTTTCCGCGTGGCTGCATACTGTTGTCGGATGCATCGAATACCTTCACGGTAATGGTCTGTTTTCCGGACTTCTTGATATATGGGGTTATGTCGTATGTGAAGGGATCATATCCTCCCTTGTGCTCTCCGACGAACTGGCCGTTCACAAATACCTTGGATTTCCAGTCGACGCCACCGAAATGCAGGAGGATGTTCTTTCCTTTCCATTTTGACGGAATGACGAAGGTTCTCTCATACCAGAGGGAATTCTCCTTGGTTATTCTGCGGCCGACTCCTGAAAGCGATGATTCCACTGCGAAAGGTACAAGAATCTGTCCTTCAGGTGTGAAGTCATCAGCCTCTGCTGAAGTTATGGCATAGTTCCACAGACCGTTTAGATTGCTCCATGCCTGTCTTACCATCTGAGGCCTCGGGTATTCCGGAAGTACGTTTCCCGGATTGACTTCTTCTGCCCATGGTGACTTGATCTCCTTGCCTGCCGGGCTCCACTGGGCTGATGTGACGATGGCAATGGAGATGGCTATAATGCTGGTTAGGATTCTTTTCATACTGATTTTTTTATGAACTTTGATGTCTTAAATTACATTATTGGAAACCATATGAACACGGCGCAGTCCCAAAGAGCGTGTGAAATGATGATGGCGCCGAGTCTCTCGGGGAAGAAACGATATGCCAGGCCCCAGATAAAGCCTGCCACGGCTGCTGCCATAATCAGCATGAAGTTGAATTTGGATATATGGACCAGACTATATACGAGTGTCGTGATGATAAATCCGATGGTAGGGGTCCATTTTGATGAAAGACTTTTCTGGATGTATCCTCTCCAGAATATCTCTTCTGCCGGGCCGATTATGAAAAGCATAAGCAGAGTCAGCACCATAGGGTTTTCTCCTTCCTTCATTCCGTAGATTGTATCCACTTGAGGACGGGCGAAGTCGAAGAGAAGGGTGGAGAAGAATTCTCCCAGCCAGAACACTCCCCACATGACTGCTGCAAGCAGGGTGCCGATAAGGATATCGTACAATCCGATGTGTATGTCTTTCCACCATCCTGGAGCCGCCCATGTTGAATATAGAGTCAAAGCCGCACCTGAACATGTCATCATCACCCAGAAATTTACATGTGGCGCTGTCCATGGTGAAAACATTATGGTCCAAAGAATGGCCGCCAGACATATGCCGACGGCCGGTTTTCTTAATGATAGATTTCTGTTCATCTTAGAAGAATTTTCCAAGAACGAATGCAATCGAGAACAGCACCGAGAACATGAGCTGTAGGTTTGCGGTGCGCACGTCAAGGTCTGCGAGCAATAGAGGGCCCTGTCCTACGCTCTTCTGCATTGTGGTTGCACATGCCAATGCAATAGGGATTGTCAGGAATATAAGCACGGTGTAGATAGGCATAATTCCGATGATAGAGCATGCGCCTACCCATACAAACGGGAAAACCATCTCAAACCAGTAGAGTCTTGCGGCCCATTTGGTACCCAGGCTCATGGCCATTGTCTGGATGCCTGCACGTTTGTCTGTGAGCATGTCGCGCGTGTTGTTGCAATGCAGGATTCCGTCTGTAATCAGACCGACAGGAAGAGCGACTATGAGTACACTCCAGTCAATCGCGCCTGTTGCAACATACGATGTGCCGATTGTGGGCAGGAATGCGAAAGTCAGCAGGATGTCAAGGTCTCCGAGTGCATTGAATTTCATCGTCGGATAGAGAAGTGTGCATATTACTCCGGCAAGTCCGATCCACAGAAGAGGAAGTCCTGTCATAATAAGCAGGGCAATTCCGCATGCCATTCCGGCAGTCATAAGTCCGATTGAGAGCCATTTGATCTCACTTGGCTCAAACATCCCTGTAGTCAGAGTCTTCGCTCCGTAGGTGTCGTCTGCGTCTACCTTCTTCTTATAGTCGAAATAGTCGCTCCAGGTGTTACCTGCGAGGTGGAAAAGAATCATTCCTACAAGAGCGAGTGCTCCATTTAGCCAGCTGATCTCAGCACCTTTCCAGAACAAATATGCTAGCGTAACGA
The DNA here is from genome assembly GCA_045127905.1 of Candidatus Cryptobacteroides sp. Taxonomy (GTDB): domain Bacteria; phylum Bacteroidota; class Bacteroidia; order Bacteroidales; family UBA932; genus Cryptobacteroides. Next base: position 4,743 of record JBGVQX010000021.1, read on the forward strand.
TTATAGGCATCGCAGATGCCGGTATGGACCAAGGCCTCACGGCAATCATCCATTCTCCGAATTTGTGTTTCTTCATTGTTAAAGTATTATATATACACACAAAGATATATAAAAATCACCATTACCCGACATTTCCTCAGACGAAATACCTCAGCGAGCCGGAACAGGCTCCGTATGGCAAGCTGAAACAAATCTAACTGTTGCAAAATCTGCAATAGTTCAAAAGATAGAGCCATCTCATTTCCCAACGAGATGGCTCAGCAATTCTAACCTAAAACTTAACCTATGAAAAAACTATTCGGTTAAGAGATATAGCCAATACCGTGCCAAAATCAGGAATGCGATAAATAAATTGGCACGGAATCTTCAAATTATATCAGATATTTCAAAATATCACGGATTCCATCCACTTCAATGATTCGGTCGGACTCGGGCATGTCCATCATTTCATGTACCCAGACCACTTCGTGAGGAGTATGGAAGGCGGTACCTCCGATGTTGACTACCGGCGCAATGTCCGATTTTACGGAATTACCCACCATCAGGATCTCTTCCGGTTTCAGATTATGTTTGGCTGCAAGTTCCAGATAATTCTTCTCATCCTTGTTCTCCATCACTTCACAATGGTGGAAATATTTCGAGAGTCCGGAAAGACGGTATTTGTAGAGCTGTTCGGTCAGGTCTCCTTTTGTGGCTACTATCATGGTATAGTGCCCGTGCAGCGCTTTGAGAGTGTCCTCAACACCTTCTATAATGCGGAATTCATGAAATGCCAGGTCGGTGATTATTTTCTTGATTCCGTAGTATATCTTTTCCGGGAGTGTGCCGCCGCAAAGCTCCATGGCGGCATCAGCCATGCCAATCATATATGTCTTTGATCCGTATCCGAAGAGGGGGATATTTTCCTCCTGCTTTTGCCAAAGCATTGCCTGTACCCCTTCTGGAGAGGTGTAGTCAGACAAAAGCTGTGCAAAATGAGCCTCTGCATCCCTGAAGAACTGTTCGTTCTCCCAAAGAGTGTCGTCCGCATCAAAGAATATCGTGCTGAATTTTCCTTTAAGATCCATGTCTTACTCAGCTTTAGCGGTATCTGTCTGTGTCGCTGTAGTGTCCGCCTGCATTTCTGGCTCAGGAAGACCGATCTGTTTTACGGATACAATCATCACGTCCTCATAAGGTCTGTCGTAGCGGTCTGTAGCAACCGTAGCGATTCTGTCTATGACATCCAGACCTTCTGTCACTTCTCCGAACACGGTATACTGGCCGTCAAGATGCTGGCATGAGTAAGGGTCATGTACGATGTAGAACTGCGAACCAGAAGATGCCTTGCGGGGATTGGCCATATCACCCTTGCGTGCTGCAGCAAGGGCACCTTTCTTGTGCTGGTATTCCTGAACGAATTCAGCAGGAACGGTATAATCAGGACCGCCGGTACCCCACTGGTTGATGAGGGAAGTGTCTCTTGAATATGGATCGCCTGTCTGTATCATGAATCCTTCGATCACTCTGTGGAAACGGATCCCGTCGTAATACTTTTCGTTTGCATGCTTTATGAAGTTGTCTCTGTGCTTCGGGGTCTTGCTATAAAGCCTGACCTTCATTGTGCCGTGAGTCGTAACAATCTCGAACTCAGGCTCTTCTCTAAGTTTTCTTTCCATTTCAAGTGCAAGTTTTGTGGAATCATCCAGCTCTGCCTCCTTGGTCTCCCTGTTGCATGAACACGAATTGAACGATACGGCAGCCGTCGCCATGATCCCCAGAATTATGATTCCGAATATTGTCTTTTTCATACGTAAATTTTTTCAGTGCAAAAATAAATAAATATTTGCATAGACCTAGGAACTCTTTTTCATGAAGACCGATTTTTTGGAGATTTATTTCAGTGATGCAGGGTTTAAGTCTGATTTCTTTGTATTGTGCTAGGTTAAATGTTCCGGAATGTTTGTATTTTTGCAATATTATGGCAAATCCCTTGAAGCAGTTGGCGGGCCAGACCGCCATTTACGGGCTCAGCACAATACTGGCCCGCATAATAAATTTTCTTTTTGTCCCTATCTATACCAGGCTACTTTCGCCCGAAAGCTATGGTGTGGTAACGGAATTTATGGCATATATTGCTGTGTTGCAGGTTGTTCTGGTGCTCGGTCTGGAGACCGGATGCTTCCGCTTTGCCAACAAGGAGGGAATGGATTCGAGGAAAGTCTATTCCAATGCCTTCGTGACGGTCTTCTGCATAAGCGTGACTTTTCTTGCTTTGATGCTTGCTTTTGCCGGTCCCATTTCATCAGCATTGGGATATACCGGTTACGATGCATGTATAAAATATATAGGAGGAATCCTTGCACTTGATTCCGTCACAGCCATACTGTTTGCCAAGCTGCGTCAGGAGAACAAAGCCTTGAAGTTCGCCATATTCAAGACAATCAAGATCATTACAGAGACTGCCGCTAATCTGGTGCTTTTCCTATGGTTTCCGAAATATTGCCAGAAAGTGGCTCAGGCTTCGGGCCTTGCCATAGCCGATGGCCTTGCCGATGCGGGTCAGCGCATACTGGACGCTTCTGATATATGGTTGCTGCACCTGATTCCCGCCACACCGGATTTCAGCTACGTAATATTTGCCATCTTCGTCAGCTGCGTGGTCTGCGGTCTGCTTTTCATTCCGGAATATATGAGGATGACCTTCCGTCTGGATCCTAAACTTCTGAGACAGATGCTTGCATACTCGTTCCCTCTGATGGTTGCGGCTCTTCCGGGAGTTGTGAATGATTTCCTTGACAGGATTCTTTTCAGATATTTCGACACTAATGCAGATGCATGGCGTTCTTCTCTGGGACTATATCAGGCAGCTGTAAAGCTTGCGGTAATCATGAATCTGTTCATTCAGATGTTCCGTTATGCTGCCGAGCCTTTCTTCTTCCGACGTGCCCGTGAAAAGGACTCTAAGCAGTTGTATGCAAAGGTTCAGGAATACTTCACCGCCTTCTGCGGTCTGGTGTTTCTTGGAGTAATTTTATATATAGATGTCATAGCCTTGATTCTCGGTCCTCAGTTCCGTGAAGCTGTGGGAGTTGTGCCTGTGATGCTGTTGTCCTATATGATTCTTGGAATGCTTTTCAATGTGTCCATGTGGTACAAACTCTCCGGCAAGACAAATATGGCTATATGGATCACCCTTGCCGGACTTGTCGTGACGGCGGTTGTGATAGTTGTCTTCATGCCGAAGTACTCGTACTGGGCGGCAGCCTACGGTCATCTTGCCAGCTATCTGGTAATGTTTGCAATAAGTTCTATTCTCGGAGCCAGATACTATCCCATTCCATACCGCTGGGCACGGCTCGCGGGCATCATCGTGGTAATGGGAGCTATATATGGAATGTCACTTCTGATTGATTCAATCCTCTTTGCAGACGTAGCTGTGGATACATCTTCTGTGGCTCAGCTTGCGGTCAAGCTGGGAGTACATACCCTCCTGATCGCAGCATATGCAGCCGCAGCCTGGATGATTATACGCATCCGGCCGAAGCGAAATAAAACTTCTCTTTGCTGATGCGTTACTTGCCTCTCGTATTGAAGATATGTGTGGCATAGTTGTAGCCCATTGTGTCATAGATGCTGCAGAACTCATCCGCACTGTCGCAGAATCTAATCCAATCCTTGTTTGAAGGCTGGCACCACTGCACTTCGCTGAGCGCTGCCATGCGCGGCAGGAGCATGTATTCCAAATGCTCCTCTGTGGCAATATACTCAGTCCAGAGGTTGGCTTGTACTCCAAGAATGTGGGCCTTCTCTTCTTCTGTCATGCCATCTGCAAAAGGTTCATATGAATAGCATTTCTCAATAGGAAGGTATCCTCCGATTCCAAGTGGCTCGTTTTCCTTATCGTTGGACTGGTAGTAGTCGAGGTAGAAGAAGGTATTGGGAGTCATGATTGCATCGTGTCCCATGCGTGCGGCCTTAATTCCTCCGGAGACTCCTCTCCATGACATCACCACTGCCCCCTCAGCAAGTTCCCCTTCCAGAATTTCATCCCATCCGATGATTTTCTTTCCTTTTTCTGCCAGGAACGATGTCATTCTGTTCATTACATAGCTCTGAAGATAATGTTCGGCCTTGAACTCTTCGTCATCCTTGAGGCCGAGCTCACGTATCTTGGCCTGACATTTCGGACATTTTTCCCAACGAACTTTCGGACATTCGTCACCTCCGATATGGATGTACTCCGATGGGAAAAGTCCGGCCACCTCAGCCAGAATGTTTTCCAGGAACTCCATTGTCTTCTCGTTTCCTGCGCAGAGGACTTCGTCTGAAATGCCCCATCTTCCCCATACTTCATATGGACCGCCTGTGCATCCATATTCGGGGTATGCAGCGAGGGCTGCAAGCATATGTCCCGGAAGGTCTATTTCCGGAATGATGTCTATACCCTTTGCTGCGGCGTATGTGATGATTTCACGTATCTGATCCTGCGAGAACCAGCATCCTTCTCCATATGGCTTTCCGTCATAAGTCATGCTCTTTTTGATATGTCCTATAAGGGTCTGTTTCCTGATCGAGCCTACTTCAGTAAGCTTAGGGTACTTCTTGATCTCGATTCTCCATCCCTGGTCATCCGTGATATGCCAATGGAGCTTGTTGAGCTTGTGGACTTCCATGATGTCGATATATTTCTTCACCATATCCATGTCGAAGAAATGCCTGGAAATATCCATATGCATGCCTCGGTAGCTGAATCTCGGTGCGTCATTGATCTCGGCGCACGGAAGTGTCCATTCCTGCTCCTGTGCAGGGAATATGCCGAAAATCTGGACGGGAAGCATCTGTTTAAGGGTCTGCACCGCATAGTTGACACCCCTGAGGGATGATGCTTTAACGGTCGCCGCCTTTCTTGAAATTTTCAGGTTGTAGGATTCTTCTGGCATGGTGGCGTCATATATGAAGATGAATCCTTTATTCCCGCTCCCTTCGTTGACAGTACTTATGCTCCCTGATACGAGAGAAAGCCTGTCGGCGAAATTTGTGATAATGTCCTGGGTCATGCCGTCGAATTCCGGAGAATAATGGAATCCGGCTCCCTTGGCATTGAATGTGCCGGTCTTGAGAGTTACCTCATTTGGGTAAGGTACGACATTGATTGAGCTCCTGTTCTCTGATCCGCATGATATCAGTGCAGCGGCAAGGAATGAAAGTAGAAGTGTCTTATTCATATGTGGTATGAAATTATTTATCCGAAAAGAATCATGATCAGCTGCGCAGAGATGACCCTCATGAAAATGCATGCCGGATATACGGTTGCATAAGCAACTGCAGGGTCTTCGCCGTCCGATGTTGCCGGACCTGCGAATTCAAGTGCAAATGGATTGGCCATGCCTCCGCAGAGCATGCCGATGTTGTCTGCATATCTTGTCTTGAATATTCTGTGGGAGAGAAGCCCGACCAGCAGCACTGGTCCCATTGCCAGTGAGATACTGATAATCACCCATTTGAGTCCTTCGGTGGAAAATACTGCTTCAATGAAACCCTGACCGGCACTTAGACCCAGTCCTGCGAGGAAAATCGTAAGTCCAAGCTGACGTAACATTAGATTCGCGCTCTGGGTTGTGTAGGTGGCGATATGGAATCTTGGTCCGAAAGCCCCCATCATGATACCGACTATGATAGGTCCTCCTGCAATGCCGAGTTTTATCGGCATTGTCATTCCCGGGATGCTCAGCGGAATGCTTCCCAGCACGAGTCCGAGGATAATGCCAACGAATATAGGAAGCAGGTTCGGAGTATTAAGCTGCTTAGCTTCGTTTCCGAGTACTGCGCTCACGTTATCTATCGAACGCCCTTCTCCCACGATAGTGAGCTTGTCTCCCAACTGGAGTCTCAGGTTGCGTGACGGAAGCAGGTCTATGCCGGCACGGTTCACACGGGTGATATTTATGCCGTACGAGTTTCTTAGCTTAAGGTCTCCTAGTTTTACGCCGTTGTGCTCTGGCTTGGTAACCAATACTTTGCGTGACACAAGCTGGCTGTCGATGGAGTTCCAGTCAATGTCCTTTTTGTTCCAATCCACATTCTCTTGTTGACCGAACAGAACCTTTATTTTCTCTACATCGTTTTTGCTGGATATGATCATTACGTGCTCATCCTTTTCCAGGATGGTCTCTGATGTGGGTATCATTACCCTTCCTTCTTTCCATACCCTTGAAATCACGAACTGGCAATCTGCATTCTGTCTTACCTGTCGGATTGTCTGTCCGAAAATCCCCGGGTTGGATATCTGATATTCGGAGATGTAGGTGTTGCCGGCGGAATGTTCTTCCTTCGGCCCCTTGTTCTTTGGCGCGAAAGCTGCCTTTAGGATCATTACCGACAGAATCATTCCCACGAGTCCGAGAGGATAGCCGACCGCGCATGCCATTGCCATGCTATTGGCTTCTTCTATGCCGCCCGGATTCATCTGAAGCAGGGTCTGCTGTGCGGCTCCGAGCATAGGGGTGTTGGTTACGGCTCCGCAAAGGAGGCCAATGGTGTCGGGTAATGAGATTCCCGTTGTCCAATGCACGACCAGAGCCATGACTGAGCCTGTTACCAGCAGAAGCATCATCAGCATATTAAGTTTGATGCCACCCTTCTTGAATGATGAGAAGAATCCCGGACCTACCTGAAGTCCGAGGGCATATATATATATAATAAGTCCGAAGTTCTGGGCTAGTGCAAGCATATGCGGATCTATCTCAGCTCCGAAATGCCCGGCAGCAATCCCGGCGAAAAACACGAAGGTCACACCAAGCGATACGCCTAATATCTTTATCTTGCCTAGCGCAAGTCCGGCTGCACATATCAGTGACAGCACCAAGACAGCCTGTATGAAAGTCTGTTCCGCGAAAAGTTCTATAAACCAATTCATTGTCAAGTTCGTCAATATAAGAATAATCCTGCGATGCCGCCTATGATTATCGCTATTATAGGGTTGAGGTTTTTCCAATATGATGCAGCAAATGCCGCAGCGAAAAGCATCCAGCTTTTCCAGTCAGGGAAATTTTCCGGAGTTATAAGTATGACTGCCGCAGCACCGATAAGTCCCACTACGGCCGGTCTCAGACCGCTCATGACACCTTTGAATATCCTGTTGCTGCTGAATTTTGAGTATGCCTTGCATAGGGCCAGAACAATCAGGAATGATGGAAGTACTACGGCTGAGGTTGCAGTAATGGAGCCCAATATAGCCATAAGGTGTGGCGCTCCCGTATTTGCTATGACATCATAACCTATATAAGTTGCGCTGTTGATGCCGATAGGTCCCGGGGTCATCTGGGATATGGCTACAATATCCGTAAACTGACCTTCCGTGATCCATCCATGCACATTCACCACCTGGTCCTGTATCAGCGAGAGCATGGCATATCCACCTCCGATGGTAAACATGCCGATTACGAAAAATGTTATGAACAGCTCTATGAAAATCATTTGTTACATTTCCAGGCAATGGCTGCCGCCACCACGATGACACATATTAATATATATATAGGTGAGACTTTAAGAAATGCTACCAGTCCCAACGCCACTGCGGAAAGTACCCATGCCCACCATGTCCTGTTCGCCTTCTTTGCCATATTGAGCATCGGTACGGCAATCAGCGCAACTACTACGGGGCGTATGCCCTTGAATATCTTTATAACTGTCGGATTGTCCTGATAGCCGCTGAAAGCCATTGCTATGGCAAGAATAATAGCAAAAGGAGGAAGTATACACCCAAGTGTGGCTATCACGCTTCCTTTTGTTCCCCTGAGGCGGTATCCTGTAAATATAGAAATGTTTACGGCCAGGAGTCCCGGCGCTGACTGTGCGAGAGTTACAATGTCCGTAAAGTCCTCATCCTTAAGCCATCCCCGGCTGACGATTTCCTTCTGGATAATGGATAACATGGCATAGCCGCCACCTATAGTGAAGGCTCCGATCTTTGCGAAGACTGTGAAAATTTGCCAGTAAGATGCCATATTTTCTGCTTTGGACTACAAAATTACAAAATAATTTAAAAAAAATGTTTAAAAAATTTGGAGGTTAAGAAAAAGTCCGTATCTTTGCAGCCCGTTTGAGAAAGAACGGCAATAAAAGTTCATTGAAAAGACTGATTACTGTACAAGAAGCAAGTACCGAGAAATACAATTTATCGAGAAGCGTTAATTCTTTTGAAAGGATTATAAGTGTCAGGGCAAGCTAAGAAATTTATAAAAATATACAATGAAGAGTTTGATCCTGGCTCAGGATGAACGCTAGCGGCAGGCTTAACACATGCAAGTCGAGGGGCAGCATGAGACTGAGATTCGTCGAAGTCTTGATGGCGACCGGCGCAAGGGTGCGTAACGCGTGAG
>JBGVQX010000022.1:0-28199 GCA_045127905.1 Candidatus Cryptobacteroides sp.
GTCTTCAACCCTCTGCGTATAATGTCCCATGAGCGAAGAACTGTAGCGGTCGCAGTAATTCTCATCCGGCCCCAGACCATAGAAGTCGAGGTTGGAGAACTGTCCCGGCATGGCGAACTCCATACCGAATCGCGGAAGACAGGGGGCTTCGGACAGCTTGCCGCCATCCTCAAGATACTCCGCTCCTTCGATGCATCCGTCCGCATAGATGCTATAAATCATCTTCAATTCTGCAGCATCGCCTATAGGCTCATATGTCACAAATATTTTCTGACAGTCCTTTTCTTCAGTTACCATGAAGGATGCTGTCTTGAATTCAGCAGTTCTCCATAGCTCCTGAGCCTTGTCCATGTCCGGCCCAAGGTCGTTCTCTGTGATGCCTCTGGTAAAGTTTGGCATCAGAGGGGAGCTTATCAGTTCCTTTGTTCCGATTGTATAGCTTACGAGGGCTCCGCTCGCAGGGTCGAATGCGGCTTTCCAAGGCAAGCTTTTGCCTCCTTTCCTGACTTCGCCGCTGAATGTTCTCAGGCCGCCTTCTTCGCCATGCTCCGGTTTTCCGGAGCAGTTGTTCTTGTGTGAAATGGCAGCTTCGTTCAGGCAGATCTGGTCGTAGGCAAGTTCTGTCCCGGTCGGCATAAGACCGTCAGCTCGTTTAAGGCTGTAACGCACTGTGAGGTATATGTCGTATGCAGAGAGTGAGTCCATGCCGCATCCTATGGCACTTGCAATGTCCCCGATATCGTACCCGAGCTCAAGATCCCCTGTCTTCTGTGGCCCTATTGCGATGGAAGGCACGCACCCTGACAGGACCGCTCTTCCGTCTGCTTCCACTGTCCAGTCCATCCGGAAGTCGGATAAGTCCTTGAAGAAATACTCGTTGAATACAGCAACTTTTCCGTTTAGTGCATTCACGGCCGAGGTATGTATTGGACGGCACTGGTATGCGAATTCGCGTGCGTGAGGTTGTGGAGTACGGTCGGCAGCGAACAGGCCGTTGCATGAAGTGGTCGCACGTGTGGGGTCGTACGTGTTGAAATCTCCTCCGTATGCGAACCAGTGGTCAGTCCCGTATTCCGATGCATCTACCTCCCAATATAGTCCCTGGTCCGCGAAGTCCCATACGAAGCCTCCCTGGAACTTCGGCCATGCACGCACCATGTCCCAGTATTCCTTGAATCCGCCGAGGGAGTTGCCCATGGCGTGGGCATACTCGCACTGGATAAGCGGGCGGGCAGGGTCGGTCTTCAGATACTCAAGACACTGCTCATGGCTGTAATACATCGGACAGAATACATCTGAGAATCCCTCACATAAGCCTTGTTCGAACTGATACTGAACGATGCGGGTGGAGTCCATGTCGTAAGCGAGGTCGTAGCATTTCTGCATAGTGGGACCATGTCCGGACTCGTTCCCGAGGCTCCATGCTATTATCGAAGGATGGTTGAAGTCCCTCTCGATCATCCTTTGCACACGCACTAAATGTGCTGCTTCATACGACGGGTTATTCGAAAGGCTCTCTTCCAGGAAGCCCATGCTGTGTGACTCGATGTTGGCTTCGGCCACCACATACAGGCCATATCTGTCGCAAAGGGAGTACCACTGAGGGTCATTCGGATAATGGGCGCAACGTACTGCGTTGATGTTGTGCTGCTTCATGCGGAGAATGTCCAGAAGCATCTCTTCTTCGCTCATCACCGGACCGTTCCATGTCCCCAGTTCGTGTCTGTTCACTCCTTTTATAAGCACTGGCTTGCCGTTTATGAGAAGTTGTCCTCCTGAGACGCAAACGTCCCTGAAACCGAAGTCCAGTGAGGTACTCTCAAGTGTTCCTTTCCTGTCGGAAACCGTCATGTCCAGCTTATAGAGCCAAGGCGTCTCAGCGCTCCATAAAAGCGGTTGAGGTACTTCTATCCGGCACGATGCCTTTCCGTTTTTTGTCGGGATAGTTCCGGAAGCCACTGCTGTGCCGTCCGGTGAGGTTATCCTATATGTCGCGGAGGTCACTCCCTTGGTAACTTTTACAGAGATGGATGCCACGCCGTCAGCTGAACCGCTGATCCGTACGTCCTCCAGCCTCTTCTTCTCCCTTGCGGTCAAGAATACATCGCGTGCGATTCCGCTGAGTCTCCACATGTCCTGGTCTTCCAGATATGTCGCATCACACCAACGGAATATTTCCAATGCAATGGAGTTCTTTCCGGTATGTATGTATTTAGTAATGTCGAAGCATGCTTCCAGCTTGCTGTCCTCGCTATATCCAACCTCTTTGCCGTTTATCCACACACGTACATTTGATATCGCAGATCCTATATGCAGGAATACGTCCTTACCCTTCCAGGAGTCTGGGATATCAAATGACCTTCTGTACTGTCCCACATGATTGTGCTCTACAGGGGGATATGGAGGATTGTTTACATAGTTTCTTTCCCAAGCGTAGTTGCGGCTGGTATATACCGGGTCTCCGTACCCGTTCAGTTCCCATATGCCCGGAACCGGAATCTCATCCCATGAAGAATCATCATACCCCGTGACAAAGAAGTCTGAGGGACGTCCTTCAGCTGTTTCGTTGAAATTGAATTTCCAGATTCCTCCGAGTGTGATATCGCTGCACCTGTCCACGGTGAATGTGGTGTGCATAGACTCGCGGTTCTTTTCAAATACTTGGGGATCAAGCCAATCTGGGAGTTCTTCCGAGTGGATTGCAAATGAATTTGCTATGAGTACGATGAAGTAAAATAATCTGTATACCATGGTATAGTGAGGTTAGGTGTTGCAAATGTAGTGTTTTCTATTGAATAATATCAAACAAAGTTGTAATTTTGTCGGATTAACCCATGATTGACGCTATATGAGATTTCACATCAATCCGGATACGGATGTGCCGAAATATAAACAAGTGCTTTCAGAAATCGAGACACGGATTCTTGACGGTACTTTAAAGAAGGGAACTCATCTTCCTTCCATGACCGATATTGCAACTGATACCGGCATGTCAAAAGAAACGGTAAAACGTGCATTGGTGACCCTTCGTAACAAAGGCTATATCGCCAGTTGTCCTGGTAAAGGCTATTATGTCTCGCGTGATGCGGACGAGATTCCGAAGAAACTTAATATCCTGATGATACTTGGCCGCATGGATATTTTCAAGCAGTTGCTTGTAGACTCGTTTACCAATGCGCTTGTGGATGAGGCTGAGGTAAAGATCATCCTTCACAATGCCGATGTTGACCAGCTGGAACATTACTTTGACCAGTATCTAGATACGTATGATTATTATGTGGTCTCCCCACATTTCTCCATTGATGACCAGACCCAGATGAGGGTGGCGAAGCTGCTCGGCCGCGTGCCGAACCGTAAACTCCTTTTGCTTGACCACTGCAACCGTTTCATGTCCGGACAGTTCGGTGCGGTATATCAGGACTTCTTTACTGATGTCGAGAGGGGACTTGAAGAAGCTGTAGATGAGTTGAGGAATATCGGCTGCCTCAATGCGGTCGTCCTGCCGACTAGCCGTTACGGAAAATGGGTTCTCGAAGGAGTCGGATCCTTCTGTGCAAGAAATCATATTCCATTGCGTGTAATGGATTCATTCCCGCGTAATGTAAAGGCCGGTGAGGTGTTTCTTCTGCAGACAGGTCAGCTGAGCAACGAGCTTGCTGTGTTTGATGAGATCCTCAAGGAGAATAATTTGACGGTAGGAGTAGATGTCGGATTGATTGCATATAATGATGTTCCTTTGAATTCTGTTGTCCTGGGAGGTCTTACTACAATTTCTACTGATTTTGTGAAGATGGGAAAGCTTGCCGCGGAGATGATTTTAAGTAGGAAAATGACTAAGATCCATAACGGATTCAGGATGATTCGTCGTAATACTTTCTAAAAAAATTTTGTGTATTTATACAAAACCTCTATATTTGTCGCTATTAACCGTGGTATAGTTAGGTCAGGTATATATGAAAAAACATGATATTCGACATTTAATAAGTCTCCTGGCGCTCTCGCTCGTGATGTCATGTGCAGGAGTTGATGAGTCGAACAATCAGTCTACTGTAATTAATGTGCTAGCCGGATATCAGGAAAATGATCCGGATACGAAGACTCTGTTTGCAGATGGTGGTGCTGTCCTATGGACTGCGGGTGATGTGATAAAGGTCCTGGCAGATGATGTCTGTATGACTTCATCTGAGTGTACCGATGATGCCATCAGTTACGATTTTACGGTAGACGGCTGGCCGGCTGATAAGGAACCGCTCTATGCTGTTTATTGTGGAGATTACAGTCCTCGCTATGATGACGGTCTATATCTGTGGCTGGATGATGCCCAGGAAGTCCGTTGTGAGAATAGTCTGCATGCCAATGTGGCAGTAGGAATCCTGACCAAGAAAGATGACGGCTCATATAAGACACAGATGAAGAATGTGTGTGCTGTTCTCCGGTTCAGGTTTGCAAAATATGATGATATACGCTCGGTGGAAATAGACGACCTGAATGGGAATCCTCTCGCAGGTGAGTTCCATGTGGATGCGAAAGAAAATCCGTTGGTGAATAAGGTGTTGGATTCAAAGGAATCTGTTTCGATTTCAGGTGCATTTCAGAAAGGTAAATATTATTGCGCATGTATACTTCCTGGAGAACATCTGTTTAGGATTACGCTTATACGTCAGAATGGCGAGAGGCTTCAGGCAAGTTTGAGTGAGCCGGCCAGGATTGAAAGAAATCAATATGTGCCTATCTACGACATTGACAACTTTGCAAAGACTGTTCTTGACGGCGTGGAAAATGAAGGTTTTAAGGAAAATACAAATTCCCTGCTGCTTGGAGAGTATATCGATTTCAGCCGTGTGGGATACCATTGGGGTGAGGAGGAACCGTTATACGTTCCGGTAGGAACTACTTTGGAACCTTCTTCAGGAGACAGGACTTCAGATATTCAGAATGCAATAGATAACACTTCTGCAGGCCATGCGGTGCTTCTGAAGGAAGGAACTTATAATGTAAGCGGACAACTCGTTATGAAGTCGGGTGTCGTGCTGCGTGGAGAGGGAGAGGGTAAGACTGTTATAGTGGCGACAGGCACTTCCAGATATGTAGACCCAGCTGCTGATTCCAAGAAAGACCGTGTACTGATATCGATAGGCAATGTAATTGACTATAAGGATGTGGAAAATGACTGCATTTCTCCATCCCGAATAATCACTGATGCCGCTGTGGGGCAGATGTATGTGGAAGTCGCGGATCCAAGTAACTTCAAGGCAGGAGACAAGGTTGTGGTGTGTCGCCCGGGTACGGATGCGTGGATATCGGCTTTGAAAATGGATGAAATCCCTGAGAATGATGCTGGCTCAGTGATACAATGGAATGAAAAAAACTATGATGCAAAATATACCATGTATTGGAGCCGCAGGGTAGTGAGAGTGTCGGGCAGCATGATATATCTTGATAATCCTTTAGTCATGGAACTTACCGATGATTATGGAGAAGAGAATCGTGGTATACTCTATAAAGAAAAAGGAAACGTTGCAAGAGTCAGTGAGTGTGGTATTGAAAATATGACTTTGCGCTCGGAGTATGCTTTCAAAGAATATGATATTTATGCCAATCATGTTGATGAGGACCATTGCTGGACAGCAATCCAGGTAAATGCTGCAGAGCATTGCTGGATCAGGAATGTGACTGCCCTGCATTTCGGATACTGCATGGTCAATCTCTGGTATGGAGCAAGGTATATAACAGTGTCTGACTGCTTGAGCAAGGATCCTGTGTCCGAGTTGAAGGGCTCCAGAAGATACGCTTTCCATAATTATAAGGGTGAGATGTGTCTTTTCACCGGGTGTACTGCGGATAAGGATCGTCACGGATGTGTCACAGGTGTGAGGACACCGGGCCCGAATGTCTACCATGACTGTCATATGACCAATTCATTTTCCGATATGGGTCCTCATCAGAAATGGGCTACGGGAGTTTTGTATGACGGATGTACTACCGATGGACTTCTGGCTGTGCAGGACAGGGATAATTATGGAACCGGACAGGGATGGGCAGGTGTCAATTTCGTGTTATGGAACTGCGAAGCTGCCTCCATCGTGTGTCAGAGCCCTTGGGTGAGCGGCCACAACTGGTGTGTGGGATGTATAGGTGAAAAGTTGCCATCCAGTCGCGAATACGGCTTGTATGGACAGCGTCCTGACGGAATATGGAAATCTCATGGAACCAAGGTGTCTCCACGGTCCATGTATGAGTACCAGTTGCGACATAGAAGTCAGAATGGAATCATGCTTAAAACCAAGTTGCTTTAGGATATGAAAGTTTTTTTGCTGAATAGATCAGCAACGTTGTTGCTGGCTGCTGTAGTTCTCATGTCGTGCTCAGAAAATGAGCAGAGGCTTGTCGAGAAGGGCTTTGAGCGTGCGGCCCAGCAGTATGAGCTTATGTACGAGGCTACCCCTTTGGGGATGTATCCCCGTACGGTGAACAACTCCGGCGAGACACGTCTTATCGGCGCTGAGCCTCTGAAATCAGGAGCCAACTGGACAAACGGTTTCTATCCTGGAGTTCTCTGGATGCTTTATGCACATACCGGTGATGTGCAGTGGAAGGCTAAGGCCGAGAAGGTGACCCGTGCACTCGAGGTGCAGAAGAACCAGATTTATCATCATGACATCGGTTTCATCATCATGGCTTCGTTTGGTAAGGCGTATGAATACTGTCCGTCCGAATATTATAAGAACGTTATAGTGCATGCTGCTGGTAGTCAGCTTTCCCGTTTCTCGGAGATTACAGGCACCACCAAGTCCTGGGATCAATGGACCTCACGTGGTGGTACTTACACTACATATTACCCTGTGATTATCGACAACCTGATGAATCTGGATCTATTGTTCAAGGCATACGAACTTACCGGTGACGAGAAATTTCTGAAGCCGGCTCTCAGTCATGCGGACAAGACTATGGCCAACCACATTCGTGAAGACGGTTCCGCCTTCCATCTGGTAGCCTACAACCCAGTGACCGGTGAGGTGGATGCACGCAAGACTTCTCAGGGATTTTCGGATTCTTCGGCCTGGTCACGAGGCCAGGCATGGGCGATCTACGGGTTCACCATGTGCTACAGATTTACAAAGAAGCCTGAGTATCTTGAGACGGCTATGAAGGCTGCCGATTTCTTCATCAACCACAAGAACCTTCCTGAGGATTCCATCCCTTACTGGGATTTCAATATCGGTGAGTTCACGGATTATGAGTGGGCATACGATCCGGAGCGCTTTGAAGAAGAGCCTCGTGATGCCTCTGCTGCCGCGGCTACTGCATCGGCCCTTCTTGAACTGAAGAACTATGTGGATGATCCTGCAAAGGCTCAGCAGTACCGCGATGCGGCCGTGAAGATGCTTTCGTCCCTCGCGAGTCCGGCATATATGGCAGAAAGGGGAGAGAATAACTATTATCTGCTTATGCACAGTGTGGCCTCTGTTCCTCATAATTCTTCTATTGACAAACCGGAGACATATGCGGATTATTATTTCCTTGAAGCTCTTCTGAAACTTAAAAACGACCTATAATGAAACTGGTTCATCTTTTTTTCGGCGACAAGCCTGATGTGAAGTGGCAGCTGGTATCCCAGATGGGTATCCGCTATGCTTTTGCGAAGCTTGCTCCCGAACTTACCGGAAAGAAGCCTATAACCGACTTTGAGACTCTCAAGGCTCAGAAGGAGCTTTTTGCAGAGCACGGATTTGATCTTATCGGTCTTGAAGGGGACCAGATGGACATGATGCGCATCAAACTAGGCCTTCCCGGACGAGAGGAGGACATAGAACAGTATAAGCAGATGCTGCGCAACATGGGCAAGCTTGGCATCACGACTCTTTGCTACAATTTCATGCCTACCGGCTGGTTCCGCACCTCAAAGGGACTTCCTGAGAGGGGTGGCGCTTTTGTGACCGGATTCAGCAAGGAGGACGGCGACAAGCTGCCTATGACAGAGTATGGCGAAGTGTCGGAGGAAAAGATGTGGGAAAACTATGAGTGGTTCATCTCGCAGGTGATGCCTGTGGCCGAGGAAGCCGGAGTGCGTATGGGACTTCATCCTGACGACCCGCCTGTAAGCCCTCTGCAGGGCATCGCCCGTATATTCACGAATCCTGATGCGATCCGCAGGGTTTTGAGCCTGAGTGACAGTCCATCGCATGGACTGACCTTCTGTCAGGGTACTTATGTGACCATGGGTGCTCCTGTGGCTGATGTGATTCGCGAGTGGAAGGACAGGATCTTCTTCGTGCATCAGAGGGATGTGGCCGGAGGAGCGGAGAATTTCCACGAGACATTCCACGACAACGGCCCGACAGATATGCCTGCAATGCTAAGAGTTTACAAAGAGGTCGGTTATGATGGTCCTCTCCGCTCTGACCATGTCCCTACGATGGCAGGCGAGGATAATAGCCAGCCGAGCTACGGCATCAGCGGCACCCTCTTCGGAGTGGGATACCTTAAAGGGATGATGGACGCAATAGGAATCGAATATTAATATGGAATTACATCTTCAGAATCTTGACTACGTCTCAGTGGCGGTCTATGTGGCCCTTATGGCTGTCATAGGTCTTTCATTCGGCTGGTTCATCAAGGACAGCGGAGCATATTTCAAAGGTGGCGGAACCATCCCTTGGGTTATGGCCACCATCACCAACTTCATGGGCCTTTTCTCGACCTTCGTTTTTGTTGCCTATGCTGGAATAGCATATGAATGGGGTGTTGTGTCGATTACTGTCTTTTGGGTGACTGTGCCGGCTTGCATCATAGGCGGTGTCTTCCTTGGCAAATTGTGGCGAAGGACCGGTTGCACGACCCCTATGGAGTATCTGGAGCAACGTTATAGCCTTCCGCTCCAGCAGGTGATGACATGGGTGAGTCTGGTGCTGAGAGTACTTGACAACATGGTCCGTCTTTATGCGATCGGTGTCTTCATCGCTGTGGTCACTCCTCTTTCTCTTGAGTGGTCGATTGTCGTTTCTGGAATTATTGTGACCATATTCAACCTTATAGGAGGTATATGGACCGTGACCATAATGAGTACTGTGCAGTTCCTGATTCTGATTCTTGTCACTGTGGTGCTCTTCCCTCTGTCTATGAGCGAAGTGGGCGGCTTATCAGGCATTGCAGAGAAACTGCCGGACCATTTGAACTTCTTCAACGGACCTAAGGGCAATCTTTTCTGGCTGGGTGTATATGCCTTTATGACACTTGTCAAATACAACGAGAACTGGACATTCATCCAGAAGTTCTATTGTGTGAAGGATGAGAATGCGGCAGTGAAAGTAGGTGTGGTGACCGGACTTCTGTTTCTTGTGTTCACTCCTGTGTTCCTCCTTCCGGCTGTTGCATCACCGCTCATTGTTCCGGGGCTTCCGGACCCGGAGATGTCGTATGTGTCTGTCGCCATCAAACTCCTTCCTGTCGGCATTATGGGTATCCTTTTCTCGTCGATGTTTGCAGCAACGATGTCTTCCCTCAATGCAGAGTACAACGTTATGGCTTCTGTCCTTACCAACGATATATACAAGAGACTCATTAACCGTAATGCTTCTGAAACAAAGCTACTTTCTGTAGCGCGTATCAGTACAGGCCTTGTAGGTGCGGTGATGATAGGTGGAGCTATTCTTATCCGCAACTTCGGCGGTGCCTTCGAGGCCAACAAGCTCTTCTCCAGCATCCTTGCGATTCCTCTCGGTATTCCGCTCCTTATGGGAATCATTGTGCGTAAGCCGGACAGCACATCGTCCATCGCTACAATCTTCACCGGTGTGGTTTCCGGTGTCGTGCTGAACCTGATTCCATCAGTTTCGTGGGAGGTGGCTACTCTTGTTGAATCGGCGCTCTGCTTCATCGTATATTTCATCCCTTCTTGGAAAAAACGTACTCCAGAGAAGAATGCCGAGGTGGAGAGTTTCTTCAGGCTTATCCATACCCCTATCGCAGAGGCTGATAAACCGAAGATTTCTCCGGAATATATCCGTGCACTTGTGTGGCTGTTCGTGTTCTCGCTTGTGACAGCCGGTATTCTGTTCGTGGCGATGAGTGTTCCTACGATTACCACCGATGGTGGATTCTACAGCTGTCTTGCCGGTGTGGCCTGTCTGATCGGAGCATTGGCACTGGCAGTCATATATATAAAGAGAAAGAAATAATATCAAAATATAAGAAGAATGTCAAAGAAAAGTATGATGAAGCTCGATGCTCTCACAGAGATGCTCGACAAGATCGACATGACTCCTTTCCCAATCTCGGACAAGGAACTTTGCGACCGTTATGAGGCACTTTACACAGGTGCGATCAATGATGTACTTAGGGAGAAGCTCCTGATGGATCAGGCTCTTCCGATCAATATCATGCCTTTGGAGAACCAGATGTGCAAGGCAGGTATCGCATATACCATCCGTTCGAATCCGGATCCTACCGTAGGAGGCGAGATGGATATCAGAGCGCGTATGCTTGACGATATGCCGGCAGAGTGCTGTGTCGTGTGGGATGCAGGTGATGAGGTGGAAGCTTCGCACTGGGGTGAGATCATGACCGCTTCGGCTATTGCACGCCATTCCCGCATGGCTGTAGTGAACGGAGGTATCCGCGACACAAGACAGGTACTTGCTCAGAAATTTCCGGTCTTCTACCGCTACCGCACTTCAAACGGTTCGCTCGGAAGAACAAAGATCACAGGTTACAATATTCCTATCCGTATCGGCAAGGTGTATATCAAGCCGGGTGATGTAATGTTTGGCGATATAGACGGAGTTGTGGTTATCCCACGTGCCATCGCTTATGAGGTGCTTCTCCGTGCGGAGGAGATCAACCGCAACGAGCGCGAGATGAAGAAGTGGGTTCACGAGGGCTTCTCGGCAGTTGAAATGGTAAACAACGGCGGATATTTTTGATGAAAGTAGATTTTATAAATAGCGACTTCCTGCTCGAAACCCCTCTCGCACGCACTCTTTACCATGAGTACGTGGAGGGGCTTCCGATAGCGGATTATCACAATCACCTTGTGCCTGCAGAGCTTGCCTCAGACCGTCGTTTCTCAGACATAGGACAGCTTTGGGTGGCTTCAGACCCATACAAGCACAGGGCTATGCGTCTTCATGGCGAGAATGAGGCCGTGATTTCCGGTCATGCTTCCACCCGTGAGAAGTTCGACGCATGGGCAAGGACTCTTCCTCACACCCTTGGCAATCCGCTCTTCCATTGGTCTGCAATGGAGATGAAGAATGTCTTCGGCCTGGACGAGATGCCTGATCCGTCATGTGCAGACAAGGTATGGGATGCCTGCAACGAGCGTCTTAAGGAAGATTCATTCTCGACAATGGGCATCCTGCGCGGCTTTGGGGTGAAGGTTCTCAGTACCTCAGATGATCTGCTGGACGATGTTACCGTACATTCTTCAGTAAAAGGCGATATAAAGGTGACTCCTTCTTTGAGAGCGGATTCGGTGCTTGGCTTTGCTCCGGCATGGCTTGAAAGACTGGGTGCTCCAAAGACCTTGGAGGAATATCTTTCCGCTGTGGATGCAAGGCTCGATGTTTTCAGTCAGAACGACTGCCGCGTGGCTGACCATGCTCTTGATGACGGCTGGAGATTTGTGCTGACCGATTTTGAGACAGCTGCGAAGCTTTATGCAGCAGGTGAGTTCGCCGATGTAAGGCTGAAGTCTTATGTCCTTGGGCACCTGGCCTCTGAGTATTCGCGCCGCGGTTGGGCTATGCTCCTTCATATTGGAGCACAGCGCTTTACAAGCTCGCGTCTGCGTTCCCTTGCAGGACCAGCCGGCGGATATGCCAGCATAGGAAACACTTGCGATGTAAAGAGCCTTTGTGCCTTCCTGGATTCGCAGGATGTGAAGGGTGAACTTCCTAAGACAGGACTGTTTACCTTGAATCCTGCAGACAATGCCGCTCTGGCAGTGCTTACAGGATCCTATTCGCAAGATGGGGTTGTGGGCAAGGTGCAGTTCGGTCCTGCATGGTGGTACAACGACCACTTCTACGGAATGACCGACCAGTTGGAGAATCTTGCGGCCTATTCGCTGATGCCTCAGTTCATAGGAATGACCACAGACAGCCGCAATGTGCTTTCGTTCTCGCGTCATGACTATTTCCGCCGCATTCTCTGCAACTGGCTAGCAGACAAGACCCTCCGCGGTCAGTTCCCTGCCGACGAGGCCTACCTCGGCCACATCGCCGCAGATATATCATATAACAATGCATTGAAATATTTTTATGAATAAACAGAATATTGTAGTGACCGGAGCAGGCGGAACACTCTGCTCGGTGATAGCAGTGGACTTTGCAAAGCAGGGCCACAATGTAGTCCTCGTGGGACGATCTCTGGACAAGCTCCAGAAAGTAGAAGAGGAAATCAGGTCTTTCGGAGGTAGTTGCGTGTGCATAACCGCAGATGTGAAGGATGAAGCAAGAATGATGCAGGTGCGCGAGGAGGTCCACAAGGTCTATGGCCCCGTGACCATTCTCATCAACGGTGCAGGTGGAAACCAGCCTGACGCAGTGACCACCATCAACGAGTTTGATCCTAAGGAACTCACCGATGACCGCGAGGGCCTGCGCGGATTCTTCAACCTTGACATGAAGAAGTTCCTTGATGTGATAGAGATCAACACTCTCGGCACTGTGATTCCTTCACGTGTGTTCGCCCTTGATATGATCGAGCAGGGTCATGGCAACATCATCAACTTCGCGTCAATGAATACTTATCGTCCTCTTTCGCGTGTGCCGGCTTATGCTATTGCAAAGGCAGGAGTGTCAAACTTCACCCAGTGGCTTGCTGCATATCTGGCTCCGGCGGGAATCCGTGTGAACGCAGTTGCGCCGGGATTCTTCGTGAACGAGCGTTCAAAGAAGCTCCTTACCACCCCGGAAGGCGGACTCACCTCGCGCGGTCAGCACATCAACTACAACACCCCTATGCACCGTTTCGGTGAGGCAAAGGAGCTCATCGGCTGCGTAAATTGGCTGGTGAATGATGAAGCTGCAAGTTTTGTGACAGGTATTACCGTACCTGTGGACGGAGGTTTCCTTTCAAGTGCAGGATTATAACTATTAAAATTTCATCATATGAAAAAGAACATTATCTCAATCTTTGCCGTTCTTGCGGCTATCTCTGCGATGACTCTCTCCTGCAAACCGGATGAGGTTATCAATCCTGATGGAGGAGTAAATCAGGAGCAGACTCCTGGTGAGGACACACCGACAACAAAAACGGTGACTGTCAGCGTGGATTTCACATCCCAGCCATTCACGACCGATCTCCCTACTTCCAAGGAGGCTCTGTCAAATGTGGACTTCGTGCTTTCGCAGAATGAAGCGGAATACACATTTACGATCAACAGCCCGAAAGACAAGAACTGTATCCTTCTGGGAAAGGGTCAGGGATTTAGAATGAATGCGGACGGAAGTTCGAACGCTTGTTATGTAAAGCTTCCTGCATTGGAGGGTCTGAAGCTTACTTCTGTGTATGTTAAAGTGAGCAACGATCCCGGTACAGGCAAGAAACTGTATGTAAATACGTCTAACGATCAGGCAACAGCTCCTATAATGGTATCTGTCGCGGATAATGATGGAGATGCAGACATTACGGCAGTAGAGGCTCAGGAATATACATTTGAGCTTTCTGACTCATCAGCAGGCACACAATACTGGTTGTGCTCTCCTGCAAAGGCGACTACATTTACAAGCTGGGTACTAACTTATTCTGAATAATAACTTTATACAACCCAAATCAACACTAAATATGAAAATCAATAACAATTACATGACTGGACAGGACTATCTTTCTCCTGAAGCGGAAGTGATGTCCTTGAATATGGAAGGAATCCTTTGCTCAAGCGACAGGTCTGTAGGAGTAACCAATGAGGGTTTCTCAGAATATGGTGGTAATGAATTTAACTGGAACTGATTATGAAGACAATTTTCAATACATTATTTATTACGGCAGCGGCAGTCTTTGCATTATCTTGCGAGAAGCCTGCTAATGACAATATCACACCTTCTGAGGAAAATCTTGTTGAGCTTACTCTTACAGTGGGTGCTGACACAAAGACACAGCTCGGTGAGCTCGGTGAAGAGAATAAAACATCCATTATTTGGCAGGAAAATGACAAGCTCATCGTTTTCGACGGCACTGCGAACAGAGAGTTTGCAATAAAGGATTTTCAGCCTGGAAAGAACTCTGCAGTCTTTACAGGACTTGCTCTCCCGGCTGAAAAGTACTATGTGGTGCATTCTACTGCTGAGGGTTCCGAGCCTGTGTTCACTGTGCCAGAGGCAGGTGATCCGTATGTTACAGGTATCCTTGTCGCAAATGTACAGAAGGCGGTAAAAGGTTCTTACGATCCTGCGGCTTTTGCTTCTGTAGGCATTGCAGAGGTGAAGGAGGGCGAGACTGATCTGTCTGTCCAGATGAGGAACACCTGCTCGCTTGTGAAGGTTAGCTTGAAGTCTTCTGACATCAAGACTATTGAGATTTCAACAACAGATGAAGATAAATATCTGACTGCAAAGTGCAAATACATTATCAGGGAGTATCCTGGAATTGCAGCTCAGTCTGACCGTTATCTTTCAGCAGTTCTGGATTCAGAATCTGCGATGGAGCCTGGTGACTATTATATAGCGATTCTCCCAAGAGACCTGACCAATCTTACAGTGAAATATACTAAGACAGACGGAAGCACTGCTTCAGTTACTGCTACAGTTACTGCTACAGGTACATTTAACTTCAAAAGGTCGTCTATTGTACCTCTTGGTATCGATGATTCTGCTCTTCAGTTTAAGAATGAGAATGAGCCTGAGGAACCTGTAGTGCCAGAGGAACTGGTGCTGACGGTGGATTTTACTGTCGGAAGAGATAAAGTCTTTACCGGATACATTCCAAATCAAGAAACTTCAGATAAAGACTTTACTTTCATTCAGGATGGTGTGGAATATCCTTTCAATATATCATCATCAGCGAATTTTAAATACACTGAATCTTCACTGATGTTGAATGTTGGTGATAGCTCAAACGGAAGTGTAAGTCTTCCTGCTGTAGAAGGAATGAAGATTTCTACTGTTTATATTGAATGTGCTAAAGTGTCAGATAAGACCCCTATATATGTCTATTCGGAAAAAGCTTTGGGAGGAACAAAGTTAGAAGGTGTAAATATAGTTGCTGAAGGTGCAAAGAAAACTTTGGATTTATCAGATAACACTGGCGACACAACTCCACAGGCCAACACGAAATATTATTTTGCTGTGAAAGCCAAAGCCTTCAAATTGAAGAAGCTGGTTATAACTTATAATAAAGCAGCTGAATAATCTTTCTATGAAAAGAACCCTAATATCTTTGGCCGCGCTGCTCCTGCTTACAGGTGCAGCGCATGGTCAGAAATTGACCTCGGTGTGCTGGGAGAAGCTCAATGCCGTGCCTTCTCCGCTTAAACAGATCGGAAAAGTCGAGGTGGTCAGACACAATGGTGAAGGACATTCCCTCTGGTCTGTCGGATGCGAGACAGTGGACCGTGATTTTACCGTATTCTCCGAGTACAAGGACTGGATCGGAGGTACAGGTGCCGGCTATGCCCGCATGCAGAGCGGATGGGCAAAGACGGAGAAGGTGCGTGGAGTATATGACTTTGCGTGGATTGACGAGATGGTGGACGGAGTACTTGCCCAGGGAGTATGCCCTTGGATTAGCCTTGGATATGCCAACCCGATATATGCCAATGGGGAAGTGGACCTTAATGCCGCAATCTTCGATGATGAAGACACCATGCATGGGTGGCTTAATTACGTCCGTGAAGTGGTGACCCGTTATAAGGGGAAGGTCACCATGTATGAGATATGGAACGAGCCCAATGGCGGCAAGGACCCGGAAAAGGCACGCAAATATGCTAACCTTTTCATCCGTACGGCAGAGCTTATCAGAAAGCATGATCCGGAGGTCCGCATAGCCGGACTTGCTCTTGCCGGAACTCACACCAACTTTACCAGAAATGTACTGGAAGACATCAAGGCTGCCGGTAAACTCCATCTGATGGATTATGCCACTTTCCATCCTTATGAAAAGGACCCGGACGTGACAGTGGACTCCATAAAGGTCCTGACAGGTCTGATACATTCCTATTCAAAGGATATAAAGATGCTTCAAGGAGAGAACGGATGTCCTGCCTGTCTTCAATATGCATTTGCCCTGAGCAAGTATGAGTGGACAGAATACAGTCAGGCCAAGTGGTATCTGCGCAGGATGGCTACGGACTTTCGTCTTGGAATCCCGTCCAATATCTTCACTATGGTTGATGTGAAGTACAAACATACCGTTAACTACAAGGGACTTCTGCATACCAATCTTAACGGAGAGGTTGTCTGGGCACGCCCTGCTTATTATGCTGTGTCGCATATGGCAAGCCTGCTGACACCTCAGATGAAGGCAGATGGGGAATTGGCTTATAAGACTCCATCCAAAAAATCTCTGAGTGTGCTGGCTGTGTCTAAAGACGGTCGCAGAGTCGGTGTCCTGGTGTGGCAGAAAGGCGAGATCCCGTCTGATTCCATATCACAGGAAAAGCTGGATCTGACCGTGTCAGGTCTAGCGCTCAAGGACCCTGTCTGGGTGGAACCTGTTACCGGACGTATCTGTGAACTTGAGAAATGGAGCGTCAAAGGAGGTTCAATGAATTTTAAAGGACTCCCTGTGTGGGATAGTCCGGTCTTTATCATGGAAAGGGCAGAGGTCCCTTCCGTTTCCGGTGAGTCCGGGAATCAATAAGACATTATCAGATGAAGCGTTTTTTCATAATTGTGTTGGGAGCCTTGTGTCTGTGCGGCCATGCTGCAGCGCAGACACAGGCCGATTTTTCACGTCTTACCGAAGATAATCATCCCCGTCTTCTGTTTACAGATAAAAGTTTCAAGGATCTGAAGGGAATCATCCGAGGCAGCGGAAACGAGCTCACCTATCTCCTTCATGAGAAGGCCATGGCTGTAGCCGATAAGGCCGGTCTGGAGAAGGAGCCTTTGAAGTTTGAACTTGATGCCAGCGGAAAGCGTCTTCTCCCCATATGCCGCAAGGCATCAGGACGCATACTTTCAGCAGCATATGCCTACAGGATGACCGGGAAGAAAAAGTATCTCGAGCATGCTGAGTCCGACCTCAACACAGTGTGCGCATTCGAGACGTGGAACCCGAGACATTTCCTTGATGTCGCGGAAATGTCAGCTGCAGTAGCCATAGGTTATGACTGGCTGTACCCTTTCCTGTCGCAGCAGACAAGGGATAACGTTGTGCGCGCGTTGAAGGAAAAGGCCCTTGATGCATCGCGTCTGGAGGATGAGACATGGTTCTATGGACGTATAGGAAACTGGAATCAGGTGTGCAATGCCGGTCTTGTGTGTGCAGCTCTTGCGATATATGAGCATTATCCGGAACTTTCCCGTACAGTCATAGATGATGCCGTAAGGACAAACCGTCCTGCCATTGAGGGTATTTATGGACCTGACGGCGCTTATCCGGAAGGTCCGACCTATTGGGGATTCGGCACAGTGTATCAGGTTCTGATGCTCGCAGTAATGGAAGATTGCCTAGGCACTGACTTCGGACTTAGCTCAGCTGCGGGCTTTATGGATACAGGACGCTTCAAGGTTTATGCGCGTGGAAATACAGGAAGGCAATTCAATTTCGCTGATAATTCCACAGGTGCTCCAGCTAATATCCCTATGTGGTATTTTGCTTACAAGACAAAGGATTATTCTCTCCTCTATCATGAGCGCACATCGTTGAATACGACAGAGAAATATGAGAATAATAGCCATCCCGGCTTTATCCCTCTTGCTATCAAATATGGTGTACAGATGGGAGATTTTGTCATTCCGAAGCCAAAATCCGGCGTCTTCGCAGGACGAGGAAACGTCCCTATGATAATGTGCCGTACCGGATTCGGCAACAAGGATCTGTATCTTGCTGCCAAAGGAGGCAATGCAGGTTATCTTCATGGTCATATGGATGCAGGATCTTTTGTATTCGAAGCATATGGTGTGCGCTGGGCGGCCGATATAAACCGTCAGGCGTATGAGCGTGTGGAGAACGGTATAAAGGAACTTGGAGGAAGTCTGGCTGACCGATCCCAGAATTCGCTTCGCTGGAGACTGTTCAGACTCAACTGCCGCCAGCATAATACCCTCACCGTCAATGACAAGGATCATAATGTGGATTATGTCGTGCCGATGCTTGAGACTCTCGATCTTCCGGACCGTATGGGGGCTTCTTTCGACCTTACCGGACTGTATGGGGATGACCTGAAGAAAGCGGTCAGGACAGCATCAATATGTTCAGAAGAGTATCTGGAGGTTACTGATGATCTGGAAGCCGGAGCGGAAGGACCGGCGCATATAAGGTGGACAATGGTTTCGGAAGCGGAGCCTGAAGTGACCGAAGAAGGCATCCTTTTGAGGAAGAAGGATGTGACCATGCTTCTGCATGTGTCAGGAGCTGAGGTGTCATATAAGGTCTGGTCTTCCGATCCGCAAGATTATGAAAGCGTTCTGAAGCATCTGGAAGATCCCGTTGCGGGTATTTATATCTGCGGGTATGAAGTGGATATTCCTGCAGGTGCAAAGGCGTGCATTACAACTACATTGAAAAGGAAATAACAATGATGAAAAGACTATCAAGACTGATCGTATGCGTCTGTATGCCGGTGTTTTCTTTCTGGCAACTTGAAGCTAAGGTGGTCACAGACTCTCTGACGACTAAGGCGATGACGGCCTCCTCTGTGGCCTCTATGCTGCGGGGAGAGGTGGCTGGAGTGCGTGTGTCTTCGCTTGACGGAGGCTCGCAGACGGCTCCTGTGGTAAATATAAGGGGCGTGAATTCCCTGCGTGGCAACGGGTCTCCTCTTTATGTTGTGGATGGCTCGGTCATCGGCTCATCTGCTTCATATAATCAGGATCCGTTCTGGCAGCATGGAGGTAACGGATATGCCTCTTCTCTGGACCCCCTGTCTTTTCTTTCGCCATACGATGTGGAGGAGATAGTAGTGTTGAAGAGTGCGGCAGCCACTTCGCTATATGGCTCCAGGGGAGCAAACGGAGTAATATTGATAAAGACAAAGGAAGAGACGTCCGCCAAGACTGGTATATCCTGGGATTCGAATGTCAGGCTTAGCGAGCCGATGCTAAACGGGTTCTCCCGTCCTTCTCTTAGCCACGACCATGTGGTGAGGACCGGTGCTTCAAATGATCGTACGAGTTACACTGTCAGTGCCAATCTGCGTGATATGCGTTATGTCATTCCAGGTACGTCCGGACTGTATGGAGGTCTCAGAACCTCGTTCCAGACAAAGGCGAATCCGGTGGTATGGTTTGGACTTAATTCCATTCTTTCAGCAGGCAGGACTACTTCTGCGGCCACCACTGCCGGTTTCGGCAAGGAATCGCAGACCATGGCCATGCGCAGTGCCGGTGGAAACCCTCAGGCTTGGGTCGAAGATTACGACGACGATGACATGTCTTATAGGGCTGTGACTTCAGCATGGCTCACTCTGAACCTATTCCAAGGTTTTACTGCAGATTTTCGCATAGGTACGGACTACCATAATTCTTCCAGAAGTTTCTGGTATGGCAATTCCACTCCTTTCGGCAAGGCTTCGAATGGTGCTGCGGCCATACTTGTCTCGTCGATGTTTTCGTATAATGCATCTGCCGATTTCAGATACTCACGATATCTGTCGGACAGGCATCACCTTGATGTCTCTGCCGGCGCTTCGGTTGTCGGAGACTGGAACAAGTTTTCGAACCAGAACGGCACGGACTTCTTTCTCCATGACCTCAGGGCTAAGTCGATCAACGTCATGGCCAGCAAGGCTCAGATCCACAGATATGTCTGCAAGTATTTCACGTATGGTGTCTATGGAACGGCTAAATATGCCTTTGACGGCGTTGTAGGCGCCGATGTGTCCGTAAGGGCGGATTCGACTCCGCGTTTTGACGGTGCGGCAATGACTGTGTATCCCTCTGCCGGGATATGGTGGGATGTGCGCCGCACTTTCTTTCCGAAGAATGACGTGATGTCGTCATTTAGAATAGATGCAGTATATGGAATATCCGGATTTGACAGATGTCTTCCTTATGATCTGGCAATGTCATATATCCCGTCAATGGAAGTGGCTCCGGAGCATACGTCATTCTATGAGGTGTTGAACCGACTTCGTACCGAAGAGGTCAATCTGTCTGTCAGCCTGGGCTTCCTGTCTGATCGCATAGTCCTGGAAGGTGGAGTCTATCAGCGTCGTACCGCTGATGCATTGGGCTGTTTCTCTTTCGGCATGGAGGGAAATGACGGTTTATGGCGTGAAGCACCGGCTCGCCAGGTGAGGTCTCAAGTCAGTGAAATAGATGGAAAGGGCGTTGAACTGTCACTTGAGGCAGTTCCGGTGATGACACGTGACTGGAAATGGACCATGGCTCTCAGGGGATCGTACAACGTGGGGAATATCAGTATGATGGATGATCATGACCGTATGGTGAGGTCGGATATCGGAGGCGGGCTGACTCCGACCGCAAATGTGGAAGGATATCCTGTCAGCTCATTCTTTGACGGCAACGGTAAATGTCTGGGCACTCCGACGCCTCGTTATCTCGCGTCTTTTGTGACCGGTATTGACTGGAAAAGGTTCTCTTTTGAACTTATGATGGATGGCGCCGCAGGTTTTAATCTGCTGAACCTTTCCAGAATGCATATTGACGGGGTTTCAGAAGTGTCATCGAAATATGTGGAGAAGGGGGACTTTTTAAGGCTCTCCAGACTATCTTTCAGTTATGAGGTTCCTCTGGCGAAAACACTTTCCGTGAAATCCATGAAGGTCAGGTTTGCTGTTACCGACCCTTATATCCTGACGGGCTATTCCGGCTGGACTCCTGATGTGAATAGTTATGCTGTTTCCAATTCAACGCTTGGCATGGATTACGGTTCATCGCAGTATTCGCGTGGATGGATTCTTGGTATCAGTATGAAATTCTAACAAATGAAAGTCATGAGAAGAACGATATTTTTATTCTTTGTCTTGTTGATGTCTTTGGAGGCTTATGCTCAGACTCTTATAAGCGGAACTGTGACTGATGCCAAGGGCCTGTCCGTAATAGGGGCGGCTGTGCAGCTTAAGGGAGACCAGGCTATAGGAACTGTAACAGACCTTGATGGAAAGTGGCAGCTTGCCATACCTGAAGACAGGTTGGATGGTGCAGTCCTGATAATTTCAAGCATGGGCTATATCACCGTTGAGGAGAAAACTGGCGGCAGGACCCGTGTAGATGTTGTTATGGAAGAAGATTCGGAGCTTCTTGAAGAAGTGGTCGTTGTGGGATATGGTGCGATGCGCCGCAGCGACCTTACCGGTTCGGTTGCTTCTGTGAAGATTGATGATGGAGCGGCTTCACGCTCCGCTTCCATGGATGAACTGCTTCAAGGTCGCGCTGCCGGAGTGTCTGTCGTAAGCAGCAGTGCGGCTCCTGATGCCGCTGTGTCTGTCAGGATACGTGGAGTGACATCTCTGAACGGCAGTAACGAACCGCTTTATGTCATAGACGGTGTCATTATGACGCCTGCGGAGAATCCTCAGATGTTTACTCAGGGAAATGACAATGCGGGCTCTGATGAGGGCGTAAACTCGCTGATGGGTATCAATCCTCAGGATATTGCGAGCTTGGAGATTCTTAAGGATGCTTCTGCAACCGCAATTTATGGATCTGCCGGAGCTAATGGAGTTGTGCTGATAACCACAAAGTCTGCAAACAGGGACCGTCCAGTGATTCGTGCCAGCGTAGGTGTGGATGTCGCGACTCCTTATAAGACAATAGATATGCTTTCATTTGATGAGTATATGCTTTATCTCAGGGCTCAGGGACAGTCTTTGGCGGATTTTTATGACAATCCGGATAATATGACAGGTCTTAAGGCTTCCATTGTGCCTATGGACTGGCAGAAATACATGATGCGTACGGTGGTGAATCAGAGATATCATCTTTCCATTTCAGGACGCCCGAAGACGTTGAACTACCAGTTCTCTGCCGGGTATAACAGGAAGGATGGCATTATCCGTAAAACCGGATCCGAACAGTTTACCCTCCGTCTCAATGTGACCAAGACCCTGTTCAAGAACTTCAAGATAGGTACAAAGACAAATTTTGCCTACCTGGATTCGGAAATGACTCAGGGAGCATCAACCACAAGGCTTACCGCTTCATCCAGCCTTATGAGGAGCATGATGATAACAAAGCCGTATTATAGGCCGGGAGCGGATGATGATGAGGATTTCGATGATGAAATGATCGGAACGCCTTTGCAGTGGGTGTCTGATTTCCGTAATTCACGCGAAGAATACAGGGTGACACCTCATTTCTTTGTCGAGTGGAAGATTCTGCGTCATCTTGAATTCAAATCTTCTGTCGGAGGAGATTTCCGTGCATCAGAGCGTGTGAAATGGAAAGGAGCCACGGTGAATTCAGGACCAGAAGGTTCGTTGGCTGCAGCATCTGACATGACATCCTATACCTGGAATATCGATAATACCCTGAATTATAACAGAAAGATACGCCGGCACAGGATCCAGGCCACATTGGGCGTGACCACTTCACGTAATTCTGTCAAGACATCCACATCCGAAGGATGGAATATAGAACAGTCCAAGATTCAGGATAAGAATATAAACTCGGCTGTAAATATGCGTTTCGCATATAATGAGAGCAATGTAAGCATGAATTCATACTTCGCTCGTGCTGTCTATAACTATGCTGACAGGTATCTTCTTACAGCCACATGCCGTGTCGATGGAAGCAGCAAATTCAGCAGGCAGAACAGATACTCCGTGTTCCCTTCATTTGCCTTTGCATGGCGTATATCAGAGGAAAAGTGGTTCAATGCGGATTTTGTCGAGACTCTGAAGCTCAGGGCAGGATGGGGACAGGTAGGTAATTCCGGTGTGACGGCATATCAGATATACTCTACATACGGTTCCGGTACTTATGCGGACCATAGCCCCGGAAATGCGGCTGAATATGTTGTGGGAGTATATCCGAACAATATAGCCAATCCTGATTTGAGATGGGAGACTACCAGACAGGTTAATCTTGGTCTGGATCTCGGACTGTGGAAAGGACGCTTTTCGATGACTGTAGACCTGTATGATAAGAATACCTATGATCTTCTTCAGCGCAAGAGAATCCCGATCTCATCTGGATTCTCGACAATATGGGTCAATGACGGAAGCATACGAAACCGTGGTCTTGAGGTATCTTTTGACGCCACTCCTGTTGTGCGCGGGGATTTTGAATGGAACATTAGCGGAAATATCTCGTTCAACCGCAATGAGATTACCAGCATAGGAAAGGATACAGGCGATTATTTTCTAGGCTCAAATGTCGGTAACGGTGATTATTTCAATGCTCCTGCCAATATCTTCCGTGAGGGTTGTCCGGTGGGACTGTTTTATGGTTACAGGACGAACGGAATTGTCCCGGTAGGACAGACCGGCATTCCGCTTACCGAGGGTGGAGAACCTCGTGGACCTGGTTCGATAAGTTATGTGGATATGGATGGTAACGGCTATCTCAGCCTTGATGACAGGACTGTGATAGGAGACCCGAACCCTGATTTTACTTACGGCTTCTCGACTTCTCTTTCATGGAAGGGTCTTTCCCTGTCAGTAGCTTGTGACGGATCGTATGGCAATGATATTGTGAATGCCAACCTTCTTCAGGAGACGGATATCTCCCGTGTTACAGTAAATGTCCGTAAGGATGTGTTTAGGGATGCCTGGTCTGAAAATAATCAAGGCGGTAAGTATCCGGCAATCGGGGCTCTTTCTTCGGATGAGGTCAAATATATGTCAGACAGGATTGTGGAGGATGGTTCCTATCTAAGGATTTCCAATGTGTCACTTTCATATCAGATACCTGTTCCGGAGAATAAGGTGGTCAGAGGTATGTCTGTTGGAGCTTCTGCAAGAAATTGTCATGTCTTCACGAAATATTCGGGATGGGATCCTGAAGTGAACAGTTATGGCAGTGATATGACCAGGGTAGGTATTGACTGCGGATCGTATCCGTCTGCGCGTACTTTCTGTTTTGACCTTAAGTTCACCTTTTAATACGTCTCGCTATGAAAAATATAATATCTATATTGTGTGCAGTGATTTTAGGAATGATGACGGCCTCATGCGGATTTCTCGACGAATCGCCGGTGACGTCATTCTCTGAGGAGTCTGTGTATTCTACCCCGGAGGCTCTCGAGACCTCTCTTGTGGGATGCTACAACGCTTTTTATGGCAGCGCTATGTACCAGGGTGAAATGGGACAGTTCCTCCAGTATGCATCCCTGCTTGTCAATTGGAAGGGAAAAAGGACAGATGCCAAGTTCACTCAGGCGCTGGATTTGACCATGTATTCGGTAAATGACAACAATAGAAAGATGTTCAGTGCCTTATACTCGGCGGTCTATAAGTGCAACAAACTCATTGATGGCCTTAAGGGCAGTCCTGTTGAAGATGCTTTCAAGGTTGAAATAGAGGCTGAAGCCAGATTGCTCAGAGGCATTCTGTATTTTACTCTTGTGCGTCTGTATGGAGATGTTCCTTTGGTGCTGACCCCAGCCAAGACGGTGGCTGATGCGTCGGTTCCGCGTATGCATTATACTGAGGTATATCGCCAGATATTGGATGATCTGAGTTATGCGGAGGCAAATATGCGTGACAGCGAGCGTCAGATGGCGGTGAGCGGGACATCGGGACGTCCTCATAAATGGGCTGCCACTTCGTTTAAAGTTGCTGTTTATGTCCAGATAGCATGCCTGCTTGAGAATAAGGATATGCAATGGTTTGACCTTGCCAAGGAGGGTCGTGCTCCGGATTTTACTGTTCTGGATAATGTGAAGGATGGGGGAATCAGAAACGAAAATGAAGCATGGACTCTTGCGTTGGAGACAGCGCGCTCTGTGATTTCAGACAGCGGATATGAACTGGCAGATAAGTATACCGATCTTTTCAGATGGGAAGCCCCGGAGGACTATCAGCTTAAGGAGAGGATTTTTGTCTTGCAGTCCACGGATAATGGTGCCGTGGGATGTTATCTTGCGACGCGTACTCTGCCTGTGTATCCGGGAGGTACACTCAATGTCTCGGCTGAGAACAAGAACAGCGGTATGATCCGCCCGTCCAGGTTCGTGTTCCAGAAATGGGCGAAAACTTACGGAGGCGCTGTGGCGGATAAGGATGAGCGTACTGATGTGAAGAATGTACTGTATGTGAGTTGTCCGGATCCTCGTTTCGATGCTACATTTATACATACCTCTTATTATAATCAGAATACAAAGAAGGATGTCGCCCTCTATCCTTCGTCAGGATGTGTAAGGACAAAGAATGCCAACGAACCTTATTTCAAGAAGTACCTGAACCCACGGTATAATGTTGGAAACAGCTATGCGGATTTCTATATGCTGCGTTATGCTGATATTCTTCTGATGGCTGCGGAGGCGGCAGCAAGCCTTTCGTCTCCAGGCGACGAGTATTGGAATGAGGCTCTGGGGTATATAGAGCAGATTCATGCGCGTGCGCGCCGCACTGTTCCTGATGGGGCCCCTCAGGCGTCTCAGCCGGTGTGGAAGGAAGGCAAGTTCTATACCCGTGACCAGCTGGTGAAGGCTATAATGTGGGAGAGGGTCTTTGAAATGGGAGGCGAAGGACATGAGTTTTTCGATACCCATCGCAGAGGAGCCCAGTATATTATAGATGAGATAACCAGTCCGTTGAATTCTTTCCTCGAACTTTCTGACCAGAGTCATGGAGAGAAGTCGTATACTAATTATATCTATAATGGTGGAGGACTTCCTGTCGAACCTGACGAGGTGAGAAAAGGCCTTCTCATAGCCTTCCCGGAAGAGGAGATGCGCTATAATCCGGCCATTGGCAATCAGAACGACTTCTTCGTTCTTTAGTTGCATGGATATTTGTCCATATGGTTCGTATTTTGTTGACTTGATTTCAGCAAACTGCGGACCATATGGACTTTTTGGCATATCCCGTCTTTCGGCTCTCGTTTTCTTTTTTTATATTTGCGCGTTAATAGAAAACGAGCTGATATGAGCAACCAAAGGTACATGCAGCGTGGTGTTTCGGCATCGAAGGAAGATGTCCACAACGCTATCAAGAACATCGACAAGGGAGTCTTCCCCAAGGCATTCTGCAAAATCATTCCTGACATTCTCGGCGGCGATCCCGAATACTGCAACATCATGCATGCGGACGGAGCCGGCACAAAATCATCCCTCGCATATCTCTACTGGAAGGAGACAGGAGACCTCAGCGTATGGAAAGGCATTGCTCAGGATGCGCTGATCATGAATATCGACGACCTTCTTTGTGTGGGAGCGGTGGATAATATCCTCGTGTCGTCCACTATCGGCCGCAACAAGCTTCTCGTTCCTGGAGAAGTGATCAGCGCCATCATCAACGGTACGGATGAACTTCTTGCGGAACTTCGCGAGATGGGAGTAGGCGTATATGCGACAGGTGGAGAGACTGCAGATGTGGGAGACCTCGTGCGTACCATTATCGTTGATTCAACCGTGACATGCCGCATGAAACGCAGCGATGTAATCGACAATGCGAATATCCGTCCCGGGGATGTCATTGTGGGCCTTGCATCGTTCGGACAGGCTACATATGAGAAGGAATACAACGGAGGAATGGGCAGCAACGGATTGACCAGCGCGCGTCACGACGTGTTCTCGAAGTATCTTGCCGAGAAGTATCCTGAAAGCTATGACAAGGGTGTTCCGGAAGACCTCGTGTACAGCGGCGGTCTCAAACTTACGGATGCAGTGGAGGGTTCTCCTCTTGATGCCGGCAAGCTCGTGCTTTCACCGACACGTACTTATGCGCCGGTAGTAAAGAAACTTCTGGATGCTCTGAGGCCTGAAATTCATGGCATGGTGCATTGCTCAGGCGGTGCCCAGACCAAGATTCTGCATTTTGTAGGTGACGACGTCCGCATCATCAAGGACAATCTCTTCCCTGTTCCACCGCTCTTCAAGACTATCCATGAGCAGAGCGGTACAGACTGGGCCGAGATGTACAAGGTGTTCAATATGGGCCATAGGCTCGAGGTATACCTCTCGCCGGAACATGCCGAGGAGGTTATCGCCATTTCGAAGAGCTTCGGCATCGACGCACAGATCGTCGGCCGCGTAGAGGCTTGCGACCACAAGGAACTTATCATCCGTTCTGAATTCGGAGAATTCATATATTAAAATATTATACGCACATGAGAGCATTATTTTCAGTAAGTGATAAGACAGGCGTGGTAGAATTCGCCAGTCAGTTGGTAGAACTCGGTTGGGAGATCATCGCAACCGGCGGAACTATGAAACTTCTGCAGGATGCAGGACTCAAGGTTATCAATATCAGCGAAGTTACAGGCTTCCCTGAAATCTGTGACGGACGCGTAAAGACCCTGCATCCAAAAGTGCACGGAGGACTACTCGGACGCCGCGACCTCGACAGCCACATCGCACAGCTCAAGGAGAATGGCATCGAGTTCATCGACATGGTTTGCGTGAACCTCTATCCGTTCAAGCAGACAATCGCAAAGCCGGATGTGACTATGGAGGATGCAATCGAGAACATCGACATCGGAGGTCCTTCAATGCTTCGTTCAGCTGCCAAGAACTGGAGTGCCGTTACAGTTGTCTGCAACCCTGAGAACTATGCGAAGATCATTGCAGAAATCCGCGAGACAGGCAATACTACAAAGGAGACACGTCTCCAACTTTCAGCAGAGGCATATACTCATACAGCAGAGTACGACATGATGATCGCCACTTACATGCGTAAGGCAGCAGGTCTGAATGAGAAACTCTTCCTCGAGTATGACCTCAAGCAGACTCTCCGCTATGGTGAGAACCCACACCAGAACGCCAAGTTCTATGCAACCCTCGACACAGTACCTTTCTCGCTCGCAACAGCAGAGCAGCTTAACGGAAAGGAACTTTCATACAATAACATCCAGGATGCGAATGCTGCTCTGAACATCGTACGCGAGTTCGAGGCACCGTTCTGCGTTGGTCTCAAGCATATGAACCCATGTGGTGCAGCCATCGGAACTGACGTGGTTGATGCATGG
>JBGVQX010000023.1:0-12524 GCA_045127905.1 Candidatus Cryptobacteroides sp.
CACCTTTTCACTGGCGCGAATATCCCTGATACGCTCTAATAACTCTTTCCAGTAACTGCCACCGCCCAACTTCTTCAAACGCTCGTCATCAAGAGTAAATCCTTTGACAATATATTCCTTCAGACGTTCTGTCGCCCACTGACGGAATCTTGTAGCAATAATGGAACGGACACGATAACCAAGTGCAATTATCATATCCAGATTGTAGTGTGAAACAAGATATTCCTTGCCATCTGCAGCAGTTGTTCGGAATTTCCGAACAACTGATTCTTCATTCAATTCTCCCTCCTCAAAGATATGCTTGATATGCTCACTAATATTCGATTTGCTGGACTGATATAGTTCACACATCTGAGCCTGTGTAAGCCATAAGGTCTCCTCCTCAAGCTTTACATCAATCTTGGTCTTGCCGTCGTTAGCGGTGTATATGATAACTTTATTCTCCATCATTCTTCCATAATGTTCAAGTGTCTTTGCAAAATTAACTATAATTCAGGAAAAGTACACAATAATCAATATAACTCCGGCCAGAAGACTCACGCCCTCTGACCGAAACAATATTTATGTTTAACCTGTGATGAAGTTATCTATGATTCTATCTCAATCTACTGTCATACAATAGAAGTCCTTTCCGTCTTGGCAGATTATTAATGAATCATCTTCGGACACTCCGATGGATGAAATACATCTGTCAAGTACATATATGTCTGTAATATTTCCCTCCCAATCAAATCTGATGATTCTTGATTCACCCTTGCCTGATTTAGTCAGACTTTCTGCTTCTGCGAAACTCATTCCCCAATAAAGAGCATAGATATGGAATGAATTGGATGTGATGTCTTTAAACTGAACTGCATTCTGTTCCCATAAGTCCGCACCTTCTGTAATTAACTCTCCTGACTCTGTATCCGGAAGGACAACATTGAAATTCGTTCCATCCGTTACATCAATGAATTGCACAGCAGGAAACATCTGGAAAGCGAATGCACCTATACCTCTGCCGGAATCGAAGGTCATTCTGCCGAAGTTTACAGTCCAAGACGGATAAGCACTGTCATATACAATCCTTGTTACTTCAGTTATATCCACGCTTCCTGCATCATTATGTGAAAGATATAGCCCCTGTATGCCATCTTTAGGCTGTCTCCCGATGAAAAGGTATTCATTTGGTGCATTGTGAAATACCTGCCTTGCCTCCATTACCATTTCATATGGAGCACTTGCTCCGTTAGTTATGACATTGTCACCATTCGCCTGTGCGCTCCCGTCACTATTGACGTGATAGACAGCCGGTTCATCTCTCCCGCTTACATATAGAGCCCCTTCTGCATCTGTAAATAACAATGGTATGAAGACCTGATAATAACCGTTGTCCTTCTTGAAATATTCCTTTTCAAAGTTTATCGCCACGTTCTCCTCGTCTATGCTGTAACGGCTCACGAATTGCTGTCCCCAACCTTCTCGTGTCTCATAAGTTATATAGATGTCGTCCTTATAAAGCCTTATCTCTGATACATTCGATATGTCTGGCAACGAATCTACTTTAATCCTCCCAAGATCGGCTGATGTCACCTTGTATTTGTCATTATTGAAACATCCGCTACTGAGAGTTATTGTCACGATGCACACAAGCATCTTCAAGCAAGTTGTCCTTACCATCTTATCTAAGTTCTATGGGTTCATACAAATTTTCCTTCTCATTGTTTTCTGGCGCTCCGAACGATCCGTCGCTTCTGGCAACCATCAACCTGGAACCTGATGCCGTAAGAAAAGTCATAGGCTGACGCATCATCCTTTCTATTGTTCTGTCCGCCTCCTGTTTGCTGCATCTGATCTCCTTCTCATAAGTATATGCCTTTATAGGAGCATCTGACTTGACGATACTGAATGCCTCCCATATATACATCCCTTCGCTTTCCTCCACCTTCAGTATCAGCCCCGGCAGTCCATGGAACTTATACGGACCATATGGGAGAGGAATGTCCAATGAATACCATACCGAATACTCCCTGCCGGCAAAACTTACCGATGCCTTGCAGCAGGAATATCCCATGATACTTACAGGATCTTCGGATGAAAATTCCCAGTCAAATACAGGATAAGTGTCATCATAGCAAAGAACACCACCGTTGAGAATCAGGCGGTATTTCACTTCAGTCTTCTTATCCTTGTGAAAATTGAATATCTCACATGGCAATGTCGCATTGGTGTTAGACGCTGTCGGTAATCCTTTCCTGAAATTCTCTGTGGCCAAGGAGTCAAAGTGATAGATTATATCACTATAATCCTTGACCACTCTGTCACCGATCTGCAGCACGCGCGTGTCTTCCACATAATCAGTCTCGGAATGGTGGTTCTTGAACCGGAAAGAATACCTGATCTCGTACCTGGATGTTCCGATTGTCTCAAAATCCTGCAAGGATTGCGGAGCAGGAGCAAGCTGTGCTCCGGCATTCAGGCAGATGCAAACAGCTGTAAGAAATAAACAAAGTCGTCTCATAATACATTATGTCTTTAGAATATTCTGCATCTT
The DNA here is from genome assembly GCA_045127905.1 of Candidatus Cryptobacteroides sp. Lineage (GTDB taxonomy): Bacteria > Bacteroidota > Bacteroidia > Bacteroidales > UBA932 > Cryptobacteroides. Next base: position 2,534 of record JBGVQX010000023.1, read on the forward strand.
ATCTTCAAGAGGAAGCTTCGAGGTCGGATGTGATAGACAGATGTACGTTCTGTCAGTCCGCTCGATGTGGAATACACATAGCTTTTCCTGTTGAATATGTTGTCACATGAGAGGGTGAAAGCCCATCTCTTATATGTGTATTTGACATTCGCTTCACCAAGCAGGAATGACGCGTCATCCTTGTTCAGGTTATTGTAATAGTGTGAGGCACTTGCGCCAAATGTTATATCATACGGCAGATAGAACTCCAATGAAACGTTATTGCTCAAGGTTCTCAATATCGGCATGTCTTTGCCATTATTCATGCTGGTACGGGACTGATGAAATGACCCATCGTAGCTTAATGACATCCAATCGGACGGAGCAATACTCAGATCAATTTGAGCACTCAATGACCCCCCTTTATAACGTACAATCTCATTCTGAACCAGGGCGGGACTGTTGAAATGACTATACCCGCATTCTGCTCCAATCTTCAGCATTCTCCAGTCAAATCCCTTGCTTGCCCGCAGCTTTGCAGAAAGTACATCCATTGTTTCGTCAGTTTTCATACTGGTAATTCTCTCCGATATACCATCATAATAACTGCCGTAAAGAACATCCGGGAGATTATGAGTCCAGCCTGCATCAATTCCGAAGAACAGCATTGAAACGATGTTTTTGTAATCATATGACAATGTGTAATTCTGTACCTGAGACTGATATAGGCCGTTATTCTCATACACTGACAATTGCCTGTACGATGTGAGGATATACTGGCTGTATAGGTTGTCGATAGCCGGGTTGGAGTGACTCAAGCTGCCATTGAAGCGAAGTTCGTTTGTTCCATCAATGTCATATTTCAAAGTAAGACGCGGCTCCACAACAAAACGGTGCCTGTCCGTATCAATATCAGTATCTCTGTTATTCAGATTGAAATATCTGTAGTTGCCGGTAACATATAAGTCGGCATAGAATCTCTTTATCCTATAATTCGCAATAATACCGACACCGGTATTGATGGAAGTCAAGCACAAATCATTATGATATGTATCCAAACTGCTTATCAATCCATTATGTGAATAATCAAAGAATATAGTAGGATGAATCTGAAGATTACCCCAGACTATTGCAGATAAAAAATCGAGCCGATTTTCAGTTGATAAATTTCTACGTTCAGCAGACTGAAACATTTGTTCGGACAGAATTATATCAGGAAATAGATTGGGAGCAACAGATAAGTTATGTGGTCTCTTTTCAAGATTAATCTTTGACAGAAACTCAACACCTTTGTCGCTTCCTGTTCTACTGGTCAAATGAAACAGGTTATGCAGTCGATAGTTCTCAACATTATTCTCCTGTGCAATATCTTCTCCTGCATAAATATTACTATGGCCATCTGTTGATAGCCAATCAAATTTCAACTGTTCCTTAATGTAGTTTCTATCGGTATTCTGCATATAGGTAATATTACCATTGGCAATATCCCTTTGAAGAATACCATTGAAGCGTTCGTCAACGACATTCTTTGACCCATCAGGAAGAAGTGTCGTAGTCACAGATTGATTGCTGCGTTCATCCCGATCATTAAGGTAAGCTGCATTAATTCCAAGTTCGCCATTCCTGCCTACACGAAACACCTGATTGTATGTTGCTGAATGTGATTGATTGAAATAATAATATCTTTTGTTTATGCCAGGAGTGGCGGGCATCGCTATATCTGAAACAGTAGTTGTCCTGGAATGGTCGTAATCGTCAAACGACCGCAGTTCTGTTTCAAGATCATTACCGGAATTATTGCCTTTATAGGTGGCAAGGACTTGATTGTTTCTCTGAAAGTACGTCGCCAGTATTTCGTTTTCCCATAGCGGTCTGTCCTCATATCCTCCTCCAAGAGAGGCAATCAGATTAAATACACCTTTGACTCCGCTTTTGAGTTTCAGATTTATCGATGCTCTTTCCTCGGGCTTCAGATCCTTCAATGCCTTGATATCCTGATGACTTTCCAGAACCTCAATCGTGCTGATGCTGTTAGGGTCGATATTGTTTGTGGCAATACCGTATCGTCCTTTCATAAGGTCAAGCCCCTCGATATAGAAGTTCTTTATCGGCTGACCTTTATAGGATATCTGTCCTGCATCCGAAACGCTGATTCCCGGTAGTCTTCTCAAGACCTCTCCTATTGTTACATCGTTTCTCGACTGAAATGCTGCCACATAATAACTGATTGTATCTCCTTTCGAATATACCTTCGGGGCTCGGACCACAACCTGCTCTATTTCCTGTACCATCTCTTCAACAACGAAATCCCTCTCCTGAGACCGATTTTCAATCACAGCACTTTCGGGGACTATTCCAAGGCTGGACAAGTTCACACACACGCTGTCGGCATAGGATGTGAAAGAAAGTGAATATCTTCCGTATGAATCAGTCAGGCAGGATGCAAATACGCTGTACTTCTGCTCTACTTGCGACACGAACACATTGACATCCGGCACGCCTTTGCCAGAGGCATTCCTGACGACTCCTCTTATACTGGAAGTCACTTGTCCGCTAAGCCCACCAGAAGTGATTATGACTGACAGTAGAACAATGATAAATTTTCTCATACCGATAACGAGCATTATTGTAATGCAAAGTTACTATGAGAAGATCAGATGAGGGCTAAAAAGCACCCTTATAATTCTATTTGTAGGGTTTTGTAAATTACTGAGAAATAATATATTACGTGATATGAGTGGCGTAAAATTCTATTTGTGTATTTTTGTCTGTTGGAAACAGGGTGTTTTTAGGCAAATTCAGCAAGGAAACGCTCTTTCATAGGACTGGCAGACTGCTGGATCTTTCGTTTCAAGGATGACTTTCGGTTATACACAACAGGCAAAGACTCACCGATGAGTATGCTGATAGCGCGTGATGAAAAATCTACGACTATATACAGGAACAGCAGGTAATCTTCATCCTTGAGTGCTGGGAACTCACACCTGAAGTCGGACATCAGATTGTTTTTGTATGTATTGACGAACGCCTCAAGTTCTGAGATTGTCTTCCTGTCCTTGCTCAGATTGGAAATGATGCTGATGACATTATTGTAGATTTTAGCCCTTTCGTGCTGCGATCCTTGATATACATAATATGTGTTGCAAAGTTCATCGATGGACTTGAACTTCTGTTCGAACAGTTGGTTTACCGACTGTTGCATTGCAGAAGCATCTTCTTTGGTTACTTTGAGGATGTAGCGGATGTTCTCTGCTTCAAGCATCTTCATCTCCATCTCCCTGCGGTGTGCCTTAAGGTGCATTCGGTACCAGATGCAGAGGAATATCAGCAGAACTGATGCTATTATGATTATGACGACCTTGCTCATTCTTTCACTTTTCAGTTCGGCCTCCTGCATATTCTGCTCGTATGCGTGATAATTGGCGACTGTCTGGGCAAGGTTCTGATTGATTATCTTCTGTATGACGCTATCTTCAGAATCAACCGGCTCTTCCAAGTCAAAAATATTGGCAACAGGTTTCCCTGTTACAGGATCCTTTATAACTACCCATAATGATTTATGTTCCTCCGTTTGGGCAAATCGCCTATATATATTAGCACTATCAAGTTCTCCGGTTTTAATGTAGGCCAAACATAGATTGCGATAATCTTGAGTCGTCAGGTCTCCCATCTGACTCTTAAGCCTTAACAGAACATCTTTTGCTTCTGAGTAATTCGCAGATTTTATATATGATCTGCTTAAAAGCCTTAATCCTCTGTTGTTGATTTGTTCTCGATTGTTTGTCTTGGTATTCTCAATCAGTTTCTGGGCGAGCTCTGCACTTCTATCATAGTCTTTATTGTTGTAATGTGCCTCAGTGAGAGTTTCTAATCCGGATAAGATATGATCCTCGTTACCAGATAAAACAAAGTAATCGTATGCCATCTGGGCATAGTTCTGCTGCTCTATGTAGTTGTAGGTCTTTCCGTATATTCCAGAAACAGAGTGGTATATCAGTCCTAAAACATATGGATTGTTTAATTCCTTCGCTATTTTTTCTGCATTGAAGAGACTTATGATTGCTGCGGGATAATCTTCGTTTGCACCTTGAGTGCGTCCTTGCGCATAATGAATAAGCATCTGTCCATATTCATCATTATGTATGTTCATTCCACGTAGTATAACCAATGCACTGTCCGGCCTCTCATCCATATATGTCTGCACATCGTTCAGCAACTTGCGTGTCTCACTAATCTCGCCACCTTCTCGCTCCTTGCAGGCGACAAAACAAACAAGTGACAGCAATGCAACAACAATTCTCCTTATATATTTGCTCATAATTTATGCTCTCTGATTCCACAGACAAAGATAGCAAATCTAATCAATAAAAACTCCGGCCAGAAGACTCACGTTCTCTGACCGGAAAGATGTTTATTTCGGAACATTATTTCGCAGTGTTTGACTGTGTAAGTCCTGAATCATTGTCGGAATTGCTGATACGCTTTCCGGCGTGACCGCGTGACTTACCTTTATAGAAGTAGTATGTGAACTTCAAGGATACCAGATTTCTGAAGTTGTTCCAGATGGTTTCCTCCGAATAGTTGAAGCCCTTGATGTTCGCATACACCTTTGTCGGATACGGATTATGTATGTATTCCAGACCAAACGACATGTTCTTGAACTTATACAGGGCAGATACATTGGTGTTGAATCCCATCCTTGTGTAGATGTCGCCGTCAACCAGGGTCATAGGCAGGTTGCCATTCCAGATGACCTGCCAGTTTCCCGGTACGATCTGCACGCTCATTCCTGCATTATGTACACTATGATTAACCATCTGATTCGGTGTCTGATATTTCTGGAATTCATAGTTATAGAACGGCTGGAATGCAAGCCATTTGAGAGGTTTCCAGCTCAATGATATGGAAGCGGCAAGTGCGTGCGCGTCATCTATGCTTGAAATACGCTGTATTATGTCAGCACCCGCAGCATAAAGGACAGGCATATTCTTCCTAGGATAATATGAATATGATACGGAAGGGGCCAGGTACAGTTTGCCATCTGCAGAAGCGTATCTGTAACTCAGGTTTGTATAATAGTAATGATATGGCTTCAACTCCGGATCACCTTGGGTATAGAAGTGCTCATCAATGGTCACAATGCTGCTTGTCAGATCTCCGACGTTTGGCACAGAAGAATTCACGGATGCCGTCAGACGCACGGATGAACATTTGCTGTATTGAAGGTTCAGCACGGCAGACGGTCTGAACACCAAGTAATCATAGGTCACGTCAGTCGCTGTCCTGTAATGGTTGTTTTCTAATCCAAGTCCGATGTTATATGAAAATATACCGGCCGAGTTTCCGTAGTCTGCATAGATGTATTCCTTATGAGTACCTATGACTGATTTCTCTGAATCGTTATACACCTGGTTCAAGTTCTTGTACTGATAGTACATTCCGGCATTGAAATCACCGTTCCACAACTTGTCGCTGTACAATGCTTCCGCTATGACAGAGTAAGACCTGTTGTCGATGCGGTTTGCAAATGAATAACCTCCGATGCCGCTTGAAAGGTTGTTGTCGGAAAAGGAATCATAATAGGTGTTAAGTACATTCAGCGACAGACTCCTGTTCTGATTGAACGTATGCATATAGTACAGGTCGGCAGATATGGCAGAATAATCGCTTTCCAATATTCGGCTGTTGGTCAGAGGCGGCTCGCCTGAGCCGACCAGTTCCTGAACATATTCCTGTCTGCCTGGGGACTTGCGGTACTCGAGCTTCACGTTGAACAGGTCCTGCCCCTGATAACGCTGATATGCCATCTGCCCGATATGGTATTGTCCCTTGTAAGTGCTTGGCAGCCCCCTGTATTCGTTTGTCTTGTCTGAATACGAGTAGGTATTGTTCATACGGTTGTCCTTTAAGGCTCTGTAGTCAATGAAATAAGCCGCCGTAACCATATTCAACGAATCCATATATGCCAGTGAAAGCATATCCGTACCATATCCTGTCGTGACGCCGTTCTTTGTGTCAAGATAAACGCTGTATAGCCTGTCCGTCTTTTTCCGGGTGGTGACATCAATTACTGCACCGATATTCTCGTGAGCATATCTCGCCGGAGGATTGCTGTACAACTGTATTTTTCTGATATCCTCCGATCTAAGTATCATAAGGTCTCTTGTGGAGCGCCTGATACCGTCTATCAGTACAAGAATGCTTTTGTTATCTACGGTCATAAGATCTCCGCTCGACGCATTTGTCTTGAACTGAGGGAGACTTCCAATGGCATCAAGAGCATTATTGCCGATCTTTCTTGCATCTTCGCTCAACTCGATGCTTTCCTTGTTCCCGAATGTATTGAGTACTCTGGGAGTCACAACGACTGCATCCAGCAAGAGCGTATCTGCTGAAAATTCAGTAGTATCTACCTGATACAAGTTATCATTCTGCGAAAATGCAGTGCCTGTCGAAATAATCAGGCACAATAATAAAAATAATACTTTCCTCTTTGTCATGATTCGTTTTTTTGACAAAGATATATCCGAAGGTATTTCAAGAGCTGTTATCTGCGTGACAAGTGCGTGACAAATGCGTGACAGAGCCTATGGAAACAGGATTTTATATGCTACAGGTGAGAGTTTTCCCTGTAATCGCTTCCTTCGCTGTCGGATTGTAGTAGGGACTGACTTAAGAAGGAATGCAATGACATTATTGGAGAATTTCAGATATCCATATATGCATAAAAGCAGGTCCTGATGACTGATCTTCTCCTCGCTCTTCGCAAGAATCTGATAAGCATCATGGAACGATGCTATGACAGCATCCTCAATGGCTTTAGAATCAATATCATTTCTTGCCTGCAGTTCACCTTCATTCAGACTGCGGATTTCCAGAAGGGTTCCGTATGCCGATGTCATTTCAAGAGATGATCTGCCTTCCTTCAATTTCTCCTCCAGTGCAGATGATGCAGGCTCATCATCGACTTCTTTGCTTGAATCTTTCTTCCTCTTTATGACCATATATGCGGCAACGCCAAGACCTGAGATGAGGATAGAAGCCAAAATGATATATAACACAGCAGAATTTTTGTCCTCCTTTTTCTGGTCCGTCGCATCAAAAAGATTCAGATAGTATCTCATATTCTGGCAAAGTGTCCTGATTTCTTCACTTTCGTTTCCCTCAAGCAGTTTCAAGGCTTTCTTGCTTGCCCTGAGATACTCATTGATGTCTCCTTTCGATAACCAGCAAGTACTGATGGCGTGATACGCACGACCCTTAATCTCATCATCGCCATCAGGACAGTGCTTGATTGAATTCTCGAAAGAATCAATAGCCTTGTCGTAATCGCGGCTGAAATAGTAGCATCCCAGTGAGTAATGCGCAAGTGCTGTTTCCTTTGATTGGGTCTCACCATAGAAGTCGATCGCCTTCAGAAGCAGAGAGTCAGATTCTATTTTCCCTGTCGCCAGATATTCCGCCTTTGCAATCAATATAGAATACTCGGCCATCGTTTCCTCATCCTCAGGAATCTCCAACGCCTTCAGCACTCGAAATGCACTATCCGGTTTCTCTTTAATGACTACCTTCACATCGTTCAGCAACTTGCGTGTCTCACTTATCTCGCCACCTTCACGCTCCTTACAGGCAACGAAACAAACAAGTAACAGCAATGCAACAACAATTCTCCTTATATATTTGCTCATAATTTATGCTCTCTGATTCCACAGACAAAGATAGCAAATCTAATCAATATAATTCCGGCCAGAAGGCTCACGCCCTCTGACCGGAACCGTATTTATGTTTAACTGTAATTACTTGAGTTCAACCAGCACCACACCATTGGAAGTGTCGCCATACTTCTTGAACTGCTCGCCCTTATCGCCTTTGAAGACATTCATAGTCTTGATGTTGTTAGGTGAGATTGATTCAAGACTATCTACCTTCTTGATTTTGCCATCTGCCGACTTTACCAGATATAACGGCTCCGCATTATCTTTCTTTACACCCCTGACGCTTACCACGTCGCCTTTCAGTTCTTTGATTACTACGAGGTTCTCAGGTGCATTCTTATCCATTACAACATCGTCCATATTGGCCTTATCGACCTGAACAGTCTTTGTCGGATAATCCACATACATATAGTTCAGGAAAGCCTCTCCGGCAGCAAGATTAATCTTATAGTATCCGTTGGCATCAGTCGCTACGCCGACCTTTGTCTTTGGAACCATTACAAGAACTCCGGCCATAGGCTTGCCTTCAACATCTACCACTCGTCCGGAAATCTCTCTTCCTGCCTGAGTTGTAATGATGACTACAGATTCTACGCCTTTCACGATATTCATATTTCTGATTGCATCGCTTGGCAGTTCATCTGCAGCCGCCTTTGTCGCTACGACTCCATCGATAATATAAAGAGTATTGTCATTGCTGTTCTGAGCAAATGCAATACTGCTGGCCAAAGCCATCGAGATAATAAGAATCAACTTTTTCATAACAATGTTCCTTTAATGTTTGACAATGATGAAACCGGTTTTCCGATGGCAAATATAGAGACATAAATCCGCATTCTGTGTTAACTGTATGTTAATAAATGTTAACTAATGTTAAGTCGGTCAGCAAAGCGAAATTTATTACTACTTTTGCAATAAATCCATTGAAAATGTCACGAAAATACTTCAGAAACATATCAATCCTGGCGATTGTATCCCTGCTTTCCCTTGCAGTAGTGCAATCAGTATGGGTGTATCGTATGTATAGCGATTCCGTGACAGACTTCAAGCGAAGAGTGGAATCCGCCATATATAAGAGTATATATAAGGCGTTCCGTATGGATGCAATTCCGGGACTTGCTGACGCCAAGTACGTCAGGATAAATCTCGACGATTTCAGCCTCTATTTCGAACCGAACCTGATGGAACTGGATGCTTTGCAGCCATATTATGCAGAAGTGCTCTTCAACGATGATGGAAAATCGCGAGTAGTGATGACCAATGGCGAGAGACCGGTTCTGAACAACCCTATGACCACGGTTGTTCCTATTGATGATGATGGTTCATATTCGCTTCTTGTTTCAATAGAAATGCCTTTCAAGGTATTCCTCAGCAGGATGCAGGGCCTTATAGCATCCTCGGTCGCCATTATTATCCTTCTCGCGGGCGTACTTATATATCTTGTCAGGACAATGTTCCGTCAGAAGACCCTTGAAGAAATGAGACGTGACTTCACGCACAACATAACCCACGAACTGAAGACTCCGATATCCGTTGCCGTGACAGCGACAGATGCCTTGAGGAATTTCTCGGCCGATGCGGATCCGGACAGAAGGAGCCGTTACCTTGAAATAGTGGAAACGCAGCTCACCCAACTCTCGACCATGGTCGAACATATCCTTTCTGTATCTGTGGAAGGTCGTGAATATAAATATAATCCTACCATGGTGCATCTTCAGGATGTCATCAGTCAACTCACTCAAGGAGCTGGGATGAACACAGGAAAGAAACCAGTCTTCAATATAGACTGTGCCGAGGATATAAAGATCATGGCAGATGAATTCCACATCAAGAATCTCCTTGCCACTGTCATTGATAATGCCGTCAAATATTCTACAGATCCTATCGTGGATATCAGAGTATCTGATGAGTCTGGGAACGTGACCATTGAGATTGAAGACAACGGCTGCGGAATAGCAAAGGAACATCTGTCACACGTATTTGAGAAGTTCTATAGAGTCCCGACAGGAGATATACATTCTGTCAGAGGCTACGGACTTGGCTTATACTATGCAAAACAGGTAGCGGAACTGCATAAGGGCACAATATCAATGAACAGCCGTGTCGGTAAGGGCACGACGGTAACAATCAAACTGCCGAGGAATGAGCAATAAGATAAAAATACTCATAGTCGAGGACGAGAAGATGCTTGCCGAGATTCTTTCTGATACTTTGTCGGATAGAAACTTTGATGTGCATCTTGCATATGACGGAGTACAGGCACTGGATGCTGTCAAAAGGGAGTCATTTGACGTCAT
>JBGVQX010000024.1:0-20349 GCA_045127905.1 Candidatus Cryptobacteroides sp.
GAATGTCGGAGTACAGAAACAGTGGCTGGAAATAGATTATCTTGGAAAGGCAGCGGAACTTGGCAAGCCGATTCCATTTGTGGGGTTCGGAAACACATTCAAGATACCTAAGGGCTTTATGGCTACTCTGGATTATAACTATACGGGTAAAGGAAACCAATATATATATGAATTGATGAAACCTACGCATCAGCTGGATATATCTCTTAGAAAATCATTCCTGAACGATGCCCTCAGCATTGAAGTGAAAGGTGTAGATCTGCTTAAGGGGCGCAGTGAAATTATACGAATGATCAGCGACATGTACGAACTCAACCAGAAGAATGCGTTTGATTCCAGAGAGTTTGTCCTAACTGTCAGGTACAAGTTCAACAGCGCAAAAAGCAAATACAAGGGTACAGGAGCAGGTGAACAGCAGAAAAGCAGGATGTAGAAGCCAGACAGAAAAGATCAGAGCCTTGAGAGATATCGTAACAGAGTACAACAGGACCCTTTCAACGACAGGTCATCTGCAGATTAGTAATTCGGAAGCGGTTGCCGAAGTCCTCAGACCGGTTTACCAAGGACTCAAGCACGAAGAATGCTGGGTATTGTTTCTGAACAGAGCCAACAGAATCATCAAGAAGGAAATGCTGTTCAAAGGTGGTGCAGACAGCACAGTCTTCGATGTCAAGACAATAGTCAGAAAGGCTCTGGTGTATTCGGCATCGGCCGTGATTATCTCACACAATCATCCGTCAGGCTCTGCAAAGCCAAGCACTGCGGACATCAAGCAGACAGAAGCCCTGCACAAAGCACTGAAATATATGGACATCCATCTTCTTGATCATATCATCATTGCTGAGGATTCGTTTTACTCTTTGTCGGATAGTATGCAATATTACTTCAATTCTAAATAAACATCGTTAAAATGTCAAGAGGCATAAAAATCATTGTATAGTCATTCCCATCTTGAACATCGGCATATACATAGCAATCAGGACGAAAGCGACGATGATGCCTATGCAAAGGATGAGGAATGGTTCGACGATGTTGTTCAATTGTTTTATCTCGTGTTCCAGTTCGGCATTTGTGTCATTTGCCTGAGTCAGAAGCATGTGTTCAATGGAATTGGTTTCTTCACCTACTTTCAGCAATACAAGGAAGCGCTTTCCATATAGATTCTCATACCGGCTCATACCGTCCGTCAATGTATGGCCCTTCTCTATCATTTGGCAGACATCTTCGATTGATTGTCGATATGGGTAAAAGGTTATGATTCCACGCATCAGATATAGAGCCTGAAGAATAGGGACATCCGAAGAGACCAGAAGATGCATTATTCTGCTGAAACGGGACACTTGATATTTTCTTATCAGTCCCGACACCAAAGGTAACCTCATAACAATCCCTGAAGTAATGCTCTGATACTTATCTGAAGATCCGAACATATGCCTGACTCCATACATTGACAGCCCCAAAAGAACCATTATGCCAAGTACGGCAGGGGCTGACTCAGACATCCCGATTATCTTTCGTGTTATTGCCGGCAATTCTCCTCCCATCCTTGCATATACCTGTTCAAACATCGGGACCACAACCAGAAGCATAAATACAAGGACAATAACTGCAATCGACAAGGTTATTATCGGATAACTGAGAGCACTTGTCACCATCCTTTTCTGTTCTTCACGTTTCTGATAATAGTCCGTAAGAAACTCAAGGGCATCCACAAGGCGGCCTGTTTCCTCACCGATACGTACAACACTTCTGTCCAATTCAGTAAAAGCCTTGTCCGCTTCCAGGGAACGCCACAGTTCCTTGCCGGAAACGACTTCATCAAATATGCGGACATACAATGCCTTTTCCTTGGTCTTTGCGCCTTCTATTATCAATTCAAAAGCACGCGAGAAACTCAGCCCTGAACGGATCAGAGTCTGCAACTGAGAGAAGAATGTTCTTTTAAAATCCATAAATCACAAGCGTATCTATCGGTTCACCACAGAGATAAAACACATTTGCATTCCCGACTCTCTTTACACTGTCACAACGGAACTCCAGAATCTCAAAATGTTCCAACCAATCCAGACGTTCATAATCATCGGAATCATCAATCCTGCTGATGCCACTATTGAGAATCTTCAATCCGTCATATACGGCAAGCAGAAGAATACCGGCCAAAGCCATTGTGACAAGCACTTCGACAAGAGTGCTGGCCTTCAACCATACATTCAGTCTAATCCTCATTTCTCTTGATAATATGTCTGTAAATCACTGTCCTTCCATACTTTACTTTTGCTGAAACCGTGACATCCAACACTCCATCAGATGTCTCGTATGGTTTAGCATTTACCTCCACCACACCCCAATCGAAATCGTAAGAACGAGAATCATCGGATTCATCTTTAAACTTCGCAATGCATTCCTCGACTGCATCTTCAATCTCCACAGGAGAAGGACCGGAAACTTTTATCCGAGCGATGTTAATCAAAGAACTCATTGCAATAAGGAATACAGTCAGGAAGATTACCGAAGCCACTAATGCCTCTACGAGGGAGGCGCCTTGCAATGTGGTTTTCATCGTACTTTCACTTCGACTTTATGTTTACCATTCTGCACAGTCATCAGTTCAGGTGAAATTCCGATAACCTTGAATTCACCGATCATTTCCCCAAGACCAAGTATATGTAGGCTTCCGTTTTTCAGAACCATTGCTCTTTGTTCTACTCCGTTGCCGATCAAACCCTTGAATGTAAAGTCTGGCACTGGTGGCAGTTCAGGTTCCTTTCTGATGACTTTGGCCTGCGATTGTGACGACTTCTTAACTTCTTTGATTCTGACGAACTCCCCGAGAAAAGGATCCCTATAATTCAACTGCAGGGAGTCTTTCGATTCATTCATCACCGGCTCCTTTATACGGTTTTCTACAAGAGGTTTTTCGGCAGGCCTGCTTCCTTTGACAACCTTCAGAATGATGACACCCCATATCAGGACTACTGCAACCAGCAGAACTCCTGTCATAATCTTCTTCCTTTCCATACTCAATACAGTTTCTTTATCATTTTTCGTTCATAAGGGCCTTTCAGGAATATCGGGAAAGGCAGCGAATCACTTCTGACGACCCTTGCATCATACAGGGTCCCGGCATAGACATTCCCGTTTGAATAATAGTAGCAGTCTTTGACATATGCCGCCCCAATGATGTCTCCTTCAATATTGCAGGAGCCGTCAACATACAACAGACCATTAAGAGTAGCACCCGACTTATGGACATAGCTCGGATGACGCAGCTGACTGTCGGAATTCTGGCTGGTGACTATGATATAGCCATTGACTTTTGAACCCCTCTCCAGTGACACGTATGGTCTTCTCTCTCCCGAGTCCACATATATGCCTGAAGGATATTCCAGCATTGTCCCTTCTTCAACAATCACTGAGTCTGATGCAAATATCTGGAGGTTTCCCCTAAAGCCTTTCCTTATCCTCACTACGCTTCCACAGATGACAGTATCACGTACCAGAGATGACAGTTCCACCTTTTGTTCATTCTGTCTGCACAAAGTCCTTGCGTGTTCAAGCTGAATGGAATCTACAGATGGGAGATCTTTCGATGATATCCTTAGCCATTCTTCCGGTATTTGCTCACCAGTATAGTATCTCATATTCACCTCGGTATAGTTTATACCATTCAGAGGCATAAAGACCAATCCCTCTATTCTTGCATCTCCTGCAAGCGACAACGCTCTATTCCTGTCGCAGAGCCAGAATGCTGCCTTCGAATCGGATTCATTTCTTCTTCCCACAAGAACGTGATATTCATCCGGATAGTCGTTGGATAACCGTACCCTTTCATATAGCCCATACCGTTCTACATACACCCGCACTTTGTCATGACCGGCAAACAGGTCCACCTCGGAAGAATCATTAACTTCGCATAATGTGCTGTCAGCACAATAAAGCACCAGCACCGACTTCAAATCCTCGCGCAGCTGTTTCTTCTCTTGGTAAAGTTCATACCTGTACATATTCATAGTGACCGCCGAATATGCAAACAGTATCAACAGAAGTATCAGGACTGACACCACCAGCACTGCCGGAAGTGCAAAGCCTCGAAGTCTATGTGTTTCCAAAATCATCATAACTTATGATCTTCCACTTGAACAACTGTCAATTCCAACTGAATTGTCTTATCTTTATTTCCTACCTTCATCGTACTGAACTCCGCTCCGGATATCTTTATATCATTGATTTCCTCTACTCGGGCAAGCACTTTCAACAGCCCGACAAAATTTCCCGTGAGACACAACTGAGCAGAAACAAGACGCAGACCACCTTCTCTGCCGACTTCTTCCGGAGTAAAATATCCGACCGTTACCTTGTTTTCTGCACATACGCCAGAAATCATTCTCATCAACACTCCACTGCTCAGCATAGGTGCAGAGGCCGAGAAATCCTCCGCTCTCTCTATTATTGGTGACGTTACTGAAGATTCTCTTGCCTGACGATATTCCTTATATAGACCTATGGTATCGGAAACCGACAAGACATAAATCACAACAGGAGCGAACACGAGCAATGCTGCAAGCTTTATTATCGAAGCATATCGTTTCATAGCATCATATGTATCTCGAATCTGAATAAATCTTCCTTCCTATCCTTTTCAAGGCTGATTACGTTTACAGATTCATATTCCACTTTATCACGCAGAGAATCCACAAAAGTCATTACAGCTTCGGACGAAAATGCATCTCCGCATATCTCTACAAGCATATTGTTGAAAACAAGGGAAGTCAATCTTATATCATCAGGAAGCAATGTCGCTATATCATCCGCCAGACCTGACATATTTACATCTTGAATTGCCCGATAATCAGCAAACAGTCGTTCTTGGGCCTGTGTCATCTCTGAGCGTTTCTTTGCCTCGGCAGACTCTCTCGCATAAGTGGAACGCATCTCTCCGAGTCTTTCCGTCAGGCCGGAGTGTACAAAGAAATTAGCAAGGAGAACTGCAAGATAAACGATAAGTACAGGAAGCAGGAGACGCTTGAGAAGTCCTGATGCAAGATAATCAACAAGAGGCATGTCCTGTTTCAAGGCAGATATCAACAATCTTCTTTGACGGGCAGCACTGATATGTGCTTCTATATCCACAGAATCAATCGACTTACATACTACGACCTCAATAACCTTACACCCCGAATCCTTCATAGCGGAATCCACAACAGACTTACGCACATAATCTATAGTGGCTGCATCGTGAACAGACACATAAAGGTCTTTGTTTGACTCTATTCTTCTGACTATCGGATTGGATGCATCATACTCCTTGCTTCCAACGGCTTCTCCTGTAATGAAAGCCACAGAAACATCTCCCTCTGGATTCGTTCGTTCCAGCAAGTAGTTTCCATCAGTGTCAACCGTAAGAACAACCGCTGACACACGACAAGGCCATATCAAATCCTTCTTCATTGTATGATGGTCGGCTTTATGAATATGTTGAGCCTGCTGTCGGTCTTCACCTTACGCGTCTTGCCGAAAATCGATCTCAGGACAGGTACTCTTGCTACGTATGGCAGTCCTTTGGAGGTATTATCCTTCAGATTCTTCTCTATACCGCCAAGAAGAACCATCTCACCATCCTTAACCTTGATGATCGAAGTGAAACTGCGCTTGGATATGCCAGGAGGGGCATATTTGTCATCATCGTCCGTTGTCGTGAATTCATCCTGACTCAGGCTTATATCCATAGTTATGGTGCTGTCCTGACTCACGTGAGGCGTTATATCGAGTACGAAACTCGCCTCGACATTCTTCCATAGATAAGACTCTGACTGTAGAGGGTTCTGAGTGCCGATGATGTTCACCTGGCTTTCCTTGTAGTACTTCACCTCACCGCTCTTCAACGTAGCCTTATGTCCATTGAGAGTCGACAGACGAGGTGTAGAACGCAATACGATCTTTCCCGTTTCTTCAAGCAGCTGCAGGTCGGCATAGAAAAGCGACGTCACAGGGCCGAGATTTATGGATCCAAGTCCGCTGAATGATGCCAGTATCCTGTTCAAAGACTCGGCATTGAGAGTGACATCAAGACCGGGACTTGCTGTGCCCCTTGTCTGTGCCTCACTCGAACCTATGCCGACTCCCAGTCCTACAGTCTGGGAATTGTTGGTCGTGGCATCGACGATAATCACATCAATCGAAATCAAAGGAACACTTTTGTCGATTTCATCGAGAAAGGCTGTTATCCTATCGCATCTGACGTCTTCGCCGCTGATCACGAGACTGTTCAGGTCGTGGAATGTCTTTATCTCCACACCCTGCTTCAGTTCAGCAGGTATTATATCCACGACCTTATCTACCGTTCTGAACTTCATCGGATAGACAGATACAACCGGCCCGGACTGCTTGGGCTGCGCCGCCTGCGGATTTCTGTTTTCCTTTGACAGAATCCAGTCTTTACCATTCTCCTGACGGGCATACAGGCCATTCACCATTGCTATAGTCTGCACCGCATCGTCTACACTCATATCACGCCCGAAGGCTGACACTTCGCGATCTGCAATGGAGTTGGGTACTACCAGATTCACATCTGTCGCAGATGCGAAACGCCTTGACAATGTATCCAACCGGCAGGCCGAGAAGTCAAAGGACACCTTTGAACTATCTCTGTCATAAACGATGTCAACTATGGGAGCAGGTGACGGTGGTGAATAATCAACAAGGGTGACAATGTTCCCGACAATCTCCGCATTGATGCTCTTTTCCTTGCAGATAAAGTACAGCACATCCTTTACTGGCTGCTGGATAAGATTACAGGTAATGGTCTTCTTCCTGTCAAAATCCACATCAATGCTCAAATCATTGGCGATTGCAATGCCCTTGACCAATTCGGCGATAGAGAAGTTTGTGACTGATACATCAATCTTCTGATTATAAGCAGTATCACGCACAGCCAGTTCATCCAATCCGACTCGCAACATTTTCTCTCTCGGTACTTCTTCTGCTCGCACCGGCAAACCAATCAGGAAGAGAACTGTGAAAATCAAAAATATCCGTCTCATATGCTGTCATTCAATAATGGTAAGATTTCCTCATATGACGTTTCGCCGCTTTCATACAAGGCCATAGCAGAGTCCTTCAAAGTCTTTATACCTTTCTGTGAAAGATAGCCACTCACATTCTGAGTGCCTTCCTTGACGGCTGCTGATAAATGATCATCCATCCTGATCACCTCATAGATCGCCTTCCTGCCCTTATATCCCGTATAATGGCAATGCGGGCAGCCGGTCCTTACATAATGTCCTTCCGATTCTCGTTTGCAATGAGGGCAGAGAAGACGCACAAGTCTCTGGGCGACACAGGCAATGAGAGTCTCCGAAAGAAGATATGGATGCACACCCATATCCGTAAGACGAGTGATGCACCCCCAGGCGCTGTTGGTATGCAAGGTGGACAGCAACAGATGACCGGTCAGAGAACTCCTGATGGCCATTTCCGCAGTATCCTCATCACGGATCTCGCCAAGCATTATTATATCCGGGTCCTGGCGTAGGAATGTCCTGAGGGCGACAGGGAATGTAAGTCCTATCTCTTCCTTCAATTGAACCTGACTCACTCCCTCAAGAGTATACTCTATCGGATCTTCTATAGTCAGGATATTGTTGTCAACCCGATTGAGACGTTCCAAAGTGGCGTAGAGCGTAGTACTCTTTCCCGAGCCAGTAGGTCCGCTGATAAGTATCAGACCGTGAGGCTTTGATATGGATGCCACATAGTCGGCCATCTGTCTTTCATCAAGACCAAGTTCCGGCAAAGTCAGATGAGTGCCTCCTCTTGCGAGAAGTCGCAGGACTATCTTCTCACCGTGATTCACAGGCATAACTGAAGTCCTTATGTCAAACTTTATCTCGCCGTGAGAATACATTATCCTGCCATCCTGTGGCAGTCTCTTCTCCGAGATGTCAAGGTTTGACATAATCTTTATCCTGTTCACAAGTCCGGGATATTCGCTCTGCTTGATGATATGCCTCTCGATCAGCCTGCCGTCAATCCTGAATCTCACACGACATTTGTGCTCAGATGGCTCTATATGGATATCACTTGCCTGAAGTCGATATGCTTCCTCTATCAATTTGGCCACAAAATCAAGGTCCGGACTGAGGCCTGACACCTCATCCGGCTCCGACTGCCGATAATAGGTGCCGAGCATCTGAGTCAGTTCATCTGACGGGATCGGCCAGGGCCGCACGACAAAGCCATATACTATGGCAATCTCGTGAATGATGGCATCATAATCCTGATCCTTGTCGCTGAAACAATAGAGATTCGCATCGGGATCGACCTCATAGGGCACAAGACGGTAGTGGAAGGCCTCGTCGCCGGTGAGCAGCTGCAAGGCTTCCGTAGAAACTTTCGTTTGGTTCATCGCTAAATGAGAACTGTTATTGTCCTATAAAGAATCACTGCTCCAAGGCAGGAACCCATCCCAGTCACAAGTGGGATCTCCTTGCTTCGCTTTCCCTTGATGCCCGACATCCACCATACAGCCAGAGTCAGGACGCAGGTTGAAATCAGAAACAGAATATATTCTCTGATTTCCTGGTACGGCATTGCAGCCAATGCAAAGGCAAGATCCCCGCCGCCTATCATATCCGCCAGTCTCCTCTTCCGCATACTGGAATATCCATATAGGGACAGCCACAGAAGAAGAACTGTCAGCAGATTGAATGAAAGATTTACCAGCACCTGACGCCATCCGAACTCCAGAAGAGAAGCCGTCAAGAGCGTGATTCCGAAAATTATAAGATGTGCCATTCCTATCCTCCGGCTGCGCAGGTCACTGATGACCATTGCAGCCAAAGGCGGAATGCATAGAAGACTCCACATAGGTTAATCCCGGATTATCTCTGTCAGTTTCTTGTCCTGATCGATCTCCCAGGTGTTGTAGTGACCGTCCTTGTCAAAGTCCACGACAGAAATCGCGTGGGCCTTGAATCCGGATTCTCCGGCCTCGACAATCTCAATGCGGTAGTTCGCATTGCCTTCCTCTGTCACCAGTGGCTGCTGTTCGAAACCGATCTCATCAAGACTGTCAGAATATCTGGAGTATGTATAGAAGTAACTCTTCTGAAGAGTATGCACGAATGCCAGCTGCTGCTGAGCTTCCATAGCCTTTGCTTTTGAAATCAGAGGCATAAGATTCGGAAGCGCAATCAGCACAAGAATGCCGATTATCACCAGCACGACCAACATTTCAGGAAGGGAGAAGGCCCGGAGGCCTTTTCCCTTATCAAGTTTTCTGATTGTCATACCTACTGATTCTTATTGCCGAACCTGTACCTATAGCCTATATACAAAGTGCTTGCATTCATAAAATTATTCTCGGCAACAGATCCTTTTACCCTATTGTTCAAGCCGAAATCATAACCGGTAACTATCTCGTGATGTTCCTTGATTATAAAACCGACTCCCCAGTCAAGTCTTGCTTCAAATCTGCTGTACCTCAATCCAATGGCATCGAATTCTTCCTGAAGTATGTCATTTAGTTCATCAGATACGCTACCCGAGAATCCTGGTACTTTAAAATCAGACTCTCCGTTAAAATAGTTATAGGTTCCTTCCACATTTACTCCTGAGGACATCAAGTCAAAACGAGAACGTGAAGACATTCCCAATGAGAAAGTCGGTCCTACATAAATGTACATTCCGAACTTCTCAGGCTTTATGTCAAATTTCCATTTTGCGTGAATCGGAACATTTAGAAAATTCTCTTGCAACAGTTCGGAACCATATACTCCTTCAACTGTTGAATCACCCAATGCCGCTCTATATGACCAATATAGTCCAGGAGTAAGATAGAACCTCTTTTTTATATGTATGTCATAGTCTGCTCCAAGTTGGAAACCAAACCCTGGAGTACTTGATACCTGCAGGGGATCAAAACAAGTAGTCTTATATTCTACGACGCCAAGATCAGTACGAATCCCGACTTGGGCGTATGATATATTCATACCGGCTATAAGAAGCACGATTGACACAAGTATAATATTTAGTCTTTTCATTTTCTAAGGTTTTAATGACTCTGCGTTCTTGATAGCCTCTTCGTATGGTGGCCACATCTTGATGTCTTTCATTTCAGGTGTTGGGGGGTATGAAATTCTCCAATCAACTGATTGTAAATTCTCCAATGACACAAAGTATTGTTGAAGAATCATATAATCCGAACGTATCTTACTCCATATGTATTCATCAATAATTCTTGAGTCAAAAACCTGAATAATTAAGGTATCAACAGGAAGAACCTGGAAGCGACCTTCCCATGAAGCATTTATATCGCCAAACATTAAAGGATTAGAGCTCGCTTTGTTTGGCATAATACGTCTCTGGTGCTCTTGCTTATTGTGGATATCGTAAGATCCGAGGTCTAAATCTGGATAATCCAAACTATATGATACATCAATAGGTACATCAGTATTATTAATAAATAGAATACTATTATGCCCGGTGTTGTCGGCACACGAGGTAAATATCATAAATAATAACGAGACTATAATTGTTTTCATATCATATGATTTATGCAATTACAAAACAACATGGTAGAAAGTATCTAATGATGGTTCCATCAAAACAGAAGGCTCAACCCCATTAATCTCTCTATTAACACGGATGTCCCAAGAAATGCGATTGCGAAGTACGCTTTTATTGTGCTCTGAATCTGGCATTTGACTTCTGTCATATCCCACTATTGGATTTGAAGCAAAATTCCAAGAAGAGGTAATATTACCATTTTCATCCATATACGTAAAAGAACTCACATTTTTATTAAAATATTTAAAAGCACGTATATTACAATCTTGTTCCATTATTGTTCTATTATGATCATCGTATGAATTAACCCTAGCAGAAATAAGACTTGGGATACCTATTGTTAAATAGTATAGTGGACCAATGTCTTGACTTTGTAAATAATGTCCGTATTCATGCTGAAAGAGTTCGTCTGATGGATTTGCTTCTAAATCGCAGTCTCCCACGATAAAACTAGATTGAGTAACGGCACCGAAACCGTTTCCATTTGTACGAACAACTGTTGCACCATATAAATAACTAACGGATTCAACTCCTTTGTATAATCTACAAGTATTATAGGTATGAGCAGTGATAAAACCACCTAACGTTTGAGGTAATTGCCAGGTGAAACGAGAAATAAATTCCCAAGCCCTACCTAGAATATTTTTATTTCTATCTGTTGCAAACAAGCCGCCCCATATCTTCAAATCATTTTTTGCCATTTTTACAGCTCTCTTCCAACCACCACCTAATAATCCAACAAGAAATGAATCAACAACAAAGTATTCTCCACTTTTATCCACAAAGATAAGCGGATTATTCAAACAATATGAATACCTATTAAAGTTCTGTGTAAAATCCGGCATCTGGACGAACGGATCTGGAGAGAGGAAGCGGCCGAGGACAGGATCGTACAGACGGGCATTCATATTAATGAGACCAAACCAGGTGAGATGTTCGTGACCCGAGTAGCCTCGGCCGAGCATCAGTTCCGGTTCTGTACCAAGAGAATAGATCTCCTTAGTTTCAGGATTTCTCAGTCTGCCCCAAGGGTCATAACTGTTCTCTTCCACAAGAGTACCATCTGATGTGGCAATATGCGTTATATTGCCGAGATAATCTCGTCCGATGTTATAGAAAGTCCACGTTTCCGAGCCTTCTTTGACATAGACAGCTGGTGCAGAATACGCATCACCTCCGAGGTAAAGTCTTTCGGTAGTTCCATTCGGTGTCACATCCAGCTCATACTGATTACCGATATAATATCTTGAGAGAACAGATGTTGCTCCATCAGAAACATTCATCTTGACTCTTGCTCCATCTCCATTATAAGTAAATGCAGCACTTCTTCCACCTTCTGTCATAATAGAAGGGCGGCTATAACAAGTATATGTTACATTCTGTACTCTTGAAAGCACAACATCCTCTTCCAAAGTCAGCGAGGTCACCTGATATGGCTTAGCGCTGTTATCGTAAGTCATATCTCCGACAGAGTCTATACTTGTGATGTTTCCATTGTCAGAATATGTAATCTCTCTTTCATCAATTACTGCCAATCGATTCAATGCATCATATCCGAATGTCTCGGTCTGGTTTCGAAGATTATCTGTTCTTGACATCAGATTACCTTTCAATGGGTCGAATGAATATGAGTAATCCATTACAGTACCCATTGTCCTTCGAGTTGGCATTCCATACGCATTGTATGAATAGGTGCGCGTAATCCCTCCTGTAGCGACAGATGTTGGCTGTCCGAACTCATTCTCCCCATTAATCAGACGTATATGTGTATCCTGTAGGCCTATTCTGATATTTGTTCCATTTGAATAAGCAAAATTCTCTGTTGCGATCGTTCCATTCTGTGATTCGTATGCAATGGAGTTTACATTGCTTCCAGTAGTATATGTATATGTCTTCTTAAGCCACTTACCATCTGGAACAGTTTCTGTCATTGTCAGAACTCTATCATATCCATCATAAGTATATGACATCGAGGTTCCGTTTGAAGATGTTTCTGATGTGAAGAGGCCATCTGCGTTATAGACATAGTCTGTCGTATACTCTCCAGGTCGCTCAACCTTTGTTGTTCTACCATACTTATCGGAATATGTGATGATAGTTCCGTTAGGATTTGTATGGGTCGAAACAGAACTTCCGTCGGAGTTAAATACTATATTGTCGGTTTGTGTACCGGCACTTGGATCGACGATCTTTACTCTCCTTCCATAAGAATCATATTCAAATGTTGTACTTAAACCACCAGAGACTGCAACTTCGGACGGCTTTCCGTCTGCACGCAGAGTATAATCAATAGTTCCTCCGCCATCCTGTACCTTGACAACTTGTCCTTTGGAATCGACGGTCTTGATAGACCAGACTCCATTTTGTGACTCGGTTGTTGATTCGTCATCGTATGCCCAGGTAGTTATGTTTCCCGACGCCTGAGTATATGATACCGGCCTTAGATACTCATCATAGGTATAAGTATTCCATAAGGATGCTTCTAAAGTACTCTTAAATGGTAATGATACCTTCTGTATCTGACCATTCCTTCCATAAACCTTATCTGTAAAAAGCCAGAGACCATTATATCGCTGAGAGCCGCTTCTGACTTCACGTCCGGCAGCATCATAATGCACAATCTGTTTCGGTTTGCCCGAACTCGATGAGGTTACAGTATAGCATCCTATGCCTCCCCACGCTTCTGTTGTTGAAGAGACTGTGCCATCTGGCATCGTACGTGATATCAGTTTTCCCCAATAATCATATTCATCTGTTGTAACTCTACCTTTATAGTCAGTTATTATAAGAGGTTTACCAAACTTATTGTAGTTTGCAAAAGTTGTAATCTGCCCCAATTCATTTGTTATACTCTGAAGATTAATGCCATTGCTGTCATAGGAATATGTCTTCCCAATAAACTCGGTAGCATTATAAGAAGCAGCCATTTCTGTCAATACATTGCCATAAGTGTCATAAGTCCATCTCGTCTCAGATTGTTTACTTAGTTCATCTGATGACGATCCCACATATTCAATTCTAGAAAGCGGCAACTGTTTGTCGTTATATGTATAAACCTGCTTATTTACCCAGTGCGATGCTGGAATAACTTCACGCGACGGAAGAGTTGGATTAATAATAAGATTAGTGTCTATCGGTTCAAGGGGCTTAATCGGATCGTCAGGATCAATAGGAGATATTCGATCATCAACAATGATATCTCTATCAGGAACTATTATTGGACCTGAAATGACATATCTGGTTGGTATCGTCTTGATTCGAGTATCTGATAATACAGTTCCCAAACAATAATTTGATGACGTTGACTTATGTAAGAACTCAACAGATTGAGACTCTTCAAGATTACCACCCTGACCGCCACTATGCTGTACTGTTATAGATATCGGATAATCATAAGCGTCATAAGTGTATGTCGTTGTCGATTTAAGCGTGGTAAGTGTGTCAGTATGAACCACCTTTGTAACCCTTGGATTTAACTTTCCGTAGGTTGTACTATGGCTGTCATAGGTATATTCTGTAATATCATACGGATCATCCTGCGTCATTCTATGTCCATTCACAAGTCGAGTAGTAATCCCCATACACTCAGGATTCCTTGTTTCTATTGTTACCAGTTCCTTATTTGTTGTATTCCTGAAGTTAGTTGTCCTTACCTTGCCAAAGCCACAGAATCCTAATCCTTTAGTATGCACACAAGCATCGAAATAAGTATAATACAAATTTGTCAGCATTGATGCCTCTGTCTGAGACGACGACAGATAACTTTGGGTGTTGTAAAGTAACTGTAATGGGAATCTAAACTTTGCATACCCATTTGATTTCGAATATGTACGACTGGCATCTACCTGATATACATAATCAGAACCAGCCATATTGGCATAGTTGTTAATTGTTATGGCACCAAGGCTATTTGTGAATTTTGTGATTAATCTATCAGATGATAAGTCTTGTGAAAATTTATAAATGTTTACATAATAATCTTCAATTGTGATAAAATCACTCATAGCGTTATAGCCCATCATATTACACGGAACAAACTGAGTGCTTTCGGTAAAGGGCTGAGAGGAGGTTATGCGATTAGCATAAACATAACTACCTTTTTCATTCAAATATATGTATGCTGTAGTGCCATTTCTTTGAATAAGATCGGCAAGCCCATCTTCATTTATGTCAATAAACATATAATTGTCACCTTCAATCTTGCCTTGAAGATTGATAGACTTTGTTACAAATGACTCTCCATTATATTGATATACATACCAATACAGCGAAGAGCCTATTGGCTCACGTGCGATGTCAATATAACCATCTCCATTTATATCTGTAAAATGATATTCTGCGTCAGATAATGTACTGGATGTCACCCCTGTTATAGTCTTAGTTAATGAAAACGATGAGCCACTCCGATTATACACATTCAGTCCAGATGTTGTTACATGGCATATTTCCGTTTTGCCATCTCCATCAATATCGATGCAGAATAAGTTGTCATCAAGACCAAGAGACAGAAGGTTAGTTTCAGAAATCTCATAACCCGAGTCAAGATTAATCAATGAGGTATATGAGGTTCGTGATGTGCCTAAATGATCTGTATTGTATGATATTGTCAGCAGTTGCGGCTTACCATCTCCATTGAAATCTCCGAAATAGTAACTACGACACACTGGACTGATAAGATCACCATCGTTAACAATACCATTAACCGTAACATTAAATGTCTTTTTTTGAGCAATCACACCAGTCGAGGCATTATATCCGTATATGGTTATTTTCAATGTCGTTGTTCCTGCACTAGCTGAGGTGTCATAAAAATTAACTTTTACAATCTCGTCTACGCCGTCACCATCCACGTCAACTGCATTTATACACTGAAACCCTTCGCCTACAGTAATGCTGTTATTGACATCACTGATATAAGTGAGTTTAGGAGCTACAAGAACGACTTGGTCCGCAGCATATTTACTTCCATATTGATAATGATATTCCTTCCACCATAGTGCTCCAGATTTTTTAGTTGCAACAATATCGTATGTGCTGAATGCCGGCAATATCATCACACCGTCTTTATAACTATTCGGCAGATATTTTCCTCTATTGTATATAAACTCAACATCACCGGATGTTGAAAAATATGTAGAGAGGAATAAGTAATCGTCTTTTCTGATATCCTTTGTTTCAGTTCCACCATAATAGTTGTTATTTCCATATGTAAAGGTCAGTGGACGTAATTCTTCACCTGAAGAGTTTGTACATCCTATTGATGTCAACAAATTGGCTCCATCTTTAAGTTCGTGTGTCAGATTATATATACACAAAGTAGAGCCATTGCTAATAGATGTAATGCTCTTAAGTATATAGTTCTGATATGAGGCCTGTCCAGCAATATATCTTGTGTGGTAATCTGTTCTAGTCGAATAATTGAAATTAATTCTACCGATGTATGAACTATTGTTTTTATGTTTAAACTGAATTGATGTTACTCTGTAATCCGAGTTAGTGTAACTATAGTTATATACAATCTGATTACCAAGTCTGTCTTCCCAAAGAGTTATAGGGTAAACTGTCTTCGCGGAAGTGTTGGTTGTCATTCCATAAGTCGCCTTTGATCCATCTGGATAAAGCACTGTGAAATAACAGACCGCACTGGCTGACATATGCTTCTTTACAAGAATATGCCCTTTCGCAGTTTCCAACTGATATTCTGATGATAAAGAGGAATCATCATTCTGTACCAATGGCACACCATCTAACAAATAAGCCCCATTCGTACCGCTTAGAGTTGCTGGAGCAACCGTTCCGTGGTAATACTGGTTCTTATTTGTAAGAGTGATTGATGATAAGCCGCCAATACTCCAGCCGAAGCCAGCCAATCCATTGCCGGCCTGGCTATTATATTGGAGACTGATCTGAGGAGGAAAGTCTGACATCGGAGACACCATAATAGGAATATTATAAATTCGTCCGCCATATGGAGTAATATCCTCCTGATATGGTATCTGCCCAACAGCATATTCAGTATTGTCATCAGACAATGTCATTACTGAATAATCATCATTCCCAGTCAATAGAGTGGCTTCCAGACTTGCCTGCTGAATCTCTTCAGATGTGGCCGCCTTCAAGAAATCTATAACAGGCTCAATCTTAGTTTTATCTGCATTGGGATTTGGTATGCCAAAATCGAATCTTTGCAGAGGCATTACTTCAAGGGAGTCACTTGAGGTGATTGACGTCGTATCTGCCTGAGCAAAAGCATAGTCCTTGCCTGCCAATATGCAGGCAAGAACCATATAAGATATCGACATCAATTTGTTAAATGAATGTCTAAAGGTTATCATATTCGTTTATGTTTTGTGTTAATTATTTGAGTTATAATCGTAGGATAATCAACGGAGCAGAGAAAGAACTGATACTTTTGCACCGAAGGATTACCAATCAACTCTTTGCCTGACATATCACCATTGTCAGACCTTAAAACGTGATTGATTTCCTCACTACAATAAAGTAGTTCCTGTCCGGAATCGAGTTCTGGAATTTTTGATTCTGTGACAGCTTGTGGTTCCGCAACAGCAGCGACTTCAATCGATGAGGTTCTTGTAGTTCTGTTGCCGGCATCATCATAACTATAAGTTATGACAGTCTGTGCCATAGCGGATATCGGTAATACAATGAAAACTAGTAATAGTAACTTTAGTCGTTTCATAACATTGATTTGATTTATGGTCTATACTTACTCTAACAAAGGATTCTAGTAACCTTCATTCGGAATCCCTGCATTATTCTACTTGAAAATATGCCTCACCATAGTAATTGTTTGACCATATTACTAGGGCATAATAACCAGATTGTTTCGGGATATCAAGGTAGTCAATTGATGTACCTTCATAAATAGTTATGTTGTCCACTACCTTATTTTGATGATCCAATAAGTAAATTTCGGCATTTCCTATACCGAAATGAGAAATTTCAATATGCTGTCCGGTATGATTAAGTTCTACTGCGACATAGTAGGACAGATCACGATATACTTCACCAGTTCGGATTCCAGTAAAACTTTCGTTACGAATAGTCAGCTTAGTCCTATTGTGGTCATCAGCATTTGCTGGCAATGATAACATCAGGCATAAGACAGCCATAAGGGTAATACTAAAATGTTTCATACGTTTGTGTGTTTGTTTAAGAGTTATGGCACAAAAGTATGTCACGGATAGTATTCCGCAAAATAAATAGTTTTCCTTTACATACGCCTAACTAATTGATAATCAATGGGGGGGGGATTTTGTAAGTTTGGAGCCATCTAAAAGAAACACCCTGACAACACTATGATTGTCAGGGTGTTAAGATGCGGAAAAGAGTTTTTATACAAGGAAAACTTTATCTAGTGGTTTCAACCAGAATTTCACGAAGAAAGATATCAAGATTCGTGTCGTGCTCGCACAAACCAAATTTCTTTCTTATGACACTACTCAACTTATAATGTCCCTTACCCATATAGGATGAAATATCCTTGCCTTTTAATCCCATTGCATATAAACAGCAATATCCGATTTCAGCATCTGACAACCCTCTTTTCTTTAAATAACCGACAAACTTTGGGTGTTCTATCAAGAACGATATCCTTGTGGATTCAATGAAATAATTCTTATCCTGCATCAATTCCTTTAATTCTTCCGCTGCATCTACAGAAAAATTTGGAGTCATATTAGAGGCTATGAATTTATTTAGAAGACTCAAACGCTCAGCAATCAGATTTCTACTCGTCTTGTCAAGTGTGTTGCTTTTAAGTGCTTCATTCAGATTGTCAATTTCTGAAAGAGCCGCATTATACATACTTACGTACTTGTCTATTTCTGCTTTGGTCTTTTTAATGTCTTCATCATAGCGGATCTTTTCAGCTTTTTGTTCCGCCTCTATCGCTCTCAATTCCAGTTTCAGTTTTTCTTCTGCTATGCAACGCTCTCTTTTGATACGCTTTATCCTAGTCACGAGCAATAGATATGACAGCAATAAAATCACAGCACATAGCGCCAAGACAATCAGCATATAGTTGTTATGAGTTATCTTTATCTGAGCTTCATAGCGTTCCTTTATGAATCTAATGTCCGCTTCTAATAAATATCCAAGTTTATCATCAGTCTGCTCAATATAGACTTTGTAACTATGCATTGCTTGCAGGGAATTTCCAAGGGCCTCATATATTAAACCTGATATCCAAAAGTAAGTATCATTTTGCAAACCGCCATAATAATCATATTTATCTATAGCCTCTTTTGCTTTATCGTAATCTTCACAGGTATAGTATGCCTTTGCAACTGCTAACCACTGTATAAGATGATCATCAGATTCTTTTTCATATCTGTCCAGAAGATTAGGAAGCGACATAGGTGAAGTATATCCGTTTAGAATAATCTGATTAGCATAAAACTGACTTTTCTGGAGTTCCGTCATCGAAGGCCAATATCCTTTGATATGTTCGAGGGACTGTCTCACACTTGTAGTATCAGACTCATTTAAGAAACCTGCGATTTGATCAAAAATGGATGTGATATATCTAGTTGTGTCCCCTAACTCCATATAGACAGACGCAGTTCTGCCCGCTGCGTCAATCATAGCATCTGTGTCGTAGCAATACTGATATACAATGGTCTGTGCTTTATATAGTCTACCTACTGCAATTTTATCAGATGTCTTATCTGCATATTGTTCAGCAATAATGAAACGAGAAATGGCATTCTCGTATTCTCCCGCATTCATTGCAATACGTCCCCAATAGTAATTAACCTTAAGTTTATCATCGGATGAGCCGTGATTTTTATAATAGGCTATTGCTGGAGCAATAATACTGTCGTTCGTTACGTCGATATAGTTCTTGTCCAAAGCCATAGAATACAGCAAAGCATACTTTGCTTGTGTTTCCCGTGTCGTAAGTGCACCGGTATCTATGGCCTCTAGTGCTTCTAAGGCCAACTCTGGATGTTCATCCATATATACATCAGCCCTATGCAGTTCAGCTTCAACATCCTTAGTATTATTACAAGCCTGAACAACAAGTAAAAGTGCTACTGCGATAAGTATGTAAAAGTGTCGTTTCATTATCGTTAGTTGATCTTTATTGTTTCACAAATATACCCTATATAAATCTAAATCTACAAGTCTTTTGACAGTTTATGTATATATCGCAAGATAAACTGGTGATTCGCAAGAAAAGCCAACAATATATATTGGACCGTTCATACAAACAAACTGTTTTGACTAATCAAATAGAGTAACAGGTAAACTTACCTAAACTGTCTGATTATTCTTGTAAAGTTACGGACTACAGATCTAATCTCCAAATAAATAGTCTTACATAAGCCTTTCAATCACCATTGAGTATCAATAAGTTACAAGAGTGTTTTAAAGAAAAATCTTTCAAGAGTTTGACAAAGTCTCATATTGCGTTTTTGAAACACTAATTCTATCACTTTTGAGTCACCAATTCCGAGCATTTGATCATTTGTATAAAGACACAAATCTGCCAAGTACAAAGTACAAGAGAAGTAAAGCCAGGATATATCTCAAACGGTCGAACCTAACTGTTTTTGATGCAAAAATATGCAAACGGCCCTCTTAGGACGAGTCAAGACCAAGACGAGATTTTTGAAGAATCTCCACCCTCCGGGTAGTATTTTCCAAAAATGCCTTGACACGTCCGGACCGTTTCAAAGGAGGCATCAAAAACAGTTTAAGTTCAACCATTTAATATTTCAAGATTATGAAATCAGACAATCTCGTACAACTCTCAGG
>JBGVQX010000025.1:0-6765 GCA_045127905.1 Candidatus Cryptobacteroides sp.
TTTTAGGCTGTGCAGCTATAGTTCAGGAGGGTAACATAAGGAAAACCATGGCCGCCCGTGGCCTTGTGAACGGGAGGGGCCCACGAAGTGGGAGGGATTTAGTTTTCCGTTGTTATCCTCCTGAACTTCTCTTACCCCCCCAAAAAAAAAACAGAAGCTGACCTTTTGGGTCAGCCTCTTTTATTTCTTGTACTTTTCCATCTTGCTGGTGACCTTCTGGACGTAGTCACGGGTCTCGGCGTGAGGCAGACGACTCTTAAGATGATTATATAGTTGGTTATAGGTCATCTTGTTGATGTGAGGAATTGCCTTCTTGATATTGGTGTTTCCTGTGAAGGCGCGGCTTACGTTTCCTGCACCGGTGTTGTAAGCTGCGATTGCGCAGAGCATTCTGCACTGAGGGTCGGTCACACCTGCAAAATATCGCGTCATCAGGAGCTGGAGATATCCTGTTCCGAGCTGGATGTTGTTCTCAGGATTGTAGAGGAAGTCTGCTGAAGGAATCTTGTCCTGCTTGTGGACGTAGTTATATGCATCGCGTCCACCTGACTTCGGCACAAGCTGCATGAGACCGTATGCAGGAACGTGTGATCTTGCTGCAGGGTTGAACGCAGACTCCTGCTCCATGATAGCATAAATCAGAGGCTCGTCTACTGAGAAATTTTTTGAGTGATTCTTGATCATGCCCTTGAATTTCTCAGCTCTCTTAGGAATGTGGTCTTCCACCAGTTTCATCTCGATCTTAACGATCTTCTTTTCTCCCTCGACTGTTCTTACCGGAGTCGTCACAGGCTTCTCCTCCTTGACAACCACTTTAGGTGCCTGTTGCTGCTGTTCTCTGCTCAGCTGCTGTGCCTGCTCCTTTCTCTTTTGTTCCTCCTTATCCTTCTGAGTCTTCTCAGCCAGAGAACCGCCGCCCTTAGACTTATTGCCTCCATCCTTGCGTTTGAGATTCAGTGAAGAATATTTGCTGAAATCTATCTGATCCTTAAGAATCGGTTCGTCGGAAAGCGGCTTGGTCGGAATAACCTTTGAATCGAAGTCAACTGTCTTTCCCTTGCTGTTCATAAGGTCGCCGACAGCGTTTTCAAGCTTCTTCTGGATTGTCTTGTCATCATCAGTAGGGGAAGCAAGCACTTCGACAGTGACCTTGCCGTTTTCAAAATCCACTGTGGTTCTGCTCGATTTGTCCTCACCATACTCGACCCACTTTTTCTGCGAACTCTCGATCATGGTCCTGTCTCCCCACTTCTCCATTACCTCCTTCTTGAAGGCTTCGTACTCCTCTCGAAGCTGTTTTTCATAATTGAGGTATTCTTCAAGACGCTGGTCCGCATACTGCTTGAACTCCTCGGAGGTCTTCTTCATACCGGCCTGCTGCTGCTTCTTGAAATTTTCAAGGTCTTCCCTTGACTGGGCTGCTGCGCTGAAAGAAATTGCGCAAGCGAGCGCTACCATTGCTATTCGTTTCATGGTTCTTATAGGTTAATCTCTGCAAACTTACAGAAAAACACTTATATATCAAAGAAATTACATTTATGTCTTTTTTGCTGTTAAGAAAAACATTTATATATTTGCTGAACATGAGTGATGAAAAGTTGATAAAACAGCTTAACGAATCTGATAAGACAGCGTTCGAGGCCCTATACGATAAATATGTGGGCATGGTTTACAATTTTCTGAAATCAGTACTCAAAAATGATAAGCTGGCAGAAGATCTTACGCAGGGCTGCTTTTTGCAATTGTGGGAATGCCGGCATATAATATCTTCAGATAGGAATCTTCCTGCATGGCTTTATGTCACAGCACGAAATTCTGCATTCAAGGAGATGCGCCGTCAGCTGAGTGCTGCGAAATATGCGGATCATTACGTCCTGACAGGAGAAATCCTTACTGGTGAACGCACTGCTGAATCTGACCTTGAAGTCATAAAAAAAGAAGTGGAAACCGTAATCGACGAGCTTCCGGAGGCAAGGAAACGTATATTTATCATGAGGACAATTGAAGCGAAATCTGTTACAGAGATTGCTGGAGAACTGGGGTTATCAGTCAAGACTGTTGAAACTCAAATTGCTCGTGCGAAGTCTTCGCTTCGAAAAAAACTATCCGCTCTGCTTTGTCTGGCCTTCTGCCTGACATTCGGTATCTGATAAAATAAGTCCGTTTTTTTTGATTTGCTTGTAGGGGAAATCCTTATGAGTGGATACATTATGTAACTATGGTACCGAAAATAGAAATTTTTGAAAGATTTTTCAGCGGATTGACATCAGCTGAAGAGAATGAAGTCCTTGCTGAAATGGTAAG
This sequence comes from Candidatus Cryptobacteroides sp., assembly GCA_045127905.1. Classification (GTDB taxonomy): domain Bacteria; phylum Bacteroidota; class Bacteroidia; order Bacteroidales; family UBA932; genus Cryptobacteroides. Next base: position 2,305 of record JBGVQX010000025.1, read on the forward strand.
TTCGGGCGATGAGGCTTTATTTGATGAGTATTGTCGTAAGTATTGGAAATCCGTTTCTGCAGATATGGATGTGGCCTTGAGCGCAGTCATGCGCAAACGCGTCATGGCGCATATAGCATTCTCAGATGCTATGCAGAGGAGAACTATATGGAAAAAGCGGATTAGAAAAATTGCTGCATGCGTTTCTGTAGCAGCTATATTAGTATTTGGCATAGTTGCAGGATGGCATATTGCCCAGAACCCTGAACCGGACGTGTTCAAGGTCGTGGCGGAAAGAGGACATAAAAGCAGCCTGACGCTTCCGGACGGCAGCCGTGTCTGGTTGAATTCTGCCAGCACGATTTCATATACATCCGACTATAATCTCAAGGATAGGGATGTCTTCCTACAGGGCGAGGCATTTTTTGAAGTGAAATCAGGCTGCGACCATCCATTTATAGTGCATGTAAAAGATGTCTCCGTAACAGCGGTTGGTACATCTTTCAATGTTAGGTCATACTATGCAGATGATATGGTTCTCACGACCTTGCTAGAAGGAAAGGTGCTGACTGAAGCAGGCGGAAATGTCATGGAGCTCTATCCGTATCAGGAAGCGCTTTATGATAATGTTACCGGAAATATTACAAAAATGAGGGTAAAGGATGAAAATCATGCAGTGCCGTGGATGAAGAATGAAATACTGTTCGAGAATGAGTCCTTGGCTGATATTGCCGTTGTCCTTGAACGTATGTATAATATAAACGTTGTGTTTTCCGATGAATCTGTCAAGGATTACTCATACACAGGTCTTATTAGAAATAATTCTCTTCAGAACGTGCTTCAACTCATATCCAGCACATCTCCTGTAGGATATAGAATGACTTCGGACACGATTAAGTTCTTCTTGAAGTAATTCTTGTTATAACACTGTTAAAACCAATAATCTAACCATATATGAAAAAGGAACTGATTGTTTTGTTCAGTCTGTGTCTTATGATTCTGGCAGTCCCTGCATACGCGCAGGTAACTGTTGAAGTCGAGGACATGCCGTTGACTGATGCTCTCAAGAAATTAGAAGAGCAGACAGGGTACAACTTCTTTTATAGTAATGTCCTGCCTAATAAGGATGCTCGAGTGAGCATAAAGGCAGACAATAGGGGCATCGAGTATATAATGGATACCCTGCTCAGCGGCTTGGGAATCTCTTATGAACTGAAAAGTGACAGACAGATAGCTCTTTATGCCGACAGTGATACAGGAAAAAAGACTGTGGGGTCTCCTGTATCCCGTACAGTGTTAGGAGTACTTCTTGATACAGACGGGCTTCCTGTGATTGGTGCAGGAGTGATGGTTGTGGGAACTATGCATGGTACGGTTACGGATGAGAACGGTCGGTGGAGCCTGAATCTGGAAGACGAAAATGTTTCTATTGAGTTCTCTTCGATGGGATATCAGTCTCAAGTTGTTAATGTGGCCGGACGCTCGGATTTTGATGTGGTACTCAAGATTGACTCACAGTTCCTGGATGAAGTAGTCGTTGTCGGATACGGCACCCAGAAGAAGGTCAATCTGACGGGCTCAGTATCAATGGTTACTAGTGATGATATGGCTGCAAGGCCGGTTTCAAGCGTGGCTTCAGGCCTTCAGGGAATGTTGCCGGGAGTGACTATAGTCAATTCGTCTGGCCAGCCGGGTGCATCGAATACTACTATCCGTGTACGAGGTGTAGGAACCATAGGAAATGCCAATCCACTCGTCCTTATAGACGGAGTAGAGGGTGATATTTCAACAATAAATCCAGAGGACATCGAAAGCGTATCTGTTCTAAAGGATGCGGCATCCGCTTCAATCTATGGCGCAAGAGCCGCCAATGGCGTCCTTCTTGTGACAACCAAAAAGACTGCAGGTGATGGCAGCGCTAGTAAGACAAGGGTGACATTCGGTGCATACGCTGGAATTCAAACACCGACCCGTCTTCCTGAGATGTGCGATGCCATCGAATTCATGACCCTTGAAAATGAAGCGAAGGCAAATGTGCAGACAGCTCAGTCGTGGGGAAAGGAGCATTTTGATAAAGTTCTTAATAATACAGACCCGAACTATTTCGGCAATACAGATTGGCTTGGTGAGATCCTTAACACAGTGGCTCCGCAGCAGAATTATAGTCTGACATTGAACGGAGGTATCGGCAATAGCGGATACATGCTCTCATATAGATATTTCAATCAGAAAGGTCTAACTGTAGGGGAATCTACCGGTGAGCAGAGACATAATGTCCGTTTCAAGATGAATACTACCCTTATCGATAGACTCACCTTGTCGTCGAATATCAGTTACACCAACAGAAATGTTGTGTCTCCTATCAATTCCTTGACTAGTGGTGGAGGTGCTATCTATAATGCCATGAGAATCGCTCCTAATGCTCCTGTAAGATATACTGACGGAACATGGGCATACGGAGGAGGAAATACCAATCCGGTCGCAATCCTGAATGATGGCGGGCGCTCTGTAGTATCGACTGAAGAATTCTCTTTGCTGGAGGTGTTGAAGCTGGATATCATCAAGGGATGGGATGTAAGTGCAACTTACAATCTTACTTCTACGAACGGATATAAGGATATTCTGAAGAAGACCATATCATTTGTCAATCCTCAGGATGGTAGCCGTTTTGATTATGCAAGTCCGAATTCATTGAAGAACGTGGATCTGAAGAACGTTCAACAGACTTTGATAGTTCAGACAAATTTTGATTTTTCATTTGGTAGACATAATATCAGCGGTGTTGCCGGTATGTCTCAGGAATGGTATGAAGCACGTTCGTTCGAAGCTTCCAGGACAAATCTCACTACAGAGCTTGAACCAACCCTGAATCTTGGAGATCCATCTACAATGAGTAATGATGCATCTTATTCATCATGGGCCCTGCGGTCAGGATTTGGACGTATCAGTTATAATTTTGACGAAAGATACCTCCTTGAGGTTAATTTGAGGTATGATCTGTCCTCACGTTTTCACAAGAGTTCACGAGGCGGATTGTTTCCATCTGTTTCAGGTGGATGGAGACTTTCTGAAGAGCCTTTTATGAAGTTCGCAAAGCCGTATTTCGATAATATCAAGTTCCGTGCATCATGGGGTATGTTGGGTAACCAGTATGTTGGATCATCGGATTATCCATATCTTTCTGTGCTTGAGGCTTTTACTGATGGATTATCTTTGATCGGCGGAGCTGCATCTACGGGTTATGTGCCATCTACACTTGCCAATCCTAATCTTTCATGGGAACAGATAAATATGGTCGATATAGGATTCGATATTTCCATGCTCAAGAACAGGCTTAACGTAACTTTTGACTGGTACAATAAGAATACAGAGGGAATCCTTCTGAAGCTCAATTATCCTGCTCAGATCGGTCCTAAACCTTCTGAAGAAAATGCCGGAAAAGTAAATAATACAGGATGGGAACTCGACCTGAACTGGAGAGAACAGCGTGGTGATTTCTATTACGGCATCGGATTCAATATCTCTGATGTGAAGAATAAAATTCTGGATCTTGCAGGAAATGCTCCTGACCTCAGCGGATATCAGATTAGAATGGTAGGTTATCCGATTGATGCTTTCTATGGTTATGTTGCGGATGGTCTCATGACTCCGGAGGATTTCAAGATCAGTGATACCCAGAACCATAATTACAGTCTTCCTAAGGTGCCTGTGATTCTTGGTAATGATTATAAGCCTGGTGATATAAAATATAAGGATATCAGCGGACCTGATGGGGTTCCTGATGGACGCATCACTCCTGAATATGACAAGGTCGTTCTGGGAAGCAATATTCCACGTTACACTTATAGTGTGAGGGGTGATGTCGCTTGGAAAGGAATAGATTTCAGCTTTGTCATCCAGGGAGTGGGTAAATGCGACGGATATCTCGAGGGATCTGCCAGACATGCATTCCAGGATATGGCGGCATACCCTCAGAAAGTTCATCTTGATAGATATAATGTGGAGACGAATCCTAATCCAAACGCAACATATCCTCGTTTGACCTATAACACAGGTTTCAATCAGAATACGTTCTCTACTTTCTGGCTTGAAAATGCGGCCTATATGCGTTTGAAGAATGTTCAGTTGGGATATACTTTCCCTGAAAAATGGATGAAGAAGGCCCGTATCGACAACTTCAGAATCTATCTTTCAGGAGATAATCTTCTGACGATGACAGATTTCTTCTATGCCTACGATCCGGAAACTCCGGTATCGAAGGGAGGATATTATCCTCAGGTAAAGACTGTTGTTCTTGGACTTAACATAACCTTCAAATAGGATATTTATATGAAACCGAATCATTAGTGTCCGGTAAAAAATCATAAAAGTTCTTTGAAAATATTGAAAGTTAGGTAGTTATAGAGGTATTTCGAGTCAACCGATTTGAATTTATCTTTGCCAGACTAACGTAGAATGGCATATGCATAAAGGAAAATACGT
>JBGVQX010000026.1:0-20654 GCA_045127905.1 Candidatus Cryptobacteroides sp.
TATTTTTGCTCATTTCCTCCGAAAGTCACTTTTCCACGGTGTTCGGAGGAATTTTTATTTCCTTCTACTAAGATACGAAATATTTATTATACTGACAATCAATTGGTTATATTTTTGAGCCTATTTCGTGACTGTCCCTAAGTAAGGATTTACTTATTTTGGCCTGAAATGACCAAAAGTCGCACAAGGGGTAAAGGCGCCCTGATCGTCAAGACGTAACACTAAAAGATTCTATGCCAGCTTGTAGATTTCACTCACGTGGCAGAATCCACGGTTTTCAAAGAAACGGTGTGCTGCATGGTTATTCTTTCCTGATTCCAGATAGATATCCTTCACACCTTTTGAACGCAGCCAGTCAATGGCGGTCTGAAGCAGAGCTCCTCCGACACCTGCACCGCGATATTCCTCCTTTACAAGCACATCACACACCATTCCGAACGGCTCATCACCATCCTCCTGGATATCCGCCACACAGAATCCAGCCAAACCTCCGTCCTGACCCAGAGCCTTCCACACATTTGATGTGTCCTTGTCCGCAATGTGGGCATCTATATATTTCATCCATTTCGCTCGGGCAAGACGCGCCGGAGCTGCCACAAGGATTCCCTCCTCAATCCTTCCCTCACCCACTCCCATCTGGATTTCGCCATGGGAGATATATTCACGATGGGCGTCAATATAACCGATGAAAAGGTCTGCCAGCATATGCGCATCTGCAGCCAACGCTTCCTTAATTTCCATAAACCGATATTAAAAATAACTTTTTATTCTTTCAATAATAGCCCTGGCATACTTCACCACGACAAGCAGTATCGCAAAGATGGTGATGGACGCCACCACAGCAACAAGCACAGCAGCCAGCCTGCTGGATTCGATCCCGAAATGGGTCAGGAACGGCATTTCCGAATTCTGGAACAGCAGTTCAAATGTAGAAGCCACCGATACTATACCGAGGATTATATTCAACAGGAATTCCGACTTCATGGACTTGTAGTCGCTGATATTATGGAGACTACTGTCCACAGTATCCATCAGATTCCTCAGACTGTCTTCATCCTCCTTGAGCGCAAAGCGATTAGATGTACGCTCATACATCACCTTATGGGAGGTGAACTTGGAATATTTTATGACATCGAGCTGGAGCATCAGACGGGTCAGACGGAGGCTCAATTCAGCATTCTTACCGATAAGTTCCTGTGAAGAGCAGTCTCTGGCTCCCAAGGTAGATGCTACAAGTTCGTCACGTACGATTCCGAGAATATGTTTTTTAGCAAGCACAAGCTGCAGAAGCATGAGATATTCCGGCCAGGACACATGGTATCTTTTCCGCTCCAGAAGATGCTTTTCCCAATCCACACCATCGGTATCCTTGCCCCTGCGGCCATATGTACCTATCACAAGGCACAGATTATTGCCGGCAAGCACCAGGTCATCCGTATCTATGGCTATATTCCCGCCGCATACCTCATCGTAAGCCTCGTCATCACGATAAGGCCATTCCTCAGGATACAGACTCAGCAGGCCAATCAGTTCACTCCGATGAAAATCCCTCACATGAGTCACTATATCAGCCTCTGAAAGAGAGTCCTCGCGACCAGTTGCAAAAAGGTCGATCCCCTCCGGAAGAGGATGGGATATATCCTCCCACACATCCACCATCGCATAATGATGGTCACCCGTGACCTTTATATCTTCCTTCATCCTGCGGTATCGATACCGCGAAATATCCTTTAACGGAGCATCTTTCCTGAACTTGGTGCAGTAATTATAAATATAACTCTTATAGCATTGTACTATCTCTTCGAATACATACCCCTTACCCTTGATTTCCGTCCACTCCTCATCAGGATCATACTCTCGGTACTTGCCCCGGGCATCAAAAGGCAGATGGCGGAACTTGAGACCAGCCTCGTAATTGATGTCTGTCTTCTGACCGTCTCCCTCCTGGTCATCGCTCCAGAACTCAGCCCCCAGCCATGTGGACAGCAGGACTATCACATGGTCCGTAGCCAACGGCTTGGACATTGTGCACACATTGCCGTTAAAGAGGAAACGATAAGTAAGAGACAACGTATTGTCAAAAAAGAGTGACATTTCCACATTCACATGACCGGCAAGCGTCACATCCTCGAGCGACTCTCCGTCCGGCGGATTGATATCCATCTCGAAATCGAATCCTGGAAGCGAATAGCGGCTGACTACACGGTCAGTACGCCTGCTCAAATTAGACTGCCCATCACTCTCGGGAAGAACGAAGATCTGATTCTCTATGTCGCGGTTCACATATGCTCTTGGCTTGCCAACCACTTCCGCCTTGGAAATATACCTGTCTGATTCCTTGTCGTAGTTATCGTCATCAGCATCAGCGGATTCATAGTCATGGACGAATTCCATGAGATGATTGAGGGAAAAAGTCTGTATGAACACCACACCCAGACTCGGATATCTGAGTCCGAGACGGTCATACGCAGCACGAGTATCCAAATGGCCCATATGGTAACTGTTTGAAATGTTCCTCAAAGGTAATGACTTTTTCAATAAAAACATCCGGCTGCCCCTTCAGATCGGACCAGCCGGATGAACCATAACCCTATTATTAACAACTAAACTAACCGTGACTTAACTTTTTGCAAAGCCCGTGCCAAAAGGGAAAGAGACCTTTACAAGACGCATATCATGAAAAATGCCGGCACGAGGGTCAAATGGAAGCTCTCTGGACTATGGGCGACACGTAACATTGTAAAGGACATTTTGTCACAAAAGCAAATCATAAAAACCATGAGGTTTGGATTAAGGCTCTTAAAAGCATATATTTGCTTTAGAAATCAAACGGATACCGCCATGTACAGAATGAGACATTTTATAACATCGGCACTGCTTTGCTTAGCAGTTGCTTCTTATGCCGATAACACGAGAAAACCTTCCCAGAGCTGGAATCCCGACAAGGGAACACATTATATCAATCCCGTTCTCAACGCAGACTATTCCGACCCTGACGTATGTCGCGTCGGCGAAGACTTTTATCTTACATCTTCTTCATTCGGATGCATGCCCGGACTTCAGATCCTCCATTCGACAGACCTGGTGAACTGGGAGATCATCGGAGCGGCCTTGACCGACTATCCTGGTCCGGACTGGTCGGACGAAAGGCAGTGGGAAACCCTCGGACAGAGGCTGGACACTCCTATCACTCCTCTTCCTGGACCACAGGAATGGCGCACAATTCCACAGCATGGCAATGCGGTGTGGGCTCCTGCCATCCGTCATCACAACGGAGAGTTCTACATCTATTGCGGCGACCCTGACAGGGGTATATTCATGGTGAAAGCCCAGGATCCCCGCGGTCCATGGTCAGACCCGGTGTGGGTGGTGAAGGCTAAGGGATTCATCGACCCGTGCCCTCTCTGGGACGAGGATGGAAAGGCTTATCTCTCTCACGGATGCGCCGGCAGCCGCGCAGGCCATAAGAGCGTGATGTTCGTGGCACCTATGTCTCCTGACGGCACCCGGCTCCTCGGCCGCAGCCGCATAGTATATGACGGTCATGAGACCCAGCCTACAATCGAAGGAACGAAGTTCTATAAATATAAAGGAAACTACTATATCTTCTCCCCTGCCGGAGGAGTGCCTACCGGATGGCAGGTGGTGCTTCGCGGATCCACTCCTTATGGCCCATACGAAGAAAGGGTGGTAATGGCACAGGGCGACGCTCCTGTAAACGGACCCCATCAGGGAGCATGGGTGGATACCCCTTCAGGAGAACACTGGTTCATGCATTTCCAGGACAAGGATGCGTATGGCCGCGTAGTGCATCTGCAGCCTATGACATGGACATCAGAGGGCTGGCCGGTAATCGGAATCGACAAGGATGGAGACGGAGTCGGTGAACCTGTCATGAAACATAAGAAACCCGCACTTAAAAGTTCGGGAGTGTTCCAGCCGGCCGAAAGCGACGAATTTGCTTCCCTCGACCTCGGACTACAGTGGCAGTGGCATGGAGTGCCTTCTCCATATTGGTACTACGTCGATTCTGCAGCACGTGAAACAGGCACCAACGGCATTGGCGCGCTGCGTCTCTACTCGGTGGATCAGGCTGAAGGATGGAAGAATCTCGGGGATTCTCCAAACCTGCTTCTTCAGAAGACCCCGGCGGACAAATTCACAGTCACAACCAAAGTGCGCTTCATTCCTAACCCTCAGCTGACGGAACGGGGAGAATCATGCGGACTTGTGCTTATGGGACTTGATTATGCAACACTCAAGCTTGTGGACACCCCAGATGGTGTCATACTCCAGTACATCGAATGCATGGACGCTCTGAAAGGCAGTCCGGAAAGGGTACTTGAGTCAGTGGCTTTGGACTCAACTCCTCTCCCGATGCCATATTCAAACAAATATATGTCCACAACTGTACCTCCAGTACCACCTTTGGAATATAAAGCAGCCGATGTATATCTGAGACTTAAGGTCGAGCCTCGCGAGCGCAAGGGAAATGTACCGGATCTTACAGCTACATTCTGGTATAGCCTCGACGGCAGAAAGTGGGTGCAGATGAAGAATCCGGAACTTGCCGGCAAGAAGGCAGCCTTCAAAGGAAAGCCAGGAAAATGGATCGGAGCGAAGTTCGGACTCTACTGCAACCGCCTGGCACAAAAAAACGACAGCGGATGGATGCAGGTAGATTGGGTAAAGGTCACGGAATAATAATGTTCGGCCCGTTCGGAAAACGGGCCGAATCACTGACAACTATACTTTTTTTGAAAAAAGTTGCATAAAAATTTGGAACTTCCAAAATAATGCGTACCTTTGCAATCCCATTTGAGGGATATGCGGAAATAGCTCAGTTGGTAGAGCATAACCTTGCCAAGGTTAGGGTCGCGAGTTCGAGTCTCGTTTTCCGCTCCAAAACAGGTCATCTTCGGATGACCTTAAATTTTGAAATCACTACCTGACGAGGTATCTATTATATGCAGTCGCCCATTATTGAGGCGGCTTTTTTTGTGGCTTAACGTTAAAATTGTTTGGCTTATTTGATTATTTTTGTGGAACAAAACCACATAGTTAAAACCACTCCGTTATGAAAAAAATGCTTCTGAGCATTCTTATCATCTGCTTGATATTATGCAGCCAATCTATCACGTCCGCCAGGGAGATTTCCGGTTACGTCCCTTCAGATGAAAATCTTGAAGCAAGGAAAGAGTTCCAGGACATGCGCTTCGGCATATTCATCCACTGGGGAATCTACAGCATGTTTGCCCAAGGCGAGTGGTATCTGAACAGTGGTCCGGATGGAAGGGAATATGCCAAGGCGGCAGGAGGATTTTATCCGGGAGCGTTCAATGCAAAGGAGTGGGTCAAGGCCATCAAGGCAGCTGGAGCTAAATACATATGCTTCACGACAAGACATCACGATGGTTTTTCCATGTTCGACTCAGCTTATACCGATTATGACATTATGGATGCATCCCCGTTCAGGAGGGACATCGTGGCAGAACTTGCAGACGCATGTCACGAAGAAGGCATAACCCTTCATCTGTATTACTCACTTGTGGATTGGTACAGGGACGATTATCCTGTCGGAGAGAGCGGCCCGAAGCATGGTCGCAATCCAGAGAAAGCAGACTACTCTTTATATAAGGAATTCATGAAGAACCAGCTGAGCGAACTCCTTACCAACTATAAAGGAGTAAAGGCTATCTGGTTTGACGGCATCTGGGATCATGACAAGGACAAGACTCCTTTTGACTGGGGAATCAAGGAAATCTATTCCCACATCCATGGCATAAACCCCGCATGCCTTATCGGAAACAATCACCACCGTGACCCTTTCGAAGGAGAGGATTTCCAGATGTTCGAGCGTGATCTTCCCGGAGAAAATAAGGCAGGATGGTCAGAGAATCAGAAAGTGAGCAATTTGCCGCTGGAAATGTGTCAGACTATGAATTGGTCATGGGGCTATAAGGTCGAGGACCAAAGCTATAAATCTGTCGGAGAACTGGTACATCTCATCGTAAGGGCTGCCGCAAAAGGATCTAACATCCTGCTCAACATAGGCCCTCAGCCGGACGGTAATCTACCACAAAAAGCCATCGAAAGACTAAGCGGAATAGGTCAGTGGATGGATAAGTACGGAAATACTATATACGGAACCGAGGCCACGGATATCCCTGAACAGAACTGGGGAGTCACCACAAAAAAGGGAAATACTCTGTATCTCCACGTCATAACACCTGAGGAAGGCTGTTCATCCATCAGACTTCCACTGCAGAACAAGAAAAGAATAAGATCCGTGACAGGAATCGACACAGGAGAAAGACTGAAATATCAGATAAAGGATGGCAATCTCCATATTGAACTGCCTCCAGTGATAACCACACCGGATTATATAATAAAGGTGGAGCTCAAATGATGAAGCTCCACCTTTTATGTTAAAGCGATGTTTCGAATTCCTTAAGGAACCGGAGGTCGTTCTCGAAGTAGTTACGCAGGTCGCGTACCTGCCACTTGAGCATTGCAATTCGCTCGACTCCCATTCCGAACGCAAATCCGCTGTACTTTTTGCTGTCGATACCCGAAGCTTCAAGGACGTTAGGATCAACCATTCCGCAGCCCATGATCTCGAGCCAGCCTGTTCCCTTGCAGATGTTGCATCCCTTTCCGCCGCAGATATTGCAGCTCACATCAATCTCAGCAGAAGGCTCTGTGAACGGGAAGTATGACGGACGCATACGGATCTGCGTCTGCGCTCCGAACATCTCGCGGGCGAAGAGAAGGATAGCCTGCTTCATATCTGCGAAGGTCACGTTCTCGTCGATATATAGTCCCTCAACCTGATGGAAGATGCAGTGTGCACGAGCAGAGATTGCTTCGTTACGGAACACACGTCCAGGACATACGATACGGATAGGAAGGGGCATCTTCTCCATGGCACGCACCTGAACTGATGAAGTGTGGGTGCGAAGAAGCACCGGATTGTCGCTGTCGCTGATGAAGAATGTGTCCTGCATCTCACGGGCAGGGTGCTCAGGAGGGAAGTTGAGAGCTTCGAACACATGCCTGTCATCCTCCACTTCAGGACCTTCGGCAACATCATATCCGAATTTGCGGAATATGCTTACGATCTCCTCACGTGCGATTGACACCGGATGGCGTGAACCAAGCTGCACAGGATCACCAGGCATAGTATAGTCAAATGCCGCAGCGCCTGCAGCTGGAGTTTCTGCAGCTGTCTCCTTCAGAGCCTCAATCTTGGCTGCTGCTGTATTCTTAAGGACGTTGAGTTTCTGTCCGTACTCTCTTTTCAGCTCTGGAGCCACTGTCCTGAATTCCTCGAAGAGCGCCGTGATGGAACCCTTCTTACCGAGAAGGCGCACACGTGCCTCTTCTATCTCCTGTTCTGTCTTGCATGACAGTCCTTCTATTTCGGCCATAAGGGCCTCTATTCTTTCTTTCATATATTTGATCTTTTATTCTTTCGCATTAAGTCGGCCACATATCAGGACGATTTTGTGGCCAGGACCGTAAAAAACAAGCATCCGGCCACAAATAAAGGTCATTTTGTGGCCGACTTGGAAAAGTCAACGCTATTCGGCAGGGACTTCTTCCGGATAACCGATTGCCACAGCGCAATACGGGCGAAGGCCTTCCCTGATGCCTAGAAGCTCGCGCACATAATCATCAGACTTGCGTCCATCAGGCTCATCCTTCAGACATAGACGGCCGTTGATGTGGATCCAGCAGCTTGCAAGATCCATCGCAGTGACCGCCAACTGGATGAAGGTGGCCGAAATGGCGCAGTTATCCACCCAAAGGTCGGTCTTTGACTCATCACCCATCACTATTATGGCTGCCTGAGCGCTTTTCAGAGGTGAAGCGCCGTAATCACGCATCTGGGAAAGGGCGTCAAGCGTATCCCTGTCTTCGATTATCATGAAAGCCGAACTCTTGCTGTTGCGTGAAGACGGAGCGGTCTGAGCCACTTTCACGATTGCATCCAGAAGTTCTTTTTCTACCAGCCTGTCAGAATATTTCCTGACCGAGTGCCTTTTCTCTATTACTTCTAAAAAATCCATAATTTCTGTTATTTTCCTTCAGCCTTGGCACGGCGTTTTGCACGCGCCTTCTGGGCTTTCGACGCTCCCTGTTTCAGATAGGCCTTCCACTGAGGCTCGGTAAATATCCTCTTATATGTAGCATCAATCTGCTCCATCCACTTGTCCTGAACCATCTGGTACATAGACACATTCTCGACCTTGGATGACTTAAGCTGCTCATACTCTGCCATCATCGCAGGGAAGTCATGCTTAAGGGTAGAATCTACATAGAACACCTGCCAGTCCTCGAGATCCAACACCCTCTGAAGCCTGTCAGCCTCCATTTCAGCCTGCTCGAACACATCAGGTTGCTTCTGCTGTTGAGCCGCCACATTACTGCATATCAGACAAGCAAACAGGACACAAACAGCTATAAGGACTATTTTCAATTTCATATCTGACGAAAATTTTATAGTTTTGCCAAGATTTGGCGAAAATGCGAGACAAAATTAATTAATTATAATAAAAGTACAAAATGAGAAGACTTTCAACAGCCATCCTCCTTGCAGCAGGTATGTTTTTCAGCCTCTGCGCTTTGGAAAGCCGCGCCTGCACAAATGTGCTTGTGACCAAGGGAGCCAGCACTGACGGTTCCAATATGATTTCATATGCAGCTGATTCACATCAGCTCTTCGGCGAGCTGTACTTTGCTCCGGCAAAGGTATGGACAAAGGCAGATCTCAGGAAGATACACGAGTGGGACAGCGGCAAGTTCCTCGGCTATATCCCGCAGGTACCAAAAACTTATCAGAGGGTCGGCAATATGAACGAGCATCAGCTCATCATAGCCGAGACCACATACGGCGGCCGCCACGAGTTGTTCGACTCTACCGGCATCATGGACTATGGCTCACTTATATATGTAGCTCTCGAAAGAGCAAAGACAGCACGTGAAGCCATCGATGTGATCGTGGATCTTGCAAACAGATTCGGATACTATTCAAGCGGAGAGTCGTTCTCTATCGCCGACAAGGATGAAGTGTGGGTTATGGACCTCATCGGAAAGGGCCATAAGCTCGAGAACGGCGAAAATGTACGCAAAGGAATAGTATGGGTGGCAAGAAGGGTTCCCGACGGATATATATGCGCACATGCCAATCAGGCACGCATCAGCACCTTCCCTCTCAACGATCCTGATAACTGCATTTATGCACCTGACGTGATTTCATTCGCACGCGAAATGGGTTACTTTGAAGGAGAAGACAAGGATTTCAGCTTCTGTGACGCATATGCACCGCTCGACTTCGGAGCCATGAGAGGCTGTGAGGCACGTGCGTGGGCTGCGTTCAACATCCTCTGCGATGGAGTGTTCACATTCGAGGACGAGAACGGCAACCTGGTAAGCAAGGATTCTTATGACTATGTGGAGTATGCCCTCGGATGGGATAAGACAAAACGGTTCCCTCTCTTCGTGAAGCCTGCACGCAAGCTCAGCGTGAAGGACGTGGCTGATGTGATGCGTGACCACTATGAAGGCACCCCTATGGACATGACTACAGACATCGGAGCCGGCGGTAACGCCCTTCCATATCGCTGGAGGCCTATGGGATTCGAACACAACGGCAACAAGTACACCAACGAAAGAGCCATCGCAACTCAGCAGACAGGATTCTGGTTCGTAGGTCAGTCACGCGGATGGATGCCTGACGCTATCGGAGCTGTTAACTGGTTCGGATGCGACGATGCCGCAACATCATATCTGACCCCTATCTATACTTGCATCACAGAAGTTCCTGAAAGTTTCCGCGTAGGTAACGGAGATATGATCACATACTCCCCTACATCCGCTTTCTGGATGACCAACCGCGTTGCCAACGCATGTTACAAGGCATATAACATCATGGCCCCTACCGTCAGGGCGGAAATCGACGCATGGGAGACAAGCATGATCGAGGCCGTGAAGAAGGCTGACGAAGAGGCTCTTGCAATCTATAAGGAAGAGGATGCCAAACCAGTAAAGAAAATCGCAAGAAACGACGAAATGCGCAAGGTGTATGACCCTTACACCAAGGTTCATGAATATCTTACGGAATTCTCACTGAGCAATGCACAGAAGATTTTCGACAAATGGGTGGCCTTGGAGCAGCTGCTCCTTGTGAAGTTCATCGACGGCAACGTAAAGGCACAGAACCCTGACGGATCGTTCGTGACAAATGAGCACACCGACTGCATCCCGGACAAGATTTCACAGCCGGGCTATACCGACAAGTGGAAGGAGGCTGTAGCCCGTGACCATGGACATATTGTTATCGAAAAGTAGAAGTAAAATAATAATACAAAAGAGGAAGTTGATTCCCATCAATCTTCCTCTTTTTGTCGTATTATTATTTTACAGTAATCTGACCGTCAATGACATCGATATGAATGACCGAATCCTTGCGGACATGGCCGTCGAGGATGGATTTGGCGAGCAGATTTATGAGTTCCTTCTGCATCAGGCGCTTGATTGGGCGTGCTCCGTATTGCGGTTCATAACCTTTTGTGCTCATATAGTCCTTGAATCCTTCGGTAAATTCAACAGTGACGCCGTTCTCGGCGAGTTTTGACTGAAGGTCGCGGATCTGCATGTCAAGTATAGCCCGTATATCAGTCTGAGAGAGAGGTTCGAACATGATTAGCTCGTCTATTCTGTTGAGAAATTCCGGACGGACGGTGCGTTTCAGGACTTCTATAACCTCGTTACGGCAGTCGGAGAGCATATTGCGTCGTTCATCTCCTTCGAGAGGGAGATGTTCCATAAAGGTCTGTATAATATCGGCTCCGACGTTTGAAGTCATTATAAGGATAGTATTCTTGAAATCTACCGTGCGGCCCTTGTTGTCGGTCAGACGTCCGTCATCCAGGACCTGAAGCAGGGTGTTGAATACATCCGGATGGGCCTTCTCGATTTCGTCAAGCAGCACCACTGAATAAGGCTTGCGCCTTACGGCTTCGGTGAGCTGTCCTCCTTCATCGTATCCAACATATCCCGGAGGCGCTCCGACAAGTCGGCTCACAGAATGACGCTCCTGATACTCGCTCATATCGATTCGCGTCATCATGTTTTCATCATTAAACAGGAACTCGGCCAGGGCCTTGGCAAGTTCTGTCTTGCCGACACCTGTAGTACCCATGAACAAGAATGAACCGATAGGACGCTTCTCGTTCTGGAGTCCGGCACGTGAACGGCGCACGGCATCAGCCACAGCCTCTATAGCTGTCTCCTGCCCCACTACTCTTTTGTGGAGTTCATCTTCCATGCGAAGAAGTTTTTCCCTCTCGCTCTCGAGCATCCTCTTCACAGGAATTCCCGTCCATTTAGCCACGACTTCGGCAATATCTTCAGGAGTCACCGCCTCTGTAATGATGGGATCCTTTATGGCTGCCTGGCGCGCAGTGAGCTCATCAATAGCCTTCTGAGCCTCTGCCATCTTGCCGTAACGGATCTCTGCCACCTTTCCGTAGTCTCCGGCACGCTCCGCATTATGTGCCTCTATCCTGAAGTCCTCCATCTGCTGACGGGCAGCCTGAAGTCCGGACAGAATCTTCTTTTCCTCATCCCATCTTTCACGAAGAGAGTCACGCTGAGCCATCAGCTCCTTCAACTCCGACTTTATCTTATCTGTCTTGAGAGATACTCCCTCCCTTTTCACGGCTTCCTTCTCGATTTCCAGCTGACGGATTCTGCTGTCCAGTTCAGCAATCGGCTCCGGAACGGAATTCATCTCAAGGCGGAGCTTCGAAGCCGCCTCATCCACAAGGTCGATAGCCTTGTCCGGCAGAAAACGGCTTGTGATATATCTGTGAGAAAGTTCCACGGCTGCAATCAAGGCATCATCCTCAATACGCACCTTATGGTGGTTCTCATAACGTTCCTTGAGACCTCGCATTATGGAAATGGAAGCGGCCGGCGAAGGCTCATCCACCATCACCATCTGGAAACGCCTCTCGAGAGCCTTGTCGGCTTCAAAATACTTCTGATACTCGTCAAGGGTGGTGGAACCTATGGTTCGGAGTTCACCGCGTGCAAGGGCGGGTTTCAGGATATTGGAAGCGTCCATCGCACCTGAAGTGCGGCCTGCACCCACGAGGGTATGTATCTCATCAATGAAAAGTATCACTTCTCCATCGCTCTCCACAACTTCCTTCACAACGCCTTTAAGACGTTCCTCAAACTCTCCCTGATACTTGGCTCCTGCAATCAGAGCTCCCAGGTCCAGAGAATATATCTTCCTGCTCTTCAGGTTTTCAGGAACATCTCCATCCACAATCTTCTGTGCGATGCCCTCGGAGATTGCAGTCTTTCCGACTCCCGGCTCTCCCACCAATATAGGATTGTTCTTGGTCCTTCTGCTAAGAATCTGAAGAACCCTTCTGATCTCTTCATCCCTGCCGATCACAGGGTCAAGCTTTCCTTGAGCAGCCCTCTCGTTAAGATTGACTGCAAATCTGGTCAAATTCTCAAATCTGTTTTCTGCCATAGTCTTGTCCTCCTGTCATATTTCCGGCCAACGGCATCAAATGCCTTCAAGACAAAGCAATAATAGCCGTCAGCTCATTTGAACTGACGGCTAATAGTCAAATTATATTCCAAATCCCTTTTTCTGACAATTTGTCAGTCCAGGGAGTCTGATTACTCAGCTACGTTCTCTATCGGAGTTGCTGGAACCTCAGCAGCAGGAGCTGCCGGGAACTCAGGAGCTGGAGCCTCTACCTCTATCTTCTCTGTAAGATCAATAGCGTCTGCACCTGAGTTCATTGTAAAGGTAGTGATGATAGACACTACGAAAATGAAACATACAAGACCCCATGTGATCTTCTCAAGGATGTCTGCTGTCTGACGGACACCGAAAGTCTGGTTTCCTGCAACGAAGTTGCTTGCAAGTCCGCCTCCCTTTCCATTCTGAAGAAGAACGATGAGAGTGATGAGAACGCTGGCAATCAGCACAAGTACTGTCAAAACTGTAAAAAGTACGCTCATGATATCTAAATCTAATTTAATGCGTTGATTTTTTCAATAAGGGATGCAAAGTAAGCACTTTTTTCCGGATATGCCAAAATTAGTTTCGAATAAATGTTCTTTGCATGCTCATAATAGCCCTGTTCGGCATATATCTGAGCTAGAGTCTCGGTGTAAAGATCGAATTCGACATCTTCTCCGGCTTCTGATTTCTCCTGCTTCGCCTTGGCTGCATACTTTGAGAAGACATTATCATCCGCACGCCTTACCTGATCATAATCCGCCTGAGAAAAATAATCTCCGACACCTGCATAAACCTTGCGTTTTTCCGGTTGTTCCGGATCGGTGTCCGTCTGGGATGAAATATATGACTTGATCAGATTTTCCACATCAGCGTCGGTCCAATCCTTGCTCTGGGAAGCCCTCAGCATATCGGAAAGGATTCCGCGCTCACCTATATATAAAGCTGAATCAGCATATTGAGCCTTTCCCCATGCATCTCCTCCCATGCGGTTCATCCTGAAGCAAAGTTCCTTTCTTGCAGCTCCAAACCACGGATATAGATTGACGACACCCATCAGTTCGTCCAGATTAAGTCTTTTAAGGTCTATATAATTTCCCATATCCTACCAGTTAGCCACTGTGGCATTGAATATATCCTCGCAAAGTTGTTCCACAATCTCCTCACACAAGCCTGACTCAACAGCATCAAGTGTCTGCATTGCATCAAAATCAGCATAGGCAGAGAATGATTTGTTGTCGAAATTATCTTCAGGGTATTTTCTGTTTACGAAACTTATCTTTACGCTTACTGTCAGTCTGTTCTGGGCTGCCTGCTCGTTGGCAGTAATAGCTGTCGCCTTCACGTCATAGCCGCTTATCTCGCCTATGATTTCAAGGTCGCCGTCCATATCCACCTGCTCCAGCCTGGTCAGCTTAAGGAATTTCTCCTGCAGAGCCTCGGTCATCTGACTGCTGAGCGAAGGGTTTACTTTAAGTGCCTTATACTCAAAATAATTGATTGTGACAGTCTTGACATCCGGCTGGATGGAAGTTCCGGTAAACGAATATATTCCGCACGAATGTACGACAAGCGCCGTGACGGCAAGCGCCACAACCATACCGATCCCTGTCCATATCGATTTTTTCATCATAATCATCCTAACTGTTTAATCTTACGGTATAACGTCCTTTCCGAAATTCCGAGTTCAGCCGCCGCAGCCTTTCTGTTTCCTCCATGTTTTTTCAATACCTTTTCAATAAGTTCCTGATTGGCTGTCTTTATGGACATGTCTTCGTCTGCTGCCGCTTCGAAATACTGATCCTCCGGATCGTCATCATATGAAACCACCTCATCTCTTCTGTCAGGCAGAGGCATTTCAGTTTCAGGAGCCGCTATTGCCGGAGCGGAAGAGCGCGTCAGACCTGCTTTTGCCACCACATCCTTCAGATAATCAACATCCTGCTTCAACTGAAGAAGGGTCCTGATGATAGCCTCGCGCTCGGCCGGGTTCTCAAAATCGCTCCCGGAAGCCACTTTTGCGGGAAGCATCACAGGATCTTCCTTAGGGATATAATGGGCAAGAGTCTCTATGTCTATAACACATTTATCGGACATTCCGGACAACTTTACCGATTCCATCACGGACACAGCCTCAGCAACATTCTTAAGCTGACGTATATTGCCCGGCCATCTGTATTTGCGCAACATTATTGAGGCATCTTCCGTCAGAGACACTTTGCATATGCCATACTTAGCAGAAAAATCAGAAGCGAACTTACGGAAAAGCAGGTTAATATCACCCGGACGTTCCCTGAGAGCCGGCATGGATATGGATACTGCATTCAGTCTGTAATACAGGTCCTCACGGAACTTTCCCTTCGACACGGCATGCATCAGATTCACGTTTGTGGCAGCAATGACTCTCACGTCAGTCATCAGCACCTTAGAAGAACCGACTCTGATGAATTCGCCCGATTGAAGCACCCTGAGAAGCTTGGCCTGTGAAGACAGGGGCAACTCAGCTATCTCGTCAAGGAAGATCGTGCCTCCGTCAGCTTCCTCAAAATATCCCCGCCTCATCTCATTGGCCCCCGTGAAGGAACCTTTTTCATGTCCGAAGAGTTCAGAATCTATTGTACCTTCCGGAATGGCACCGCAGTTGATTGCAAAATATTTTCCTTTCCTGCGTTTGCTGCCGGCATGTATGATCTTCGGGATATTTTCCTTTCCTACACCGCTTTCGCCCGTTACAAGGACTGTTATATCCGTAGGAGCGACAGCCACGGCCACCTCCAGTGCCCTGTTCAGCGCCGGATCATTGCCGATTATATCGAATTTATTCTTTAATGTCTGTAGTTCCTGATTTGTCATAATGGGGCAAAGTTACTAAAACAGTAGAAAATATACACCTGCCAAATTAAAAAATCTAAAAATATGACTATATTTGCGCGATTTTGGGCCAATAGGGCAAATTTATACTAACAAATTATAAAACAAAGGATTATTAAAATGAGAAAAAGCATCAAATTCATGGCTGCGGCGGTTCTCGGTCTTGCAGCTGTTGCATGTAGCTCTCCAGAAAAGATGGCGGAAATGTCAGAGAACGTTACCGTTAAGTGCGAACCAGCTGTCCTTGAGGTAGTTGGAGGCGAGATCGAAGCTACTGTTTCTGTTACTTATCCTGACGGATACTTCCATCCTAAGGCTATTCTGGAAGTAACTCCGGTAATCGTTTACGAAGGTGGTGAGGCTAAGATGGAGCCTTTCATCTTCCAGGGTGAGAAAGTGAAGGACAATTACGAAGTAGTTCCAGCTGCAGGAGCAACAGTTACCAAGAAGGTGAACTTCGCTTATGCACCAGGAATGGAGAAATCACACCTCGAACTCCGTGGAGTAGTAAAGCACAAGTCTAAGGCTACAGATGTCCCTTCAAAGAAGGTTGCCGATGGAGCTAACACAACTTACATGCTCGTTTGCACTAAGGGCAAGCTCGACTACAAGGCCGATAACTATCAGGAGATCATCAACCAGACTGCCGAGGGTCAGATTCTTTATCAGATCAACAGCGCAAACGTTAGAAACAGCCAGCTCAAATCTCAGTCTATCAAGGATTTCCAGGCAGCTCTCGAGCAGATCAAGGCTAATGAGCGCATGAATATCACAAGCACTGATGTTGTGGCTTATGCATCTCCAGACGGTAAGGAAAAGGATAACGCAAAGCTTTCAGACAACCGTTCAAAGAGCGCTGAGAAGGCTTTCGGCAAAGTTACAAAGAAGAACCCTGTTGACGCTCCTGTAAATGTAAAGAGCATCGGCGAGGACTGGGAAGGCTTCCAGGAACTTGTTGCTTCTTCTGACCTCGAAGACAAGGACCTCATCATCCGCGTTCTTTCTATGTACAGCGACCCTGCAGTTCGCGAGCAGGAAATCAAGAACATGTCAGCTGTTTACACTACTCTTGCAAAGGAGGTTCTTCCAGAGCTCCGTCGCGCAAGATTCATCGCTAACGTAGAGTTCACAAACTACTCTAACGACGAGATCCTCAAGCTCATCGAAGAGAACATCGACGTTCTCGATGAGACTGCTCTTCTCCGTGCTGCATCACTCGTAAAGGATAACAGCCAGAAGGTAGCAATCTACAAAAAGGCAGTTGAGAAATACAACAGCGCAAATGGCAAGTACAACCTCGGAGTTACATACATCATCATGGATAAGCTTGCTGATGCAAAGGCTACTCTTGCAGAGTGTGAGCAGGACGCTGACTTCCTCAATGCAATGGGCGTAATCTCTCTCCGCGAGAACAACCTCAACGCAGCGGCAGAGTACTTTGCAATGTCAAACAACGCTACAGCAAAGGAGAATGCAGCAGTTATCGACATCCTCGACGGTGAGTACAAGGCTGCAGCTCAGAAGCTTGCAGGCGTGAAGAGCTACAACGCAGCTCTCGCTCAGCTTCTCACCGGCAACAATGCTCCAGCAGCGGCTTTCGAGTGTGAGTGCCCTAAGGCAGCTTACCTCCGTGCAGTTGCAGCAGCTCGTCAGGGCAACGCTTCAGCAGTGAAGTCTAACCTTGAGGCAGCAAAGAAGGACGCCAAGCTTGCTGAAAGAGCAGCTAAGGACGTTGAGTTCGCTCTTTACAGATAATAAATAAAGCATATTTTAAAAATGATGGCCTCACTTGATTGTGAAGCCATCATTTTTTTATTAGACTATCGTCAGTCTCTTTTACTGGAAAAATCTGACTGACGGTTATTATTATTGCATCAGAATGGGAACAACATCGGCAGCACAAACACCATGACGACTCCCATTAATATCTGGAGAGGAAGACCCACCTTGATATAGTCCATAAATGTGTACTGACCCGCCGGCATCACGAGAGCATTAGGCGGTGTTGAGAACGGCGATGCGAAACACATGGACGCACCGACAGTAACTGCAAAAAGGAAAGGCAGAGGGCTTACTCCGATTCCGACCGCACACTGAAGTGCAATCGGAGCCATAAGCACAGCCGTAACAGTATTGCTTATGAATATGGTCATAGTGGATGTTGCAAAATATACGGCAGCCAATGCCACATAAGGTCCGCTAGATCCAAATGTATTGACTATGAAGTCCGCTATCATACCTGAAGCGCCCGTCTTTTCAAGCGCTGTGGACATCGGGAGCATCGCAGCAAACAGCACAATTGTCTGCCAGTTGATAGTCTTGTAGGCAGCCTCGACACTCCTGACACACCCTGTGATGACCATCAGAACGGCCGCAAGAAGCACCGCTGTCACAGGGGCCACAGGAATGGAATCCACTCCCATCATCACAATCATTCCAATCATGATCAAGGCAGCTATCGGAGCCTTGTGGTCCAAGGTCACCTTCGCAGCCTCCTGAAGCGGCTCTCCAAGGACCACCCAGTTGTTCGACTCGTTTCGAAGACGTGCGATATCCTTCCATGCTCCCTGCACCAGAAGCACATCCGAATCATGTATCTTCTCTTCACCCAAGTCCTGAAGAAGATACTCGTTGTTTCTTCTTATACCCAGCACATTGACATTGAACTTGCTCCTGAATCCTGCTTCCTGGATTCTCCTGTTTACCATAGAAGAAGAAGGCATTATAAGTATCTCGGCGATTCCGATATCATAGAAATCAAGAGATGCATTTGAAGAACTTCCTTCTATCTCATCCGTATGGATGTCCAGAAGCCTCAAGGAGAAATCTTCAGCAAACTGCTGCACCTTCTCCGCATCTCCAGATAGATACAGAACGTCGCCCATCTGCAGCATCAGAAGCGGAGATGCAAGCTGTTGGTTTACGGTGCGCACGAACTTATTATTGCCGGAGCTTCTGCGCAGTTCCATCACATTTATGCCGTACCGGCGGTAAATATCCAGATCGATGATGGTCTTACCAATCACTTCAGACGGTCCGTTGATATGGACACGGAACAAATTTTCAGTAAGGCCATATTCCTTCACAAGTTCATTAAGGGTCTTACCTGTCTTCTTTCCCTCCTTGTCCTTGGTCTTTGGAGTAAGAAATATCTTGGTCAGAGGCATCAGCACAAGAATACCGACAGCAATTGTGACGAGTCCCACAGGAAGGAAAGTAAAGAAAGAGATGTCCTGTACGGAATCCGCAACCACTCCATTAGCTTTGGCTGTGCTGAGGGTGTCCTGGATGATAAGGTTAGGAGGAGTACCGATAAGGGTCATCATGCCACCCATGCTGCTGGCAAAGGCCAAAGGCATAAGCAGGCGACGCGCCGATGTCCCGGCATATGCCGCCATGCTGACTACAATCGGGAGCATAAGTGCCACCGTGCCTGTATTGCTGACAAAACCACCGATGAGCGAAGTCACTAGCATGACAAGCAGGAAAAGACGAGTCTCGCTGTTTCCAGCCAGTTTGATGACCTGACCTCCGATCATTTTCGCAAGACCTGTCTGGAATATACCTCCGCTTACGATGAAAAGTCCTATCATCATTATCACCGTGGTGTTGGAGAAACCCGCAAGAGCCTCAGCGGGTCCCAGAATCTGAAACAGAAGCAAGGCCAGCAGGGCACATAAAGCCACAAGGTCAGACCTTACCTTGCCGCTCACAAAAAGGGCGGCAGAGATTAGAAGTATTACAAGAGTTACTAACATCTATAAGTATTTAAGCCGACAAAATTACTAATAATTTAGGAAATGTTAAACGAGTTATATACCTTAGCAGACCTGTTCTAGTGCCCATATTACAACACTCCTGGAGGTAAGTTATAAAATTTACTCAATCTACATAAAATGAAAAAGTTTATAACCTTAATGATGTGTCTGGCCAGCATTTCAGCCAGTGCGCAGTATCATTACACGGATGCAAATAATCCGGAAATGCTTCATCATGTAGCTAGCAAAGCACCATGTAGAAAGGTCTTCACATTACCGGTAGTGAACGGATATAATATCTATCTCGCTGACCTTCATACACATTCTGCATATTCAGATGGTTCGGTGCTGCCTAAATTCCGCATAGCTGAAGCCTGGCAGGACGGCCTGGATATTATCGCTATCACAGAGCACATTGAGTATCGTCCCGCTGAAAAGGCTTTCTATGAATATTTGAAGAAGTATACTGCAGTAGAGTACAACAAGGAAAAAGGTATCAACATACCGATGGTTGATTTGAATACAGCTGTGAATGTGGCTGCCACTGAAGGGGAGAACTACGATATACTTGTAATTCCAGGCTCGGAAATCACCCGCAACGGCACTACGGTCGGACATTTCAACGCTTTGTTTACAACTGACAATAACCTTATATACGACGAGGATCCAGTACAGGCAATCAGGAATGCGAAAGCGCAAGGCGCTCTTGTTATGCACAACCACCCCGGTTGGAGGAAGACAAGCCTGGATTTTACAGATACAGAAAAGATTGCATACGAAGAGGGGCTCATCGATGGCGTCGAGGTGATGAACGGTTCTGAGTTTTATCCGGGAATTATAGACAGAGTCCAGGAAAGAGGGCTTTTTATAGCTGCCAACTCTGACATTCATGGCGCTACTGCCGTAGAATATAGATTGACAGGAAGCGACCGCCCGATGACACTTATCCTGGCACGTGACAAGTCAATGGAGTCGATACGCGAGGCATTGGAGTCCAACAGAACTATTGCACTGGGATATGGGGAGTTATGTGGTGAGGAAGGTCTTCTGGCCGAACTTTTCAAGGCTTCCATCACATTTGACGAATTAAATGTAACAGAGAAGAATAAAGTCCTGCAGCTGACAAACAAGACATCAATTCCATATCTGATTCAGCTCGAGGGTAAGAATCCGGTGCATATTGAGCCACACTCAGCGGTCCGCATGACTATAGACAAGAATACAAAGATGCTGAAAATGAGCATAATCAACATGTGTAACCGGAATCAACTAATACAGTGAAATTGGCAACGTGAGTGCAGTGAAAATGGAATCAGTAATACACTAAAATCGGAATCAGCGATGCAGTAAAAATGGAATCAAGAGTGCAGTGAAATTTAAGTATAAATCCGACCTTCGCATCATGATAAAAGCAAAGGAATCATGACAGAGAAGGACTACAAAACTGCACTTCGTATGATCACTTACGAAAG
>JBGVQX010000027.1:0-11171 GCA_045127905.1 Candidatus Cryptobacteroides sp.
ATTTCCGCAAGGCGATATCCGGCATTTCTCAACTGCGAAAACAGCAGAGGTCGCATATCGGTTGCATACGTTGCCGGGAGAGTAATCCCTGCATGGCAGGCGCTTATCGCAGGCCAGCAGCATTCTGCGCTGTCTGATGCATAGTCATAGATATCGCCATCTACTATAAGCTGTATTTGCTTTTCCGAGGCAGTATCCACAAGAAGAGCCATATCAGAGTAGCTCCAATAGCCAAGGTTACGAAATATGGCATTATCCCATACGCCATGAAGGCTCAGTTCCTCGCCATTCCACCACAGCTTGTATTTACCCTTCAACGCATTATCCGGTCTGTAGACGATATGCACAGGACAATGCATATCTCCCACAAAATGCACAATGAGTGCTATAGCCTTGTATCTTTCAAAAGAGTCTATTTCACTCGCATGAGCCTTCAGCTCCTTTGTGAGAATATCCACATAATAGGCTATATTATTTATATACTCGCCATCAAGATTGTCTGTACGATAGCACCTGAATTCCTTATCCACAGTAATCATGTGGCTATAGGGAGCGATGTTAAGTGGGGTTGAGAAATCAAACGACTTGAGCCATGGCGGTCTCGCCTCATCTATATTCGAAGGGATGAATCCCATATCTCTAGTCCACACTCCGCGATAAGTGTCGGCATCTGTGGCAATGGCTGTCAAGGTCAGTCCATCCAAATACCCAGCCAAGGCTTTTGCTGCCTCGGAAGACAAATGGTCCTGCGCCACTTTAGCAACAGTTGCATGCCCTAGCCTTCCCCATGCGGAAAGCATAGGGCAATGCATAATGATTACTAAAAATATAATTAGAAAGCGTCTCATTCAGCTACTCTGATTTTTTTCTTTTTGCGTTCTGCAAGCTGGTACTCATACAAAGACTTCGGCTTGACATGCTTGCCAGCACTGATCCATACGCCCTGAGGACGATCCAGGTTCTCCTTATAGTCCATTCCGAGCATCTGTTCTCCCACGCATCCGATTGCATAACTCTTTGCAGAGACCCATGGACTCTGACAGACTATACCTTTAGCCTCGCAGTTCCACAGATAGAAGTTAGCACCTCTCCAGCCATGTCCGTTACCTCCGTTTGTTCCGTCCTGCACAGCCAGATGGCCATCGGTCACAAGGTTATCATACAGTACGCCATTAGCCCATTTCAAGTGAGGTCCGACCTCCTGCTCTGCATTTGTGAGGGTACAATTCAGGAAGACCGAAGGTCCATTAGTTCTTGCACCGGTAGCAAAGCCGTGTCTGTCATACTCGCATGTGCAGTCACGGAAAAGACACAGCTGGCTTCCTGCCATATGGAACGCATAACGCCTATTACCTCTGATAATAGATATAGGCTCATAGCAATGACAGTTCTCAACAGTCACATTCTTGGTTCCTCCGGTAAGATGGGCCAGACCGAAGCCCATGTGCTTGCTTGAAACATTCCTTATCCAGCAATGCTCGATGGAAAACGCCTTTATCGCAGTCCATGCATGAGCCTCATCACTCTGATGGAGCTCGCCACGGCGATGCGAAGCCGTACGAGGGGTCACCACCTCAGGATCATACTCAGTGTCGAACATTATGTTCTCCACACCGCTTTCACTGATCCTCTCCCATGAGCACACTGCGAAATAGATATCACCATACTTCCTGTCAAGTCCCATCACGATCGGATTATCAAGATAAATCTTGTTACCCTCGATATTGGTGATGATTCTTTCCCAATGGAACCTGAAATCCTTAGCCTGCCACTGAACAGTATTTCCGCTTTCGCTCATAGGGATCTGGTCCATCTTGATATCATGGATCCATTGGTCGTTCATGAAATATGAAATAGCGACCCTATCTCCCTTCTTGAACAAGGCAGGCTTAGCCACGGTCACATACATCTGACCCACAGGAGTGTAGTCTCCTGTCACCCTGGTCCTATGCTTATAATCTATAACCCTTTTATTCTTCGGACCGAACTCAAGCAATGTCCTCTGCTCCTTTCCTGTTCCATAAATCACGGTCTCATTTCCTTCGCCTCTGAGCACAAGTCCGCTTTTATTGAGATATATTGTTCCTGAAACATTATAGCGTCCTTTCTTAAGCAGGATCGCGCCCTCACCTTCATGGGCATCAATGGCTGCCTGAATCATGGCAGTTGCATCCGCTCCGTCGGCAGGTGCTTCGAGCACGGTTTTCACTTTATACTTCGGTATTTCCTTGTCACCCCACTGGTAACCTACACGGCTGAAATCCGGCAGTACATCTCCGTTGGGCTGATTAAGCGACATTATAAGTGCAGCTGCCGACTGCAGCAACATCATCATTATATTCATAACAATAATAATTTTTATCGATAAAGATTCATTAATGAGTCATACGATACCCCGATCATATACTGTCCCCACTTCCAGTCAAGCGGTTCGAAACGAGGGTCCTTGCTCCATGCCGCACCCACATAATAGGTAACAGGCTCCCCGCTCTTTACAGGCATGACAACCAGTCTGTCTTTGCCGAAGGATGCAAATTCCTTGACAGAGTCAGGCTTAGCGATAACAGCGCTCACGATCTCGCCGTCCTTCTCGCCGATCTGCTCCATTACCGACAGCAGGCCGGCCTCGGCATTCTCCACCACGCGCCCCTTTCCGAAATCAACCACTCCGACAGCCAGCTGTGCATCAGATCCGTCAGAAGTCTCTATCGTAGAAGTCACCTGATAGAAATTGGTATTCAATACCATCTTGATACGCTTCTTCTCATAAATTGTGACATCGCCTGCCTTATATGGCTGATAAGTCACCTCAAAATCAAGAAGTTCCGGTCCGTCACTATAAATCCTGTAATTTGCATATGGCTGAGAGACAACAAGCGAGTCCCCTGTCCAGATGCCAGTTCCGCCGACGCCTCTGTTTCTGCCTACCGAGTAGAAATCATATCCCTTGCCTCTGTCGGTATGATAGTCCTGTCCTGCTGCATTCAGAGCATACCATGTCTCCACCACAGGCTCATCGACAGACTTGGTCCAGAAATCCACACCGCTGCCGGCTGTACCCTTAACCTCACGCGAATACATTCGGAATGCAACCTTGTCATTCTCCCATGCAATATCCTCTTTTCTCTCGGAAATGAATCTTACATGGCACACAGGAAGTCTTCCTTCAAATGCATATCCCGGTGTAAAGTCCACTTCGACCGACTCCATTCCCAGCTCAACGGCTTTTGCAATAGCCAGAATCACCGGTCCGAATGCATGAGGCTCATTGGTATAGTATGCATGTGAATCATAATCAGCCTTGGTTCCATTGAGGTATGCCAGACAGCCGGAGCATGTATTTGCCACATTACCGTTCATATCCACATATCTCAACAAACCTTTGATTCCTTCACGGAACGACTTCATATGCTTGCGTGGCAGGACACCGCTTCTGAGAGCTTCTCCCATACCGTAAAGCAGGAGGCCGGAACCGGAAATCTCCACATAGGAATCCTTCCAGGTCATTTCCTGATGCCACAGTCCCTCTTCGTCCTGATACTTGATCACAGCAGTGAAATACTGCTTTGCAATCTTCTCCACGCGCTTGCGCTGAGGATGCTTGGCAGGCAGATTTTTCAGCAGAGTACCCAATGCCAGCGAAAGCCATCCGTTTCCACGGCTCCAGCAATCCTCGGTAATAAAACCTTCCGGATGTCCCTTGCATCCTCGGGCCTGATGTATCAGACCCGAGTCAGCATCATAAAGGATATCCCACATGCTGGTAGTCATCCAGACAGCGTAATCGATATACTCCTGATTATTTACCAGCAGACCTGTGTAAAGCAGATACGTGGTAACCGCAAGTGCACAATCGATGAATATAGGATTATTCTGCATATACCAGGTATCCGGCACCATGTGGCCGTCGCGGTTCTTAGGCTGTTCCTTCCACATCTTCTCAGCGGTGCTGACAGATAGCGCACGCAAAGTCTCCACGCCATTCAGCGCAAGATAAGGAACTGCATTTCCTCCAGTCTCGTAACAGCTGAAGCTGCCAAATCCGGTCCTCTTGCCTTCCTCAAACTCCTTGAGAACTGCAATGACATCATTCTTCATCTGTTCAGAGCCTGTCGCAACAGCAAGTTCCGCCATGCTCTGGATATACAGCAGACCCTTATAGTCTTCCATCACAACAAACTTCTCACCCCTCCGGATGACCGCATCAGCGACCTCCTTCAAAGAAATATCCGTCTTCTGCGATGAAACATTTTCTGCAAGCCCCGACCATGCCATCAGCATCAGGGCCACAATCATTAAAATTTTCTTCATAAGCATTATAAACCGTTGCCGGACTCGGCTGGTGCGTAGAGATATGTGAGGGTGAGGTTAGTAATTCTAGGCAAATTGATATGCTCGGTAGTGAAATAATATCTTACACCAGCAGAAGTATTTTTCAATGTTATAGGGAAACTTTTGGTATTTTTGTATTGAGCCAGAGATTCACCTGCCCATGTTCCGTCTTCGGTGACAGCAGTGCAGATATGACCACTGAAACTATCCCCCTTCTGTGTAGCATCAACCTCAATGAGTTTCATTCCTGCAGGACCAGGGAACTGCATCCATGCAGGATGTCCATCAGGGGCATACTCCTTTCCAAGATTGCTAAGGCACAAAGCTTCGTTTGGTGTTTTGTCTGTATGACGGAAACAATATCCGCCTGTTGTAGCCTCTATGCCATTTTTGTCAACCCCAGACTGCAAAGCCCAGAATGTAAACGGATAGTCAACGCCATTATATTTGTAGTAATATGTTTGGTTATTCATGTCATAACCTCTCTTGGTACTGCTGTTGTTGCCGTTTGTCTGCCATCCCCACTTAGTCACAAGCAGATCACGACCCTCCTGTCCATGGAACACAAGATGAAGGACAAGTTTGCATGGATTGAACTGAAGCTCAGAACCATATACAGTATTGCCGGTAGCATTGACCTTAGTCCATGCACGGTAAACATAGTCCTCTGATGAAGTCGATGTAAACTCAGATGAGAACTCAGATGTCGCCTGAGGACATGCAACTGTGGTCCACTCCTGTTCAGAAACAAGTTTATAGTCAAATCCGCAGGTAACTGCAGATGAATTGCAATCTACTGCTGTAAATGAACCGTGCAGAGTTGCTTTTCCATTAGCAGGATCAGTTTCCGGCTCTACTGTTGTCACTGATGTAATCAATGGTTTGACTGAAGACTCACCTGCGGTTACGTCAGCGTAATACAAACGGACTTGCTGGAATGAAGTATATTCATTAACGCTTGTAGTTCTTGCTATACGGTATGGAGTATTGGCGGTACCTGCAAAACTCCACACATGGTCAATACCAAAAGGCTTGGCATCATCGTCCCAGACAGCACAACCATCTACAATTGTCTGGTCAACATTCTGAATCACCGGACATCCGCATCCTTCAGCCTCTGAACCATTCCGAACGACAACTTTATTCAATGCATAACCTTCGATTGCCGGTACTTCCAGATAATCGTTGATGCCTTTACCATACATCCACCCTAGTTCTGAAGAGCGATAGTGTCTTAGGGTACCACAGAACTTAAATTCATACTCAGTATCATTGATTGTGTATGTACATTCAACCCCTTTAACATTATTTGCAGTACTACTTGGCAAAGCTGTAGTAAACGGATTTGCAGCAACACCGTTTTCGTTTACTGCATTCAGATTTATAACTTTACCTCCAAAAGACAGGTTTGATATCTCTGGGAGAGGACTGATTTTACTCCTTTCCACAACAAACTGAGCTCCGCTGCGAATCTGCGCCCATGTACCGTCAGTCTTAGTAAATAGTACAGTAAGTCCTGCTGAGAAAGTTACAGGAAGGACATTGATGTAATACTTGCCAACTGCAAAAGTACCTCCGGCTTCAGGGACTACACGTACCATATTTGAACCTTCCAAAGAAGAAATCACTGGAAGACCGTCTTCACCGAAAGTTACGTAGGCATTGCCGACAATATCTTCTCCTGCATTACCATAGAGAATCACATGCTCAACGCCGGTCTCGGGAATATTGAACTCTATCAAACCACCGAGATTCTTCATGGCAACTGTTCCGTCCTCTGCTACAACGCCGACACTATAGGCTTCCAATGGTGTTGCCGATTTTCCTATAGGAGACAATTTCTGCATTGAAGGGAAATAAACCTTCAACTTTGAATCCACAACAGATACTTTCCATCCATCTCTGCCTTCGTACAGATATGGAAGCCTGTCTTTATCCGTATGCGGATAAATCACATAATAATCCTTAGCGGGAGCTACATAACCTGTGAATCTAGCTTCCTCACCCTCATTCTCTGTGGTAAAGTTGTAACTTGTAACAGCAGCATTTGCGTCGACTCCAAGCACAGTGATGGCATCGCCGCTTTCCCAATACACCTTGCCGCCTGCATCAAGAGTAGTCTTGGTTTCTCCTCCTTCAAGAGTGGCATTGATAGTGAATGGAACAAGATTGGCAGAAGAGCCGTTCTGACCGCCGTCAACGAGAGCATCCTCTCTCTGGCATCCGATAGCTGCAACCGTAATGGCAGCCATAGCAAGTCTTGTAAAAATTGTCTTCTTCATAGCCTACTCCTCCCATCCGAAACCATCGTTACCCTCATAACGCGAATAACCTTCAATTGAATAGACATCCGAATCAGAGCCGCAGAGCACTCCCTCTGTGGCCACCGCCAGCACTTCCACCACAGGCGGACAATACAAAGCGGATTTGTCGTTTAAGTGTTTCATAATAATATTGGTTATTTTTGAGTTTATCTTGCTATATAAATTCCTGCAGCGTGACGTTTCTCAAGCGAGTCCTCATACAGCGACTGCGGGGTAACATGTGCTCCATGCGATGTCCATTCTCCGTCCGGGCGTGAGAATGATGCATCCACATTATATCTGTTGTGAGGGACCTTCTCTCCGACGCATCCGATCGCATAGTTCTTGCCGGTAACCCATGGGTTCTGACAGATGATCTTCGGTGCCACGCAATTGTATAGAACGAAATTCACTCCGGCCCATCCGTGTCCTTCTGACGTATTATGTCTGTCCTGAACCGCTATATACTGAGAATCTGTCTTCACATTGTCATACAGCACACCGGACGACCATCCCACATGAGGTCCGATGTCACCGAACATATCCGTAGCAGTACACCTGAGATACACATTCGGTCCGGTAGTACGTGCATGAGATGTGGCGAAGGCATGACGGTCATGCTCGCAGGAGCAATCCTTCACAATACAGAGCTGAGCTCCGGAGAACTGGAAAGCATATCTGCGGCTTCCTGTAATCTCTGACACAGGCATGTAACCATGGCAGTTCTCTACAGTTATATTCTTCGATCCTGTTGCATGATGTACAGTAGCAAATGCGAAATGGCTCGATGTCACATTGCGCACCCAGCAATGCTCTGCTGCCCTGATGATGACGGCAGACCAGGCATGGTCCTCGTCACACCATCGTCCATTGGAATCCTTTTCGGATTCGTTGAACTCAGTGTCCAGATGCATGTTTTCCACGCCGCTTCCGGAGATTCTGTCCCAGTTGCATCGTATAAGCCAGCCTCCGCCGTACTCGTATGAAGTTTCCATCACGACAGGATTGTCAAGACACACGAAGTCTCCCTCGATGGCTGTGACGGTCCTCTCCCAAGTAAGATTATAGTCAGCTGGATCCCACTGTACTACTCTACCCTCCTTATTCTGAGGTATCTGGGTCATCTTCAGGTCATCCAACCATTTATATGTGGCAGGTCTCCATATCACCACCCTATCCCCGACAGAGAATTTCCAAGGCTCCTTCACCGGCACACGCAGCTGACCCACAGCCAGACGAGGTGTGTTGATCTCAGATGAAGACATATTGATCAGCTGTTGAGAAGTTTTCAAGCCCATTTCTATAAGATTGCGCTGAGACGTTCCTGTCGCCTTGATGATTGTCTTGGCACCTTCTCCTCTCAGAACCACATTACTCCTATTGAGCAATATGTTTCCCGACACGTTATAAGTACCGGCTTTAAGAAGAATAGCACCCGGGCCGGAAGCCGCATCAATCGCATCCTGTATAAGTTTTGTCGCATCCGATCCGTCAGAAGGAGCCTTCAGTGTCGCTATGACATCATAAGAAGGTATCTCCTTGTCTCCCCACATATAACCTACGCGGGAGAAGTCCGGAATAATGTCATCTTCTGCCGGGTGAGTGAATGAGACATCATCTGTTGCCGCAAGAGGTGAATCAGAGAAAGTAAGAATAAGTCTCTGGATACAAGCGACTCCACTCTGGTTAAATACCATTTTATATCTTTCCCCAGCCTTGGTCTCCGAAAGCCTCCATGTATATCTGTCTCCCGGGCCTCCGAATGAAAGTCCCATTGCACCTCCTCCCAAGACAGGCTCATTACCATCCTCATTTGTAATCGAAGGATACCTCATGATACCCGACTCTCCCGAGACAACTTCAACCTTCGTCAGATATTTCCCATCCAAAGCAGGGAAGAGGATATAATCGCCAGACTCGGTTCCATGTATCCTGAATCCATTCTGCTTGCCGGAGTTGATGCTGAATCCGGATGAAGCATATACAGTGAAGGTCTGTCCGCCATATTTCGGAGCCAAAGTAAATTCAACTGGATTGCCACCCATAACCGGCTCCTGATAACTTGTGGTCATATCTCCCTTGGCTGGAGTTTCAAAAGGCCATCCGAATCCACCATCTTCTTTGATAACAATCACGGACACTTTTTCCGAAGGGACTGTCTGATGATAAAAAAGACGAAGCGCCTGAAGATTACACTCGCTTGGGTCTGTAAGCATCAGACGGTATGTCTGGGTGCCATCTCCATTGATATTCCAGATATGCTCAGTACCTTGAAGCTTATTCTGTCCTCTCCAATTGTCGCCGCCTCTGGCCAGAGCTCCATCTGAAGTTACAATTGCCGGATTACCTGACGGATGGTTAATAGCCGAATTCCTCATCACGACCTTGTCCAAAGCATATCCGTTGACATCCGGAAGTTCGATAAAATCGCCCACCTTGCTACCGAAAAGCAGTCCTAGCTTTGTTCCCGAATTGGTACCGATCAATGTCGATCCATATATACTGAACGGATATTCTTCTCCCGAATATTTATACGTAAACTCATGCACTGTACCAGCCAGACCTTTCTGGGCGTCAGGTGATGAAGGAAGAGATGAGTCGTTACCGAACGGACGAGTGAAACTACCGTTATCCCGGATAAAGGCAAACTCCACGACCTTTCCGCCGAACAAAAGCTGAGCTGCAGGAAGACGGCTTACCTTGCTTCTTTCCACAGTGAAGACATCTTGGCTGGACAAGATTGCATACTGGGCTTGCGAATTGGTAAACAGGAGCGTAAGTCCACTTTCAAAGACAGTAGGAGCTACACAGATGTAGTAAGTACCCGACTCAAACACACTTCCGTTTGCCGGTACTATGCGGACCATATTTGACCCTTCTACCGATGTCACCACGGGTATCCCGTTCTTATCAATTACAGCTGTCACGACACCGGAGATATCCTCTCCTGAATTGCTATATAGAGTAACGCTGGTTATGTCCGGGTCAGTGATGTCAAATGAAATCAATCCACCTACATTCTTCATCAGAAGTGTCCTGCCATCCTCTGAAACCTTTCCTGCAGCAAGGGCAGAGAATCCGCTGGCACCATCCTTTACAGCAGGAGATGAAGACATTTGAATCATGGAAAGCTCACCTTCAGAAGACAGCTTGTGAGCATAGTTGTCGCTACGATAGACGTATTGATAATTATTATCTGAAGTATGGGGATATACTGCGTAGTAGTGGGAATCCTGATAAATCCCATCATCATTGGTAAAGTCTGCAACAGGGCCTTCCTGTTCTGTATAGAAACGCTGAGCCGAGACCAGGCCGCCATCAGTAAGGGCAAACATCGTGATCTCATCGCCACTTTCCCAATATACCTTGCCAAAATTTTCCTGATCCTGCAAAGAAGCCTTACCATCCTTGCTACCCGACTCAAGGGATGCTGAGAAAGTTTTCGAGACTATCTCAGGTACTGCCGGGGCAGGCCCGTTACCTTCATCCTTTTCCGAAGTAATCTCATCTATACAAGACGACAAGACAACAGAAAAAGCCAAAGCACCGAATA
Source organism: Candidatus Cryptobacteroides sp. (assembly GCA_045127905.1). Classification (GTDB taxonomy): domain Bacteria; phylum Bacteroidota; class Bacteroidia; order Bacteroidales; family UBA932; genus Cryptobacteroides. The sequence goes on from JBGVQX010000027.1 coordinate 10,189, forward strand.
TTATAGGCTTAAATATCTTCATAAGCATTCTTTACCGCGAACTAAACATTACGCAAAATTACTTTTCACCTCACAAACGACTAATGAAAATAATCCATATTTTAAATAATAGAGTACATATCCCCGTATGCACACACATCCAAGGGCGTTTTTTTAAAAAAAGAAAACGCTCGTGATATCCTTTTAGTTGTGGATATCACGAGCGTTTCGTATTATTCCGGATAGTTCTATCAGAAGTCCAGCTGGACATTAAGGTGGGTATCCTTTGCACTGAACATATTCAGGACTTCCAGAGGAATCTTCCTGTCGTCGAACTTGCCCTTTACAAGAATGGTAGAGAACGGGGCAAGATAAATAATGTTCTCTCCCTCCATCTTGAGATGGTACTCAAGAGAAGTATTGTTGGTCAACCATGTGACTACCCTGCCCTTGGAATCATTCTCGGTAACAACCTTGACACTCATGGAAGCCTTGAAGAAATCTTCAAGAAGCTGCTGGCTTCCGCAAAGTGTATTGAAAGCATAAGCTATAGTACGGTTTTCCTTCAGCGCCATCTTAAGAGACTCGAGCGAACAATCCTGTGCAAGGATGAATGTCATAGGACGATAGTTGCCTCCCGAAGTGTACTCCGATGAAGTCGCAGCATGGATGTCGCTGTTGGCAGACATGAAAAGGCCTCTCTCCACAGCCCTGTCCATGGCAATCGGATAAAACTCATCCTGATTCATCACCTCTATACCGTCAATCAGGCCTTCGCCATAAGCAGCCTTGTCTGTCTCGGTGAAATTCATGTCGGTCTTTCTCCAGCCAGGATGGTTGTGCATGATAAGCGCGCCCTGATTCCTGGCATTGCGCATCATCTGGATAGGATCCGGATCATAGATAGCGTTATTGTCCTCTGTAAACAGGGCGTTGTAATGACCTACCGTCTTGCCGTCACGGGTCACCTCCATGCCTCTGATGACAACCACTCCATATCCCTC
>JBGVQX010000028.1:0-160344 GCA_045127905.1 Candidatus Cryptobacteroides sp.
CTAACAGGGGACGATTAATGAATACGCACTATTATCAAAAGCAACAGAATGTTGTATTTGATGTAAAATATTGAATATTAAAAACATATAAGTTAAACCAAAATTAATGAATCCAACTTTATTTGGATTTTAACTGGAAAAGATATGAAACGAATAATATTAGCTGTAGCAGCATGTCTGCTGACCATAGTGGCAAAGGCGGACGAAGGCATGTGGCTGCCGTCGCTGATAAGCCAGCGCATTGCGGATATGCAGGAAAAGGGATTCAGACTTTCTGCAGAGGATATATATAATGTAAATCAGGCATCGCTAAAAGATGCGGTGGTGCTCTTCGGCAGAGGGTGTACGGGAGAACTTGTATCAGCCGAAGGTCTTCTGATAACCAACCATCATTGCGGCTACGGACAGATACAGAAGCATAGCAGCGTCGAGCACGATTATCTTCGTGACGGATTCTGGGCAATGACCAGAGACGAGGAACTTCCGAACAAGGGTCTTACAGTCAGTTTTCTCGAAAGGATGGAAGACGTCACTCCACTCATATTGAAAGGCGTTACAAGCGAGATGAGCGAGGCTGACAGAGTAAAGATTGTGTCAAGGAACTCAGAAGCGCTCATGGACAAGGTAGAGAAGGAAAGGAAAGGCATCAGGGCCACAGTGGAAGCACTATACTACGGCAACCAGTATTTCCTTTTCGTCTATAGGGAGTATCAGGATGTACGACTTGTGGGAGCTCCACCTTCATCAATCGGAAAGTTCGGAGGCGAGACCGACAACTGGATGTGGCCACGACATACAGGAGACTTCTCTATCTTCCGTATCTATGCAGACAGGAATAACGATCCGGCTCCATATTCCAAGGACAATGTGCCATATACCCCTAAGAAATATTTCAAGATTTCCACAGCCGGGGTGCATGAGGGAGATTTCACATTTATATATGGATTCCCAGGGAGGACTCAGGAATATATCCACTCTGACGCTGTAAGATATATCCAGGATATCGGTGATCCGCATAAGATAATGCTCCGCACAAAGCGTCTGGAGATAATGAACCGCTACATGGGAGAGAGCCAGAAAGTGCGCATCCAGTACTCTGCCAAAAAGGCTTCTGTGGCAAACGCATGGAAGAAATGGCAGGGAGAGGTCAAGGGCCTGAAGAAGATGAAGACGCCTCAGGTAAAGAAGCAGTTCGAGACACAGTTTGATAACTGGGCTGCAGGCACACAGTACGAAGGCATCACGGCGCGTCTTGCCGGCCTTTATGCTGAACTTGAGCCTCTGCAGTTCATGTATGACTATTATACAGAGGCTATCATGGCCTGCGAGCTGCTGAAGTATGCTCCAAAGGCATGCAAGGTGAACGAAAAGACAGGACTGATCGACACGGTGGCAACAAAGGAAAATGCTGAAGCATTCTTCAAGGACTATCATATGCCCGTGGATAAGGAGACATTTGCTGCTATGATGAAAGAATTCGACAGGAACGTTCCGGAAGATTCCAAGCCGGCATATTTCAAGGAACAGATGCATAAATACGGAAGCGCCCAGGCATGGGCAGAAGATCTCTTCGCATCAAGCATCTTTACAAGCCTCGAAAGCGTAGCCGGACTTGATGACCTGGTTCTCGAAGATCCTGCAATAGAACTTGTATCGTATGTAAATGAATGGATTGCGCCTGTTAGGACCAGAATACGTGAAATCAATCAGCAGTTGCAGCTGGCCTACAGAGACTACATGCGCGGTCAGATGGATTTTGCTGAATACAAAGAGGGCAAGAGCGGCAGAAACGCCTTCTACCCTGACGCAAACCTTACGCTAAGAGTGGCATATGGACACATCAAGGGATACTCACCTGCAGACGGAGCATATTATCTTCCGTCATCTACCATCAAAGGTATAATGGAGAAGGACAATCCGGATATCTTCGACTATAATATACCTCAGAGGCTGCGCGATATCTATGCTGCAAAGGACTACGGCAGATGGGCAGATGAATCAGGCGAAGTACCGGTATGCTTTATCGCGACAAATCACACGACAGGTGGAAATTCAGGAAGTCCTGTAATCAATGCAGACGGTAATCTTATCGGTCTTAATTTCGACCGTGTGTGGGAAGGCACTATGAGCGACATAGTCTTCGATCCGGACAAATGCCGTAACATCGCACTCGACATCAGATATGTCCTCTTTACTATAGAGAAACTGGCAGGAGCAAGCCATCTGATAGATGAAATGACGCTTATTGACTGATATATTGGATAATTTAAACGTATCCGTCACGTGTAATCTTGATGGAACAGGATGCTGATATGATCCGAAGAGCAAGAAAAGAGGAAGCAAAGCAAATTGCGAAGCTGTTCATGCTGGCCTGGCCGGTAGAGGATATTCTGGAATCCAACGGGATTACTTATGAGCAGCTTCATGAATCCATGACAGCCATTGCCGCCGCAGAGGAGACCATATACAGCTACGAGAACACCATCGTGGCTGAAGTACACGGAAAGGTAGTCGGAGCCATATGCGCGTACAATGGAGCGGACTACCAGAGGCTCAAGCAGCCATCGTTGACGTTCTCGGACCGGACTGCGGGTTTGCGAAGATGAAAGAAACCGATGCTGGAGAGTTCTATCTGGATTCAGTAGGAGTGCTTCCTGAGTACCGAGGCAGAGGCATCGCATCAAGAATCATTGAGGCACAGTGCGAACGTGCTGCATCACTTGGTCACAAAGTGGCAGGACTCATAGTCGATATAGATAAGCCACAGGTTGAAGCTATATATACGAAACTTGGTTTCATCTACCTTGACGACAAGGATTTCTTCGGACATACGATGAAACATATGGTAAGACAGCTGGACATGACAGGAGCATACTACAGACATTTCAAGGGCAACGTCTATCGTGTCCTTCACATGGCAAAACATTCGGAAACTCTCGAGGAGATGGTTGTATATCAGGCCATGTACGGAGACCGCGGCATATGGGTAAGACCGAAGTCCATGTTCGAAGAAGTTATCGAGAGGGACGGGAAGACCTTCAGACGATTTGAACCGATATCCGAGGATGAAGCAAAGAGTTTAATCGGTAATGCATAGTGGCATCCACGGCTTTACTCCAAAACTCTTCATATCCTAATATCTGTTTTCTATGCGGTCATTAATATGTATGATAACGAAGCTATGCTGATTACCAGCCATAGTATCACACCCTGAAGCAACGGCTTCAATCCGACTGCTTTTAATGTTGATTTAGAGAGTGAGGCTCCTATGAAGAACATCGTAACTATAAGCAGCTTACGGGCTACCCCCGATATGAATCTGCCTACTTCCGGACAATCCTTCAAGACATAGGTATTAAGCAGTATCGCCACGATGAACCAAAGGATAAACCAAGGGATGGATATCTTCTTCGCATCACTCTTGAATATCAGTGCGGTTACAAGTGCAAGAGGAATGATCCACAGGGCTCGCGTCAGTTTGATAGTGGTGGCCACCTCAAGAGCCTCTTCGCCATATGCGGCACCGGCTCCCACCACCGAACTTGTATCGTGAATCGCTATCGCAGCCCACATGCCGAACTGTTGCTGACTCAAACCCATCCATTCACCTAGAACAGGGAACACAAAAAGCGCAATAGCATTAAGAATGAAGATAGTTGCCAATGCTACGGACATATCCGTTTCCTTTGCCTTGATGACAGGTCCTACAGCCGCTATGGCGCTACCACCGCAGATCGCTGTTCCGGAACTTATCAGATAAGATGTATCGCGATTCATCTTGAGCAGCTTGCATCCGATGAACATACCGATGAGCATCGTGCCCACGACTGACACTATCGTGAACATCATTCCCTCTTTTCCTGATGCCAGGGATTGATGCAGATTCATTCCGAATCCAAGACCGATCACTGAATACTGAAGAAGTTTCTTGGATGCCACCTTGTTGAACTTCTGATATGGTTGCCCGCAGAGCAAAGCATAGACCAGTCCTGTAAATAATACGACAGGAGGTGTCACAAAACCGGTATATGGCTTTAGAGCAGGAATGTAGCTCAGTGCCAGCACCATACATATCAGGCCCAGCAGGGTCACGTATATTATCTTATTGTTCTTCTCAAAAACACTCATAGCTTGCTTCATCCTAATGGCAGTCATGGTGATCACACGACTCACCATTATCCTTTATGTTTCCTGCAAGGTAAGCAGCAACCAGTTCCTCTACATCACCGCTGCAGCCCCGAATCACCTCTATTCTCTGAGCCTCAAGCACATTCTTAGCACCCTGTCCCATATTGCCGGCCAACATGACCGCTACGCCCATCTGTCGAAGTACGGGAGCAATGCCGCTCTTGCATCCACAGCCTTCCGGTGACGCCATCTTGCTGACATTTGTCACCTTTCCGTCAATGACATCAAATATAGTATAATAAGCGCAATGACCGAAGTGGTCATCTACGCGTCCATCTCTTGTTGGTACCGCTATCTTCATATCTTTAATTCTGTATTACTTTCCATCTTAAACGCCATACTCCATTCTCATACGAATGGCTGATAATCCTGAATGTGCCTATCTCGCTAGTATTCTTCACATGAGCACCGATGCAGGCACATGCATCATAATCCCCTATCCTCACTATGCGGAGAGCCTCAGATGCATCCTCCGGGAGTTTGCTAAGGTCCACGATAGCAGCAGCCTGTTCGCGATTCATGAACTCGATGGTGACATCATGATTCTTCGCGATCTCCTCATTGACCTTTGCTTCTATCTGAGCCACCTGTTCTGCAGTCGGCTCCGCATCGAGGATATAGTCGCATTTGGACTTTTTCTTCTCCACATGAGCATTCCTTGAACGAGGGCATCCGAACATCTTCACCATAGTGGCGTTCAGCAGATGCTCGCAGCTATGAGCCGGCTCGTATTCGAGCTTGTTATGTGCATTGAGTATCGGTTCTTCCATGGTCTTACTGTTTTTCATTTTCTACCTCCTTACCTGCGGCAGCCCATCCTCGGAATCCCGTTCCAAGCTCCAGCACCTGATATCCGTTCTCTGCAAGGATACGCGCTGCTTTCTTGCTGCGGTTACCGCTACGGCAGTAGAGGGCAACTAGCTTTCCCTTTGGGAGAGTCTTAAGAGCTAACTCAGTATAACTATCCTCAAGGACATCAATATTAAAGTGAGTGCCTGGGATGTGACCTTCTGCATACTCGGCCGGAGTACGTACATCCAGCACCACGTATGAGGTGTCCGCAACTGCCTTCGCAAACTCAGCGACATCAACTGTCTTGAACTTATTGGTCTGGCCAAAGACACCAAAGAATGAAATACTCATTGCTATCGTTATTAGGATTCTCTTTATCATATCATTAAAACTTTTCTCTAATCAAATGCTTGATTGCTTCTATCGGATGGTATAGCATCATCCTAGGTCCTGCCCATCGCATGACTTTTCTCACACGCTCACGCATTTCGGGCTTATAGCAGTGCACCAGACACTTCTTGCATGTTGGTTTCTCATTACCGAACTTACATCTATCAAGACGCTCTTCTGCGTAGCTTAGAAGTTCAGAGCACTCATGACATAACTCCTTATTTCCCTCGAATCGCCTGCAGTAGAGTCTTACCATCATTCCTACCGTCTTCTTCTCACTCTCTATCCTGTTCATCACATCATCAACATTATACGTCCCTCTGCAAGACAGAAGGTATGGAGTGCATGGGTAACCACATAGAAGACCTGCTTGGCACTCACAGGCTGGCCATCCTTACGCAGATGAAGCCGCTGACGGTTTATCATGTCGGCAATCTGCTCGCTACGCATTCCTCGGTTTGAGGTGGCAAGGCAATACACTATGGCTTCCTCGATCTTCATAGTGCAAATTTAAAGATAATTGTAGTAAAATTTTTAAATTTGCCTAAATCCTTATAAAACTTATGGAAGATGGTACCCCAAAAATATGGATACTTCTCAAATCTTTCTCTCTTTGTCAATTGTTATGACCCTTGTTGCCATATAGATTACGTCATACTTCTCACACAGGGCAATACGCTCATCAAAGGTTAGATTATTCCAATCCTTATCCCAGTCATCCGGAACCTCGTCAACGTCATACTCGATTACCTCGATAATTTTTTCAAAGTATTTGCTATTTACATCATTGGTTCCGATACCCCAGTTGAAGGACTGGAATTCAAAGAAGTAATTATCAGGATCATCAATCCACAAGAGTCCGAGATTTATGACATCGGCGGTGTTCATCCATGAAGCAGTCAACCTAAGTAGGCCCTCCTCCCTCTCATAGCTATCCCACTGGACAACTGCCGATCCTTTATAGCGATCATCAATGGTGTAGCAATCTATACATGTCTCCCCATGCTTATAGTCCTCGTCACCTTCCCCAATACACCAGTATATTTCTCCAGACGGATCTTCAATGCGATAGTTAGGATTCTCCTCGGATTCTGCGATTAACTCCATCAGCCCTTCATGAAACAACTGGGCATCCTCTCCTTCGACAACTATTCTTAATATTCCTCTTTCAGACATAACACTTTACGATAAATAGATAAATCTTCTCTTTGTTCGTGCTACTGCATTGAATTGTCACACAAATCTAATCAAACAATTCCAACCATCCAACATGGTCATAAAGCATGATTGACAGTTCCTCGTTGTACTCTATGTGAAACCAACCCTGCTCGGTGCGGAAGTCGTAGCCGCTATCCTGACTATATCCTCCCTCTATGATGACTCCCTGGTCTATCTGCTTCCAATCTGGCGCGAGAGTGCGTGCCATAAGCTTTCGCTTTACGTTTCAAAGATTCATTTCTCTATTCCAGACCATTCCACTACCCACGCCACGAACCTATCCTTATCAACGACATCCCAGAATTCAATACAGGATTGACCTCCTATTGTATTCTTCCCCACTAACCATTGGTCATTGGAGCTCATCTCTACTGTGTAGTACTCTGCTTCGTTTGTCATAGTGTTAACCATCACAGCACCATACAATGCTTCACGGGGTTCCTGCGGATGAGGAAAGGTGTAGAGAATGAGCATATGATCATCATCTACGTCAATCTTCTCAAATTCCTCATACACTCCTGCAGCTTTCAACTCCTTAATATCGTAGTACTGCCTGAGATTGTAATACCACGGCGCAAAAGTGAACAGAGCAATGCTCGGCAAGTATCCTTCCGACACACTCTCTACCAGTTTCGGTAGAAAAACATACTGGACATGATACCGTATCTCATGTCTTGTTTCATGATCAAGCACGTTCTCTATCATAAGCACGATTATAAACACAACATTGTCACTTCCTCAGACAAGGCTTTCCAGATCTTGTCAATAGTTCCCTCCGGCATACCTTTCATGACACATTCGGCTGAAAGAGGTCCTCTCTCAATAACACTAGGCGATGAAGTTCCCGCAAAACGGAAGATGACCTTGTCACTCTGTTGGTAAATCGAACATACGTTGTCCGTATTCACGATTCTGTTCTGTTTTCTAATCCACATATGAAGACATATTAAAAGGTTTTTAAAGCTGAATCAAAGATAGGATATTGATCAGCGTTCTATATATACATAACATAAAACACCCGAAAATTCAGGAAAAAGTGAAAAAACTATCACATGGGAAGTTTTCATGATAGGTTACCTGATATCCAAGAAGACTGACATATTGTCATCCTCTTCTTTTTTCAACACCAGACCATCTATATAATTCCCAGCGCATTGGGATTTATTCTAACATCAACACCTGTCAGACATCAAATTAAGTATAATTCACAATACATTGGGATTTTCTTGCATTTTTCATTTATTAGCATTAGTTTTGCTTAAAATTACCAACACATTGGGAATATGAAGACTTTAGGAGCACAGATTAAGGAACGAAGGAAAGCCTTGAAAATCACTCAGCAAGAACTGGCTGACCTTGCCGGCATCAGCATCAATACAGTTGTAGCGGCGGAGCGCGGTCAGGGCGATCCGAAAATTTCCACCTATCTGTCCATATGCAACGTCCTCGGACTTAAATTGACCGCAATACTATGAGACAATGTGAAATCTATCTGCACGGTATAAGGTGTGGTATACTTACGGAGAGTGATAGACGTGAGTTTTCGTTTATATATGACAGGGCGTATCTTCTTGGAGAGGACGCACAACCGGTCAGTCTTACTCTTCCACTGCAGAGCGAGCCATACACATCCCCTCATCTATTCCCTGCCTTTGCGAACATGCTTTCCGAAGGTGAAAACCGCATGGTTCAGTCACAGCTTTTGAGGATCGACCCCGAAGACGACTTCGGCATTCTTCTGGCGACCTGTCAGACAGACACTATCGGAGCAATAACAGTAAGACCAATTGAAATATGAAGATATTGACCATATGTCCATCCACCTTGATGGATGGTTATGACACATACTCACCTGCTGCCACTAAAGTCCTCTTCGATAGTAGGCAGGTTTCACACATATTCCCAGGATTAAGTCCGGAGGATGACTCGAACACCTCTGACGAGCCGATACAGAACATCGGACGCATCTCTCTTTCCGGAGCGCAGTCTAAGTTCTCGGTCATAGTGGGAGATGACAACAATCTGAGGTACACCCGAGAGGGTGAACAGGGGACATACATTCTGAAGCCACGTCCTATAGGTTATCAAATCATCAATAAGGATTATTGTGCTGCTAATGAACATGTGACAATGCAGATTGCATCACAGGTCTATGGAATAGAGACTGCACCTAACGCACTCTGCTTCTTCGAGGATGGTAAAGCTGCATACATCACACGCCGTTTCGATGTATATCCTGGCGGCAAGTACAAGCAGGAGGACTTCGCCGCACTCCTTGGCTGGAGCAAGGACAATGGAGGCAGGCTATTCAAGTATGACAAGTCCAGCTATGAAGAATGTGCGGAGTTGATCCACAAATATGTGAAGGCAGCACTGATTGATATAAGGCGATTCTATAGAATCATACTATTCAACTTCGTGACTTTGAATGACGATGCTCACCTGAAGAACTTCTCGCTCATCGAGAAGGATGGAGAATATCGTCTCAGTCCTGCATATGACCTTGTCAACACTTCTCTTCAGCTTCGTGAGCCACAGATCTTTGCTCTCAAAAACGGACTGCTCAAGGAAGGAATGAATAAAGCCGACACTCACAACATAGGCTACGAAGACTTTGTCGAATTCGGCAGAAGGATAGGACTGAATGACAGGGTGATCAAGCAGGAACTGAAGATGTTTCAGGAACCTGACCCTAAGGCTATTCACTTGATTGAGAAATCCTTCCTGTCTGAAGAACTCAAGAAACAGTATATCGTCTCATACAAGTATCGCTGCAAGATGCTTACATTCTAAAAATCAATAACTTCGAATTATTCTACTGAAGGGATCCAAGCAACTGCGCGAACTGATCCGGACATGAAGTGCTCTTGCCTCCGCAGGTGATACCGGAGAGACGATTCTTCACATCAGATATCTTCTGTCCCTTGCAGAGAGCGACTATGCCCTTGAGGTTACCGTTGCATCCGCCATGGAAGGCAGCGTCAAGAATCACATCGCCTTCAACAAGCAGTTCGATTGCCTGTGAGCATACTCCTTCTGTCTGACCTACTACATATCTTACGGCACCCTTATACGTATCGTTTATTATCTTCATATAGCAATATTTATTGTTTTATATATCATATAGTATGTACGGACGACCTATTACCAGTCACCCTTCAATGCCTCAGTCACTGCCGACTGATATTTCTCTATGGTTGTGGCCTTCAGGATAGGTTTCCGCAGACGTTTAGGAAGAGAAGGGAGCAGATTCTCCCAATAGGGTTTCATCTTTGTAAGAAACTGTGTGCTGCCCTGAAGACGTTGTGAGAGTTCGCAGAACATCGCATCGTGCATCTGCTGCACAAGGCGGCAAAGTTCACGATCGGTCAGTTCTCTGCCATCGCGGTACTCTATGCCCAGTGCCGGGTTGGCAAGAAGCCCGCGGCCTATCATGATACCTTTCAACTGCGGGAACTCCGATTCAATGCGTCTGATATCCTCCAATGTGAGTATGTCACCATTGTATATTACTGGGTGCTTGCATGCAGCATAGAATTCCGCGAAAGCCTCTATGTCGGCAGCCTTCTTGTACTGTTCAATACCCAATCTGGGATGAACAGTTATATGGCTCAACGGTGTATCGTTGAGTATAGGCATCAGCGCGCGCCACTCATCCTTACTCTCCCATCCGAGACGCATCTTTACCGAGAAGGTGAAGTCCGGATAGCCAGTCGTTGCCTTCATCAGCTCAGCAACCATATCGGGGTGAGGCAGAAGCCCAGCCCCGTGCTTCTTTCGGGCCTGTAAAGGGAACGAACAGCCCATATTCAGATCCACATTCCTATAGCCCTCATTGACAAGCAGTTCCATAAGAGGGTGCATCTCATCTGGTGTAGCGGCTATTATCTGTGGGAGAAGGTTCTCGACGTTGTTGCTCTCATGTTTCACATCGCGCACATCCTTGCTGCGTATCTCACCATGCTCATAGCGCAGGAAAGGCGTACAGTAGACGTCCACGCCACCGAAAACGGTACTGTGCACATTGCGCCATACAGCCTCGGTAAATCCTTGAAGGGGTGCTGAATATATTTTCAACACGTTCATCATCTCTTTATAGTTTAGACATTTCACCTCGTATCTCATCCCGAACTCGACGGAACTCCTCAATGACCTGCTCTTCATGACCAGAGAATGCATCCGGATCGTCAAAGCCGATGTGAAGTTTTTTATCTCTACAAAAATACATCATTATCTGAAAAATCTTACAACTGCTCAAATCAATCTTACAGAACGCCTTTCGCATCTTACATAGGTCACTCTACAAACTCATACTTGTTGACCCATATCCGGCCGTCATCCTTGTCGTTATTTTCCCGGACCAAAATCATCGCTTCATCCATGTCCTTAAAGTCAATTCCGAAGAAGTCCGACAGGGTCTGCAATGCCTCGCTCTCCATCAGGTAATAGGTATCATCATCCTCGATGTCCACTATGAGGTCCTCCGGAAAGAAGACGTTATTGTTCTTCTCATAGATGGCCATACCCGGTTCTTCGCACCGGAAGGCAATGTCTATGGAAGGATACTTCTCCTTAATCAGATCCTCGACTTCAGTGCATCGGTACCACGCGGTTTCGATCGTGAAGCTCAATATGTCATCATCTACTCCAGGAAATCCTCCTTGAGCGTCTGTATCTTCGGCTCCAAGGACATCTTCTGATGAATTCTATTCATAATGTTATCCGTTATCGGGTTCAACTTCATTTGTGAAGCACCCGAGAGGGCCGATGACGGCAACAGACAAGAAAATCCGCCGGAATACTACCACAACGTGCGTGGAGATTCTGACTGATCAATCGTATGTGATTCTTGAATGTGCCCAAAAGAGGAATCTACATTTGCGGATACAAATGCAAGGAGAACCTATAATGGATATATCTTTACATTTCCAATATGCCTCATAACTAGTATTTCTTATTAATGCATTTAACGTTTTAGACTTTAGACAGAAATATTTATAACTTTGTTGGATCGTAAAATACATTCATACTATGAAGCGTTTCATTTATTACATTGTTGCAGCTATATCAATTACTCTTCTAGGAAATTGTGAAAAAATAAAAGACGATGCAGACTATTTTGTAGGGACATGGGACCTGGACGTCTTTACAACTTGGGAATGGATTGGATATAACAAAACTGGTACAAATATAGAGGAGGAAGTTATTGAAATAACTAAAATATCTGCAAATAAAATCAAGATTGTTGGTGGCATTAATATCATTAATGCGACGGCTGTAGTCAATGGTAAGGTGTTCTTTATAGAAGAACACTGGAATGACAAGGCCACCTTTACACCTAGCAGACATGTAATGGATGGATTATTTGAATTTACAGAAACGTATATGATGGATAGTAACCCACCTTGTCTAACAACCAAATACTATACTGCAACCAAACGATAACTCAAAGCATCCCGAATAACAATTAAAACTAGCGAAAACACTCCAAAATACAGCCGATATCAATCTTCTCCTACTGCATCGGACCAAAAATCCGCAAAATACTACCACAACGTGTGTGGAGATTCTGACGGATTAACAGAATGAGGTTCTTGACAATATACTCACCGTAACATAGCATTGCGAAACAAATGTAGTTGTACCCGATATGTATATAAGTTTCCCTAACTCTTGCTTATATGCCTAAGACAATATATAATTATCATTACAAATTAACTGTACGAAATGAAGGATTCTACAAAACATCTGATTGCGAGGGAAATCGCTTACTTTTTTAAGTGGTTTATTATAGGATTACTTATTGCCAGCCCAATCTGGCTTATAATGTTTATATCTAGTGAAGTTATAGAACTGGACATCGTTGAAGGGTATTGGGATGTCTTTGCTATTGCTTCCTTCATTATAACATGTCTACCTATATTTATGTACATTTATCGATTCGCTCAATGGGTATTAAAATGGAAATAGTCAATTTAGACAAATAAAACATTCATATCTAAGTTTATGAAGAAAGGAGTTGCAGAGGGACCGGTGGTTTCACCACTTTTTCGACTTTCTCTACGGAGACCTTGATGATGCTTCAGGCAGGCAACTTCTTTAGCCTTTTGGCATACGTAGCAATCAGTGTCATTGTCGGTATCGCACTTGTCGCAGCCGGATATTATCTTGTTCGTCTATGATTGAAACCAAGCGCCTGTCATTTCGTCCATGGAGAGAGGCTGATGCAGAGGAACTATTCCGACTTGCATCAGATCCGGATGTCGGTCCACGAGCAGGATGGCCACCGCATAAATCAGTAGAAGAAAGCCTGGAGATCATCAATACAGTATTCAACAGCGGCCATGTCTGGGCTCTGGTATTGAAAGAAACAGGCCAGCTGATCGGATGCATGGGTTACTATGACCACAACGAGAGCAACATCGGCATTGCTGAAGGTGAAGCAGAGGTAGGCTACTGGATCGGAAAGCCTTTCTGGAATCAAGGATACTGCACCGAAGCGTTGCGTGAGATGATTGAATATTGCTTCAACTCAAAGGGATTTCTCACATTGTGGGCAGACCACTTCGTTGATAACCCTGCTTCAGGAAAAGTGATGAAAAAATGCGGATTCCGGGATACAGGAGATATAAACTGGCTGAGCGAACTCTATAAAGGAGATGAAAGACCAGTAAAAATCATGAGACTGGATTATTCTTTATAATCTGCAAGTCTTGCAGAAATTATGCTTTCAAATCGAGAATACATACCTTTGTCATAGCGATTCGTAGGACAGGATCCGAGGATTCGCTGCTAGAAGGAGGAAGTTTCTCCTCTAACTTATCAAGCCTTGAATTCAGACTAAACATCTGATTCAAGGCTTTCCTACTATAACTTCAGCGATGGCCATTTGCCATGATTACCATGGGTGCCATCTAGCTCATAAAGACGCTGGCCACCCAATTCCCTGAATTTCTTCCAAAATACACCGTCATGCTCTCCGGAAAAGTTGTGCATGAGTTCATGGACACATAGAGCCTCAAAATTCTCTTCAGGAAGCTGGATAGCTGATAATGATATTTCTATATCACGGGTACCTCGAGTAAAGAAAGCCCATGATTTGGATATTCTTGTATTTACCTTACATTTCCCGTATGGTACACCTATCCTTTCGGAAATTTCATTCAACTTCTGAGGAAACACTATCTCTGCCCTCCTCTTTAACAACTCACGAACTCTGTTCATGATAACTTCCTGAACATATAGATAGCCTAAATCTGCATCAGAAGAAAACATCACCTTACAATCACGACCGTTGATTGTGCTTTCGAATGAACGGGAAGTTCCACGTACGACAATCAAGCTGAAGAAGTCTGTATCAAGAGTAAAGCCGTCGTAGAATCTCGTTTGTCCGTCGCATGTCCAATAGCTGTTCTCCTTTAAGGTATGAGCTTTTGCCACATCAAATCCTCGGCAGAACGGGATAGACGCCCCTATATTCACAAGGGTTCCATCTTCAGTAAACTTGATTGTCCGCTCCTTGAGTTTAGCTCTCTTTACAGTTACCCAGCCTACGGATTCTATATATATGCGTTGCATGCTTAAATCACCGACATGCTTCATTTCCTCAAGTTTTTCCTCCAGAAACCTAGTTTCATCATGATCATCGCCATACCACGCCTCGGAATGCCTTAGAGCGACTTTATAATAGTCCTTAGCCAGCACTAGGTCACGACTTACCCCCAGGCCTTGCTCGTAACATTTTCCAAGCATCAAAAGGCATTCGGAACTCTCGCCAAAACCGGTGCCCTCTTCAAAGCAATCAATTGCTTGAGCGTATTCCCCACGAAGGAAATACTCCATGCCTTCTTTATAGCCTCTGACCATAGGTATCTTCAAGTGTGACTTGTAAAGTTATATGTTTCGATTTATATGAGCAATAATATCATATAAATTCGGATGATTGATTAAAACAGAAATACTTTTCACCTTTTATCTTTAATGTGCCACAAATTAGCACATCAAAGGTATAATTTTGCCTCCATAAGAAAATAAACATTAAAGAAGGAGGTAAATATGTGGCTTGCAATTATTGTATTCGTATGTCTTGCAGTTGAGGTGCTTAGTGAACTTTCAGGCGGTGAAATTCAGACAAAATGTGGCCAAAAATAAAGGTGAGCACGATTTTTGTAGTTTAATTTAGAATAATTAAAAACAAAAATCATTATGAAAAAACTTGAAAACAACGTAACAATCATAACCGGTGGTGGGAAAGGTATAGGATTCGGTCTGGCACAGGCGTTTGCAGCAGAAGGATCAGACCTGGTAATTACCGGAAGGACAGAATCCAGACTTCTCGAAGCAAAAGAACAGCTTGAAGCAAAATTCGGAATCAGGGTATTGCCTATAGTGGCAGATGGAGCTGATGAAGATGCAATCCGAAACGTCGTTGCAAAGACTATAGAAACATTCGGAAAAATAAACACTCTTGTAAACAATGCTCAGGTGTCACGATCAGGACTTCCACTTGTGGACCACACACGCGAAGACTTCGACCTGGCAATATATTCAGGACTCTATGCAGCTTTCTTCTACATGAGGGAATGCTTCCCTTATCTGAAAGAGACTAAAGGATCGGTAATTAATTTCGCATCTGGGGCCGGACTATTCGGAAAGCTGGGACAGGCTTCATATGCAGCAGCAAAAGAAGGAATACGAGGCATGTCAAGAGTAGCTGCGGCAGAATGGGGACCCGATGGTGTAAGAGTAAATGTGGTATGCCCGCTTGCAATGACAGAAAGTCTTCAGGAATGGAAAGAAAATTACCCTGAACTCTTCGAAAAGACAATTCAGGGTATTCCTCTGGGCAGATTCGCTGATCCAAGAAATGATATAGGACGCGTCTGTGTATTCCTTGCCTCTGACGACGCCTCATACGTGACAGGAGAGACAATCACCCTCCAGGGAGGCAGCGGTCTGAGACCGTAAAATTATTCGGACCAGTCCTTGAAGGCATCCATGATGACTGTAGGCCGTCCGTCTTCAGTGAAGGCTCCAAGCTTATACTGGGACGGGCGGCATTCAGGTTCCCAGTAGAATACGCCTTTGCAACGGCCGTTTGTCTGTTCGATTGATTCGCGGATTACACGGGCAAGCTGACGTCGTCCTTCTTCAAGGACTTCAGGACGGGATTCATCCACGAGGAAGCCGGTCTCGACAATCATCACATCACATCCAAACTTCTCACTTACGTAGCGGATATTCTCAATGCAGTCAGTAATTGTGGTTTCTGCATCATCACGAAAGCCTCCTTCAATAGCCCAGTATGGATAGAGAGACATTCCGATCATATCCCATTTTGCACCTCCGGTCTTTAGCACTCCAAGGTTATAGTCATACAAATCCTTATCAAAACCGTTGTCAAGATGTACCATAACGATAGCATCAGGAAAGACCTTCTTGCACGCTTCATAACCGGTGGCGAAAAAGCCTGCATACTGCTGCGGATTAAGGTCCACATGTCCCATTGACTCGATAATCGTAGGATTCCCGTTCTCGTCCAGTTCCGGCCATCCGAACTTATTCGACTTTACGCTCCAGAGGAAACCGTTCCTGGTCTCGTTTCCGACCTGTATCCATTTAGGCTCTATACCGTTATTCTTAAGGTAAGTGAGCACTTCGATAGTATGCGCGGCAAGGTCTTCCTTCATCTGTCCATACGAATGCCCGCTCCATGCAGCAGGAATATTCTGCTTGCCGGGATCAGCCCACCAGTCGCTGTAATGGAAATCTACCATTATGGCCATATCCAGAGCCTTTGCACGAAGACATTTCTCAAGCAGGTCCTCCTTATTGCACCAGTTGCCGTGGGCAGAAGGATCCACCCACACACGATGACGCACTGCATTCAGACCGAGTTCCTTCATCAGCGCTGTACATTCCCGCTCCTCACCGAATCCATTGTAAAACTTAAGACCACGATGTTCATATTCGGTAATCCAGCCAAGGTCGGCTCCAAGCCAGAATTCAGGCTCATTTTTACATCCAGATGCAAAAGCAATAACAAATGCCAATGCAGCAAATTTGAAATAGCTCTTCATAAAGTCATGATTAAAATCCAGGTAAATCCATAAATAATGTTGGCAAAAGCAGCAGGAAGCCCATAATAACAAGCAGCAATATGAACTTCCATATCCACTTGACCCACTTTTCATAAGGAATCTTAGCAACAGAAAGGACAGCCATAAGCACCCCGGAGCATGGGGTTATCATATTTGTAAAACCGTCTCCGAACTGGAAGGCAAGCACTGTAGCCTGACGCGAAACCTCAATCATATCAGAGAAAGGTGCCATTATAGGCATTGTCACAGCTGCCTTTGCAGACGCAGATGGGATGAAGACATTGATGAACGTCTGAATACCATACATGGATCCAAGCGCACCGACCCTGCCAGTTCCTTCAAGGGCTGAAGCCATCGAAGCAAGCATGGTATCTATGACCTGACCGTTCTTCAGAATGACAATTATACCTGCTGCAAATCCTATAATCAAGGCAGCAGAGAATATATCTTTGGCGCCTGCAATGAATTCCTTGGCGATTTTATCAGCCGAATAACCGGCAGAGAATCCGGCACACACAGCCAAAGCCATAAATAGCGCACATATTTCGGACAGGTACCATCCGTAGCCCATCGCTCCAATCACAAGGAATACTATGGTGAACATCAGCATATTCAAGATGAACATCCGGATAGAGTCCCTTAAAGAGAAAAATGATGTCACCGCAAACAATCCGGTCGCCACCCATAGCAGCCATGGAGTCTCGAAAGACGACTGTCCCAGCTTTATAATGCAATCATCAGCATAGAAAACCGAAAAAAGCACAAGAACAAGAGTCAATGCCGCATAACATATCCATGCGCTTACCTTACCTGCCGGCTGGGCATCGGCGACTGAATTCCCGGAGATACTTTCCACGGTATGCACAGGTTTGCGGATCTTTCGGGCATACCACAGGACAAACACTATAGCTATCAGCATCAGCACAATCCAGCAGAACACGCGATACTCAATGCCTGAAAACAAAGGGAGTTCAGCCATACCCTGAGCAATACCGATTGTAAACGGATTGAGCATTGCTCCGGCAAATCCGACATGAGCAGCAACATACACCATGCATACTCCCACAAAATCATCATAGCCGAGAGAACGGGCTAGGGGTATGACTACAGCCACGAAGGCTATGGTCTCCTCACTCATGCCGAAGACAGCTCCGAAAAGGCCGAACAGAAGCATCACAAGGGTTATCACTATATTGCCCACGCCAAGCTTGCGTACAAGGGAGAACCTCTCCAGCTGCTGGATCTTGCCAATAAACTTCATGATGCCGTCATCGACAGCCTTGGTGCTGTTCACCACCCAAAAGGCTCCTCCTATGATCAGAACGAATGCTATTATTCCGGCCTGCTGACTGAAGCCCTCATATAGGGCGGAAAAAATCTGCCATGTCTGAGGTTGACCTCCCGGAACAAGCCAAGTGGCCACAGCACAGAGCAGCAGCACGGTAAATATTATAACATATGTGTTTGGAACTTTCATTTTCAAGTCAAGACTTTATTTGCCACAACTATTTAACCATGTACAGCACTTTGGAGGACTTCCGTCAGAGTCGGATGTGTGTGGATGACACTCTGAAACTCTTCAAGAGTGGCCTTTCGGGAAATCAAGGCACAGGCCTCCTGAACGATATCTGAAGCATGAGGACCATATAGATGGCATCCCAGAATACGTCCCGGTTCATATGGACTGGTGAAGCCTTCCTTTGGCTCAGCAGCCACGATAAGCTTGCAGAATCCGTCAGTATCGGCCATGGTCACAGCCTTGCCGTTGGCACGGAAGAATGACTTGAGGCATTTTACGGGTACATCTGCAGCCTGGCAGTCTTCTTCTGTCATTCCCACACTGGCAGCCTCAGGAGATGTAAACACAGCTGCCGGCATGACAGAGAGATCGATTCCGTTCTCAACGCCCATGATATGGTCAAGAGCTACGATACCCTGAAATGTGGCAGCATGAGCCAACATCATCTTGCCGTTGATATCGCCGACGGCATAAATATGAGGAATATTTGTCTGCATGGTCCTTTCGTCCACGGTAATACCACGCGGAGTGAACTCCAATCCTATATCGGCCAGATTCAAAGAACCCACATTCGCCTTACGTCCGACTGCCATAAGCACTTTATCGGCCTCGACCGCCTCTTCCTTGCCCTTGCGGGTGTACGTTACGCGATAAAGTGATTGGCACGGCTCAGACGAGTCTCGCAATGACGTATCGTACACATGCTCTATTCCAGTCACCTGAGCCTGGGTGCATATCTCGATGCCTCTTTTGCCAAGACTCTGCTTGAGACGTTTAGACAAATCCGAATCAAAGCGAGGCAGGATATCCTTGAAGTATTCCAAGACCGTGACTTCGCTTCCGAAACTGTGGAATACCGATGCGAATTCAAGTCCGATGACACCACCTCCTATAACACAAAGTCTCTTGGGGACTTCCTGTAGGTCAAGGATTTCACGAGAGGTCAGAATTCCAGGAAGATCAGCTCCTGGAATCGGCAGCGAGGCTGACACAGAGCCGGTCGCTATTATGATGTAGTCGGCAGTGTATTCCTGTCCATCTGCAAGCACCGTGTGATCATCCTTGAAGGCAGCCTTGCCACGGACAAGTGTGATGTTCTTATGAGAAAGCAAGCCTTCGACTCCGCTGCGCAGTTGTTCTACCACAGCATTCTTGCGTGCGGTCACAGCACCGAAGTCAAAGCCATAAGACAAGCCCGTCACACCAAAGGCCCCGGCTTCACGAAGTCCGTCCAGAACTTCAGCATTCTTGCAGAAAGACTTAGTTGGGATACATCCCTCGTTCAGACAGGTGCCTCCCACATGCCCGGATTCGATGAGAACCACTTCGACTCCCCTCTTTGCAGCCAGCAGGGCGGTCTCATAACCGCCCGGGCCTGCACCAATTATAATAATCCTCATAACTGCAAATCTTTATACCTCAGCACCGGCTGACGGGCAGCAGTAGTCTCATCCAGACGTCGAACCGGCGTTGTGTGAGGAGCTGTTTTCAGAGACTCAGGATCACTCAAGGACTCCGCAGCAATATGCTTCATTATCTCGATGAATCCGTCCAGAGTCTCCTTTGACTCTGTCTCAGTAGGCTCTATCATAATAGCCTGATGGAACAGCAGAGGGAAATAGATTGTTGGAGCATGGAAGCCATAATCCAGCAATCTCTTCGCCACATCAAGTGTAGTCACTCCGGTAGACTGGTCACGCAGACCGTCAAAAACGAACTCATGCTTGCACACCGACTCTATCGGAAGCTTGAAACAGTCTTTAAGCGATTCCTTTATGTAGTTTGCACCCAAGACGGCCAGAGGCCCCACCTGACGGACATTCTGCTTTCCAAGCATGAGAATGTATGTATATGCCCTCAGCAGAACGCCGAAATTACCCATGAATCCGGAAATACGTCCGCAAGCATCTGCATCATCTCCCACAACAGACAGGAACCCATCCTCATCCTCGACCACCTTAGGTACAGGAAGATGTGCAGCAAGATGTGCAGCCACACCAACAGGACCAGATCCCGGACCGCCGCCACCGTGAGGAGTCGAGAAAGACTTATGAAGGTTGAGGTGAAGCACATCGAATCCCATATCGCCAGGACGGACCATGCCGATGAGCGGATTCATATTAGCACCGTCATAGTAAAGGAGTCCGCCACACTCATGAACAAGAGCGGCGATTTCCCTGATATCCTTCTCAAACAATCCGAGCGTGTTAGGATTAGTCATCATGATTCCGGCTATCGTGTCGTCAAGAAGAGGCTTCAAGTCCTCAACATCCACAAGACCGGCAGCATTCGACTTGACCTGAACTATCTCCAGACCGCACACTGCAGCAGAAGCAGGATTTGTTCCATGGGCACTGTCAGGCACAATCACCTTTGTACGTTTAAGGTCACCACGTGACATATGATATCTTCGGATGACCATCAGACCTGTAAGTTCACCGTGCGCTCCAGCGAAAGGATTCAAGGTAAACTCAGCCATACCGGTAATCGCTGAAAGCGCATGGGCAAGCTCCTTATAGACTCGCAGAGCGCCTTGAACAGTAGAAGCCGGCTGCAGAGGATGCAGACCTGCGAACACAGGCATAGCAGCAATTTCCTCGTTTATCTTGGGATTATACTTCATGGTACAACTTCCGAGAGGATAGAATCCGGAGTCCACACCAAAGTTCATCTGAGACAGATTCGTATAATGACGCACCACATCCAGCTCGCTCACCTGAGGAAGATCCGGAGCTTCGGCACGCAAAAGACCAGAAGGGAGATCTGAAAGGGAGTCATCCCATAAACGTGACGGCAGCGAGTATCCCTGTCTTCCAGCCTTGGAAAGATCAAAGATCAGTTTATCGTAGTACTTCATGACTTCATTTCATTTAGATATCCCACAACAGCGTCAATGTTATCCTTCGAAACCTTTTCAGTCACACAGAAGTTTACAAGCCCCGGTTCAATTTCCACTGCACCGAACACGCCTATCACCTGAAGAGCATTCTGCAGAGCCTCAACGGGAACAAGGGATTTAAGCGTAAATTCCTTGAGGAAAGGTTTGTCGAAAGCCTTCTCGAAAAGTCCTGTATCCAAAAGTCTGTCATGAAGATAATGTGCTCCACCATAGCTGAGTTCATTTACCTGGCGCAGGCCGGATGGACCCATAAGCGACATATATACAGTCACATACAGAGCCATCAGTGACTGATTTGAGCAGATGTTGCTTGTAGCCTTTTCACGACGTATATGCTGTTCGCGGGCTTGCAGGGTAAGCACATAAGCTCGTTTGCCATCGACGTCTTTTGTGGCTCCTACAATACGTCCCGGCAGCTTGCGCACATGTTCTTTCCTGCATGCAAGGAAGCCCACATACGGACCGCCATAGCAAAGAGGGACACCCAACGACTGCGAATCACCGCAGACAATATCCGCTCCCCATTTCCCCGGAGTCTTGATAACAGCCAGCGAAGAAGGGTCAGAATAAACCATGAGCAGACCCTTCTGGGCATGCACAGCATCTGCAAATCCCGTAAGGTCTTCGATGATTCCATATTTATTTATACCGGGCACAAGCACACCGGCAACGTCACCGGCAGCAAGCTCAGCAAGCATGGCTCCATAAGAAGTCACGCCATCATGGCATGGAATAAATCCCAACTCTACACCATTGAACTCAGCATATGTCTTCACAACCTTCACCACCTGAGGCAGAAGTCCTTCGGAGAGAAGCACACGTGTCTTCTTCTTTGTGGAAGCCATTGCCATCATCATTGCCTCAGCAGCAGCTGTAGCACCATCATACATAGAAGCATTAGTGCAGTCCATACCGGTAAGTTCCGTAATCATCGACTGATATTCGAAGATATAGCGCAAAGTTCCCTGAGAGACCTCCGGCTGATATGGAGTATAAGCAGTAAGGAATTCCGAACGGGAAATGATATGCGGGATCACGGCAGGAGAATAATGATCATATGCTCCAAGTCCGCTAAGGCAGAACAAGCTGATATTCTGTTCCGCCAGCTCCTCAAAATACTGACGGACCTCATGCTCGGACATAGCATCCGGAAGGTCATATTCATCACGGTAGATGACATCCTTAGGAACATCGGAGTAGAGATCATCAAGGGTCTCCACTCCGATTCTGTCCAGCATCTGGCGCACATCATCTTCCGTATGTGGAAAATAAGCGAAAGCCATAATCTATACAGTTTACTCGTTTGCGCACATCGCTTCGTATGCAGCAGCATCCATTAGTTTTTCAAGCTCAGCAGGGTCGTTCATCTCGACCTTCATGATCCAGTTTGCGAATGCATCCTCGTTCAGTAGCTCAGGGGCATCCTCAAGCTCTTCGTTCACCTCGATGACTGTTCCCGAAACAGGGGCAAACAGGTCGCTTGCAGCCTTCACGCTTTCCACTGCACCGAACTCCTCACCGGCCTCAACCTCATCATCAACTTCAGGCATGTCCACATATGAAAGGTCACCCATCGCATGCTGTGCGAAATCTGTGATGCCTACGATAGCCACATTACCTTCAACCTTTACCCATTCGTGCGACTCGCTGTAATAGAGTCCTTCTACTGTCTTTGCCATAATTTTATTGTTTAAATGTTATACTTATTTCTTATAATTGGTTTCATAGAAACGACGCTTGGTCACAATACCAGGGAAGACCTTCTTTCGGATGCGGATCTCCACCTGGGTGCCGAGTTCGGTGTATGCCATGTCTACCATAGCAACACATACGCTGCGGTCGGTAGATATGGAACGGTAACCGGTCGTCACCACACCCACCTGGACACCGTCGACTTCCACCGGATACCCTGCACGCGGGATAGCCTTATCCTGAAGTTCGATACCTACGCTCCTGCGGGTCAGACCGGCCTCCTTCTGCGCCACCAAAGCATCACGTCCGATAAATTCCTCCTTGGTCTTCACCTTGGCAAATATTCCGAGTCCTGCCTCCAGAGGAGTGATTTCGTCGCTGAGCTCATGTCCGTAAAGCGGCAGGCCGGCCTCGAAACGGAGGGTGTCACGGCATCCGAGGCCACATGGAACCACACCAGCTGCAAGCAACTTATCCCACATCTCGTTTATGACGGCATGAGGGGCATAAATCTCAAAACCGTCCTCACCGGTGTAACCTGTACGGCTGACCACCATATCCGGTTCCCTATAATAGGTGTAGAAGCCAAGGTCTGCAGCCTTTGTCAAGCCCAATGTCTCCACTGCATATTTCTCAGCCTCCGGGCCCTGCAGCGCAATCTGGCCCCAGATGTCCGACTGATTGTCGATCTTCACGTCATAACCATCAGCCTGAGCACATAGCCATTCATAATCCTTCGCGATATTGGAAGCATTCACTACAAGCAGATATCTGTCCGGCTCGAATTCCTTGTAAACAAGAAGATCATCCACAGTCGTTCCGTTCGGATAAAGCATCATTCCATAGAGAATCTTTCCGTCTTCCATTCCGGAAATATCGTTCGAGAACACATGATTAACGAAATCATATGCATCAGGACCGCTCACAAAAATCTCACCCATATGAGACACATCGAACATTCCGGCAGCATGACGCACAGCATTATGTTCTTCCGTGATATTGGTGTACTGAATCGGCATGATGAAGCCTCCAAAAGGGCTCATCAGGGCTCCGAGAGCCACATGCTTGTCATAAAGACAGGTCTTCAAAAGATTCTCTTCCATATTATATCATATTGATTATATTCATAACATCATCTTCTCCAAGGGCTATACTGCCTTCTGTAAAATAGTCCACGAGATATTTTTCCAAAGCCTCCACCGAACGCAACGCCTCGTGCGGTTGATCCATTGCTTCAACCAGTTCGGAAATGTTCACTACCCTCTGGCGGACCGACTCGACTCCATGTCTCTGAAGTTTCTCCATAGGAGGCCGTATCGCCTCAGTCAACGCCTCGAGATCCGTCGAATACAGCAGAGTTCCATGAACGATGCTCCTGTCCGGAAGCATATGGAAAGCATTGCCGCTCACCTTGCGGCCCTCTACCAGCACGTCATTCCTGCCAGACTTCCCAGCTGGCAGCCCGAGCGAATTCAATGCATTTGTCAAAGCGGAGAGATAACGGTCGAACACATCCTCCACATCCCCTCGACGGGAAATATAGGAAATCATGATATTCCCCTTGTCAGAATAAACGCATCCGCCTCCGCTTTTGCGTCTTACAACATCCACTCCCCTTTCACGGCAATACTCCAAATTCACCTCATTCTCAAGGACTTGATTCCTGCCAATGATGACTGTAGGCTCCACCCGCCATACGAAAAAAGCCTCCCCGTCATATTTTCTCGCCACATATTCCTCCATGGCAAGAAAAAAGGGAAGACTGCGCTGTCCGGCATCAGGTAATAGTACGTGTTTCATTTGCAGGTCAAAATCATTCAAATTTAAGAAATTTTCCAATAAATGCGGCATCATATATGCTTTTTCTTCGCAAGAATATTAAATCAGACACAATGAAGACAGATTCAGGAAAGAAGGCAGGAGCCGGACGCGGTTCGCTCACAATGCGGAGCATCTTCAGATGCATGATGGAAGAAGGATATTATCCCACTTTCGAAAAGACCCATATCATCTTCGGCATAGAGGACAATCTGGCAGTATTGGAATACGAAGAAGGCATCATATCAATGAAACTATTCTTCACAATAGACGAAGATGCCTACGACCTGTTTCTGGAAGCATCCAACGAAACGATGTTCAAGACTTTCATGGTAAAGCCGGTGCTGCTGGACGACATGAACACCATTATGTTCAGTTTCGAGGTGCCATGCGGCACAACCAGGGAACTTAGAAAAATATTGAGAATCGGTATCGAATACCTCGGGAAGGCTCTCGAAACCCACAGGCATGAAATGAAGAAGCTGATACTTGCAGAGGAAATGGCAACAGCAACTCTCCCTGCCACTGACGACTCGGCATCGATGGCAGGGAGAGGTAGTAAAACAAAAATGCTGTCCTGAGCTGGTTGCGTCGTGACTCTGACCGTCAGACGGATTAATTCTGGTGAGCTGGTCTGAGAAGGTCAAGCACCACCTTCACAGGATTAAATGTCTCGAGCGGAACTTCCACGAAGAGTGTATTCCAATTGCTCATGGCGCCATTCCAAAGTCCCGGAAGTTCGAGCGCCTTGAGTTCACGTCCCTGATAGCTCTTGGAACTGATGAATCCTGCATCCTCATCCACATATTCGAGAAGGTCAAAGCTCTGCCCCTTGTAATCATGCAGACAGCATACGATATCCACTGGATTGAAATGCGTAGCAGATGCAAGGGCATTGCGTGCATGCTCATCAGACATATTGATCTGTACGCTCTCAAGCACCTGCAGTGAAGTAGAGCCGTCCTTTTCAGCAATAATGAAAGGACCGCCTCCAGGCTCACCCTGATTCTTAACCATTCCAGCCACACGCACCGGACGGTTGAGCTTCTTGCGGAGGGCATCCACTCTTTCCTTAGGAGTATCCACAGCAGGCATCTCTATGCAAAGTACGTCTTTCAGGAAAGCCTCAATATCATTGCATAGCGACACAGCCTCAGGTGTTGCGCAAAGGTCCTCATACACAGGGTCGTAGCCAGGAACTCCGACAGTGGTGTTTCTCGACCCCTGAATAGGATTGCATACGGCATCCAGCTCCCGGAGATACCCATGGAGAGTATCACGAAGTTCAAGAGCCTTTCCAAGAAGGACCTTCTTCCATGTAGCTGTCTCAGGTAGCAGACGCTCGTTGGCGACATTGTCAATATTCTTGATTGAAACAACTTCCTCATCAAGTTTATTGAGGTTATAGATGAGAGCACCATGACCGGCCGGGCGGAACAGAAGGGAATCGGTCTCTGTCCTGAAAGGCTTGTTCTCCACATCGACCGCTACTGTGTCCGTAGCCTTGTCCTGGAAGGTGAATGTGATATTATACTTCACTCCGTATTTAGCCTCGTAAGCAGCCTTTACTTCTACATAAGCTTCCTCGAAAAGATGCTGATGCTCAGGAGATATGGTCACCACCAGATTTGCCGTACCGTCCTCATTCCTCATATAATTCTGAGCCTCGACCAAATGTTCAGCAAAAGCAGTACGTATCTCACCATCAGTGTATTTATGGAACTTAAGCACTCCTTTAGGCTTCGAACCATAGCCCAGTCCCTCATCCGTAAGGGTCTTTGCAAGCACATCCTTTCTGTACTCAGGGCAGCTGCATGCCTTGTCTCCAAAAAGTTCAGGAGTGTAGAATGCGAACTCCGCAATCCTGTCCACAAACTTTGCAGCAGGAGCATCATCTGCAAGTTCCTTTCCTGCCTTAAGCGCATCAAGTCCGCTGAAAAGGTCCTTGAACATACGTGAGGCCGCTCCAGAAGCCGGAACAAACTTGCACTTACCGTTAATTGAAGCATTCTCATAATACTGTACAGCAGCCTCTACAGCTTCCGCATCAAGCACCTGGATACCTCTTTCAGGAGTTGCCGGAGCTATAATCTTCATCCAAGGGAAACCTTTCCTGAAGCGCTCTACCTGCTGCTCGACATTCTGCACTGTCGTGCCTCTCTGCTCGATCTGAGCAATATCCTCTTTCCTAAACATATAACTGTTATTATTAATGGTTATTCAACATAAATTTCTCGTCTGTATTGATATTCCGCCCTCAGCTTCTCAAACTTGTGTGGTTCCATCCTGAACCTGAAGTCATCCGTAAACACCGGGTAGTTATACTGGAACACAGCTGCTCTTTCACCATGCGTCTTATCCTTGAGGTCAAGGAGGAGCGGCTCATGATCAGGTACATCCGACTCAGGATAGAAGTCATACAGTTCTCTGATTCCGAAATGTCTTGCAACAGTCCTTACAGCAGAAGCTGTACCATTCTGTTTTCCCTGATATGAGTATCCTGCTATATGCGGAGTGGCGATATCCACAACCTCCAACAGATCCACATTGATATCCGGCTCATTATTCCACGTATCGATTACCACTGCACCAAGCTTAGGAATCGCATTTATCAAAGCGGCATCATCCACGACTTCGCCTCTTGATGCGTTGATAAAAATCGCTCCGGGACGCATCAGCATAAAAAACTCCTCATCAGCCATCCTGCGTGTTGTCTCGTCCAGAGGAACATGGAGCGTTACGATCTGCGAGTTGGCAAGAAGATATTCCAAAGAGCAGAATCCTTCAGCACCTTCAGCCTCCGCACGCGGCGGGTCGCAAAGCAGGACATTAAATCCGAGATGATGCGCCATCGCCTCCACCTTTCTGCCCACGTGACCGACTCCTACAATACCAAGAGTGGCACCGTCAAGCTTTATTCCCTTGCGGGCCGCCACACCATACAATGCAGAGAACACATACTGCATCACACCACCGGCATTGCATCCTTCTGCATTATGCACTTCGATGCCATGATCCCTGCAATATTCAAGGTCGATATGATCCGTACCAATGGTTGCTGTCGCTATCATCTTCACCGAAGTACCGTCCAGAAGATCAGCATTGCATTTAGTCCTGGTCCTGATAATGAGCGCATCAGCATCCTTGACATCATCATGGTTGATCGCTCTTCCTTCAATATACACAACCTCAGCATAAGGTTCGAACACGCCCTCAAGAAACGGGACGTTGCTGTCTGCAACAATTTTCATTTAAGTATCAGATTCTTTATCATAGGTCCTTCGCCGTCATGGATAAACAGCATATCGTCAGCCAGACGCTCATTAACAGCCTTCAGCAAAGCTTCACGCTGGAAATAAAGCTGGTTACGGACAACAGAAGAACTTATGGTACACGTCATTATTCCTTTATCAAGCCACACATTCAGAGTATATCTGCCAGCCCCGGAAACCTCGTTCCAGACAGCAGCAGCACGCTGTGAATTCAATCCGCGGGATATCTTCATATCCTTGATGAACTCCTTCACAAGCAGTTCCATCCCGACCGCCTCCTTTCTTCTGAACTTGTTTCCTCCTGTATCGTATGCCATGGCTATATCCTGCTGAATGTTCCTGCCGAAGTCTCGAAATATGCCCTGTCCTGGGTAAGTCCGTCCACGATTCCGGACATGCGGACCTTATTGCTGTCAGTGATGAATATCTGTCCGAAATCATTGCTGGCCACCATCTGGAGTAGATTCGAAATTCTGCCCATATCAAGTTTGTCAAAGACATCATCCAGAAGCAAAACCGGTGCAAAACCGTAACTTTGCTTCATAAGTTCGTATTGCGCGAACTTCAGCGACACTAGAAATGATTTCTGCTGCCCTTGTGAACCGAATCTTCGGATCGGATGTCCGCCCATACGGAAAATGAAGTCATCCCTATGGATACCGGAGGTTGTGTGCTTCATTATCGTATCCTTTTCAAAAGAAGCTGACAGCAGAGTCTCAAGAGATGCCTTCGACAGTTCCGAATCATATTCTATATCCACTGTCTCGGACCCGCCGGACAAGGCCTGGTAATATTCCGAAACAATCGGCTTGAGATCCTGCACGAATCTCTTGCGCGTCTGATAGACAGGTTCAGCATAAGCGGCCATGCGCATATCGATCACTTCCAGTAGAGAACGGTCGGGATTCATATCCTTCAGCATCCTGTTTCTCTGCTGAAGCAGACGGTTGTACTGCTGCAGAGCAGACATATATTCCCTATTCATCTGAGACAGTACGGAATTCATGAACCGTCTTCTTTCCTCACCGGATTCACTGACCAGCGAGATATCGGCCGGAGACACCATGACTACCGGAAGAATGCCGATGTGTTCACTCACTTTCGCATATGGCTTATCATCACGACGGACTTTCTTCTCACCCTTGGAGTCCATTTTCAGCGCAAACCTGCTGGTAAGACCATTTTCCATGCGATAGGTGCCTGCAATCGAGAATTCGTCCGTTCCATGACGGAAATTGAATTTGTCTGAAGTGGAAAAGGCACTCTTGGTCATCGACAGATAATATATTGAATCCAGAAGATTGGTCTTACCCTCGCCGTTGTTGCCGCTGATGCAGTTCACATTAGGCGAGAATTCAATTTCCTGAAGTTCAATGTTTCTGAAATCAGATATGACTATTTTCTCCAATACCGGCATGTCGCATATAAAAGATATCTTGGCAAATATAACGAAAACTTGGGATTTTTGACATTTATTTTATAAATTTGCCGCCTGTTTGTGCGCCATGCACAGAGTTAATACTCATGATTAATCAAAACAATTAATAAATATGGCTAAAGAAATCAAAAATGAAAACGTCGAGGCAGTAGTCGAGGCCGTTTCAAAGACAGAGCAGTTCTTCAATAAGAACGGTAAGCTCATTGGTGGTATCGCAGCTGGTATCGTAGTAGTGGCTGCTATTGTATTCTGCTGGTACAAGTTCGCTTATCAGCCTGCATTACAGGAGGCTCAGGGCCAGATGGCATATGCTGAGGAGAACTTCCGTGGCGGCGACTACGAGCTCGCTCTCAACGGTGACGGCAACACTCTCGGCTTCGTGCAGATCATCGACGAGTATGGTACAAAGGCAGGCAAGGCTGTTTACTTCTATGCAGGAGTATGTGAGCTTCAGCTCGGCAACTTCGAGTCTGCAATCAAGTATCTTGAGGCTTACAAGGGCAGCGATGCTATCCTTGAAGCACGCGCAACAGCTTGCATCGGAGACGCTTATGTAGGACTTGAAGACTACGGCAAGGCACTCAATTACTTTGAGAAGGCAGCAAAGGCAGCTGACAACATGTTTGCAGCAGGTTATCTTCTTAAGGCTGGCGCAGTGGCTGAGAAGCTCGGTGAGAACGCTAAGGCTCTTTCTTTCTACCAGACTATCAAGGACCAGTATCCTCAGTCAATGGAAGGATATGAGATCGACAAATATATCGGTCGTATCGAAAACAAATAATATAGAGGGGTTAACCTTAAGCACCTTTAAAAATTATTTTTTATGGGAAGAGCGTTTGAGTTCAGAAAAGAAAGAAAGTTCAAGAGATGGGGTCACATGGCCCGTGTCTTCACCAAGATCGGCAAGGAAATCACCATCGCTGTAAAGCAGGGTGGCGCAGATGTTACAGGTAACCCTCGTCTCCGTGCACTTATTCAGACAGCACGAAGCGAGAACATGCCTAAAGACAACATAGAGCGTGCAATCAAGAGAGCTACAGACAAGGATCAGGCAGATTACAAGGAGGTAGTATTCGAAGGATATGGTCCTCATGGAATCGCAGTCCTCGTTGAAGCTGCAACAGACAACAACAACCGTACAGTTGCCAATGTACGTTCATACTTCACAAAGAGCGGCGGATCGCTCGGAACTTCAGGCAGCGTTGACTATATGTTCGACCGTAAGTGCATGTTCCGAATGAAGACAGCCAATCCATATGATCTCGAAGAGCTTGAACTTGAGCTTATCGATTATGGTGTGGAGGAAATCTTCGAGGAAGAGAACGACAATGAGGAAATGGAAATCGTACTCTATGGAGAGTTTACAGCATTCAACGGCATCCAGAAATGGATCGAAGAGAATGGTTATGAACTCGTAGCAGCAGAATTCACACGTCTCCCTAACGTAGACCTGAAGGTTCTCGAAGGCGACGCAAAGGCTGACATCGAGAAGCTCATCGAGCGCATCGAGGAGGATGACGATGTTCAGAACGTCTATACTACAATGCAGCCGTAAGGTTATCTGAAATACAACAGACCAGAGTGCCCGTCAGAATGACGAGGCACTCTTTTTTTTGCCAGCATAAAAAAAATGCTATCTTTGCGAAGATATGAAATAAATCATGTTATGATTCAGACAGAAAAAATCAAGGAACTGGTAGAGCGTAGGACCGCTGCACGAATGGGCGGAGGCCAGAAAAGGATTGACGCTCAACACCAGAAAGGCAAGCTCACGGCACGTGAAAGACTTGCCCTGCTTCTCGATGAAGGAAGTTTTGAGGAATTCGATATGTTCGTTCAACATCGCTGCACCAACTTTGGAATGGAAAAGACTAAATACGATGGTGACGGTGTTGTGACAGGAATGGGTACTATAGACGGACGTCTTGTCTATGTGTTTGCACAGGACTTCACCGTCAATGGAGGCTCCATGTCAGAGACCATGGCTCAGAAGATATGTAAGGTCATGGACATGGCTGTCCGCAACGGAGCACCGTTCATCGGCATAAATGACTCAGGTGGAGCAAGGATTCAGGAGGGAATCAACTCTCTTGCAGGCTTCGGTGAGATATTCGAAAGAAACATTCTGGCATCAGGAGTTGTACCGCAGATATCCGGAATCTTCGGACCTTGCGCAGGAGGAGCAGTCTACTCCCCTGCTCTTACCGACTTCACCGTAATGGTCAAGGACACTTCTTATATGTTCCTGACAGGCCCCGGAGTGGTAAAGACAGTGACGGGAGAGACCGTATCACAGGAAGACTTGGGAGGAGCAGGCGTACATGCATCAAAGAGCGGAGTTGCGCATTTTGCAGCTGACACTGAAGAGGAAGGAATACAGACAATCAAGGCTCTCCTCAGCTTCCTTCCTTCCAACAACAAGGAACAGGCTCCACTTGCAGAGACTTCCGATCCGGCTGGACGAGTGGATGACGCTCTGAACGAAATCATTCCGGACAATCCAAACAAGGCATATGACATGTATCAGGTTATCGGCAGCATCGTGGATGACGGCAGATTCCTGGAAGTACATAAAAGCTGGGCAAAGAACATCATCGTGGGTTTTGCCCATATGAACGGGCGTTCGGTAGGAATAGTGGCAAACCAGCCTAAAATACTTGCCGGTGTGCTTGACATCAATGCTTCGCGCAAGGCAGCACGTTTCGTGCGCTTCTGCGATGCATTCAACATCCCTTTGGTCACCCTTGTGGACGTACCGGGATTCCTCTGCGGGACCCAGCAGGAATACGGCGGCATAATCACACATGGAGCGAAACTGCTCTATGCATATGGAGAAGCTACCGTACCTAAAGTGACAGTAACATTGAGAAAGTCATACGGAGGAGCTCATATCACAATGAGCTGCAAGCAGTTGCGAGGTGATATCAACTATGCATGGCCATCAGCCAACATTGCTGTAATGGGTGCGGAAGGCGCTGTGGAGATCCTATACTCAAAAGAAATCAAAGGCATAGAAGATCCTGCAGAACAGGCTAAGAAGACACTGGAAAAGAAGGAAGAATACAACGACCTCTTCTGCAATCCATACAACGCAGCAAGCTACGGATACATAGACGATGTCATCGAGCCGCGAAACACTCGTTTCCGTGTAATACGCGCACTGGAGCAGCTGGCATGCAAGGAGCAGAAGAATCCTTGGAAGAAGCACGACAACCTACCTTTATAACATAGGACCAAGATGAACACTATATCATTACTGCAGGTTTCTGAAAGCGTGGTCGTCAAAAGTGCTGAAATGGCGGAAAAGGACCCACACGGTCTGATAATCACAGCTGTATCTGTGTCCGTCGTATTCGCAGCACTGATAATCCTGTATTTTGCCTACACATTCGTAGGAAAGGTTGTGAACAACAGGACAGACTGGAAGAAGCTGATGAAACCGGCTTCGCGCAAGACCCAATCAAAACCTTCAGCCGGCAAGGATACACCTTCCGAAGAAGTTGCTGCCGCGATTGCCATGGCTCTCGACCAGGAACTGAGCGGAGAGGTTTATGCCGCCATAGGAATGGCCGTGCACCAGTATCTCAGCGACACAGTACACGACAACGAAAGCTATATAATAACAATAAGAAGGAAATAACCATGAAAGAGTATAAATTCAAGATCAACGGAAACGAGTATAATGTTGCCATAAATTCTGTAGAAGGCAAAAACGCATCTGTCACAGTCAACGGCACTTCATATAATGTAGAACTCGAAGAGGC
The DNA here is from genome assembly GCA_045127905.1 of Candidatus Cryptobacteroides sp. Classification (GTDB taxonomy): domain Bacteria; phylum Bacteroidota; class Bacteroidia; order Bacteroidales; family UBA932; genus Cryptobacteroides. Next base: position 33,091 of record JBGVQX010000028.1, read on the forward strand.
TTTGTCATCACCGGCACAGGCAGTTCCTGCTGCACCGGTTCAGCCTGTAGCTCAGGCCGCACAGCCTGCAGTTGCACCAAGCGCGGCACAGGCACCTAAGCCTGCAGGTGGAGGAAAACCGGTAACATCTCCGCTTCCTGGAGTGATAATAGCTGTTAAGGTGAATGCCGGTGATACAGTAAAGGCAGGTCAGGTGGTAGCAATACTCGAGGCCATGAAGATGGAAAATGAAATCCAGGCTGAACAGGACGGTGTAATCACCTCGGTAAACGTTGCCAAAGGCGACTCTGTCCTTGAAGGTGCAACCATCGTAACTATCGGATAATCATATGAATACGGTAATAGAAAGCTTGTGGCAGTTTCTGCAATATACAGGCTTCGCCAATATGACATGGCAACATCTGGTGATGATATGCATCGGTATTGCATTCATCACGGTGGCCATTAAGAAAGACTGGGAACCGCTGCTCCTGGTGCCGATAGGATTCGGCATGATCATCGGCAACATTCCTTTCACAGAAGGTCTTCAGATCGGAATCTACGAGCAGGGATCGGTGATGAACATCCTGTATCAGGGCGTACAGAAAGGATGGTATCCTCCACTCATCTTCCTCGGAATCGGGGCTATGACAGACTTCTCATCTCTGATATCACAGCCTCGCCTGCTGTTAATCGGAGCTGCGGCACAAATAGGCATATTCGGCGCATATGCAGCAGCGATGCATCTGGGATTCACACCAGCTGAATCAGGAGCAATCGGCATCATCGGTGGAGCCGACGGCCCTACTGCCATCTTTCTGTCATCAAAGCTCGCCCCTCACCTCATGGGAGCAATTGCAGTGTCAGCTTATTCATATATGGCACTTGTGCCAGTGATCCAAAGGCCTATCATGCTCTTGATGACCACAAAGAAAGAGCGTCTTATCCGTATGAAGGCTCCAAGAGCTGTGAGCCAGAAGGAAAAGATTATCTTCCCTATCGTAGGATTCATCCTTACCGCACTCATTGTTCCGTCAGGAATGCCGTTGCTGGGAATGCTATTCTTCGGTAACCTCCTGAAGGAAAGCGGAGTGACTAAACGTCTTGCCGAGACAGCACGCGGACCGCTCATCGACGTCGTGACAATACTCATAGGAGTGACCGTAGGATGTTCAACTCAGGCTGATGTATTCCTTACAGCGACGTCAATCAAGATTTTCGCACTAGGCTTGACCTCATTCGTCATTGCGACAATATGCGGAGTGGGATTCGCCAAGATAATGAATCTTTTCTGCAAGGAAGGGAGCAAGATCAACCCTCTGATCGGAAATGCAGGAGTGTCAGCGGTGCCGGATGCAGCCCGCGTTTCGCAGAATGTAGGCCGCGAATTCGACCCTAAGAACCACCTTCTGATGCACGCCATGGCACCGAATGTGGCCGGAGTGATCGGCTCTGCTGTAGCAGCCGGAATCCTCCTGAGCTTCCTTGGATAAAAATAAATAATTATCTTTGCAGATTATGATAAATCTGCAGGATAAGATATACATTCTGGACGGTGCCATGGGCACCATGATACAGAAATACGGACTCGCTGAGGTAGATTACCACAGCGGTCCGTTTGTTTCGTGTACCAAGGAGCTCAAAGGCAATAACGAGTGTCTGAACATTACGCGTCCGGACATCATAAAGAACATACACAAGGAATATATTGCTGCCGGGGCGGACATTATTGAAGCCAACACTTTCAGTGCGAACGTTATTTCTCAGGCCGAGTATGGCTGCGAGGAGTTTGCCGCACAGATGGCATATGAAGGAGCAAGGATTGCGCGCGAAGCAGCCGATGAAGCGGCTTCCATGGCAGCATCCATAGGACTGAGCAGAAAGGTATGGGTAGCCGGAAGCATCGGACCGACTTCCAAGTCGCTGTCCTTGTCACCGGACGCTTCGGACCCTGCTTTCAGACCTTATGATTTCGACAGGATGTATGAGGCTTACAAGGAGCAGGCAGAGGCATTGCTGAGAGGAGGAGCAGATATTCTGCTCATCGAGACCTGTTTCGACGCACTTAATGTCAAGGCGGCTCTAAAGGCGGTTTCAGATATCGGAGCACCTGATATTCAGGTAATGATATCGGTGTCTGTGGGAGACAGGAGCGGAAGGACATTGACAGGACAGACCATAGAGGCCTTCCATACTGCCATCAAGCACTTCCCTATCCTGAGTTTCGGTCTGAACTGCTCTCTCGGTGCTGCAGAACTGATGCCTATGATGGAGGAGATCGACCGGTGGTGCGGATGCGGTGTCAGCTGTTATCCGAATGCCGGACTGCCGAATGAAATGGGTGGATATGACCAGAGTCCGGAAGAAATGGGCCGGCAGGTAGAACTCATGGCCAGGAAAGGTCTGGTAAATATCGTAGGCGGATGCTGCGGAACCACTCCGGAGCATATCCGCGCCATTGCGGAAGCAGTCAGGGGAATTGCTCCACGCCGGTCTTCGGGCGTTCTGACGGATGAGCCGCTGAAAGTGAGCGGTCTGGAAGCAGTGACAGTAGATGTAGCCAGAAATAACTTCACCAACGTAGGCGAAAGGACAAATGTTGCCGGTTCCCGCAAGTTTGCCCGCCTGATATCTGAAGGCAAGTACGACGAAGCCCTTGAAATAGCCGCAAGGCAGATAGAGGATGGTGCAGCCATAATAGACATAAATATGGACGATGCGATGCTGGACAGCACGAAGGAGATGGAGAGATTTGTGCGCTGCATCTCCAACGATCCGGCCGTAGCAAAGGCTTCGCTGATGATAGATTCTTCCCATTGGGAGACTCTCCTTGCCGGCCTTAAGAATGCTCAGGGCAAATGCATCGTTAACTCAATAAGTCTGAAGGAAGGTCCCGAGGAATTCATACGGAAGGCAAAGGAAATAAAGTCTTACGGCGCTGCTATGGTGGTCATGGCGTTTGACGAACAGGGACAGGCCACATCTTATGAAAGGAAGATCGAGATCTGCCGGAGGGCCTATGAACTTCTCACAGAAGAGGCCGGCATCGCTCCGCACGACATAATTTTCGACGTAAACATCCTGGCTATAGGTACGGGGATGCCAGAACACTCGAGATATGCAATTGACTTCATAGAAGCTGTAAGATGGATAAAACAGAATCTTCCGGGAGCACTTACTTCAGGAGGAGTGTCAAATCTTTCATTTGCATTCCGAGGCAATAACGCAGTGCGTGAGGCCATGCATTCAGCATTCCTCTACCATGCGATAAAGGCCGGACTGGACATGGCCATAGTCAATCCTTCAATGCTTCAGATTTATGACGAGATTGAGCCAGGGCTGCTCAAGTGCGTGGAGGACGTCATCTTCGACAGTGACCCGATAGCCACAGAAAGACTTATGGAATATTGCCAGGAGATTGCCGGTCAGACTGCTGGGAATGTACATCAGAGGGAGCACGAGCACCATGGTAAAGGATGCACCTGCGGATGTCATCCGCATCACGAGAGAGCTTCAGAACGTTTGAAAAATGCTCTGCTGAAAGGCAGTTCCACAGGACTGGGAGAGGCACTTTCGGAGGCACTCGACGAATACGGAAGCGCACTTGGAATAATAGAAGGACCGCTCATGGCTGGAATGGAAGAGGTAGGACGCAGATTCGGTGAAGGAAAGATGTTCCTGCCACAGGTAGTAAAGTCTGCCAAAGTCATGAGGGATGCAGTAAAGATTCTTGAGCCTCACATGGGGCAAGAAGGTCCTGGATCGAGCCGTCCGAAAATAGTCATTGCGACCGTAAAGGGAGATGTACACGATATTGGAAAGAACATCACAGGCATCGTGCTCAGCTGCAACGGTTTTGAAGTGCATGACCTGGGAGTGATGGTTGACAAGGAAACCATACTTGAAGAAGCATGCAAGACAGGAGCCGATATAATCGCAGTCAGCGGTCTTATCACGCCTTCATTATACCAGATGGAGGAACTATGCAGGGAAATGCAGTCAAGGGGCATGAATATCCCGTTGATGATAGGTGGAGCTACAACCTCAGCACTGCATACTGCGGTCAAGCTGGCGCCTCTTTACGGACATGTCTTCCATGGAGCCGATGCATCGGCTGCAGCTGTCATGGCAAAAAAATATATGGCAGACAGAGAATCCTTTGAGAGAGATATGCATGCTGAGCAGGAGAGGCTAAGAAGGCTGTATGCTGCAAACGAGCAGATGGATGAAAGCACGGAGGAGAGAGTCAATGATATCATATCAGGCGGAGTAATGACACCTCTGAAAGATATTCCATCAAGAGAGCTTTCGGCAGATGAAGTAATGCAATACTTCGACTGGAGGATGTTTTATGCCATCTGGGGAGTAAAATATGGAAGTGCATCTCCAGAAGCCATGGAGCTTATGCAGCTCAGACATGATGCCGAAGACGAACTTGCCATGGGCAACTTCACCGTGAAGATTTCAGCCAAGTTCATGAATGCATGCACTGACGGGAAAGATATCATCACAGATGAAGGACGTCTGCCTATGATGAGACAGGAGTCCGGCGGGAGAATGTCGCTATGCGATTTCGTTTCTCCTGAGTCGTCAGGGAATCGTTCCGTCATGGGGGCATTCACAGTATGCGTAAGGCCAAAGAATGCGGCACACGAGGAAGGATGCTGCTGTCCCGCATGCAGCAACAAATATGAAGATCTGGTGGCAAAAGCCGTAAGGATGACTCTTGCAGAGGCGGCATCAAAGTGGCTGGACGCTGAAATCCTCAGCAATCTCCCCGAGGAGATGAAGGTCATAAAACCGGCTGCAGGATATTCAAGCTGTCCTGACCATACCCTTAAGCGTGACATAATGAAGATACTCTCGGGTAAGTTCGACTTGGGTATCAGACTCACGGAAAGCTGCGCCATGACTCCTGAAGCCAGCATCTGCGGACTGATATTCATGCATCCAGAAGCAAGATATCCTGAAATAAGACGCATAAGCCAAGAACAGTATGAGACCTACGCTGAACGCAGAAACATGGACGAAACCACAGCACGACAGTTCCTCGGACATCTGCTCAAATAACACCGCAAAAGTATGAAAGTATCTGATATTCTGACAAATAGCCCAAAGGCATTCCCTTCAATCGAGATCGTACCTCCACTCAGAGGCATGACCAAGACCGAACTCCTCGAAAGCATCGCACCTTTCATGGAGTTCAGTCCAAGATACGTAAATGTGACAAGCCATAGGGATGAATACGAGTACCGTCAGCAGCCTGACGGCACCTTCAGCCGGCATCTGGTGCGTAACCGTATCAGTGAGACAACAGTATGCGCAGCCATAATGTCCAGATACGATATCGAAGTGGTGCCGCACCTGATATGCGGCGGCAATACTGCAGAAGAGATCGAAAGCAAGCTTGATAATCTGGAATTTCTGGGAATAAACAACATCGTAGCCCTTAGAGGGGACTGTGTGAGCGGAGAAAAGCGGTTCTCCCCTACTCCAGGAGGATATCAGTATGCCAGCGAACTTGTGGAAAGCATCCGCAAATACCAGGGTAGCGCTGGCTACCGCCGCAATAGAGCCACATCTGAGGAGAGGTATTTCTGCATCGGGGTGGGCGCCTACCCTGAGAAACATTTCGAGGCTCCGAACATCGAGACCGACATAGCGAATCTCAAGAAGAAGGTGGATGCAGGGGCCGATTACATCATCACCCAGATGTTCTTCGACAATAAAGTCTATTATGATTTTGTGGAGAAATGCCGGGCAGCCGGAATAAACGTGCCTATTGTTCCGGGCCTCAAGCCTCTGTCCACATTCAGGCAGGTAAGCCTGCTTCCGGAATCATTCTCTTTGGATATCCCGATAGAACTCACAGAGGCTCTGACCAAGGCTAAAGACAATAAGGAAGCCGTCTATGAAATCGGCACAGAATGGTGTGCAATGCAGTGCAAGGACCTTATTTCAAACGGAGTTCCTGCCGTGCATTTCTACACTATGGGAAAGACCGACAACATTGTCAGCATACTCAAGGAGTGCTTCTAAAGCTTATTTTGCTAGAAAATCTGCACGATGAGGTGTAAATACGTCTATCAGATCACCGGCCTCAAGACATACGCAGCTATGTAGCTCATCAGGTTCCATATAGCATCCGTCACCGGGGCCTACAACCGACTTTTTCCCTCCTATTTCAAACTCAAACTTTCCACTTGCCACATAAGTAACCTGGCTGTGGAAATGCGTATGAGGTGCCCCAACAGCACCTTTCTCAAAACGGACCTTTACCATCATTATCTGGCCGTCATAACCCATAATCTGTCTTGTGATTCCGGGGCTGGGATTTTCCCACGCCAATTTTTCTGCAAAAAGATGACTTTCGCTCCTGGTATTCATATATCTATGTTTAAGAGATCAATAATATTTTCGAGACTACAAAGATAATATATTTCTGGTTTAATGCTTCTTCGATGAAGCAATCTTGTTCACGCGGTACAATCATTGGGGGCATTCCGCTCTTTTACTGTCAATTCGTCACTAAATAGGTTGAAATATCTGTAATTTATTATTACATTTGCAAGATTGACAAACATTATAGAATAATTACTTATAACATAATAATCAATATGCAGAACAAATTGCAGGAACTGACGGACAAGCTCTATAACGAGGGTCTGTCAAAAGGTAAGCAGGAAGGTGAAGAACTTCTTGCAAAGGCAAAGGTGCAGGCTGACGAGATGATTGCCAAGGCGCAGGCTGAGGCCGCACAGATCGTGGCAGAGGCGCAGAAGAAGGCAGATGAGGTAAAGACAAAAACTGAATCTGACCTCAAGATGGCTGCAAGCCAGAGTCTTGCAGCTACAAGGAATGACATCGAAACCCTTGTAGTTGCCAAAATGACAGACGAGGCTGTAGCCAAGACATTGTCATCAGCCGAATTCGTAAAGGAAATCATCAAGACTGTAGCGGAGAAGTTCACTACAGAAGGACCAGTGGAGCTCAGCCTCATTCTTCCAGAGACACTCAAGAAGGAACTCGAACCATTCGTGGCAAATGAGCTGACAAAGACTCTCGGTGCAGGAGTTGATGCATCCTTCTCAAAGAAAGTCAGCGGAGGATTCCGCATCGGCCCTAAGGACGGCGGATACTTCATCAGCCTCACAGACGAGACATTCAGGGAACTCATCGCAGAATATCTCAGACCGGCAACCAAGAAACTGCTGTTTGGATAATGAACAACTATGTATATATAACAGCAGGTCTTCCGGACTTCACCCCTGACTGGCGTCAGGGCGAAAGCAGTCTGGACGAGTACTTCGCTGGAGTCAGAGAACTTCTATCCTCAAAGGACAACGCCGTACTGGACCTTATCGAAAAAGGATTCGACAAAGACAGTCTGGGTGCTGACTTCTACAAGGAAGCGCTTGCCCACAGGATAGGATTCATAAGGGACTTCTTCGAGTTCGACCTGAACGTACGCAATCAGAAGGTAAGGTATCTGAACATCGCTCTGGGAAGAGACCCGGAGAAAGACATACTCAAGCTCGCCGATCCTGATGCGGAAGAAACAGGACTTGAGCCGGAGGAACCGGAATTCAAGGAAGGAGCAAGACTGCAGGCCATCCTTGAAGGCAAAGACATTCTTGCCCGTGAAAGAGGCATTGACGACCTCTATTGGGAGAAGATTGACGAGCTGACTCTCTTCGACTACATGAACTTCGAAAAGATTCTCGGAATCATCGTGAAGATGATGATCATCCGCAGGTGGATCATTCTCGACGAGCAGACAGGCCGCGAGATGTTCAAGAAGCTCGTGGACGAGGTACGCGGCACATTCAAAGGTGTAGAATACAACGGATAAATCAAAAACACAAGTATAACATGAAGACAACAGGAAAGGTTACGGGTATCGTTTCCAACCTTGTGACTGTGGAGGTGAACGGACCGGTGTCGCAGAACGAAATCTGCTTCATCACCGTCGAGGGCACAAAGCTCATGGCCGAGGTCATCAAGGTGAACGGAAAGAATGCTGCAGTGCAGGTGTTCGAAAGCACCCGTGGACTCAAGAACGGTGACATGGTGGAGTTCGAGGACAGAATGCTTGAAGCCACCCTCGGCCCGGGTCTGCTCTCAAGCAGCTATGACGGTCTGCAGAACGACCTCACCACAATGACAGGCGTATTTCTCCAGAAGGGAGAGTACACCGACCCTCTGAACCACGAGAAATTATGGGACTTCACCCCTATCGCCAGACCGGGCGACAAGGTGGTGGCAGCCGACTGGCTCGGTGAAGTGAAGGAAGGATGGCTTCCTCACAAGATCATGGTGCCGTTCGCATTCAAGGGCGAATATACCGTGAAGAGCATCGCTGAGGCAGGACAGTATAACATCGACAAGGCAGTTGCTACGCTCACCGACGCATCCGGAGAGGACGTGGAAGTGAAAATGTGGCAGAAATGGCCTGTAAAGGTGGCCGTCAAGGGCTATCAGGAGAAGCCAAGGCCATCAAAGATCATGGAGACCGGTGTGCGTGCCATCGACACGCTCAACCCTATCGCAGAAGGAGGTACAGGCTTCATTCCTGGTCCGTTCGGATGCGGTAAGACAGTGCTCCAGCATGCTATTGCAAAGCAGGGAGACGCAGACGTCATCGTGATGGCTGCCTGCGGTGAGCGTGCAAACGAGGTTGTGGAGATCTTTGCAGAGTTCCCTGAACTCATCGACCCTCACGCAGGACGCCACCTGATGGAACGTACAACCATCATCTGCAACACATCAAACATGCCTGTGGCTGCCCGAGAGGCATCTGTATACACAGCCATGACAATCTGCGAGTACTATCGCGCAATGGGACTGAAGGTCCTTCTCCTTGCAGACTCGACATCACGTTGGGCACAGGCCCTCAGAGAGATGTCCAACCGTATGGAGGAACTTCCTGGAGCTGACGCGTTCCCTGTGGACCTCTCAGCCATCATCTCGAACTTCTATGCACGTGCCGGAATGGTAGTGCTCAACAACGGCCAGACAGGCGCAGTTACATTCATCGGTACGGTATCCCCTGCCGGAGGTAACCTTAAGGAGCCTGTGACAGAGTCTACAAAGAAGGCAGCACGTTGCTTCTACGCCCTCGAGCAGAACCGTGCCGACCAGAAGCGCTACCCTGCAGTAAACCCTATCGACTCATACTCGAAATATCTCGAATATCCTGAAATCCGCGAATATCTCAACGAGACTATCATGCCGGGTTGGGTAAACATGGTAGAGAAGGCAAAGAACATCATCCGAAAGGGTAAGGAAGCCAACGACCAGATCAACATCCTCGGTGACGACGGTGTGCCTATGAGCTACCATGAAATCTTCTGGAAGTCGGAGCTTGTGGACTTTGTGATCCTCCAGCAGGATGCATTCGACGAAATCGACGCTCTCTGTCCTCTTGAAAGACAGAAATACATGCTCGAGATCGTGATGGGCATCTGCGACAGGGACTTCACATTCGAAGACTTCGAAGAGTGCCGCAACTACTTCAAGGAGCTCATCAATGCCCTCAGGCAGATGAACTACTCGGAGTTCAAGAGTGAAAGATTCTACGAATATCAGGAAAAACTCAATAATCTTCTAAGCAATGGCAAATAAGGCATTTCAGAAAATATACACACAGCTTGAGGCCATTACAAAGGCGACAGTGTCGCTCAAGGCTACAGGCGTGTCAAACGACGAGCTTGCTCTCGTAGACGGCCGCCTTGCTCAGGTGGTTAAGACCAAGGGAGACCTCGTGACACTCCAGATTTTCTCTGGTACCGAGGGTATCCCTACCGATGCAGAGGTGGTGTTCCTCGGCGGAGCCCCTACCCTCAATGTAAGCGACGACCTCGCAGGACGATTCTTCAACGCATATGGCGAGCCTATCGACGGCGGCCCGGCAGTTGAAGGCAAGACAGTAGAGATCGGAGGCCCGTCAGTGAACCCATACAAGAGACGTCAGCCTTCTCAGATCATCCCTACAGGTATCGCTGGTATCGACCTCAACAACACCCTTGTGTCAGGACAGAAGATTCCGTTCTTCGCCGACCCTGACCAGCCATACAACAACGTGATGGCACAGGTGGCTCTCCGTGCGGATGTAGACAAGATCATCCTCGGAGGTATGGGTCTTTCTAACGACGACTACCTCTATTTCAAGCACGAATTCGAGGCAGCAGGTGCTCTGGACAAGATCATCTCGTTCGTAAACACTACAGAACAGCCCCCTGTGGAGCGTCTGCTCATTCCGGACATGGCTCTTACTGCTGCCGAGTACTTCGCAGTTGAGAAGAACGAAAAGGTGCTCGTGCTCCTTACTGACATGACCCTTTATGCCGATGCGCTCTCGATTGTATCCAACCGTATGGACCAGATTCCTTCAAAGGACTCAATGCCAGGATCGCTCTACTCGGACCTTGCAAAGATCTACGAAAAGGCCGTTCAGCTTCCTGACGGAGGTTCAATCACAATCATCGCCGTGACAACCCTCAACGACGGAGACATCACCCACGCCATTCCGGACAACACCGGATATATCACAGAGGGACAGCTCTTCCTCCGTACCGACCCTGATTCAGGCAAGGTCATCATCGACCCGTTCCGTTCACTCTCGCGACTCAAGCAGCTCGTGCAGGGAAAGAAGACCCGCAAGGACCACGGTCAGGTGATGAATGCTTCAGTGCGTCTATATGCAGATGCGCAGAATGCAAAGACCAAGCTTGAAAACGGTTTCGACCTCAGCGACTACGACCTCCGCTGCCTTGACTACGCGAAGGCATATGCTACAAGACTCCTTGCAATCGACGTAAACCTCAAGATTGACGACATGCTCGACACTGCATGGGAACTCTTCGGCACTTACTTTACAAAGGCTGAGACAGGTATCAAACAGGAGTTGATCGATACATATTGGAAAGGTAATTAATTATGGCTATTAAATTCCAGTATAATAAGACATCTCTGAATAACTTGAACAAACAGCTCAAGATGCGCAGGAATGCCCTCCCTACCCTGAAGAACAAGGAGTCGGCGCTGCGTCTTGAGGTGAAAAAGGCCAAGGACTATTCGGAGAAGCTTGTTGCGGATCTTGAAGCCTCCCTCAAGAGATATGACTATCTCGCTGCCCTCTGGAACGAATTCCAGCCGAATCTCATCACCATCACTGATGTAGACCTCTACACAGTAAAGGTGGCCGGAGTAAAGACTCCAGCCTTAGGTGAGATCCACTACAAGATCAACGAGTTCAACGCCTTCAGCTGTCCGGCTTGGTATGCGGACGGAGTGGCGATACTCAAGGAACTGTCAAGGCTTGGAATAGAATCGGAGGTCTACGTAGAGAAGTCGCGTATCCTGGACTTCCAGAGAAAGAAGACCACCCAGAAGGTGAACCTCTATGAAAAGGTGCAGATTCCGGGATATCAGGAGGCCATCAGAAAGATCAAGCGCTATATGGAAGACGAGGAGAATCTCTCCAAGGCAGCTTCCAAGATAGTGAAGAGCAGACATGCTATAGAAGAAGAGGAGGAACAGAACAATGATAACTAAAATGACAAAATATTCCTTCATTCTCCTTAGCGGAGAGAAGGAAGGCTTCCTGGAGCAGCTTCAGGAGCTTGGTGTCGTGGACATAAGCCGTTCTGTAAAACCTATTGACTCAGACTCTTCTGTGATGTTCCACCAGGCGGAAAGGGCAAGAAAGACCCTGGAATTCCTAGAGGGCATCGACTACTCAAATGATGCTGACGCAGAAGCAATTGCAAAGACTACAGTGAACATCGAGGGCGACCCTGTGGATTTCATTGAAGAATGCAGGACAAGACTCACAGAACTGCAGGCATCACTTAACTATGCTCAAAAGCAGGAGAAAGCCAGACTTCCATGGGGAGAATATGACAAGAAGGCTATCGATGGTCTTGCTGACCTAGGATACTCTGTGCACTACTATTGCGTCGATGCAAAGAGATTCGATGAGTCATGGGGCGGACTATATCCTCTTCAGGTCGTTTCCGAGGATGGAAAGAAAGTCTGGTTCGTGACAGTAGCCCCGAAGGGAGAGGCATACAGCTTCCCTGTGCAGGAAACAGCGGCACCGGAAGGCACCTCTGCAGAAGCAGCAGCCGAAGCAGCAGGCATCAAGGCAGACATCATAGAATGCAAGGCCGGTCTTCTCAACGCAAAGGATTACATTCCTGCAATCAAGGAGGCATGTAACAGAAATCTCGTGGAGCTGGACCGATATCTTGCACATGAGGCTGGCAAAGGAGCAGCAGAAGACCACATCACGGTATTCACAGGCTTTGCTCCTGCCGAGAATGATGCAGAACTGACAGAAGCTTTCGAGAAGATGGGCGTAATCTATCTCCAGGAAGAGGCTGTTCAGGAGGACAATCCTCCTATCAAGCTGAAGAACAATTGGTTCACACGTCAGTTTGAGGTCTTCACTGAAATGTACGGCATGCCTGTATATACAGAGTTTGACCCTACACCTATAGTGGCGCCTTTCTATCTGCTCTTCTTTGCAATGTGTATGGGAGATGCGGGATACGGCATTATATTGCTGCTTCTCGGCCTGATGCTCAATAAAGGCTGGCTGAAAATCGGCATGTTCAAAGGCCTGGGAAGCATCATCTCACTGCTCGGAGCCGGTACCATCATTGTCGGCACTGTGCTCGGAACATTCTTCGGAGTCAGTCTGTATGATGCATCATGGGTGCCTGAATGGCTGAAGAGCTGCATGATAGTAGGAGAAATCACCATCCCTGGCATAGGTACGCTGAATATTCAGATGATCCTTGCAATGGGAATCGGTATTTTCCACATCTGCCTCGCAATGACTGTAAAGGCATTATGCTATACAAAGAGATTCGGCATAAAGGAGAATATAGCTACGTGGGGATGGCTGCTGCTTATCGTCGGAGGAGTAGTGCTTGCACTGCTCGGGGTGGGCAAAGTCCTCTCTCCTGAAGCTATGAAATGGGCAGTAATTGCCGTAGGAGGTATTTCAGCACTGGCCATATACATATTCAACACTCCTGGCAGAAACCCTCTGATCAACATCGGTGCGGGACTCTGGGACACATACAACATGGCTACAGGTATCCTCGGCGACGTGCTCAGTTATCTTCGTCTCTTTGCACTCGGACTTGCAGGAGGAATGCTCGGACAGGCATTCAACAATCTGGCAGGTTCGGTAAGAGGTGACAGCGACAGTATCATACTCTGGGTTCCGTTCATTGCCATCCTGATCGTAGGACATTTAATGAACCTCCTTCTGTCAGGCCTCGGAGCATTCGTTCACCCTATGCGTCTGACGTTCATGGAATATTTCAAGAACGCAGGATACGAGGGCAAGGGCTCGGCATACAACCCGCTTACAACAAACAAGGAACAATAAAAATAACTAATAAAAACTACAACATTATGAACGTAATTGAATTACTCGGTTATCTTGGCCTTGCTATCATGCTCGGTCTTTCATTTGTCGGCAGTGCATTCGGTACAACTATCGCCGGCAACGCTGCTGAAGGTGCACTAAAGAAGAACGCTGACGGAGCTACAAACTACATGGTCCTTTCTGCGATGCCCGCATCACAGGGACTTTATGGTTTCGTTGCATTCTTCGTATGGATCGGCAAGGATTTCGCTGCTGACGGTCTTTCACTCTTTGCTATCGGTGTAGCAGCCGGTTTCACATTCCTCTTCTCTGCACTTCGTCAGGGTCAGGTCTGCGCAAACGGTATCATCGGTATCTCACAGGGACACGACGTATTCACCAAGACCCTCATCTACGCAGCTCTTCCAGAGCTTTACGCCATCCTCGCATTCGTTGCAACATTCATGGCTTAAAGATTACATATCGACATATAAGACCTCTCACATCGGCACTGCCTTTGTGAGAGGTTTTAGTTTATAGTTGGCATTCTTAGAATAAATTGCTATTTTTACAAGACCACCAAATCATATCGATCATGAATAACGGCAACACACTGAAGATTGACATCCAGTCGGAGATCGGACCTCTTGAGGCAGTCCTGCTGCACAGGCCGGGCGCAGAAGTGGAAAACATGACTCCAAGAAACGTACAGCGCGCATTGTACAGCGACATTCTCAACCTGTCCATAGCCCAGTCTGAATATGAACAGCTTTCAGGAGTGCTGTCTAAGGTATGCAAGGTCTATGAAGTGAAGGACCTCCTGATAAAAGTGCTTGAACAATGGAAGCCTCGTGCCGACCTCATCCACCGAATCTGCGAGACAGAGGAGGTAATGTCATATATAGACGTACTGATGGAGATGGACTCCGCAGAGCTTGCAAGAGTCCTTATAGAAGGGCTTCCTGCAAGAATAGACACATTGACATCATATCTCAGGAACGAATACTACGCCCTATACCCTCTTTATAATTTCTATTTCACGCGCGATGCGGCAGTCACCATCGGCAATCAGGCTCTCGTATGCCGCATGGCCAACAAGGTCAGAATGCGTGAATCGCTCATAATGAATGCGATATATGCGTATAGCGGAGCTTTCGAATGCGATGTGATAGATGTGAATGAGAAGCAGCCCGAGTCATCTCCCATCATCATGGAAGGAGGCGACATCATAGTTGCAAGAGAAGATATCCTGATAGTAGGCAACGGAGTCCGGACCACCCCTCAAGGTATCGACTTCATGGTGGAGAGATTCCGCAGAAGCGCTCCGCGCGGACGTTACAACGTAATCGTGCAGCAACTCCCTTCGGAACCGGAATCATTCATCCACCTCGACATGGTATTCACAATCCTGGATAAAGATAAATGTATGGTATTCAAGCCACTAATCATGCAGGCCAACCAGTACCAGACAGTCCATATAACCATAGACGATGGAGTGGTGACAAGCATACGTCCTGTTTCCAACATACTGACGGCTCTAAAGAAGCTCGGAATGGATCTGAAGCCTGTCGTATGCGGAGGTGACGATGAATGGGATCAGGAAAGGGAACAATGGCACAGCGGTGCCAACTCATTTGCTTTTGCACCCGGAAAAATCCTGACATATGCCAGGAACATCCACACCTTGGATAAACTTGACATGGCGGGATTCGATATAATCAAGGCAGGTGACGTAGTTTCAGGAAAGGCGATAATAGGAGATGGACCTTGCGCCGTAGCCATCGACGGATCTGAACTTCCTCGAGGCGGAGGCGGGCCTAGGTGTATGACTATGCCGCTTTCAAGAAAAAAAGTAGATTGGTAGACTATGTAAGGGACTTACAGCAACTCTGTAAGTTCCTTCATTCTTTTACGTGGGTTAGCCCTGCGGTAAAGTACATCATACACCATATCAGCAATAGGCATTGATATACCATGTTGCTCATTGATGTGATGTATGCAGGCTGCCGCGAAATAACCTTCGGCTACCATAGTCATCTCGTTGAGTGCACTCTTCACGGTGCATCCGCGTCCGATCATCTGACCGAGACGCCTGTTGCGGCTGAAAGACGAGTAGGATGTCACAAGAAGGTCGCCCAGATATGCTGAATTAAGAGTACTCCTCTCAAAAGGATAACTTTCCTGTATGTAGCGTGTCATCTCTGCAGCACAGGCAGAGGTAAGTACCGCACGGAAATTGTCTCCATACCCCAGGCCACTGCAAAGGCCGGCAGCAAGGGCATATATATTCTTAAGAATACCGGCATATTCGATTCCGTAAATGTCAGCGGAATAACTGATCTTCACAGAGTCTGTCGCAAACATTCCACCTATAAGTTTACCGTTCTCAGGCTCCTTGGTAGCCACAGTCAGATATGAAAGACGGTTACGGGATACCTCTTCCGCATGGGATGGACCGGAAATAAGGCCGAGACGGTCGTATGGAATGCCATATGTCCGGTTAAAGAACTCTGTTATGGTGGTATAGTCATCAGGGATGATTCCCTTTGTTGCAGAAAGGATGAACTTGCCGTCAAGAGACTCAGTCAGGTCTCTCAGGAAGTCTTTAAGATAAGCCGAAGGAGCAGCCACCAATATAACCTCACAGTTACTGACTACTTCATTGATGTCAGATGTCGCAGTGATCTTTTCCTTATTGAACTCCACATCGCTGAGATACTTGGCATTCCTTCCCTCCACAGTGATGCTTTCAAGCACCTCCTCATTCCTTATGTGCCACCAGATATCCTTACCATTCCTCTGAAGGGTATGGACCAGAGCCGTAGCCCATGTGCCATATCCTATCACTCCGCATCTGGAATTATCTTTTATCCTGTTTTCCATAACATCCAAAATTGACAATAATCAGACAAAGATAATAATTTCTGAAGAATATTAAAGACATCAGGGACCATTTCAGGAGACATGCATGAAAGTATCAAATTGTATTTGTAAATTTGGACCCGAAATCATCAGATATTCTTGCGGAAATCATGAAAATCAAGGAGAAATACAAGGATTGGGATGGAACTGAGGTCTGGGAAGAGGTGGTCAGACACGTCATATCCCACAAGGAAATCACCACCGTCACCGGCATAACCTTCAATGCAACCTTCGTTGGCAGCTGCATATTCCTTAAGGGAGGTACACCGGGCACCAAGAGAGCTGAACGCGGGGAATACCTTACAGGCAAGGACTTCATTGCTGCATATGACACGGTGCGAGACTGGGAGGACATCAACACAGGAAATGTCAAGCCTTATATAAAAAGGCAGCAGACTCCGTTCATAGCACTCCTCCATTGCGCAGGAATCATAGAATAATTCGTATCTTTGTGGAAGATTGCCAGAGCCATTCAGGCCTCGCGATGACGTATTGAAGTCAAATTATAGGAAAACCATGATAAAGAAAACATGTCTGGTCCTGGGCGCAATGTGTCTGGGACTGTTATTATCAGCCCAAAGCGGTATAATCAAGACCAGAACGGCCAACGACCCCTCCGGCAGGATCCTGACCATGGAGGAAACCATACTCTCAAGAGAACTCGCTCCGGCAAACCTCTACTGCAGTTGGAAAGATGCGGAAACCATACTCATGCTCAAGGACGGAAAATGGCAGGAATATGACATCACTACCGGCCAGCATGCCGATTTCAAGGCACCGGAAAGGCGCATGCGCACGGTCGCTGAAGGTCAGAGCCTCTTGCTGGAATATCCGGACGGTTCAAGGAAAACGATTGCCGAAAGCACCGATCCTGCCATCACATACGGCCAGACCGTAAGTCGGAACGAATTCGGCATTGACGGCGGAGTGTTCTGGTCTGAGGACAGCACTAAGATAGCATACTACCAGAAGGATGAATCGAAGGTAACCTCCTACCCTCTTGTGGACATCACCACAAGGACAGGATCGGCAAAGGAAATAAAATATCCGATGGCAGGAATGGACTCGGAAGTCATCCGGCTTTGGGTTTACGACCTCGCCAGCGGAAATTCATCAGAGATAACTATCCCGGACATTGAAGCAGGCATATCACCGGCATACATCACCAATGTATGCTGGTCGCCTGACGGAAAGATACTTTATGCCCAGATGATAGACAGGTCACAGAAAAACGTCATGCTCGGCAAGGCAAGCCTTGAAGCAGGCTCGGACCATACCATGTCTCCTATTCTATACGAAAAGAATGACAAGTACGTAGAGCCTGTGGACCCGCTCTACTTCATGAAGGGCCACAATGACATATTCATCTACCGCACAGCCAACCGCGACGGCTACCGCAACCTATACCTCTGCGACAATACCGGCGGAAATATCCGACGTCTGACAGAAACTGATGCAGATGTAGCATATATCGGAAACGACGGGGAATATGTTTATTACACTTCTGCTGAAGTCTCCCCTGTCGAGAACCACCTTTTCAGGATCAAGGTCAAGGGACTCAGGAAAGGAGTGGCTAAAGCATCCTTTGGCAAACCGCAGAGACTGACTCACGAGGAAGGATGGCACAGCATCAGTCTCAGCCCTGACTGCAGACACTTCGTGGATTCATACAGCTGCCTGACAGTGCCGAGAGTCATCAACCTGCGCAAGAATGACGGGAAACTCGTGCACAACCTTCTTACAGCAGCAGATCCTACCTTGGAATATGCCTACACTGAAATTTCCCTTGGAACGGTAAAGAGCGCCGACGGACTGTACAACAACTACTACCGTCTCATAAAGCCGAAGGATTTCGACGCATCGAAGAAATATCCTGTAATCGTGTATGTCTACGGAGGTCCTCACTCGCAGATGGTGCAGGACACATATATGGCACAGCTGAGACGTTGGGAAATGTACATGGCTCAGAGAGGCTACCTCGTGTATGTCCAGGACAACAGAGGCACTGAAAACCGCGGTCTCGCATTCGAGCAGGCCATACACGGCCAATGCGGGCAGGCAGAGATGGCAGACCAGATGGAAGGCGTAAAGATGCTGATGGAGCTGCCATATGTGGACAAGGAGCGCATCGGAGTGCACGGATGGAGCTACGGAGGATTCATGACCATCTCATTGATCACCAATTATCCGGATGTCTTCAAGGTGGGAGTGGCCGGAGGCCCGGTAATCGACTGGAAATGGTACGAGGTGATGTACGGAGAGCGCTACATGGACCATCCTGAAGTAAATCCGGAAAGATATGCAAAGACCAGCCTCATCAACAAGGCCAAGGACCTGAAAGGCAAACTGCTCATCTGTCAGGGAGTAATCGACAATGTGGTGCTCTGGCAGCACAGTCTCAGCTTCATACGCGAATGCATCATCAATAACGTACAGGTGGATTACTTCCCTTATCCGCGTGCAGAACACAATGTGATGGGCAAGGACAGGGTGCATCTGCACGACAAGATATCCATGTACTTTGACGACTATCTTTAGGAACTACTTTCCTACGGGTTCGGAATGATGTCTGTCCTGGTAAGGGACAGGCGAAACGGAAGTCCCTATTCCAATGATGAATTCCCCCACGACAAATGATGCCTGCACTCCGAACGAGAACACCTCAGGAGTAGCAGGCATTACTATTGCCGCCCCACTCCGCGAAAGGCGTGGATAAAGCACAGGAGTGTATACTGAAAGCGATTGGAAATACTGTGACCAGAGGGTTACAGAGAGAAGGGATGAAGGCTGATAAATGAAGCCCTCACGCGTACCCATTCCCCAGTTATTGCCCATCACACCCATCTGGGCTCCGTAGAGGATGCCCGACATGAAATAGAATCCACTGAATATTTTCAGGGCATTTCCCAGAAACATCTGACGCGTGACATATAACTGGGGTATATTTATAATATTGCGTCCTTCCATAGCAGAGAAGAAATGAGTCTGATGAGGCCGGGTATATTCACCCGCCCCTATGATGCCGTTATATCCGCTAACTGCGATAACGTGTACCTGAGGCACGGGCAATGGGGCATATATCCAAGGCTGAAGCCCTGTAAGGCGGGCACGGGGGATGAACAGTGAAGGTGACAGGAAATCCGGAATAGGTTTCGGAACAGAATCCGAGGAATACGGTCTGCTGTCCTGAATAAGAAGGTTTCCATGAACAGAAATCACTGTTGTATCATTCCCGGCTGGCATCTGAGCTGATATGTCCAGAACCGGGAATAAGACCAAAAGGAGTATAAATATATAGCGCAACATAATATCTGTTATCAAAGATTTATACTAACTTTGCAAAGTTTCGGCCATTTGAAGGCCAGTTATAAAACGGACAAGCAATGAAATCGATAAGAGACGTTTACAAGATAGGCAAGGGCCCATCAAGCAGCCACACAATGGGGCCATTCAAGGCTGTCAGGAATTATCTGGAGAATCATCCTGATGCAGATAATATCCAGGTGATTCTCTATGGATCGCTTGCAGCCACAGGCAAAGGCCACCTCACCGACACTGCCATCGAGGAGGCTTTCTCCACATGGAAGACTACTGACCGCGAGACCCTCGAAAACAAGGAAAAACGCGAAGGTAATGTTGAAATCGTATGGATGCCGAAGGAATTTCTCCCCGAACACCCTAACGGCATGAAAATCGGCATTAAGATATCTGACGGCACAGTCACTGACCAATGGACATACTACAGCATCGGTGGAGGCGACATCATATGCATCGAGAAGCCGATCGCAGGGAAGCAGGAAGAAAGCATCTATGAGTTGACTACTCTCACAGATATCATGAACTGGTGCAACCGCACAGGAAAGACATACTGGGAATTCGCCCAAGAACACGAGGACAGCAGCACATGGGAACATCTGGACCTTGTATGGAAGGTCATGAGGAAGGCTGTAGAGAGAGGTATCGATCATGAAGGAGCTCTTCCGGGGCCTCTGAATCTCAGAAGAAAGGCTTCAAGCTATTTTATCAGAGCTGAAGGTTACGGAGATGTACTCCGCACCAGAGGACTGATATTCGCATATGCTCTTGCCGTCAGCGAAGAAAACGCATGCGGAGGAACTATCGTGACAGCGCCAACCTGTGGTTCATGCGGCGTAATGCCCGGAGTGTTATATCACCTTCAGAAGACCTATAACTTCAGCGACCAGAGAATCATAAGGGCACTTGCCACCGCCGGGATAGTAGGCTCGGTAGTAAAGCACAACGCCTCTGTATCAGGTGCAGAAGTGGGATGTCAGGGAGAAGTGGGAGTCGCATGCGCGATGGCGGCTGCAGCCGTGACCCAGCTCATGGGAGGCAGTCCCTCACAGATAGAATATGCTGCAGAAATGGGACTCGAGCACCATCTCGGACTCACATGCGATCCTGTATGCGGACTGGTACAGATTCCTTGCATCGAAAGGAATGCTTATGCAGCCGCACGCGCTCTTGATGCCAGCATCTATGCACTATATACAGACGGACGCCACAGAGTGTCATTCGACCAGGCTGTCAAGGTAATGAAGCAGACAGGAAAAGACCTCCCGTCGCTCTATAAGGAAACCAGCGAAGGTGGACTCGCAAAGGAATTCGAATAAGATGAGAAAATTCGACACATGTTTCTTTGAACGCTACGCCCGGATCACTCTTGAAACGATTCTGGGTGAAGAGTTCGGAGCGCTGGTGAACGAAGACAGGCCCGACCTGCAGATGCCGGACAAGTCGCTGGGTATAGAAGTGACAAGAGCCATGGAACCTCACAAGGACGTGGCCCAGGAGATGCTTAAGGAAATGGCCGGACTACCAGTCAAGGAGGAAGACCGGGAAGAAGTAGATCAGATTCTGCAATCCGGATACGGTTATGGTCTTCAGAACGGAAGATATGTCGGACACCTCGAATATGAATACTGGGCGCTCGCCCAACCGCTGCGACGCATCATCGAAAGCAAGGTCAGCAAGGTAGGTTCAGGATTCTACGGCAATTTCGATAAATACGGCCTCTATATCTTCTGCAAGGACAATCTGTCCGACGAGGAAGCTATCCTCACCATGGAGTACACAAGCGAGCTGCAGCGTCATCTTGACATCAGATACTCCACCATGTACCTGTCACTCATAGACAAACTCTACGTCTGCGATCTTACTCAAGTCGACAGGCTACACCACTCTACAAAATGCACATCCTACGACATAAGCCGCAAGATGTGCAAAGAATTCTTTATTAAATCTCTAGCCTAAAGGTTAGCTGTCCTTGCAGCCACTTCCGCTGCTACTTTAGCAAAGTTTTCTGTGTGGTCGGCGAAAAGTATGCTGCGGGACGAGTTAATCAACAGACCGCCGTGGTCGTTGGCTCCATGGGCGATAACCTCCTCTGCAGATCCTCCCTGGGCTCCTACACCAGGCACAAGGAAAAAGTTGTCAGGGCAGAAGCTTCGTAACTCCTGAAGTTTGTCAGCCTTGGTTGCACCCACCACGAACATCATATTGTCCGGTGTCGAAATCTCCATCATTTCTTCCATGACTGCCTGATATAAAGGTTTTCCATCCTTCTGAGCATTCTGGAACTGATATGCAGAAGCATTGGAAGTAAGAGCCAGAACGATCGCCCATTTGTCCTTATATTCAAGGAAAGGTGTAACGCTGTCTGCGCCCATATAAGGAGCGATGGTCACTGCATCGAAATCCATTTCCTCAAAGAAAGCCTTTGCATACATCTTGGCAGTATTGCCAATATCTCCCCTCTTCGCATCTGCTATAAGGAATATCTCAGGATATTTGCTTCTGATATAGTCCACGGTAGCATCCAGGGCGCGCATTCCGTCAATGCCGTAACACTCATAAAATGCAAGGTTCGGCTTGTAAGCAACGCAATGAGGTGCCGTTGCATCCACAATAGCCTTGTTAAACTCAATTATCGCACGGGCTTTGCCTTTATAGAGTTCGCCCTTCAGTGCAAGTTCGCCATGTGACGCTAAAGCTTTGATATGCTCCGGCATCTTATCGAAATCCACATCCAGTCCCACGCAGAGCATGCTCTTCTTTGTCTGGATCTGCTGGTATAGTTCTTTTCTGTTCATATTTGTTTTCTGTTTTATAGATTTCTCATCTCCCTTCGGTCGCTCGAAATGACAGTCAGATGATCGTGTTTCGATTGTCAAATGACAGTGTTGTGTATATTTATATGTTCGACTGCTAATAATATCTATAGAACAAAGCTATTGCCTCCATGCCGGCAAAAAGCTGCTTCAGGAGGTAGCTTTCATTCGGAGAATGGATAGTGTCACGTTCCAGGCCGAATCCCATCAGAAGAGGGTCTATACCGAGAATACGCTGGAGATCAGCAAGGATAGGAATCGATCCGCCTCCACGCGAAGGAACAGGCTCGATGCCATAAACCTCGGTCATAGCCTTCTCGGCAGCCTTATAAGCAGCTGATGAGATCGGAATAAGGAAACCGTCACCGCCATGATGAGGGATCACTTCAACCTTTACATAATCAGGCGCGATAGACAGAAAATGCTCCGTAAAGAGTCTTGTGATGGTAGCACTGTCCTGATTTGGCACAAGCCTCATGGAAATCTTCGCATGAGCAACAGATGGGAGTACAGTCTTGGCTCCCTCGCCGATATAACCGCCCCATATACCGTTCACATCAAGGCACGGACGGATGCCCGTACGCTCCAGCGTGGTATATCCAGCCTCTCCTTTAACCTCCTTGATATCAAGGAATTCCTTATACTCTTCCATATCGAAAGGAGCACGTGAAAGCTTTGCCCTGTCTTCATCAGAAAGCACTACCACATCGTCATAGAATCCCTTCACAGTGATATGTCCATCCTTGTCAATCAGCGATGAAATCATGTCACAGAGCACATTGATAGGGTTTGCCACAGCTCCGCCATAATGTCCCGAATGAAGGTCTTTATTTGGGCCTGTAACCTTCACTTCCACATAAGAGAGTCCGCGCATACCGCAGTTGATCGAAGGAACCGACTCGGAAATCATCGTGGTGTCGGAAACCAGTATGATGTCAGCAGCGAGAAGTTCCTTGTTCTCCTTCGCCCAGGCTGCGAGAGACGGACTTCCGATCTCCTCCTCACCCTCGAGGATGAACTTCACGTTATGCTTCAGTCCGCCCTCACGCACCATGAACTCGAAAGCCTTTATATGCATGAAAAGCTGGCCCTTATCATCATTTGCACCACGGGCATAGATGGCTCCTTCGCGTATCTCCGGCTCGAACGGATCCGAATGCCAGAGTTCTATAGGATCCACAGGCTGAACGTCGTAGTGGCCGTAGACAAGCACAGTCGGAAGCGACGTATCGATGATCTTCTGTCCGAAGACTACCGGATGGCCTGCAGTAGGATATACGGCAGCCTCGTCGGCACCAGCCTCAAGCAAAAGCTCCACAAGTCTTTCCGCACAACGCTGCATATCCGGCTTATGCTGCTCAAGAGAACTTACCGAAGGTATTCTGAGCAAAGAGAAGAGTTCTTCAAAGAACCTCTCCTTATGGGTTTCAATATAATTCTTCATATCTAATTCAAAAATAATTGCACATCTTTACAAAGATATGCAATTATTTCGTAGGATATACAACGCAAGACAAAATCCTATGCATTAGTTTTTGAATGGTTTTATTCTGAATTCATATTGTCCCTTTACCGGAGCCTTTGCAGTGGATGAAAAACTCAGTTTCACAATCTCATCTCCCCAGCACTTCCGCACCCTATTATCTATCGAAAGATCCAGAACAGTGACTGCCGGCGTCATCTTCTTCGGGTATGTCATGACAAGATTCAGTTGGCTCTTCTTTGTGTAGGAATATGCTGTAATGACAACTTCTCCTTTTGGTACCTTATATCCATCTGGTGTGGAATCACCGGGCAGATATACATCTCCTCTAATTATAAAATTCTCCACATCAGAACCCTTTCTGGACTGAAGTGAGAACTTATCGACAAGCACAACCTCCTCTTCATTCAACACCCAGCTACGCTTCCAGGAATTGCAGGCTGCATCCTGGGGATAAGCTCCGGATATATCTTGAACAAGACTGTTCCCTTCTATATCACAAACAACATCCGAAGCGGCAAACTCCCTTCCATTCACCTGAGAACATCCATTTATCTTAGGGACACTATGCCAATCTGATTGAACATTCCATAATGTATAACGAGCCGGACTGAATGTCTCCTTTACGTAAGTTGCCACACCGGGATCAATGATTACAGGACGAGTAGCCACATGGAGGATTCCGGATCCGACATCATTATGATTATGACTTTCATCATTGTGACCTCCCTTTGCCGCGAGAGTCCAGTTACCCTTTCTAAGTATCGCAACCTGTGTCTGGTCATACCATACAGAGCCGATTCCCTTTCTCAACGCTGTCCTCATTTTTCCCCAGTCACCCCCATATTGTGATATTGTCTGTTCTTGAATCTCCCTCAGTTTCTCTCCATAACGCAATGTCTCAAGAACTCGAGACATGTACGAACATTTAATTGATTTGACCCGGAACATCTTCGTACTCGGATCGGCCAACTTATAAAGGACAAAATCAACCAGTTCCGTGCTTGAAGTATCATAGCCGTAACGGAACATCATTTCCAGATCTCCCACTGCACGACACTCGCCATCGGCAAAATTCATCACGTAACCATCTCCGAAATATGTCTTGGACTTGAATTCTCCCATTCTACGGATCATCTCATCACCGAAGACATCCATCTTTCCGCAGGATGCGTCACACATAAGTCTTGCATAATCATAGACCTTTCCCACAGCCATATCCCAGTATGACGGTCCCTCGTCACAAGCTCCATCTGTCCCTATGTCATTCATGTAAGCATCCATAGTAATCGCAGACAGCTTAAGTGCCTGAATCATACGGTCCTGATCTTCCTCACATAAAAGAAAAGCGGCTACAGAATGCGACACACAA
This sequence comes from Candidatus Cryptobacteroides sp., assembly GCA_045127905.1. Taxonomy (GTDB): domain Bacteria; phylum Bacteroidota; class Bacteroidia; order Bacteroidales; family UBA932; genus Cryptobacteroides. Next base: position 58,362 of record JBGVQX010000028.1, read on the forward strand.
TAAGGAGTCCAATTATTGAACTTCCTGTCATTTGTCTTCTTATGCATCCACCAGTTGTTCACCGATTCATCAAGGAAAGGATCCAGGATATTCCTTTTCAAGGCAGCCTTGACATTAATGGCGATGGAAGGATCCATCTTATCGAATTCATCCTTGAAGAAATATAGCGCATAAGCTATTGATGCTCCGATATTGGCGCTATGAAGAGTAATCGGACGGTCTGTTCCGTCCGGGAGTGTTCTTCCTGAGGCCTGATAACGGGTATGCTGACCAAGCGACCATGAATATTCTCGAGATAGAAGCCATAATCCGTCAACAAGGTGAGGGAGGAAACGGCCCTTGCCTTCAACAAGTTCGGCAGCGACAAGTATGATGAGATTATTCCTGTGGTCGTAGCTGGTCTTCATCAGAGCCCGATTTCCAGTCTTTTCATATTCGAGTTAAGTACTGGCCATAATAGGCGTCCATTCATACTTGAGGCTCTTTTCTCCAAGCTGAATTATGATCTCCTTATATCCCTGACTGAGCTTCTCCCATGCAGTACGGTCTGAATAATCAGGATACGGCATCCAGCCTGCACCTGTTTTAAAAGCTCCTTCCGCCAGCGCCGCATCAAACTGTTCTTCAAAAAGATGTCTCTGCTCAGACTCCTGAGCTGCAATAGAAACTGCAATACATATTGCACATATAAAAGACAAAAATCTGTTCATAATCAAGAATTTTCCGTACCGTCTGCAAGATAACAATAATTTACAAAAAAATTGCATATCCCACAAGAGGACATGCAATTGATCAGAACTGATATAGTTGAGTTCGGGGATTCCTAAAGATTATAGTAAAGCGAAAGAATCCAGGCGAAGACACGCTTCGGGAGAAGCCATTTGGCAAAGACTGCGAGTTTCTGGAGGAAAGATGCTACGATATAGCTGTAGGACGGATTCTTCTTGCGCACTATAGCGGATACCTTTGCTGCGAGATATTCTGGCTTCAGGCCAGATGTTTCATCCTTCTCAATGCCCTTGAGGGAGCGTTCGTATGACGGATAGGCCTCAGCCACATCTGCGGGGCATACGGACTTGCGTGTGGCGGTGAAGCCTGTGGAGAAATCTCCCGGTTCTATCACCACGACCTTGACTCCGGTGCCACGAAGTTCCAGGCGCAGGGCCTCACACCAACCTTCGATAGCAAACTTGCTGGCAGAGTAAGCACCCTGGTACGGAAGTCCCATAAGACCCCCTATACTGCTCACACACAGGATTTTACCTTCACCCTGCCTTCTCATCACAGGCACGACGTGAGAAAGCCATTTGACCATTCCCATGAAATTGACATCCATCTGCATCTGCACATCCTCCACCGGATTGAACTCCAGCGGGCCTCCAATGCCCATGCCGGCATTGTTGATGAACACATCCAGACGTCCTTCCGCCTCCATCAGCTGCGCAAATGCGGCAGCGATGCCGGCGTCATCCCTGACATCTGCCATGAGATATGTGACACCTTCGAGAGGCTCCACCTCCCTGCGTACGGTTCCATAGACCTTGTGTCCGTCTTTTGCAAGACGGAGTGCCATCGCCTTTCCAAAGCCGGATGACACTCCTGTAATGAGAATTACCATATCTTAGAATATTTCAAGCTGCTTGAAGACCTTTGTAAGCTTCTCCACAGCATAATCCACCTGTTCGCGTGTGTGCGTTGCCATAAGGGCAAAACGAATGAGTTCGTCACCAGGAGCGACAGCCGGAGTAATCACCGGAGTGACGAAGATTCCTTCAGCAAGGGCATGGCGCACGATGGCCATTGCCTTGAATGTGTCGCGCACAAAGAGAGGAATAATCGGAGACTGTGTCCTTCCTGTGTCGAATCCTGCATCCTTGAATGCCTTGTGTGCATATCGGGTAAGGTCCCAGAGATACTCGAAGCGCTGAGGCTCCTCAAGCATGATGTCCAGAGCCTTGCTTGCTGCAGCTATGTTAGCCGGTGGCATCGAGGCGCTGAAGATAAGTGAACGGGAGTTATGCTTCAGATAGTTAAGGACTTCACGGTCGCCAGCGATAAAACCTCCGAGGGATCCGAAAGACTTGGAGAATGTACCCATGATAAGGTCAACGCGGTCAGTCTCACCGAAATAGTCCGCAGTTCCGCGTCCACAGTTTCCGAGCACTCCCAGAGAGTGTGCGTCATCCACCATCACTGAAGCATTGTACTTGTCGCACAGGTCGCAGATCTCATGGAGAGGGGCAATGTCACCTTCCATTGAATATATACCATCGATAACGATAAGCTTATATTTGTCGTGTTCGCAGAAAGCAAGTTTCTTCTCAAGGTCCTCGACATCGTTATGCTTGAACTTCAGCACCTTGGCAAAGCCAAGACGACTACCATCAATAATCGATGCATGGTCCTGAGAATCCAGAAGCACATATCCTCCACGGAAAGAAAGACATGAGATGACACCTAGATTCACCTGCATACCCGTGCTGTATGTCACAGCATCCTCCTTTCCGACGAAACGGGCAAGCTTCTCTTCGAGCTCCATATGAATATCAAGAGTTCCGTTAAGGAAACGTGAACCTGAGCAGCTCGTTCCATACTTTTTCACTGCCTCAACAGCGGCTTCCTTCAGACGTGGATCATTCGAAAGACCGAGGTAACTGTTGGAACCGAACATAAGTACATCCTTGCCGTCGATCTTCACTACTGTGGACTGCTCCGATTCAATAGGTGTATAATATGGATATATACCCATCTCCTTGCACTGGTCGGCAAGGGTATAATTCGAGCAGATTTGATTTAACAATCTATTCATATTATAAGGTTTTAGACATTAGTCAATTTATCTTTTGCATATTCAAGTGTCAATTTGAAGGTCTTGCGCGATGATGACGGTGCTTCATACATTGCATCAGTCATTATGGCCTCGCAGATGGACCTTAGACCTCGGGCACCAAGCTTGTTTTCGATAGCAGTATCCACGATAAGGTCAAGAACCTCAGGAGCTACCGTCAGCTTGATTCCATCGAGCTCGAACATCTTCTCATACTGTCGCATCAAGGCGTTTTTCGGCTCGGTAAGAATCCTCTTAAGCGCGTCCCTGTCGAGATGGTCCAGATATGTTATCACAGGCAGACGTCCTATAATCTCAGGAATAAGTCCATAAGAACGCAGGTCCTGAGCTTCTACATATTGAAGAAGATTATCTCTGTTCACCTGCTTCTTTCCGGAAGGCTGGAAGCCTATCACCTGTGTATTGAGCCTCTGAGCAATCCTGCGTTCTATCCCTTCAAAAGCTCCTCCGCAGATGAATAGTATGTTCTGGGTGTTCACATGAAGGAACTCCTGTTCAGGATGCTTTCTTCCTCCCTTCGGCGGTACATTCACAACGCTACCCTCAAGGAGCTTCAGCATCGCCTGCTGCACACCCTCGCCTGACACATCACGGGTTATCGAAGGATTATCGCTCTTGCGGGCGATCTTGTCGATTTCATCGATGAATACGATGCCTCGCTCAGCCTTTGCCACATCGAAGTCAGCTTCCTGAAGCAGACGTGTAAGAATGCTCTCGACATCCTCTCCCACATATCCGGCTTCAGTAAGCACAGTGGCATCCACTATGGTGAAAGGCACATCAAGCAGCTTGGCTATTGTCTTGGCCAGCAAGGTCTTGCCCGTACCTGTAGGACCGACCATAAGAATATTAGACTTCTCCAGTTCGAACTCTCCCCCATCCTGAAGATTGTTATTGAGGCGTTTGTAATGATTATACACAGCCACAGCAAGCAATTTCTTGGCCCTGTCCTGACATATGACATATTGGTCCAGGAACTCATGTATATCCTTAGGCTTATATAGGGACTCAAGTCTCTTCAACGGCTCGGCCTGAGCCTTCTTCCCGCTGAATTCCTCAATATAGCCCTGAGCCATCTTCACGCAATCGGAGCAGATGCACGCATCAATGCCCTGCAGCAGAAGAGGCACTTCATCCTCGCTTCTGCCACAGAACATGCAATATCCGCCTGTCTGTTTTCTTCCCTTGGCCATATGTTATTTCTTCTTGAGGAGCACTTCGTCAATCATTCCGTATTCAAGAGCTTCCTGAGAAGTCATCCAGAAGTCACGGTCGCCATCAGCAGCAATCTTCTCAACAGACTGTCCGGTATGTTCGGAAATAATTGAATAAAGTTCGTTTCTTGTCTTCTCGATTTCCTGTGCAGCAATGAGAATATCCGAAGCCTGTCCCCTTGCACCTCCGAGAGGCTGATGAATCATCACCCTCGAATGTTTCAATGCAGACCTCTTTCCATGCGCACCGGCACATAGAAGCACAGATCCCATAGATGCTGCCATTCCCGTACAGATAGTAGCGACATCTGGCTCTATGATCTGCATAGTGTCGTAGATGCACAGACCTGAAGACACTTGTCCGCCCGGAGTGTTGATGTAAAGCGAAATATCGCTGGCATGGTCGTTTGATGCAAGGAAAAGGAGCTGAGCCTGGATGATATTGGCCACATCATCGTCGATAGGCACTCCCAGGAAGATGATCCTGTCCATCATCAGACGGCTGAACACATCCATAGAAGCTACATTAAGCTTCCTTTCCTCAAGAATGGTAGGATTGATGTATCCGTCCAGAACAGACTGATAACGATGCATCGTCATCGAACTTATACCATGCTCCAGCCTTGCGTATTTATCGAATTCCTTACTGTTCATATATAAAAAGAAAAAAGGCCAGCTGGCGAGCTGGCCTTAAATAAAATTATTTCAACTCGCGGAACTTCTCAACAGAAATCTTCTTCTTCTTGAGAGTAACAACCTCACGAACTGCAGCGAAAGTCTTCTCGTTCTCTACCTGATCGAGAATTCTTCTTCCCTGCTCTTCCTGTGAAAGGATGTTCTTTGCGAATGCCTCAAGCTGTTCATCAGGAACATTGTTCATTCCGTACATAGCGAACTGATATGCAGCAAAGCCCTTTGCGCTTGCAAGGAGGTCAGCCTCCTCTATCTTCACGCCATATTTCTCCATAAGGTAGCTGCGAACCATCTGCCACTTGTAATCCACGATGAAGAGATCCCAATCCTTCTCGATATCCTCCATTGTGAACTTACCCTCGTTCACAACGAACACCCATCTCTTGAGGAACTTCTCTGCTATCTGCACGCCAGCCTTGTCAAGAAGGTAAGTCTTCGCATCCTTTGAGAAGCGGAAATCTGCCTCCTGAGCATACTCAGCACGGATTCTCTCCTCGATCTTAGCATCGAACTCAGCTTCTGTCTTCACGCCGAAGATCTTCTCGAAAGTCTCCTCTGTAAGAGGTGCGTTCACGAAAGTCTTGACATTCTTCACAGTCATCTTGAACATCGGATCAAGAGTTGCGAGTTCGTCCTTGCTTACCTTAAGCATAGAAGCACGGTCGGTCTCGTTCTCAAATGCCTCATTTACGTTTACATCGAGTACATCACCCGGTTTAACGCCTACAAAAGACTTGCGGGCAGCCTCAGCCACATTGCGGAGAGCAACATATGTACCCTCTACCTTAGTCTCTCCCTGCTCGAAATCAACGATGATGAAATCTTCCTCCTTCGCCTTCTTTCCTTCCTCGAGAGAGCCGTACTGCTTGAGGAGATTGTCCTTCATCTCCTTCTTGGCAGCCTCAGTCACAGTGATAGTATAATACACTACCTCATCCTCCTTTGAAAGCTCGAAAGAAATCTCAGGATTCTGTGCGAGGTCGAACTTGAAAGTAAACTCACTTCCGTTAACCCACTCGTTCTGGATGTGCTCCTCGCTTGGAAGAGGCTCACCGAGAACACGAAGATTGTTCTCATGGATATAATTGTTGAGACCTTCTGAAATCACATCATTGACTGCATCGACAAGAGCATTCTGGCCATACATCTTCTCTACGAGAGACATTGGAACCATTCCTTTTCTGAAGCCCTTGATGTCTGCCTTCTTTCTGAAGTCAGCAAGTCTTTTCTTCACGTTTTCAGCATAGTCTTCCTTTACAATAGAAAGGGTAAGTTCGAGATTGAGATCGTCGATTCTGTTTTCTACAATATTCATCTTTATATAATTTAATTATTATCCATGTGCAAAAGCGCCGCAAGGCGCCACAAAAAGCCTGCAAAATTAATCATTCTGCACGACATTTCAAAATCGCATCCTATACCCGACGGTTATTGCGTTTCGGATATACCACACGCGAGTGGTACATCTGCTGGAGATAGGATGAAATCACCTCTTTCAGGACATTCAGATCTCTGATGGACATCTCCGAATCAGAAAGCTGACCGCTATCGGCCTTACCGTCTATTATCCTGGTAACCAGGCCAGAAATGCTTTCCTTTGAATAATCCTTGAGACTCCTTGAAGCAGCCTCTATTGTATCGCATAACATAAGTATCACCTGTTCTTTGGTAACAGGTCTTCTGCCGTCGTAAAAGAACTCGGCCACATCGTCCGGATCACCTCCGTCATTGAGGTACTTCGTATGGAAATATCCTGTGCTAGTCGTGCCGTGATGAGTGATGATAAAATCCTTTATCTCCTGTGGAAGCCCATACTTCTCAGCCAGGGCAAGTCCGTCAGATACATGCTTGATTATCTCCTGAGCGCTTTCCTTCGGAGAAAGATCTGCATGATACTTCACTCCTGGAGTCTCGTTCTCTGTAAAGCACTGAGGGTTGTTTATCTTTCCTATATCATGATAAAGGGCACCGGCACGCACCAGAAGCACATTCGCATTGACGGCACGTGCAGCTGCATCAGCGATATTCATCACCTGAAGAGAGTGCTGGAATGTTCCGGGAGCCTTGTCAGCAAGCATTCGCAGAAGCGTATTGCTCGTATCGCTCAGTTCCACGAGCTTGGAGTTCGACACCAGTCTGAATATCTTCTCGAACAGATAAATAAGAGGATAACCTGCAACAGAAAGAAGCGAGGCAAGTGCAAGATCCAGCAGGATACGGTAATCACTCAATCCATCCGCTCCATCGACCAATCGGAAGGATATCCATATCAATGCCATGACTACAAACACGATGAGAGCCGTAACAAACTGAAGCCAACCCCTGTTGAAATATCCGAACACAAGCATCCCCACAGTGCCGGCCACAAAGTACATGATAAACAGCTCCACACCGTTTGGAGCGAATATAAGCATCGGCAGCAGCGATATCGCATATGTGATGAATACCACTCTCTTCTTGAAGAATGCAAGCAGATACATCGCTGAAAGGGTGAACGGCATCATATAGAAAAGAGACGGATCGTTCTTCGCCACAACAGAGGATCCTACAGCAGATATTGCAAAGACCAGCAGCAGGTAAAGATATTTATTATACTCGTAGAATATCTTGTAATTGCAGAAGAATATGGCAAAGAAAAGCAGCGCCACTATGCAGAAGGCAAGGAATATGTTGCCGACCCAAAGCAAGGCTCGAGGTCCGTTGTACCCCACACTCATATCGTACTCGGCCTTATAAGAATCCAGAAGCTGCTCTATCTCCGCAGTTACGATTTCTCCTTCATTCACAATCACATTACCAGAACGCACAACTCCCTGTGTATGAGATATATTCTCCATATTCTCCTCGTGAACAAGATTCGTCGTCTGCTCGTCATATATCAAGTCAGGAACAATCAGGGACGAAATTCCGGAGGCATTCAGGAGCGAATCCGCATTCACCTGCGGATATGCTTCCCGAAGCATATCGAGCAGATATGACTCTACCATGGACAGGGTATAAAAATCCGACAGATGCTGCTTTGCCGCCCTTCTGTTCTTCTGGACGAAAATGAGCCCGTCAGAAGACACCACGCCGTCTTCCTCAACTGCTTTGGAAAGCACACCTCTCGAGTAGACCGACGCCAATGCAGAAGCAATTGAAGAGCGCGCATAAGCATACTCTCCAAGATCAACCTCAGTCAGAGCATCCTGCACTCCGGCAGCTACCTTCGGCTCATACCTGTAATAAGGTATGACCTCCGACCCCACTTTCTCCTTCTCCAGCATAAGCTGCTGTTCGGTCTTCAGGACAGGAAAGTCAAACTGGGCTATCAAGGTCTCGTACATCCATGGAGAGCCTTTCCTATAATCATAATTGAACCTGGCGTTTCTTGGCATAAGGAACACCATCATGACGAATAAGGCGGCAAGGGGAATGTAGACCTTATATTGTCTTGGGAAATTAATCTTTTCCATAATCGTATCATTCTATACTTTTAAGTGGGACAAAAGCATATTCGTCTGCCACAAAAGCCTGAATATCATTATCTTCAAGCAGCGAAACAAATCTGTCTGCCATACTGCGCAAAGCATGCCCGCCGGCAAATGTCACAAAAATTTCTCCACGATAAGCCACCAGTGTGACTGCACACGCGTATGCACCGCAAGGCATGACCGGATACAGCTCGGTAACATATCTCTGCATTGAGTCCGGCATCATCACATTGCCCATCCTGTAGACTTCGTATGTCGCCTTTTCCGATGCTTTTGCCATCATCGCCTCCACATCGCGTTTTCTTTCATCCAAGCCCGACTTGGAAAGCGCTTTTTCCAGTTCGGCAGTCTGCTTCTGGGCACTATACACAAGAGCATCCGATTTCAACTGAGCCTCAAGCAGCTTCTTCTGAGACATCTGAACCGTCCTGTACGGATACTCGCCGATATTCCTGTTGTAGGCAAGATATACAGGAGTGTGATATGGCCGTAAAGAAGGAGAAGGGAAATACGGGCGCAAATCAACCTGCACTGATGCCACCACATACTCTCCGGCAGCCACATTCCCACTATATGTTTCGTACACAGAATGTGATATCAGAGGAATCAGAAATGTCTCGGGTTCCTTTGACATAAGGTCGTATTCACGCGGGATTCTGGATAGCGGAATTCTCACCTGCACGACCTTCTGGAAGTCAGATGTACATCCGCAGATCTTCACTGCCTTGGCATCCATATACCATACCGGACGGGAAGCCTGCTTATCTTCAAGCCTAATCATAGGATCCTGAGCCTCTGCAGCCAGAGAGCTACTGCTCAATGTCTTGACAGATCCGTCATTAGTCACCTTGCAGCCGCTTATCTCCAGATAACGGAAAAGCACCGCCTTGACAAAAGACATCATTCCGGTCGAATCGGCAAGAGAACGATGGAAATCGAACCATATTGTCCTGTCACACATCGTGACCTTGAGAAGTTTCTCATCAAAGGCGTCGGATGCAGAAAACACATAGTCACCGTCAGCTACAGCCACCTTGACTGAAAAATAAGGAAACCGGCCTGCAGCCTCCACGAGCACCTGCTCAAGCAGTTCCTCCCTTAAATGCATAGTCAGTGTCGCCACGATACGTGACGACACTGGCACATGGGCATTGCTGCCATATAGACTGGACCGTCCTAAAAGCGACGGAACAAGATATTCATTCATTTATGCATCAATATTTGCATAGTGAGCATTCTGCTCTATAAACTCTCGGCGAGGAGGGACATCATCACCCATAAGCATTGAGAATGTACGCTCAGCCTCTGCAGCATTCTCGATGGTAATCTGGCGGAGCAGGCGTTTCTCAGGGTCCATAGTAGTGGACTGAAGCTGCTCGGCGCTCATCTCTCCAAGACCTTTGTAACGCTGAACGAAAACTCCCTTCTCAGAGCCCTTTCCAAGCTGGAGGGTAGCCTCCTTGCGCTGAGCCTCTGTCCAGCAGTATATCTCTTCCTTACCCTTCTTCACAAGATAGAGCGGCGGAGTAGCGAGATAAACGTAACCGTTCTTGATAAGGTCCTGCATATAGCGGAAGAAGAATGTCAGGATAAGTGTGGCAATATGGCTTCCGTCCACATCGGCATCGGTCATGATAATCACCTTATGATAACGCAGCTTACTGAGATTCAATGCCTTGCTATCTTCTTCAGTACCCACTGTCACTCCGAGAGCCGTGTAGATATTTCTGATTTCCTCGCTCTCGAACACCCTATGCTCCATAGCCTTCTCCACATTGAGAATCTTACCTCTGAGCGGAAGAATGGCCTGAGTCATACGGTCACGTCCCTGCTTTGCAGTACCGCCCGCAGAGTCTCCCTCGACAAGGAAAAGCTCACATATTTCAGGATTGCGCGAAGAACAGTCCGCAAGTTTTCCCGGCATTCCTGCACCCGACATGACAGTCTTGCGCTGCACCATTTCACGCGCCTTTCGGGCAGCATGGCGGGCTGTAGCAGCAAGGATAACCTTCTCCACAATCATCTTCGCCTCTCTTGGATTCTCCTCGAGATATGCCTCAAGAGCAGCTGCCGTAGCTTGTGAAACAGCCGAAACGACTTCGCCGTTACCAAGCTTGGTCTTGGTCTGACCCTCGAACTGAGGCTCTGCCACCTTCACCGACACAACTGCAGTCAGACCTTCACGGAAGTCATCGGCAGCAAGGTCAAACTTAAGCTTGGCAAGCATTCCGTTCTTGTCTGCATAATTCTTGAGCGTCCTTGTAAGACCCATCTTGAATCCCTGCAGGTGGGTACCACCTTCAATTGTGTTGATATTGTTTACGTAAGAGTATATCTTCTCTGTGTAGCTCGTGTTGTACTGAAGAGCAATCTCGATAGGGATGATCTTGTCTGTCTCAAGATAGATTGGAGCTTCAATAAGCTTCTCGGCACCGCCATCAAGATAGTCTACAAACTCCCTGAGACCTTCCTTGGAATAGAAGACATCACTTCTATAGTGAGTAGTCTCAAGTTCATTACCGTTCTCATCCACATCATTGACAAGGGTTCTCATGTCAGTGAGGGTAAGATGAATACCCTTATTGAGGTATGCGAGCTCACGAAGACGGGCAGCAAGTGTGTCATACTTATACACCTGTGTCACCTGGAAGATTTCCGGATCCGGATGGAATGTGACGATAGTACCTGTATCCTCAGCCTCTCCTACGACCTCAACCGGCTTGAAAGGTTTGCCCTGGGAATATTCCTGGACAAACACCTTACCTTCACGGTGGATCTCAGCCTTAAGATAGTCAGACAAGGCATTCACGCAGGACACACCCACACCATGAAGACCTCCGGACACCTTATAGCTGTCCTTGCTGAACTTACCGCCGGCATGAAGGACAGTAAGCACCACCTCCAGGGCAGATCTGTTCTCCTTCTCATGCATACCCGTAGGGATACCACGGCCGTTATCTTTTACTGTTATCGAATTATTCTCATTGATCGTAACCTCGATATGCGAGCAATAGCCGGCGAGCGCCTCGTCGATACTGTTGTCCACAACCTCATAAACAAGATGATGGAGACCTCTTTCGCCCACATCACCGATGTACATCGAAGGTCTCTTCCTAACGGCCTCAAGGCCTTCCAGAACCTGAATACTGTTCGCGGAGTACTGCTCCGCAGACATATTGTTTATTACTTCTTCGCTCATTATATTTTTACTATTTTACGTCTATTGAACAAACAGACAAATATAGTGATTTTCTTACAAATTCAACTTGATTCCTACCGTAAAATTAATACCTTTTTCAGCAAAAAGCATATCTCTCTGAATATTCATATTCAGAAGATTGCCGGCACGGAGCCAGAAAGACATCCTGCGTGCCGCCACATACTCGGCATATGCTCCAAGGTCAGCATATCCAGGCACAGTGTAAACAGCATTCCGACGTCCGAGAGCCCATTCGCAGTCCACCCCTGCAAATATCCTCTTCTTCCAGTTATACACAAACGACACGTCTCCGGAAACTGCTGACGGAGCGATGAAACGCTGACGGTCGTATCCCCAAGTATTGGTATAAACCGCAGAGCCGTCAAAGCGCACACGTTCCATATCCAGATTCCATTCTACGACAGCAAACCATTTCCGTGAAGCAGAATAGCCGGATGCAGGGAGCAATGTTCCGTCAACATCTACGACTGCAGCCATGGGAGCATTTGCATAATCGGCATAACCTGCCCTGAGGTCATAGCTGAAAGCCGAACCTATACGACCTTCAAGACCGGCCGCACCGGAAATCCTCTCCAGAGTGACATCCAGGAGAGGTGAAAGAGAACGGCCGTAGCCGAGGTCGAAATGATGGTTTTCCGCAATCATGGATGCGTAAGTATTGATCTTGTTTCCTCCACCTGCAGACGCATAGACCTTAAGCGCATCAGGAGCGAGAGCATAACTTACCTTCACATCCGGATAGAAGAGCTGACCTCTGCTTCCGAACACCGACTTGTCTGCATTATTAGTCATCAGCAGGGAGAAACGCAATCCGGCATCTATCTTCAGACCTCCTTTCTCATAAGCATACCGAGGCACGACAGCCACTTCTCCAATCCCGGCATGTATATCTCCGGCATACATATCATACTCGACCCCCAGATCTATCAGAATCTTGTGCTTTCCTATCTTAGGCCCCAACACAGCATCAAATCTGAAAAGATGCTCGGAGAGGTAATCGCCTTGAGCATAATCCCGAATCTTATCCTCAGCAAAACGATATCTGAAGTTCAGATCATACATGAACTTAGCGGCTGACGATGCCACCGAAGCTACGGAAAGGTCCACATCCACAGCATCATACATCCTGCTTTTAAAACAGTCTTTCAAAGCCACTCCGTTATACTCCGCCCCGACTCTGAACGTACCGCCTCCCCAACCGATCCTGTAAGAGGCACCAGCCTTGGACAGGAAGTCATATCCGAACCAGTCTTCCCCTCCACCCGAAGCATAGTAGTTGCCGACATACGACCTGTTGACAGCATAGACATCCAGCGACATATTATCCTTGTTCAAGGCAGGAGACCACACCGCATCCACTACAGGATGAAGAGTATATCCGGCACCGGCGTTGAGATAGAAAGTGCCATGCTTCCTGCGCGAAGAAGTCGGCTTCATAGACATCGTATATGGATTGAACTCATAAGACCCCCTATATGGACTTTCAGAGACGGCGTAATCGAAGTCAAGATCAAACCTATGAATTGTATCAGGCACAGCCATCTCAAGCACAGGCTTGTGCACCTCAATAAGCTTTCCTTCATACGCCCTGCTGACCTCTACCGTAGGATCCAGATTCTGCGCACCTGCATCAACAGCCAGAATTGCGAAGGCTGCTGCAATATTCAATATATTTCTTTTCATACTATAAGTTCTCATTTTCCTTCTCCTCCTGCGACATTTCTTCAAGTTTTCTCAATCGCATCATCACGTTGTCAAGCACGTCATCTTCATCCGATGCAGGAGTATATCCATCCCTTACGCTTTCAAATGTAGCTTTCGCCTGATGGAGATCATCGCGCTCAACAAACGAATCACCCAGCACGATAAAGCTCCTGGCCATCCAATAAAGCTGACCGGATCCGGCATCGGCAAACGAATACACCTTTTCCTCAACAGCCTCGAAGTCTCCACGGTCATAGCAATCCTGGATTATCATATATGCAGCCTCAGCTCCATAAATGCTGCTGACATCCTGTGACAGCCTTTCAAGCATTGCAAATGCATCCTCCCTACGGCTCGTGGCCAGACATGACTTAGCCACAATATACTCGGCTTCAGTCACAGTCTCCACTCCGCTCCTAGGATCAGCCGCCACGATTGCAGCATTCTTTTCAGCCTCGGACCACATATGCCCTCTATAGGCAGAACGCATCATTCCCACGATAGCGGTATATGTGTTATTTTCAAGCCTTGCAGACGACAGCAGGGACGAATACCCTCCGAAAGCCTCATCCCAACGTTCAAGTTTATACGAAAGATTCGCAAAATTCAGCATCGAGAGTTCCACGAACGAACCTTCACCTCCCTCTATAACCTTGCGATAGCTATCACAAGCCTGTTCGCTCTTTCCAAGGTTCTTATAAGACTCAGCCATATAGAAGTCAGCCTTGTAGATACTCTTGCCCATAGGATACCTCTCCGCATACGACTGCAGGGCCACAAGAGCCTTCTGGTAATTCTCAGAAAGGAATATCTGCTCTGCGGAATTGAATATCATATCTTCCTTCTCATCATCAGTCTTCATGGCGCCCTTGCCTATGCTCTCAATATAAGCAAGATATTCATCCGGCTCGTTTCTGGTCTGATAAATTGATTCTATTGCAAGCAGGGCATCCTCCGCATAACCCGAAAGCGGCATCTTCTCCACCACGGTCTTGTAATATTCCAACGCATCATTGAACTGAGACTGATTCCTTGACAAAGAACCCATCTCTATGAAAGCCCTTGCCACAAAAGTGCTGTCCTTCACCTCCGATGCAATCTTTCTGAAGCACTCCATTGCATTATCATCCGCTTCCTTCGCCACATATGCCCGTCCTAGTTCGAAAAGCGCCTCAGGATAGAATTCCGACTCAGGAGACGCATTCATTACATTTTCAAGAATCTCTATCTTTTTTATCTGGTTGCCGCTGAGACCATATGAAAGCGCGGCCTGATAATAAGGATATATATCATCAGCACTGAAATAATCCTTCAGAACGATATCGTAAGATGATGCGGCAGCACCGTATTCCTTGGCAATGAAATCGCAGTCAGCCTTTCGGACCAGAGCCTCCTTCCTATACCTTACCGACTTCTCTCCAAGATACTCACCGAACCATTTCTTCGCCTGAGGATAATTTCCCTCCTTGAAGAAGCAATATGCAATATTGAACGGTATCAGGTATGCCTCAGCCTGTCCATCAAGGGCTGAAGCATTATAAAGCTCCATAAATCCCTCACGGGCATCAGAATACTGGTCGTTCCTATAGTAGGATTCGGCAAGCCAGAATCGTGCGAGCTGGTTAAAACGGCTGTTGCGCTCCGAATAATACGCTGCAGCCTTAAGACAAGGGACAGCCTTCCTGTAGGAGCCGCTCCTTATAAGCTGGTTCGCACGCAGATAATTGGCCTTCATATAATTGAGGGTCATATCATCATCCAGTTCATCGATCTCGTCGAAAGCCTCCACCGCTGCAGCATAGTCACGATCCTGCAGAGCAGCCACAGCGATATAACTATAGATCCTGTCACCTTTTTTCAGATGAGGATATTTCTTTAGATATTCATGAAATACCGACGTATCATCATTAAGGTCGAAGACAAGCTTGGCATAATTGAAGAAGGCATCTTCTGCAATAGCCGGATCGAATTCCGCAACTGAAGCATCCTTGAACGCGCCCATTGCCGAGACCATATCCCTGGTCTGGATATAACTGTATCCCAGATTGTAGTTAGCTATCTGACCGATAGAGTCAGTGCGCTCGGTCATCTTGGTAAAACTTGCCACAGCTCCCTTGTAATCATCAACTGCATACAGCACGGAACCGCTGTAGAACCAGTCTGCACGGGACTTTTCCTGATTTTCGCCTTTCTCGTTGAGTTCATAATATTTACGGGCATTATCCGCATCACCGAGCACGAGATACGACTCCGATATAATCCTCGCAAGGTGAGGCTTACGGTCCTCAGGTACAGCCTCATACATCGCATCGCCGTTCTCTGTCACATACTTGTAGTCATCCATCATGAAGCGGCACTCCATGATATAATACGAGGAAATGTCCTTGAAACGTCCGTCAGACAAAGCCTTCTCAAACCAAGGCACAGCCTTTTTAAAATTCTTGAGCTGATATTCGATATATCCCATGGCATATCTGGCAGGGGCCGTGTAATCAGACACCGGCATCTTCTCCACCTGAGCGAAATCCTCCAGCGAAGCCTCAAACTCACGGTTCTCAAGATGGCAGTATGCCTTCTTGAAAAGATATTCCACACGCACACTTGCAGGAACCTTCTTGACAGAAAGCATCTCAAGCTGCTCAGCAGCCGCCTTATACTGCATCTTATCGAAAAGATTCATCGCATGCGCATACCTGATTCTCGGGATAAGAAAAGAATGAGGACAGTTTTCGAAGAATGCATTCATGCGGGCTTCATATCCGGCAACCGCATCAATAACATCACAAAGCATGGCATATCCTGCGGGATCGGTCCTGAAGGATTCATCAGCCACAAGTTCCATCATATGGGAAGACCTTGAAAACATTCCCGCATCATAGAGTTTCAGAGCTTCGCGCATCTCTTTCGCCGCCGTCCTTGAGAAACGGTCCGACAACCCGTCCCACGCCGCATCCGCAACGTCTGCCAAAGAGGTCATCAGCGCCAATGATACAACTATAAATCTCAAATTCATAATCAAGCAAAAAATTTCCCAAATTTACGAAGATGTTTTTGATTTTTCTACGAAAATTCTCATACAGTTCCTATATTTGTATGTTATTACGATAATAATTCGATTATGGAAGACCAGACACCAATCATTTCATTCAAAGGAGCTGATATTGTAAACGGCGAGGCCACCGTGATATACGGAATGGACATGGACATCAATCCGGGAGATTTTGTATATATCGTCGGCAAGGTCGGTACAGGCAAGACTTCCATAATCAGGACAATCATAGCAGAAAACCCCCTCGGCAAAGGCTCCGCAACGGCATGCGGCTACGACCTGAAGGGAATCAAGGAGAAGGACATCCCTTATCTGAGAAGAAAGATGGGAGTTGTCTTCCAGGACTTCCAGCTGCTTATGGACCGTACGGTGCAGGACAATCTTCTGTTCGTACTCAATGCCACAGGATGGAAGGACACGGAAGCCATGAACAAACGTATTTCAGAAGTTCTGAAGGCAGTGGGAATGGAGCTAAAGGCACATAAGATGCCACACCAGCTCTCCGGAGGCGAACAGCAGCGAATCGCAATTGCAAGGTCACTTCTCAACAATCCGCAGGTGATCATCGCAGATGAGCCGACCGGAAACCTCGACACGGAAACAGCCGAAGGCATCATGAACCTGCTTACCGGCATCAACAAGGATAAAGGTACGGCAGTCATCATGGTGACTCATAACAGACAGATATTCGAGAAGTATCCCGGACGTGTCATGATATGCCGGGACGAGACATGCTACGAGCAGGAAAGCGGAGAAGTAATAGACCTTGACATCACCATCTGATATGGAAAACAAAGCACTTTTCCATGAGGTGACACAATGGTTCTCGGCCAATATGCAGATAGCCGAGACCGAACTTCATTATGACACCCCGTTCCACCTTCTCATTGCAGTCATCCTTTCAGCACAATGCACAGACAAGAGGGTGAATATGCACACCCCGGAAATTTTCATGAGATTTCCACACCCTCAGGATCTTGCAGCAGCATCGTTCGATGAGGTATTCCAACTCATAAAATCCATATCCTTCCCCAACAACAAGGCAAAACACCTGATCGGGATGGCGTCGAAGCTGATTTCAGACTTCGGAGGCGAGGTCCCGTCCGAGCCCGACCAGCTCGAGACTCTCCCCGGAGTGGGAAGAAAGACAGCAAACGTAATAGCTTCAGTAATTTACGACAAGCCTGTGATTGCAGTGGATACCCATGTATTCAGGGTGTCAAGACGTCTGGGACTTTCAGACGGCACTACTGTAGAAGCGGTAGAGAAAGACCTCACAGCCGGTTTTGCACCCTCACTGCGGCCTAAAGCACATCACTGGCTAATCCTGCACGGACGATATGTATGCACGGCACGCAAACCTAAATGCGCGCAATGCGGCCTGAAAGATATCTGCAGGGAATATTTATCCGAAAACGTGATAATCTGATGTTCCATCCGCTTGCCGACATAGAGCAGTCGAATCTGCCATCACAATTCAATAATCCGTTCAGATATGTACCGCATCCGCTTATTGCGCATGTGGCAGAGATTGTCATGTCCGACATCAGGAAAGATACGGAATTATCAGAAGCATTGGCTGAAGGCAAGATGTTGGGAGTGCTACTCGTCAGGGATTCCGGCGGCAGAATAGGCTACCTGAAAGGCTTTTCCGGTAATATCGGAGGCAAAAGCATCATTACGGGATTCGTTCCTCCTATATATGACCTCACCCGGCCTGACGGACACTTCAAGACCAAAGAAGCGGAAATCTCAGCAATAAACCATAAAATCAAGGAGATTGAAAGCAGCCGTCTCGCTCAAGCCACGCAGGCGCTTGAAGAAGCCAGAGCCAGCTATGAAGAGGAAACTGCCAGATGCAAGGAGGAAATGGCGGCGGCCAAGCTCCGCAGAGATGGCATAAGGAAGGCATGGGATTCTGACGGGCGCGAATATTATCCCGATAAAAGAGACCTGGAGAAGGAAAGCCAGTTCCAGAAAGCCGAAATAGCCCGAATGAAACGCAGATGGAAATTCAGGCTTGACGAACTTGAAGCAGCCTGCACAGACATAAGGCAGGAAATTCTTGCCCTCAGGAACCAAAGGGCCGGAATGTCGGACGAGCTCCAAAAATGGATCTTCAGCCAATATATAGTACATAATGACGAAGGAGGGTGTGCTTCTATAGAGTCCATATTTAATTCAACAGGTTCCATTCCTCCGGGCGGCACAGGAGAATGCGCGGCACCTAAGCTTCTTGAATATGCATTCCGAAACAGCATGCAGCCACTTGTCATGGGGGAATTCTGGTATGGAGCATCTCCGGAGACTGCTGTACGGACTCAGGGACACTTCTATCCGTCATGCACAAGCAAATGCGGTCCTCTGCTTGGGTTCATGCTGAAAGGTCTCGTTCTACATTCCGAAAGCATGGTTTACGACGCAGGTCAAGTGGAAATCGTATTCGAAGACGACCATATCATCGCAGCAAGCAAACCTTCAGGCATGCCTTCAGTGCCTGGCCTTGACGGCAGAAAATCCCTCTTGGAGATTCTTCAGGAGCGTTATCCGAATCTGGAAGCCGTACACAGGCTGGACATGGATACATCAGGTCTGATACTCTTTGCCAAGAATCCTCAGGCAGCATTCTATCTCAGGCGCCAGTTCGAAATGCACTTGATCCGTAAAACCTATATCGCTCATCTTGCCCCTTCCCTTGAAGGAATGAATCTGACCGTCGGGGACCAAGGCAGCATAACCCTTCCACTTGCTCCGGATTACGACGAAAGGCCTCGCCAAAAAGCCGACAGAACCCAAGGAAAGCCAGCGCATACTGATTACATGGTAGAATCCGTCGAAACAGACGGCAGCATCAACATAAGGTTATACCCGAAGACAGGGCGGACGCATCAGTTACGTGTCCACTGCGCACACCTGAGCGGACTGGGACATCCGATCATCGGAGACATGCTGTATGGAGGTTCGCAATCATCCCGTCTTCACCTCCACGCTCTGGACATCACCTTTACCCACCCCATATCCGGACAAGCCATCACACTGGAAACCAGAACCAACATATACTAAAATCGGCCCGCATATCTGCGAGCCGACTTTATTACCGTATGTCTTGGAAGAATTACTTCTTCTTTGCGTATCTCTGATAGAATTTGTCCACGCGACCTGCTGTATCGACGAGCTTCATCTTACCAGTGTAGAATGGATGAGATGTGTTAGAGATCTCAAGCTTCACTACAGGGTACTCAACACCTTCGATTTCGATGGTCTCCTTTGTGTTCGCGCATGAGCGGGTGATGAACACAATGTCGTTAGACATATCCTTGAAAGCCACAAGACGGTAGTTTTCGGGATGTAAACCTTGTTTCATGATCAAATAAAATTTAGTTAACTAATTTTTCGAGGCGCAAATTTATAGCATTTATCTATAATATGCAAGTCTTTTATCATTTAATTCTATATGGCAGATCGTCATAGAGCGAAAATTTCTTCGCCTTACGGATCCATTTCTGTTCTTCAAGCTTCACATGTTCCCTCATTTCCTCCAACGAAACACTTCCGTTCACATAATCAAACAGGACCTGGTCGGACAGTTTGGCCTCAAATCCTTCCTCAAGACGGAACTCCTCATACCTCTCCATAAAATACCTGATCAGCTGAAGAGTATGAATCAGGGAATGATACTCCACACCTGGCTCCAGCATAATCTGATAGCCATAGCACTTCTTTCCCTCATACTTTCCGCATGACGGCGTGAACGAACAAGGGCGCATAAGCACACCATCAGCTGCAGGGACGGCCTCCTTGGAAGAAGTCTTCACAAAAGGAGCTCCTATGTATTCATATGGTCGGGCTGTACCGATTGCAGGCGATATATTTGTATTGTTCCATAATCCTCCGCCACCATACATGTCGCAGGTAAAAAGTCCCGGAATGTCAGAAGCTGGAGCGATAGTCCATGGCATAAGCTGCTTATTGGAATCCGTAGCAAGCGCAGATATCACATGCAAGGCGAACTTTGCGCCTATCTCATGATAATAAAGATTAGCAAGCTCCCCTAGTGTAAGTCCGTGACGGTGAGCTACCTTAGGCACATTAACCTCCTGAACGGAAGAAGGCATCGTACCCTCCACCACCCGGCCAGCAGGATTGATATGATCCACCACATAAAGAGAAGGAGCCTCATCCTTCATTGCCTTGAGGGCATCCATCAGACGGAATACATCCTTCGTATAATTGAAGTACCTGGCACCGACATCCTGGATTTCAACAACCACGGCATTGAGATTCTTCAAAGCCTCGGGATCGAATTCGATATGATTAGTAAGCGGAGTCAGCTCCGTATCACGTGGTGAAAAAATCACCTCGAGATTACCTCGTTCACGGAAAATGTCATACAAATACCTGCCCTTCTCCGTATCCCAGCAATTCTGGGTACAGAAACAACCTACACGGCCCTCATGCAGAGCCTTGTCAAGCTGGTCTTCCAAAGATGTTGTCCTGAATGAAAACATTATAATCGACTGAGAAATCTCATTAAACGGATGCAATGATCGAGTCTGCAACTGCGATTATCTGCTGTGCAAGAGCATCAGCAGCCTCCTGGGTTGCAGCTTCGGCATAAATGCGGATTATAGGTTCAGTATTCGAACGACGCAGATGCACCCATTCCTTGCGGCTCTCAAAAGAAATCTTCACTCCGTCAATAGTATTGATGTCCTCCGAAGCATATTTAGTCTTGACTGCTTCAAGTATACGGTCAATCAGAGCGCTGTCAGACAGTTCAATCTTATTCTTGGCAATCACATACTTAGGATATGTCGCAAGGAGTTCCGACACCTTCATCTTCTTATAAGCAAGGTTTGTAAGGAACAAAGCCACTCCTACCATAGCATCACGTCCTGCATGGATTGCGGGATAGATCACACCGCCGTTACCCTCGCCACCGATTATCGCACCGCACTCGCGCATCTTGGTAACCACATTCACCTCCCCCACAGCTGCTGCATGATATTCACCGCCATACTGCTCAGTCACGTCGCGAAGAGCTCTTGAAGAAGACAGATTCGACGATGTAGTCATCTGATAAGGTGCAGCAATCTCTTCCATGGACTTTCCTGTCTCGAGAGCCTCATTATAGACTCTTGAAAGAAGATAATCAGCCACGCTTACAAGAGTGTATTCCTCTCCGAACGGCTTGCCGTCCTCGCAAATAAGGGCAAGACGGTCTACATCGGGATCCACTGAGATTCCAAGGTCAGCTCCATTCTCCACAACCGCATTGCAAAGTTCAGTAAGGTTTGAAGGAAGAGGCTCCGGATTATGCGCGAATTCACCGGTAGGATCGCAGTTCACGCACACACACTCGACACCCATACGTTCAAGAAGGCGTGGCATGATAATGCCTCCTACTGAATTCACGGCATCCAAAGCCACCTTGAAATGAGCATTACGCACGGCTTCCACATCCACTGCAGGAAGTTCAAGTACGGCATCCAGATGGGCATCAGTAAAGTCCTTCTCCTCAATGACCCCGAGATCATCCACCTGGGCAAATGTAAAATCTTCTGCCTCCGCACATGCAAGCACAGCAGCTCCCTCTGCAGCATTAAGGAACTCTCCCTTCTCATTCAGAAGTTTAAGCGCATTCCACTGCTTAGGGTTATGGGAAGCTGTCAGAATAATACCTCCATCTGCCTCTTCAAACACCACTGCCATTTCAGTAGTAGGCGTCGAAGCGAATCCAGCCTTCACCACATCCACGCCACAAGCAATAAGGGTACCGCACACCAGATGCTCCACCATATCACCTGACAGGCGGGCATCCTTGCCGACAACTACCTTATATCTTTCCCCAGCTGGCTTAGGGCGTCTTTCACGCAACTTCTCACAGTATGCATAAGAGAACTTTACAATATCAAGCGGAGACAGGCCCTCACCTGGAGCGCCCCCGATAGTTCCGCGGATTCCTGAGATGGATTTAATAAGAGTCATAATAAATATGTATTAGTTTATATCAGTGGTTTTTATCTGTGCAAATCATGCAAAATTAAACTTTTATGCCTGCAATTACAAATTTAATATTACTTTTGCAGCCCTAAGACAAAAGACATGAAAGCAATCTGGACAATACTTCTTCTGATAGCATCGAACGTATTCATGACGTTCGCATGGTATGGACACTTGAAACTGCAGGAAATGAAGATATCCACCAGCTGGCCTCTCATCCTGGTTATCCTCTTCTCATGGGGAGTTGCATTCCTTGAATATTGTGCACAGGTGCCGGCCAACCGCATCGGATACATAGAAAACGGCGGTCCATTCAATCTGATGCAGCTTAAGGTGATTCAGGAAGTGATTTCACTTACAGTCTTCACAGTAATCGTTACAGTGATGTTCAAGGGTCAGACCCTGCAGTGGAACCATTTCGCCGCATTCTTCTGCCTGATCCTCGCAGTATTTTTCGTATTTTTGAAATAAATCACACATTTTGCATCGAAAAATTTGGAGTTGTAAAAATTATTTGTACCTTTGCAATCCCAAACAACAACGGTCGGTTCGTATAACGGTTAGTACTCAAGATTCTCAATCTTGCAATAGGGGTTCGATTCCCCTACCGACTACCACAAAAGAGATGACTTCAACGGTCATCTCTTTTTTTATTCACTTCTCCGCAAGGCTGCCCCCGTCTATGGGGCAACGGTTGTGGGGACTCTCACGATCAGCAGTTTATTAAAAACAGGGTGGATACCAGCCGGCATCCACCCTGAAAACGTGATATGTATTGGTTATGGTTTTAGACCTGTTTCTACTAGTTCGAATGGAACTCAATCTTGTAGAATCTGAGACCGTTTCCTGTAGCATAGATCTTTACAGTTCCGGCTGTGATGTTGAAGTCCACCGGCACGGCACCGCCTGAAGAAGCGTAACCTCCTGCGAGGGATTCAGCTTCACCGTCGCCCACCTTGACTGTAACCATACGGGTAAGATCCTCAGAATCGCCAGTGTTCGAAGCGTAAACTGTAAGCTTACCTGCCATTTCGGTAGTGAACTCGAAATAACGCTTTGAATCAGTACCAGCACCACCTGGCTGCCAGTAGTATGTCTCACCTGAGAAGTTCCACTTGATTGATCCGCCGCCTGAGATCACCTTAAGTCCGTTAACCTCAAGATTCCAGTTACTGTCGCTTGCGTTGGCTGCAATGCCACTGCCGGTCATAGCATCAACCCACTCAGGAGCTGAGAAATCCCATACGTAGTCTACTCCTGCAGGACCACCTTCAAGAGCATCGTAAACGATACCGTAGAAGTTGATTCCGTTATTGAGGACTACCTGGATGTCACCAGCCTTCACGTCTACAACAACATATGGGAATACTGAAGCGTCACCTGCAGTGAACTTGTCAGCGTCCTGGATAACAGTAGGAGCAAGGATTTCCTTGTCACCCTGCATCAGGGCCATTGTACGGTCTGCTGCTGATGAGTTTGCAGAACGAGCTGCGATATAGAGCTTACCGTCGTTAGGAACGGTGATGGTCATGCTCTTGGTGTCAGATGTCTTGGCACCCTTGAGACGAGTAGCGTATGAATCATACTCTGATGCGCCAGGAACAGCGAATTTCTGAGCATTTGCATCAATTACCCATCCTCCGACAGTCTGTACGTAGAAGCCTGCATTGTTCTCACATACATACTTCTCTTCAGCGTTTCCGCCTTCTGGGAATGTGAGGCTGTACCTTACCACCTTGATGCCTGGCTCCTCAGGAACATCATTCACATGGAATGAAAGCTCTGCAGGCTGTGACTCAACGCGTGTGTAGTCGTCAGCAGCAGGAACTGCAGTCACCTGGATAGCGAAGTCTCCGCCAGCCTCTTCAACTGCATAACCGCCTGTTGCGAATGTGTATGAAGTCTCGGTAACGTTCTTCTTCTTTCCGTCAATTGTAACGTTGTATGAACCTGCATAGTCAACAGCGTCCCAAGTGAGAGTGATTTCATCTTCTGCACGCTCGTCTACAGTAGTCTTGCTGATCTTCACCTGAGGAGTTGCAAGAACATTGTCAAGAACCTGAACGTCTGAAGTCCACTGGAGGAATGTCATTGTTGCAGGATGGCAGCCATAGATATAGATCATCTGCTCGCCTGAAACATTTGCGAAAGTAACCTTCTGGTACTCAGCACCTGCAGGAACTGAAGCCGAAACCTTTCCGTCAAGGCTTACAGTGAGGTTAGAGTGACTTGCTGCTTCAGCAACAGAGATAACGATAGAGCCTGGTTCATTTACCTTGATGCCAATAGCACCGTCAACAGGAACACCACCCTCGAGGGCAGCCTCACCTGTGAACTCGAATCCTTCCTTGGTGAAGTTAATATGAGTGTTCTTCACGAAGAAGCGGATGCCGTCGCGGACCATATCCTTGTCAGCCATCTTCTTGAATGTCTGAGCGTCAGTAAGATTCCAGATCTTGCCTGTTGCAGTCACCTCCTGAGTAAGGTCCTCAGGAATCTCTACGTATGCACTGTACCATCTTGGGTCACCTGCATTAGCCTCGATAACCTCCTTGCTGGTCACGTTGAACTTGTCGCGTACGCTGTCAACGCATGGGTCATCAGCAAGCTCGACGCTGCCGTTCACGAGGATTATTTTGCGTCCCTGGTCAGCAGCAGCTTTGAGATCGTCACCTGACAGAGTTGAACCATCCTTCTGAGCCACGAAGAATCTGTCGTAGCAGTTGAAGAAGAAGTTATTTGCAATCTCTGTAGGGAATGCTGAAGTAGAGTTCTTTGCAATGAGGCAGCATCTCTTGTTGTCGTCATTCATATTGAGGAACACGTTGTGTGTCAGTATGAATGTCGGAGCCTTACCCCCTTTATTAAGAGCACGGATGTTGAAGATACCGTTGTTGTTGCCGTTGTTTGCAAAGCAGAGGTTGTTGAATGTACAATGGGTCAGCTTGATTGACTCGAGAGTAGTGTTGGCGTCAAGACGGAACCATGTGCGGGCACCTGTGTTGAGAGTCGAGTTGATGAACTCGATGCTGTTTACGGTAGCTTTGCCACGGAAGTCGAAGCAATCACCGCCGTCACCTGTCACATTATTGACCTCTACACCGTCATATTTTATCGAGCCAACTGTAGGAGCCTTTGAGTTCTCATAAAGCACACCGCGGAGGTAGTTGTTGAGCTTACAGTTAATCACTGTGATGCTCTCCACAGTCGCAGCTGCATCAAAAGTAAGATTATGAGGATAATCCTCAAGACCTGCGCCATCGAATGTGAGGGCCTCGAGGTGTACGCTTGTCACGTCTGCACCGATCTTGAGACCACCCTGGATAGTAGGCTGAGCACCCTGCGCTGTAGCATCACCATAGATAGCTACAGGACCGCCGAGAACAACGCCTCCGATAACGTAAGGAGTCTCAGAATATGCGACCTTGATCACTGGAGCCTTGTCTGTGATGGCCTGGATCAGAGCCTCAGCTGTTGCAACCTCAGTTGCGCCTTCTACTGATGGACGTGTCCATGCTGAAACTGTACCACGCTCAGCACTCTTGAAGTGAACTGCGAGAGTGTAGTTTACTGAAGCCTTGAGACCTGTAACCTCAACCTGGGCAGCTGCCTGAGCGTCTGCAGAGACATCAAAACGGGTGTACTCCTCCTCAGCATTGAGAGCTGGAGTGATGCGGATGTGGTCAACTTCAGGATCCTTGGTCCACTTCACAGTGATTGATGATGCAGTTCTGTCCACAAGCTCAGGATTCAGAGATGACTTGATAGCATATGTCTGAAGAGCACGGTCATAGACTGCCCAGTTCGAATCCTCGATCACGCCGTCAGCATTGACGCCCTTTACACGAGCATAATAAGTCATATCTGCCTCAAGATCAGCAGTATAAGGAACATCAGCAGCTGGAATTACAAAAGTCTCGACCTTAGTATTCATCTGCTCGTCCGAGTAGAGTTCGAGAACGAACTCGGTAGCACCCTTGGACTTGGTCCAGGAGAACTCGATGAACTCTCCGTTTACAATCTTTGCAGAGAGTTCGGTAGGAGTAAGGCATCTGCCGAGAGAAATCTCGTCATTAATGTCCACTATCTCCTCGGCGCAGCTCGAAAGAGCTGCTCCGAAAGCGATAAGTGATACTCCAAGTATAATTGCTGAAAATATTCTTTTCATACTGTCAAATATTAGAATCCATAGTCATTTACAAGAGTACCCTGGCTGTTTATAAGAGTAGCATCAGGTATCGGCCACCACTGGCGGGTGTCAGGATTATTATCATAGAAAGAGTCGAGCTTCTTCTGAGCTGAATCGCTGTATGTACCTGTATCCTCGCTTGTAAACTTGAAATATGTTGCAACTGCTCCCTTTGAGTCAGTGTAGCACTCCCAGCCTTCGCCAGGTGCTTCAGATGTTGTAGCAGTCTCATTGTAGCCGTAAGTCTGGATTGAACCGTCAGCAGCATACTTGTACCATACTGCAGGTCCGAACTGAGTACCGGCACCGTCCATCCAATCTTTCAGATCTTCCTTAGCCTCATCAATCTTGGTCTTGAGGAGATTCCAGCGGATGAGGTCCTGCTTACGCAGCATTTCACCAACGAACTCAAGCGCACGCTCATCAACAATCGCATTGAAAACAGCTGTCTGACCGCTTATACCATTTACATAAGTTTCAGCTACGGCCTCATTTCCCTTATAAGCTCTCTTGCGCACTTCGAGGAGACATTTCTTTGCAAAGGCCTCATCGCGCTCACCGCATGCAGGATCGTTTGCAATCTCCGCAGCCATAAGAAGAATATCAGCATAACGCATATACACAGGCTTGATACCGTCATCATTACCACCGTTATATGGAACCTTGATCTGCCACTCAAGACGGAACTTACCGAAATACCAGTCGTTAGGACCAGCAAGCTGAGGAATATTCTTACCGTCAGGACCAAGAACCCATTTCCAGTTCACGCAGCTGATGTCACGACGTACGTCCTGAGCACCATACTTCCAGTAAAGTGTAGGAACAGGTCCAGCTGTACCGCCACGGCTTGATGTCGGACCCTGTGACCACTCCGGATTGCCCTCAGTTCTGATTGCAAAGGTATAATTCCAGCGTCCGCGTGTGTCAGATGAAGGAATCACATAGATAACCTCCTTACCAGCAGTGATATCCATATTGTTAAAGTCCTTCCAGAGCTGAGTATAATCCATAAGGGAAAGTCCGGAGTAATTGATCACATCCTTAAGAGCTGCAAGCGCCTTTGGATAGAGAACTTCCTTCTGGAGATCAGGATCTACTGATAATCTTACTGTACCTGGGTTGCCGGTACCTACCATACCATCGTCAGGACGAAGCGAATATCCCGATGCCATGAGTGCAAGACGCGCATAGAGTCCCTTTGCAAATGCAAGGCTCGGACGGTCTGTTGTAGCAGTTACAGCACTCTGGAGAGGCCATTTCATATAATTGAAAGCTTCTTCCAGGTCAGCGAGAAGCTGCTTGAAGATAATATCCTTGTCAGACTTGTTGAGGTAGATTATGTTTGCATCGATAGGAGCGAAACGTGCAGGAACCTCACCGTATGCCTTGAGAAGCTCAGCATAAAGGAGTGCACGGGCAGTCAAAGCCTCTCCGAGGAGCTCAGCCATCTGAGGGTTGCCTTCAGGATTACCATACTGACGGATACCTCTGATAGCAAGGTTGGCTCTTTCGATACCTCCCATAAGTTCATTGTACGGACCGTTCGCAAGGTTGAGCTGACCGTTAGTGACAGTCATTGAATATCTCGCAATCTGAGCTTTTTCATCAACATTGGTATTATTATAGAGCTCGATATCGGTATTGAAGCCGTACCAAGGAAGGTAGCGTCCACGATGGCAGTTGGTGTGACCGAACACCTCGTAGATTCCGAATACATTGTATTCTGCAAGAGTGTAGTTTGAATACACCACAGACTCATCGAATGATGACTGGGTCGGTGTCTTGAGACCGTCTTCGTCACATGAAGTCAAAGACGCAGCAGCAAGCATTCCTACACCTATGAGTATTTTATTAATAAGTTTCATATGAATTCCGGTTTTAGAATGTAATGTTAACACCGACTACATAACCTGTGCTCTTAGGATATGCCGAGCAGTCTACACCCGGAGTAAGAGGAGTCTTACGTCTTGTGTCGACCTCTGGGTCGTAGCCTGAATACTTGGTGAGGCAGAACAGGTTGGTACCTGTAACGTATACACGCAACTTCTGCATCTTGATCTTCATTGTCCACTCCTGAGGGAGGGTGTAACCGATAGTTGCAGACTGGAGTCGGAGGAACGATCCGTCCTCAACAGCCCAGTCAGAGAAGATAGCCTTGTTTGCACCTGGATTCCACATTGTTGTGCCGGCGTTGATCTCAGCGAGACGGTCAGCATCTGTAATCTCCTCACCGGTAGCCCAATCGATGTTGGTCCAACGGTTCGCAACATTCATTGATGTAAGGAGGTTACGGTTAGAATACTTACGTGAGTGGCTGAACTCGATCTTGTTGGCGTTGTAGATATTGTTGCCGAACACATAGTTGAAGTTAGCCGAGAAATCGAAACCGTAAAGATATCCGGTAAGATTGAAACCACCGACTCCGAGAGGCTGTGAATTTCCGATGATTGTACGGTCGTCAACAGTTATCTTGCCGTCACCGTTCATATCCTTGAGCTTCATAGCACCCGGACGGAAGAATTCCTTGCCAAGGACATCGGAAGCATTCACTGTGCCTTCGTTGGCAACCCATTCTGAACCATTATGGGTGAATTCATCTACAGAATAGCGACCATCAGAAAGATATCCGTACATATCGCCGAGAGGACGACCTACAGTCACAACATAATCAGTACCGATCTCTGTAGATGCCCACTCAGATGTTGCCTCAATCTTGTCAAGACCTCCAAGGCTTGTCACCTTGTTTTCGTTCAAGCTTATGTTGGCTCCGAGAGTGAGACCGAAGTTCTTCTTCTCTACAAGAACGAAATTGAGGGAAGCCTCGAAACCGCGGTTCTGCACAGAACCAAGGTTGCGGTACTGGTAGTCATAACCGGATCCTGCCACAGGGAACTGGATGAGGAGGTCATTAGTTGTGTTATGATAAACCTCGAACGATCCTGTAATACGGCTCTTCAGGAATGCGAAATCGAGACCGATATTATGTGAAACGGTTGTTTCCCAAGTAAGGTCAGGATTAGGCATGATAGACTTTCCGCCTACAGTAGTTGTTCCCCACCATGTGTTACCCATTGAGATCCACTGCGACTGGTTCGCCTGGAAGAGGAGTGAAGACACATTCGATGGAATATTGTTGTTACCTGCGGTACCGTAGCTGTAACGCAGCTTCAGGTTGTCAAGCCATGTTGCATCCTCCATGAATCCCTCATTTGAGATTGTCCATGATGCTGCAGCTGAAGGGAAAATACCCCACTGATTGCCTTTCTCGAACTTAGACGATCCGTCGGCACGTACTGTAGCGGAAACTGCATAGCGTCCGTCATAGTCATAGTTTGCTCTTCCGAAGAATGAAAGGAGCTGTCCGTCAGGATTGTAGAAGTTGTTCGAAGCTACAGGTGTTCCTGAAGCCATGAAGTTCCACGCCATCTGTGAATCAAAGAAGACAGGGAGTCCTTCAATTGTAGTAGAAAGATTATTAGACTTTGTGAGGATATACTCCTGACCAAGGAGAAGGTCGAGTTTATGTCTGTCATCAGCAAAGACTTCTCCGAAATTATAGTTGAGAGTATTAGTTGTACGATAGTTTGTACGGAATGCTCTCTTATACTGTGTAGCAGGCTGTCCCTTGATGGTTGCAGAGTTGCCCACATAGTATGTTGTAAGACCATAGAAGCGGTTATCCTCCTGTGAATAATCATCCAGACCACCCTCTACCTTAAGGTTAAGGTTCTTGATGATATGCCATGTAACGGAACCGTTTACAGTCCAGTTCTGACGGATTCTCTTATTGTCGTTATCTGTAACGGACTTGAGAGGCGGAGCATTGTCACCATAATCTTCTGCAAGGTCAGAATCAGTAGCTACTCCGGTAATAGGGAAAGGAGTGTACTGAACAGCATGCTTCAGACGTGCAGATGTACTCGATGTAGAACCTGAGTCGTTGATTGAGTTTGTTCCTGCTCCAAGCACCTCTGTACGTGAATATCTGGCGTTGATATCGATGGTGATTTGCTTGATAGGCTTGTACTGGGTCTTGAAATTGAGGTTATCTCTCTTATAGTTGGAACCAATCATAATGGCATTGTCACCTACATGAGCGTAGCTGGCAGTCCATTTTACCTTATCCGTCGAGCCTGAAACCGAGAGGTTGTGATTGAAAGTGGTACCGGTGTTTCCGAATACCTTCTTCAACCAGTCGTTCTTCTCTACGCCCTTGTAGAGGTCCATATCCTCAAACACGCCGAATACCTTGATGAAATCATCATCGACTCTATCTCTGAGTACAGCAAGCTCATACTGATTCTGAACGAAGTCGTAAGGAGAGCCTGTCTGGATAGCGTCAGCATTAGCCATCTTCTTCTGGCCCCAGTAAGCATTGTAGCTCACTGAAATCTTGCCTGAAGCACCGGACTTTGTAGTAACGAGAACTACACCGTTAGCACCACGCGAACCATAGATTGCAGTCGAGAACGCATCCTTAAGAACGTCGATTGACTGAATGTCGGAAGCTGGGATATCTGAAATGCTCTCTACAGGGAAACCGTCCACGATGTAAAGAGGAGAAGCATCCTGAGTGATGGAACCGCCTCCACGGACGCGGATTTTGATTTCAGCATCAGGATCACCTTCTGTAGTGGTCACCTGCACACCGGCCATCTTACCGGCAAGAGCCTCACCTACAGAAGCTACAGGCACCTGAGTAAGTGCCTCATTGCCGACAGATGTCACCGAACCCATGAGGTCACGGCGCTTTACTGTTGCATAACCGATAACGACAGTCTCATCGAGGAAGTTGGCATCCTCTTCAAGAACTACGTCAATTGTAGTGTTGTTTCCGATCACGACCTTCTTCTCAGCGAGGCCTATCATCGAGAACACAAGGGTCTTGCCCTTTGCATCAGGAACATTGATGACATAGTCACCGTCGATTCCTGTAGCAACACCTAGAGTTGTGCCGTCCACATAAACGGAAACGCCTATCAGCGGTTCACCGTTCATGTCTGACACGACACCTTTGATCTCCTGGGCATCAGCAGCAAAAGCGGCTGCAAAAAGCCCCAAGATCATCAGAGAAATCTTGTACGTCAGATTTTTCATAAAAATTTGTGTTTGGTTAGTAATTATTTAGTGTTGTCAATATTTTCAATATTGCGAATTTACCTTTTTCAGCGCGGGCCATAGGTGAAATTTTATCGCATTATTGGGATTTTTTAACACCCCGTCAGAGAGACTATGATATTTTATCATATGTTCCTCCCTGATTCTGTCCCTCAACGATATCCTTGACAAGATAATGCAGGTACATCTCAAGGTTGGTATATCGTCCGTAGGAGTCAAGAGTCATGGAATTTCCGTCAGAAGCATCGGCTTTTTTCAGCCCGAACATATCTTCGAACCAGTCAGGCATTCCGTCACCGTCAGTATCCTTGACACGGGCGAGTTCTTCTGCAGAAGCCTCATATGCAGGCCATCCGCCTACGACCGACTGAGTGTCAATGATACCGTTCTTCGAACCGTTTCCTCCATCCTTGAATGTAGCGGTCCCCGACTTGGCATCATTGCATGCACGCTGATCCACCGCATCACGCGCGAGAGAAGCACCTCCGAATGCAAGCACCTTGTCGAACGCATCCGCTGCAGCATGAGTTGTCGTAAATACATCCTCAGATGAAGGGCCCTGGATATCCTGCACAGAAGCAAGCATCCTGGATGCATCAGGAGGCGTATTGGTATTATGGTCATGCCAGTATATTCCCTTTGAGTTATCGGAAGTTATATCCTGGTACTTAGTATGGATATTTCCTGAAACATAAAGAAGTGGATATCCATAATCTGTCTTGGAAGATGTGTATATTCCGTTGGCATCAAGGAAATACTTGCGGTCCTTCGATGCAGGTCCCGGCTTATAATAATTGTTCACCATATTGAACCATGCTCCTTCTCCGCCATAAGTGGAATTATCACCCCAGTTATAAACGGCGTTATTGCGGTAGTCAACATGTCCTCTATGGGTTGATACGTATTTATCATACACCTCCGGATGGTCGAAACGGGGATTACGGCTCTTGTGGTTGGCGAGAAGATTATGATGGAACGAAGCATTCTTTCCGCCCCAGATGCCGCCATAGCCGTGGCTTCCCTTGCCATGGACCGAATTGCAGAGGCTCTCGGTAAGGATGCACCACTGCATCGTAAAGTTCTTATTAGCATAAAATGATGAGCATTCGTCTGTGCTCCAAGACATTGAGCAATGGTCCAGAACGATATTTTCAAAATATCGTCCCCAGATAGCATCATCCTCGTTCTTCTTCTCATCACCCATGCGGAATCGCACAAAACGGATTATCACATTGGATGCATTCAGACGAGTTGCAAAGTTCTTCAGACAGATACCATCTCCAGGAGCGGTCTGGCCGGCGATGGTGACATCTCCTTTGGCAATCTGCAGTGTGGAATTCAAGGAAATCAATCCCGCAACATCGAACACAATAGTCCTCGGACCGGATTCGGCAAGCGCCGCACGAAGGGAGCCGGCGCCGGAATCATTCAGATTAGTCACATGGATAACCTTTCCGCCACGTCCTCCTGTGGTATACATTCCGCCGCCCTCAGCCCCGGGAAAAGCCAAAGCCTTGCCATGGGCATCCTCTGCTGCAGGTATCTTGAAATGAGCATAATACTCATTCGGAGTCGGTACAGGCGATGGATCAGGATCAGGATCAGAATCAGTTCCCGGACCCGGCTCCTCGCCCTCAGCGAGGGTGTTTACAGAAATCGGTGCAGAATAATCCGACGCCACATTACCTGACTTAACCTTCACCTTGAAGATATACTCCGTCGCAGGCACAAGGTCAGAATATTTGAAGGATGTCTTCTTTATACTGACCTGTCCCCCCGGAACCAATGTACCATCAGAAAGTTCGAGCCTCGCAATATAGTAATCCACTCCCTTGACTTCATCCCATGATAAAGTCAAAGTTGATGTTGTTGCAACTGCAAGAGTGACATTAGCAGGAGGATCGAGCGCGACCGGTACATCAGGATTAGCCTCAGGCTGGCAAGCCCAAAGAAGCGGCAGGACCGACAAAAAGCAGAGTAGTTTTCTGATATTCATAATCATTTAAGATCGTTTTCAGAGTCAATAATTCCGGGAAGTCCGGTAACCGAACCATTGTACGAGGCATTTCCGGCTTTTACCTCCTTAATAATACGTTTATCAACCGCATCGCGCTTCTTTGAAGCTCCTGCACTCTTAAGAACGGCCTTATATGCAGCCGCAGGTGCCTGCGCGGCAATCTTCGACTTTATCGCAAAAGGCTCGGCGACAGAGGATTCCTTATAGGTATTTTCCCACTGGGCTATTTTTTCATAATCAGGTGTATTTCCATCAAATCCGCCTTTCTTCACAGCAGACACATCGTAGAGATTATCATTAATATAGAATTTCCCTGGATTCATCGAAGTGGTTTTGGACACATAGAACTCCATCCACTCGCCGTCCAGTTTCTTCGTTGCCGGTCCCGGACGGAAATAGTTTCCAACCACATTGAACCAGCCTTCCTCGCCACCATAGATGGCCTTCATGCCCCAGTTATAGACCACATTGTTTACAAAATCGACTGTACCTCTTCTTAGAAGCATATCGTCACCCCAGTATATTGCAGGATGGTCGAAACGAGGATTGCGGCTGCTGTTATGAGCGAACAGATTATGATGGAAAGTCACATTTCTTCCACCCCAGATGCCGCCGTAGCCATGTTTTCCTTTATGATGAACCGAAGAATTCAAAGCCTCTGAAATGATACACCACTGCACTGTGGCATCAGAAAGCGCATAAAACGAAGCATTCTCATCTGTAGCCCAACTGATGGAGCAATGGTCTATAATGACATTTGAGCAACGTTTTGCGCCAAGCGCATCTGCTTCCACAGCAGCTGCCGACCCAAGTCTGAAACGCATATATCTGACTATAGTATGATCGGCAGTAATGAAGACATTATGATCCCTGACCGTAATTCCCTGTCCCGGAGCCGTCTGTCCGAGAATGGAGATATATGGGTTCTTTATATTAAGGGGGCTTGTCAGACGGATATCGCCTTCTACAGCAAATTTCACGACACGCGGTCCCTTTGCCTCCACAGCATGACGCAGAGTACCCTCCGAACCATCATCTGCAAGAGATGTCACAATATATTCCTTACCTCCGCGGCCACCCTGCGAATACTTTCCACATCCTTCCGCACCTTCAAAAGCAAGGTCACCGCTTACCGAGGGGAAATAGTCTATATTGTGCATAGCCTCCCATTCAAGGGATGCCCAGATAAACGGTCCGACACCCTTCGGGTCATTATCGATTATCGGCTCACTGAGATAATATGCAAAGTCTCCCCTGCGCATCTGCTTTCCACCGAGTCCACCCACCGAGCAGCAATCTGTCATGGAAATGGTTCCATCCTCATTTTCACGGATGAAACGTTTGATGAACTTTGTATAAAGTCCAAGGATGTAATCCTTATGCGATTCGTCTATATATCCCATCCTGAGGCCCTTGAGAAAGGCATAGGTAAACATGATCGAACATGTTGCCTCCTGATAGTTTCCTTCGCGGGTCGGACAGTCAAGCACCTGATACCACATTCCTGTCTCTGGGTCAGCCCACTTCGGAAGAACCTTCAGGAAATAATTAAGCTGGTCAATGAGTGCCTGGCGTCCTGGATGCTTCTCGGGAAGGTAATCAAGAACTTCAACCAAAGCAATCGCGAACCAGCCGGTTGCCCTGCCCCAGGCATGGTCGGAAAGGCCGGTCTGCGGATCGCACCAGAACATCGACCTGGATTCATCCCATGCATGTCTGTAAAGGCCTGTAGCCGGGTCATAGGTATTTTCAGCTCCTGCAACAAACTGATGCACTATATCCGCAAACAAAGAATCCTTCTGTTCCTTTGGCGCATAACGTCTGGTATATTCTGCATAAAAAGGAAGAGCCATATAGAATCCGTCCAGCCACACCTGATGAGGGTACACCTGCTTATGCCAGAACTCGCCGGACTTTGTACGCGGCTGGTCATCTATCTGCTTCCTGATCATGCGTGTAACCTTACGATAGCGCCCATCCTCTTTGCCATACATATCGTGAAGATCAAAATATATACGAGCCGGACAGATATGGTCCACATTATAATTCGACTTCTTGTACTTGTAGACCGTTCCATCCTCCGAAGCCATAGTATCAGCCCATGCACGGACATATTCCACCACTTCAGGCAGTTCATAACGCTTTGCCGCATCCATGAACGACTTCAATTCAAGACCAGTCGTATAATTCCATTTCCTCTGCCCATTCATACCGTCAAGATACGTCCCGTCCGGACATCTCTTCATTTCAGACTGGATCATCTTCACCGAATACGGCACCTGAGCGGCAGCCGAGACAGCGAGGAATGATGCAATAATGATTGCCAATGATCTTCTCATAGTATTAAAAGTTTATTATTTCTCTGATTTGTTACGTTTTATGTAATCCGCCGGAGTCATGCCGAAATGCTTCTTGAAACTGCGGCTGAAATAGCCCGGATCGGAGAATCCTACCTTATACGAAGTCTCGGACACGGAATACTGACCACTCTTCAGATAATATGTCGCCTTCTCCATCCTGAAATCCAGAATAAGCTCCACAGGAGACTT
This sequence comes from Candidatus Cryptobacteroides sp., assembly GCA_045127905.1. Taxonomy (GTDB): domain Bacteria; phylum Bacteroidota; class Bacteroidia; order Bacteroidales; family UBA932; genus Cryptobacteroides. Next base: position 94,439 of record JBGVQX010000028.1, read on the forward strand.
GCCGGTGAGTCCCTTTATCTTATTATACATGGAAGTACGTCCCATGCCCACATATGAGGCAAGCTGTTCTACCGTCACTTCTGCATCCGAGACATTCTCCTCCAGCCATGTCATCACCTTGGAAATCAATTGTTCATCCCTGTCGGTAATCACTATTTCCTGAGGCACAAACTCCACCTTTCCGCGAGCCTCACCACCAGCTGCAGCAGAAGATAACGAAGACAGGAGATTCTTCCTGCGTTCCAGCATATTATCTATCTTCGCCATCAGAAGTTCCATGGTGAAAGGCTTGGCGATATAGCCGTCAGCGCCATATTTCATAGCTTTCAGCTGGGTGTCATTCTCATGCTTAGCCGTAATGAGAACAATAGGGATATGACTGATATTAAAGTCATTACGTACATTATTTATCAGTTCTATACCATTCATTTCCGGCATCATAAGGTCAGTCACGATCATATCAGGAATCCAGCCATCCTCCATCAGCCTCATCGCTTCCCTTCCATTTGATGCATCCCTTACCTCATACCTGCTTATAAGACTATTATATATATACACCTTCAGTTCAGCATTGTCCTCCACCACCAGCACTTTCATGGCATCCTTCGGATGAGTAGCCTCTACCTTATAACGGCTGAGTCCGTAGGTCTCCACCTGAGAAGCATTTTCCATCTCATCCACAAACTGCACGCTGCCTGCATCGAATCTTTCGCGGTCGATCGGGAGCCTTACAAAAAACTTGGAACCGGCTTCACTGCCGCTCTCAACCCATATCGAGCCACTGTGGGCATCCACAATCTCCTTGCAGAAGGACAGTCCGATACCGCTGCTGCTCATGCCTCGATATGCACTCTCGGCACCCTTGATAAACGGCTCAAAAATAGCCTCCCTCTTATCCTCAGGAACACCTATTCCGTTATCCTTCACCATGATACGGAACTCCTTCTCCCCTTCCCTATACAACACACCGACCTCTATCTTACCTCCGTCGGAAGTATATTTGAATGCATTTGAAAGGAGATTATATACCAGAGCTTCCAGCCTCATTGCATCCCCCCAAACCATCAGGGAATCTACCGACAGTATGATACGCATATCTATCTGACGTTCCGCCGACATATCCCTGAAATCCTGATATACATCATTCACAAGCTTCACAACATCAAGCTGCTGCACCTTCAGGCGTACCTTACCATTCACCAGTGTACGAAGGTCGAGAAGCTGATTTACAAGCGTCATCATCCTTCTGGCATTCTTGTACACCATATTCACACTATACTCCGAAGCGCTATCAGCAGAGAGCTTCTTGCGTATGTCATCTATACCTCCCATTATAAGGGTAAGTGGAGTACGCAGCTCGTGAGAGATATTCGTAAAGAAACGTGCCTTGATCTCATTCAGGTCATGCTCAATCCTCACATCGCTCCTGAGCCTGAACTGTGACATAACCATCCTGATAAGGAAAAACACAAGCAATAACGCAAGGATAACATATATTGCAATGGAAACAGGAGCATTCCATATGGAAGGTCTGACAATCAAAGGAACAGTCAGTTCAACGGTATTCTTCACATCCTCCGGATAAGTCTCACGGACCTTGAAAAGATATCTGCCGGGATGAAGATGGGAGTATGTGGCCGAATTGCCTGATGCAGATATCCATCCCGCATCATAACCCTCCAGCATATAAGAGAAACCGGGCACCACCCCACGGCTGAAATCCAGAGAAGAGAACTCGACCCTGAAATAAGAGCAGTCATTTGGTATCACTATTTTCTCCTTGAAAGGAGTTCTGACGCCATCAACATTAAGACCGGTAACAGTCAGACGACCAGGGCGTACGACTGAATCGAAATTGTCAGGATCAATCCTATAGACATTGTCAAATGTGCCGAACAGTACGCTTCCGTCCGCCATCGAAGCACATGTAGCCTCGCTGAATGTAGTCTTAGGCACACCATCATACACAGAATAATTCGTCACCTGTCCAAGCGCTGCATCATAACGGGAGAGTCCTGCTTCCGTCGCAATCCAAAGATTACCTGCAGGATCATCTATCACAGAATGGACAATATTGCTTGCGAGACCGTCAGCATCACATACTACTTCAAAACGAGGGACGCCGTTCTCGAAATAAAGTCTGTTCAAACCTCCTCCGAAAGTGCAGAGCCAAGTATTGCCACGACGGTCAGTATATACATGGATTACATCATTATTACCCAACGAACCGGCATCACCGGGAGTCTTGGTAATATGATTGAAGATTGTCAGCTCAGGTGTCTCGGATGGTTCAAACAGGATGATTCCGCCGATTGTAGCGACAAGCATCCTGCCGTCAGGCATGCTGTGAAGATATCTCACCCTGTCTCCTATATCCTGAGGATAATCCGGGAAATTGTTGTTTACAGTCACGAACTCATCACTGTACGGTGTAGGAAGCATCGATAGCGCACCACCGTAGGTACCTATCCAGATACGTCCGTCCTTATCCTGTGCAATTGAATACACATTATTGGAGCTCAACGAGTTGCGGTCGTTCGGATCTGCCTTGAAACGTTTGCATTCCCAATCTTCTCCCGACTGTGTCATCCTTATGACGCCATCACCTTTGGTACCGAGCCATATATTTCCGTCACGATCCTCAAAAATGGAATACACAACTCCAATATCACCGCTCCTGCTGTCCGGGAAGCGCCTGCATACGGACATATCCGGTGAATACAGATATAACTCGCGGCTCTTTGTCGCCACCCATATATTATCCTTGCTGTCGCGAAGCATGGCACGTACCTCAGAAGAAGACTTCTCATCATCGGAACGCGTCGGAGGCACGATAACATCAACCTTCGGGGTGATGACAGTCACCCTCTCAAGACCACGTCCCACTGTGGACATCCACAGAACTCCGGAATCATCGATATCATAGCATGCCACTCCGTTCATGAATCTGTGGTCAGGCTGGGTCTTCACATTGCTAAGAGGTACTATCTGGTCGCAGCATCTGTCATAATATCCGAAACCATAGTTATTCATCTTTATCCAAAGTCGGTCCCCATGACTTTCCACATGAGCAAGCGTATCCGCATAATACGACATTACATTATTCGGATGTTCGTAATGTCTGAACCGTTCATGCGAACGGTCAAAAGCCCATATTCCTGTACGCTCAGTCGCAATCCACAGCAAGCCTTCCGGATCCGGGAAGAGATAACGTACCCGTCCCATACCGGTCCGGTACATGGTAAGATTGCCGGAAGTCTTATCGACATAACCTACGGCATTATCACGGAATCCCACATAAAGCATATCCGTGCCGGTCAAAGACATGGTCGTGGCATTTCCTGCCCCATATCTGGCAAGATTTATATTTTTCTGCTCATGGGTATCCATGTCCACAGTCAGCAGATGATCCGGGGAAGCAAAATAAAGGACGCCATCTGACTCAGCGAAGGCAAATGTCTCCGGATCACGTGCAAGAAGCGAAACATTATCTTCGGCAAACATAGATATTCCGGTCTCAGACACCACATAGACAGTTCCTCTGGAGTCCTCGAACATATGAGTTATATCCTTTCCCACCGGAAATCCTGAAAAGTATGTCTCATATGTAAGGTCCGGACTTACCTTCAACAGACCGGATCCTGACAACGCAACCCATACGTTTCCGTCTTTTGCACACATGAATGTCTTCACGCTTGCAGCAGACGCCGTAAAACCCTTAAGCTCACTTGGAACAGCCACAAACTTCTCGTCATCCACATCAAAGCGGTAGAGGTGCCAATCATACGTAGTCACCCAAAGATAGCCTTCTTTATCTTCATTGACCGAAAGAATCCTGTTATGGGAAAGATTAGAATAATCTCCGGGACGCATCGTATAATTGACGAAACCGTTACCGTCGTAACGGCTCAATCCGTACCATGTGCACAGCCACAGGTAGCCTCTTCCGTCCTGATGGATATCGCATATGGAATTATGCGGAAGGCCGTCATCGGACGAATAGTGTTCATAAATGAACTCCAGAGGCTCCGCCACAATATCATGGGCAGAGCCTGCAAGGATAAAGACTATAGCCAGAGCTGTCCTGAATTTCATAACACTCTCAGTTAGAATACCTTGAAATACCACTCAACAGGTACGGCCTTACCATGCTTGTCTATTTCTGTCCCTGTCTTCAGGACATTCTCAGGCGTATATTTTTTAACTTCCTTAGCCTTCAGAGCATGGCTCCACGAGACCCTCTTGCCTTCGGCACCCGGTCCCTTGCTGCCATATTCGGCATAGTACGAAGTCTTTTCTGCATATTTCTTGTCCCAGTTATGCCATCCTTCAGGCCTGATATGGTCACCGAGTTCGCAATCAATAAAAACAGTCTTCGCATAAGGTCTCCAAGGACGTCCGAGATAAACCTTCTTGGCATTATCGTTATGGATGAGGCGGCAGTTTTTGAACACATAACCGAACTCCGCTCCTTCAGGTGTAGATGCCGCGGTAATGTAGCTGTCTCTCTTGCTGAGGATGGTGCAGTCCTCGAACCAGCAAGTAGACGCACCGAAAATGAAATCTGTAGTACCTTCTATCCAGCAGTTACGGAAATACTGCCTCTGCCCTTTTCCGTATGTGTAGATAGTATCCTGATTTGCTATAAAACGGCAGTTGATGAAAGCCACGCGGTCTGCATCCACTGTAATAGCACAAGCCTGTGCAATTTCCTTTCCTTCTCCGGCATCATTCTCGACAGTCAGATTCTCGGCAAGAAAATCGTCTCCATACAGAAATACCGTTGACGTAGCAGATGTACCCATCTCATATCCGGTAGAACCTTTCTTCAAAGCATAGTCGCTCCATCGGATAACGGTCTTGTCAGCAGACTGGCCGATAAGATGCAGACGCTGCTTATTGGTAGGAATAGTCACTTTCTCTTCATACACACCATCCTTTATATAGATGGTCGTCTCATCCTGCTTGCAATAATCAGGAGCGGCATCCACTGCTTCCTGAACGGTAAAGAAATCACCGCTTCCATCCTTGGCCACCACGAAATCATAGTCCACCACATGAGCGGCAAGTTCAGGAATCACTTTCACAATCTCAGGAAGAAGCAGATTGACTATCTTACGCGCACCTGCAACATTGGTGTGGGTATTGTCCACCTTACCGTCCGGATGCTTGGGATTCGTACCTTTCTCTATCCACATGTAATACTTGCGCGAAGGCTCGTCACCAAGGCTTATGAGCCACTCCTGAGTCACAGTGTTGGCATCAATTATAGGCAGATCATACTCCTTGGCCACCTGAGTCACTGCAGCAGGATAGTCTCCATGGCATTCTCTCTTGAGCTTCCCCTCATCATCAAACCATCTGCGGGAAACAGGGGTGAAAAGAATCGGTTTAGCCCCTACACTCAAGGCATGCTCCACAAAAAGACGGATGTTATCCTGATATGCTCCGAAAGGAGCCGCATATCTTGTAGTATCAGACTCCTTAGAGTCATTATGGCCGAACTGGATAAAGAGATACTCTCCTTTTTTCAGGTCATTCTTCACCCTGTCCCAGATGCCGAGAGTCTGAACACTTTTCGTACTGCGTCCGTTCTGGGCATAATTGGCCACGACCACATTTGTATCCAGATGGGATTTAAGCCTCTGTCCCCATCCACGCTCGGGATTCTCATATGAGAGGTCCTTATCCGCCATTGTGGAATCACCCATCAGCCTGAGGACAATCTTATCCTGAGCAGAAAGAGTTAAAGCACTGATAATCAACGCAAGAAACAAAAATATCCTTTTCATATCCTAGTCAATTGTAACATTGTGAGAGTTATACTGGTACACTTCCGGCATCTCAGAACCGGCAGCATCCGAGCAATCAATGATCTGTACATTCTTGCTGTTGGCAATAATATAGCCCTGACCTTCAGACTGTGTGATATCGACATTCTTGAGTACGACACCGTTGGAATAACGCAGGTCAGCTCCCTTAACAGAAACTATCTCACAATCCTCCACCACGATATTCTCAATATTCTTCTCAGGGATACCATTGAAGTACATGGCTCTTGCAGCTCCGCTGCATATGATATCCTTGATGAAGATGTCGCGGAACTGAGGAGTAGTCTCATCAGCAGGCACATAAGGTACATTGAACTGGCTTCCCTCCTCTTCTGCAGCCTCCACAGCTGACTTTCCGCCATAATGCAGATCGAAAAGAAGAGGCTCAGTAGGGATGTTCATCATCACAATATCCTCGATAAAGATATTCTTCACGACACCTCCGCGTCCGCGGCAGCTCTTGAATCTCAGACCCACATCAGTGCCGAGGAAGCGGCAGTTGGCCACCTTCATATTCTCGACACCGCCGGACATCTCGCTACCGACAACGAATCCGCCATGACCATGGAAAACCACACAATTATCCACAATAAGATTCTTACAAGGCTTGGCACGCCTGCGTCCGTCGGCATCTTTTCCTGACTTTATACAAATGGCGTCATCACCTACATCAAAACTTGAATTTATCACCAGCACATTTTCGCATGAATCCACATCCAGACCATCACCGTTCTGTGAATACCATGGGTTACGTACTGTCACATTATTGATTATCACGTTCTTACACATCAGAGGATGTATATTCCAGCATGGAGAGTTCTGGAAAAGGCAATCCTCCAGAAGCACGTTCTCACAATTCCTGATCCCGATGAGAACCGGACGAAGATATGTCTTCACACTATTCCACTCCTCTTCTGTATTAAGTCCCTGAGGCACATTGAATGCATCGCTTACTATCGATCCTCGTATTGATGTCGAGTCCGGATACCAGACATCTCCCTTCGCATTTGTATATCCACCGCTCTTGAGAAGCTTCTTCCACTGAGAAGGGGCTATCTTATCTTTCTTCACCTGACGCCACGAATCACCGTTTCCGTCGATTGTTCCTCCTCCTGTGATGGCTATATTCTTCGCTCCGTCAGCATTGATAGGAGCAAGGCAGCGCTTTGTGTCAAGACCTTCGAACACAGTCTCCACGATAGGATAAAGGTCGCGGTCGGTAGAGAACAGGACCACAGCATCCGGACGGACATGAAGCTCGATATTATCCTTAAGCGTGATAGGTCCGGTGTGCCATACTCCTGTCGGAACAACGACACGTCCTCCACCAAGCTGTGAGAGGGCATCGATTGCATCGGCAAAAGCCTGCGTATTGAGGAACACACCGTCACCGACTCCACCGAAGTCAGCGACACTTACCTCACGTGCAGGAATCATCGGACGCTGCACCTTTTCCATTTCAAAAGGAAGGTCATCGTAGAGATAGTCGAATTCATAGTTCGAACTGCATGAAAGCATTGAAATTCCGGCAAAAAGAACAAATGCCGGACGGATCAGTTTAGTGATTAGTGTGGTCATGATAAAAGCCTGTTATTGATTATTGCAAATATAACCAACAACAGGCTTATTTCATTGTATTTTTTAACACAAAAGGTATAAAATCTTTCAGGATTCTTTAGAAACGGTCCCTATGATAGGTGCCGATCTCGAATTCTCCAGCCAGGATGCCGTATCCGTTCTCGGCCAGAGACTCAAGTTCGTTTTCTCCAGGATACACCTCAACTGGAGCAATAAATCCTACGCGACGCGAAATATCATCGGTAATGGCCTTGGAATTGGCTATGCCTCCCGTCAGGACAATGGCATCCACCTTTCCGTCCACCACAACTGCCATAGAAGCGATATATTTGGCGACAGACACTGCAAACCCTTTGAGGAACACTTCGCACTGAGCATCGCCGGCTTCTGCACGAGCAGCCACTTCACGTATGTCGTTAGTTCCGAAATACGCAACGGCACCACCCTTTCCGACGAGTTTCTTCTTTATCTCATCCTTGGAATATTTGCCGCTGAAGCACATCTCAACAAGCGGGAAGCCCGGCACCGTGCCGGCTCTTTCCGGGCTGATAGGGCCATCGCCTCCAAGAGCATCTGTCGTATCTATAACCAGCCCGTTCCTATGAAGAGACACAGAAGATCCGCCGCCCATATGTGCCACAATCACAGTAACTTCCTTATTGGATTTACCCACGCTGCGGGCATAACGGCGCACCATGGCACGTGAATTAAGTGCATGGAAAAGCGTGCGGCGCTCGAATTCCGGAATACCGCCCACCTTCACCTCCGGAAGCATTTCATCGGCCATCGGAGGGTCTGCGATAAACGCACGGCACTCACCGGCGATTCCTTTCGCAGCTCGCGCATTATTCACCTCCGCAGCAATATCATCCGCAATCAGCGCACTGAGGTTACATGCATGCACCCCATCCTTTCCGGACATCAGCGCATCCTTCATTTCCTGATTGACGCCATACACACCGGTACGGATAGGGGTAATAAGTCCCCCGCGTGCCATAGCCAGGTCGATGGTCTCCAACGCAATGCCTTTTTCAGCAAGAAATGCCGTAATAGCATCACGACGCATGCCGCCCTGATCCATCACAGAAGCATATTTCGCAACCTCTTCAGCAGAGTGGGTGAGATTCTTCTCGAAAAGCATCTCCCCTGAATCATAAAAACCTATCTTGGTCGAGGTGGAACCTGTATTGACCACCAGAATTCTTCCTTTCATACTATCAAAAATTTTTATGGCTATAAAAATTTTGTGAAAGTCTGATAGCCGCTCGCTATCACTCACTCTCACGATGAAAATCATTTGATATCGCCCAGGGCGAAAATATATCAAAGATTTTCATGTTCGGTTTCATAATACCTCCTTCTATACAGACATAGCAGCAATGGCAATCGAATTAAGCTTGGTATCAATGCTGTCTGCACGGCTTGAAAGCACGCATGGCACCTTCGCTCCAACCAGCATACCAGCCTGTCTCACACCTGGGACAAGCTTCGAATTAGCCTTGTAGAACACATTTCCAGACTCGATGTTAGGGAAAAGTATGCAGTCAGCATCACCGGCAACCGGGCTCACGAGTCCCTTGATCTGCACAGACTCCATGTCAATGGCAACATCCAGGGCAAGCGGTCCGTCCGCAATGCATCCGCGGATCTGGCCACGCTCCACCATCTTCGAGAGCATCGCAGCCTCCACAGACGCCGGCTGGCTTGCAAGGACCTGCTCGGTGGCCGCAAGAATAGCCACCTTAGGAGTCTGAACTCCGACAGCCTTGGCAGTCCTTACGAGACATTCCATAATAATCTGCTTCTGCTTGAGGTCTGGAGCAGGAATAACTGCCACATCACCCACAAAAAGCAGCTTATGATAGGAAGGAATCTCAAGGGTAGTACAATGTGTCAGGGTACCCTTAGGAGGCAGGAGTCCTGTCTCCTTATTGAGAATCGCACGAAGGAACTTGTCTGTAGAGCAAAGTCCCTTCATCAGAAAGTCTCCCTCACCGTCACGGACCATCTGCACCGCCTGAGCCACTGACTTCAGCTCATCAGGATTGTGCACTATAGTAAACATACCTGCATTGACACCCTCCTCTGCGCAAGCCTTTGCAATAAGGGCCTCATCACCGACAAGAGTCACATCAGCAAGACCAAGCTCAACGGCCTTGGAAGCAGCAGCCACAGTGTGCGTATCCACGCCCCATGCGGCTATCATCCTCTTCCTGCTGTCCCTGCCTTTCAGGAAGGCATATATCTCTTCGAATTTTGTAAACATTTCGGATTAGGTTATAAAATAAAGGCTGAACAAAAAGACGCGCTTTTCATTCAGCCTCACTCGTGATTACTCTTCGTTCTGAACGATATTCATTGTGTCGCGCGCAATCATCAGCTCCTCGTTGGTGGTGATGAGAGCGACCTTCACATTAGAATCTGGAAGTGTAAGAATTGTATCCACTCCTCTCACTACATTTGCATCATAGTCGAACTTGACTCCGAGATATGTGAGATTCTCGCAGACTCTGCGGCGAAGACGGCTGTTATTCTCACCTATACCGCCGGTGAACACGATCAGGTCCACACCATTCATAGCTGCAGCATAAGCTCCGATATACTTGGTAATCTCATAAGTAAGCTTCTTGAGAGTAAGCTTTGCCTTAGGATTGCCTTCGTTTGCAGCTGTATCAAGGTCACGTGCATCCGAAGACACGCATGAGAGACCGAGGAAACCGCTCTTCTTATTGAGCACTGTGCTCATCTGCGCTGCGGTAAGGCCTTCCTTCTCCTGGATATATGTCACAATATCTGGGTCGACACTACCGCTTCGGGTACCCATGATGAGACCTTCAAGCGGAGTAAATCCCATAGTGGTGTCGATTGACTTTCCGTTTACCACTGCAGCAATCGAACTTCCGTTTCCAAGGTGGCAGGTGATGATCTTCGAATAATTCAGGTCGAGACCGGCGAACTTAGCACCCTTTGCAGACACATACTTATGGCTGGTGCCGTGGAAGCCGTAGCGACGAACGCCATACTTCTCATAATACTCATAAGGAAGCGCATACATATATGCGTATGAAGGCATTGTCTGATGGAATGCAGTGTCAAATACACCCACCTGAGGAACAGACGGAAGCACTGCAGACACAGCCTTGATGCCAAGAATATTCGCAGGGTTGTGAAGAGGAGCAAATACCGAGCACTTCTCGAGCTGAGCCACAACCTCGTCATTGATGAGCTGGCTGCACACGAACTCTTCCGCTCCGTGGACAACACGATGTCCTACAGCCTCGATGTCCTCAAGTGTGGAAAGCACACCATACTCCTTATCAGTCAATGCATTGAGAACAGCCTGAATACCCACAGTATGGTTCTCGATAGGCATCTCCTTCTCGAGCTTTTCCTTACCAGTTGCCTGATGCTTCAAGCATCCTACCTCCAATCCGATCCTCTCAACCAGACCCTTGGCAAGAAGATCATACACCTCCTCACTCTTCATATCAAGAAGCTGATACTTAAGTGAAGAACTGCCGCAATTAAGAACTAAAATGATCATTTCCGTATAGTTTGTTAGATTATTCGTATCAAAACGCACAAAGTTATAAAAATAATCGCTACTTTCGCAAAAAACAGGAACTAAATGGGAGAGGCGAGAGACATAGCGGGGTTCATCATACCTTATACTGCAGGAATATTCACAGCAGTCATCGGAGCTGCAGCATTCGGCTGCCTGATTGTACCTATAGCCTCCACATCATCACTCATAGCAGCAATATCATTGATTATCATGCTTCTGCCTGGCAGAAAGCATATCCATCCGGTGTTTACATGGATGCTGACAGCAATCGCAGGAATGTCTGCCGGACTCATGGGAGGCCTTACAGGAATACTGACCTCATGGAGCCATGCTGCAGACACGGGGTGGCTTGCGGAGACCGCACTCTCATTCAGACTTTCCCTTGAAACCGTCATAGACGCAATCCCATTCCGGAACGAAGACACTTCCGCTCTGCTGAAGGCGCTTCTCACAGGAAACCGTGAATCACTGCCGGCTCACATCACGGATGCATTCCGCGCAAGCGGCGCATCACACATCCTTGCCTTGTCGGGCCTGCATCTGGGCATAATCTACGGCATACTTGTAAAGATCCTCGGCGTACTAGGCAACAGCCTGAGAGCAAGAGTCATCCGATCCGTACTGATTATATCAGCATGCGGTTTCTACACAATGGCCACCGGAGCAGGCCCTTCGATAACACGAGCATTCCTATTCATCCTCCTTGGGGAAGCCGCACGGCTTACCGGCAGGAGCAACAGTCTCGGGCATATCCTTGCAGCCTCGCTCCTGATCCAGCTCAACTTCGATCCCCTTTCGGCAGGCAGCGTCGGATTCCAGCTGTCTTACGCAGCCATGGCAGGCATTGCATTCATATACCCTCACCTAAGCGGACTTTGGCCGCAAGGTGCTTCAGGACCACTTGGATGGATATGGAAATCCGCTTCAATGTCCATATCATGCCAGCTCACCACCGGCCCGATAGCATGGCATTATTTCGGAACATTCCCTCAGTATTTCATCCTCACCAACATGGTCGCCCTCCCTCTGACAGGAATCATCGTCCCCTTCTCCATAGCCGTCATTCTGCTGAGCCTGACAGGATCATGTCCTGGCATCATAATAAAAAGTCTCGAGGGCATCATTGCCGTAATGACAGATGCCCTCGAGATAATCTCAACTATGTAGGAACGCTACTGGGCTTCACGCACGCATCTCACAGATGCACCGAATGAAGTACGGCTACCTTTTGAAGCAAACAGATCCGACTGGTCGCATACAAGATAACGATAATATGCCATATCGGATTCCCCCTCCACGACATCAGCAGTCCAGAACATAGCATATTCATTCAAGCCTGCAAAATTCTTTCCGGCAACGACGTATCCGGAAGGAATGATGGCCAGCCCGCTGACATTGGTAATATCGCCTACATTAGGGTAATACTGCCACATTTCATTACCGTTAAAGGTAGCATCAGCCATAAGGGCAGCTGCAACGCCAGGCACCGGACTATAAGGAGTAACACCCTCTGAATCAGTGAATTCGGAAACCATAGCAACCCACTCTGCATCAGTTGGAAGTCTCCAACCCTCAGGGCATGCCGTCAAAGCCTCCTCATATGTATAATAGCGTCCGAACACATCAGACATCACCTCTGCGTTCTTATAAGCCACACCGGAAGCCGGGTTTGCAAGATTGCTGCGCAGCCAGTCCAGATGGCCGATAGTGGTGTAATAATAGTCAACACCATGAGCAGTCAGTTTTGCGTCAGATGCCTTGATGCCGGTATTCTTGATAGAACCTCCCAGTCCACCCTTCACAACCTTCACTTCATGCATTGCAGATGCAGTAGTATATCCCTTAGCATAAGCACCGGCATAAACGGTATAAGTCTTCAATGTGTCTGAGAATGTGTGGGTGAACGAACCGTCGGACGGCTTTCCGTCAGGCTTGCTGCTGTCAAGTCCGTTCGAGAATCTGGTCGTGTCGTACTTTGTCATTGTAGGAGTCACTTTCCAATAGTAGCCAAGTTCCTTTCCATCAGGATGTTTCACCCCTTTGGGAGTCATGGTTACCGTCTGAAGCGGCGACACATATTCAGGCACAGAGAAAGACAATGCACCATTGAGAGGCGGGATCGAAGCTGTCTCCTCATCTTTTTTACAAGCTGCAGCAGCCAGCACTACGGCCGCAAGAATAAACAGTTTTCTTAAACTCATTTCAAAGAAATTCTTTTACAATCCTGCAAATATACGACTTTTTCATTGGAAAAACCGCTACCTTTGTACAAATAGTTTGCCGGATGCAATTTTTAAAGAAAATGAGAAACATAAGACGAATAATATACACCTCAGTCCTGATGCTGATGATAGTCTCATGCCAGGAGCGTAACAGATACATCACCATCACAGGATATGCCCAAGGAGGCACCTATGCAGTCAAACTGAATCTAAAAGGAACAAGCGCCAGTCCTGAGGAGATCAGGGACAATGTGGACAACCTGTTAGGAAATATAGACCGGTCACTTTCCGGCTACAACCGTAATTCACTGCTAAGCAGCTTCAACAACGGGGCTGCCATAACTCCCGACTCACTCTTCATTGACATCTACTCACATGCGTGGAATATCTGGAATGATACCGATGGTGCTGTGGACGTTGCCTCAGCGCCGCTTTTCGACTTATGGGGCTTCGGTTTCAAGTCCGGAGAAATGCCGGATGACGCGACCGTGGCCGCAACAATGAAGAATTCCGGGATGCACAGACTTCGCAAGGATATGATGTCAGCAATTGCACCCGACGGCACATTGAAAGGTTCCGACATGCTGACAGAAGCAGGCAAGGCTCCTCTATTGAACTACAATGCAATAGCCCAGGGCTACAGTTGCGACGTCGTGGCGCGTTATCTTTATTCTATAGGAGTAAAGGACATGATGGTGGATATCGGAGAGATATATTGTGACGGCATGAATCCTTCGGGAAAGCCATGGTCGCTCGGCATCGACAAGCCGGTGGACGGCAATAACGAGCTTGGAGCGCAGCTACAGGGCATATTCAAGGTTCCGGAAGGGCCTCACGGAATAGTCACCTCAGGAAACTACCGCAAATTCTACGTCAGGGACGGCAGGAAATATGCCCACACCATAGATCCACGCACAGGATATCCGGTGTCGCACAACCTCCTGAGCGCCACCATTGTAGCAGCAGACGCAACCACAGCCGACGCCTATGCCACATACTGCATGGTAATCGGTCTGGAAGAATCAATCGGATTTCTGGAGTCACGCCAGGACCTCGAAGGATGTCTGATCTACGATGAAGCTGGGGAATTCAGGACATGGTGCTCAAGCGGATTCAAGCTCGAAGATCCGCAATAAGCTATCTCATATCCGTCACAACCCAGGAAGAATCGAATTTTATCTGAGGACGGAATGCCTCGGCTGCGCGCTTCTGGCTAAGGCTCATGGCGCTGACTTTCACATTCACATCGCTGCCGTCATTGAAGGCAAATACTCCGGAAAGTATTGATGCGTCAGCTTTTGAAACCTCCACATTACAGAAGGCCATATTGCCGGAAGTCTTGGGAGACATAAAGAATGTAACTGACTTTCCATCAGGAGATTCCAAGGCACGGACCATATCAAACAGCTCCTGCATGCGCACAAAAAGACTTGCAGGATTGGTCAGTATCGCGCCATCATCTTCGCCGGAAGCAGGCTCTATTACCACTTCCTTCAAAGAAGGGTCCGCCACCCACAGGGTCTTTCCATCACACCACATCTGTATGCCGTTTCCTGTCATAGTCCACATATCCCCCTGGACATCCAGTTTACCCTCTCCTACAGCCTTTACCCCCGACACCTCAGTCTCATAAGTATATGTCATCTCCACACAAGAAGACGACATATCCGAATACAGCTTGTCAAGAAGCTTTGTATCCTGCGCAGACAGAGCTCCCGCCCAAAAGAGCAGAAGCGCCGTAAATATATATCCGCACAGATGTTTCATATTATTCCTTTACAAAATGCGAGAGAATCTCGTCGAGTTCGTCAAATGTGGTTACGAGCACCTGCCTTGGCTTGGAACCTTCCTGCGGGCCCACTATACCGGCTCCCTCGAGCTGGTCCATCACACGTCCTGCTCTTGCATATCCCATGCCGAGACGTCTCTGAAGATCGGAAGTCGATCCCCTTTGGGACGTCACTACCATACGGGCAGCATCTTCGAACATAGGGTCGATATTCTGCATATCAATGGATCCTCCGCCTGCCTCTCCGTCCTGAGACTCTGGCACAGGCAGATAATAAGGAGTGTTATAACTCTTCTTGTAGCCTGTCTGATCGCCTATGAATCTGGTCACCTTATTTATCTCAGCCATGCTCACAAGGGCACACTGCACACGTTCCATCTTCACACCTGCATAATAAAGCATATCTCCCTTTCCTATGAGGTTCTCTGCTCCATTGGAATCGAGGATTGTCCTTGAATCAGTGCTTGAAAGCACACGGAAGGCAATTCTCGTAGGGAAGTTAGCCTTGATCAGACCGGTAATGACATTAACTGAAGGACGCTGCGTAGCGATGATCACATGGATACCGGCTGCCCTACCCTTCTGTGCAAGACGTATGATTGAAGCCTCTATATTCTTGGCAGACTTCTTGGCATCCTGATTTGCACCTCCGGACATGATGAGGTCTGCATACTCGTCAATCACAACCACAAGATAAGGCAGGAACTTATGGCCTTCGGTCGGCAGGAGATAACGGTCCTTGTATTTCTCGTTATAAAGCTTGAAGTCATTCACTCCAGCCTGTGCAAGAAGAGCATATCTCTCATCCATCTCGATACATAGAGAGTTAAGCACCTGCTCAGCCTGCTTAGGGCTCTTGATGATTGCATTCTTCTTCTCGTCCTCCTCGCTTGCAGCCATAGGAAGCACAGCCAGATAATGCTTAAGCAGAGAGTTGTAGGCGGTAAACTCCACCATCTTAGGGTCTATGAACACGAATTTCAGCTCCGAAGGATGCTTGGCATAAAGGAGAGAGGAAATTATCACATTGAGGCCCACTGACTTACCCTGCTTCGTAGCACCTGCCACAAGAAGATGAGGCGCATCAGTCAGGTCGAAAGTCTTCACCTTCTGAGTGATAGTATATCCGATCGCAATAGGAAGTTCTGCATCGCTGTTGCGGAATGATTCGTCATTAAGCATCTGCTTCAAAGGCACTATGGAAGGTACGCTGTTCGGAACCTCTATACCCACGCTGTCAGGAAGCATCACCACGCGCACTCCGCTCACTCCAAGAGCCATTGCAATTTCCCTGTGGACAGTCTCGATAGAAGACACCCTCACGCCTGGAGCAGGCACGACCTTGTATAGAGTCACGGTAGGCCCCACTACAGCAGTGACCTTATCCACTTCTATACGGTAATTCAGGAGCGTAGCCCTGATCCTATTATTATTGATATCGAGCTCCTGCTGGCTCACTTTGTGCTGACCTTCAGCATAGTCTTTCAGAAGGTCCAGAGAAGGAAATTCGAATTTTTCCAGCTCCTCACGATTATCAATCCTCGGGAGTTCCTCTGTCACAGGATTCGTGATATTCTCGTCACGGATGACCTCTATCGTCTGATCCGGCTCGACAGGTACTTCAGGTTCAGGAACTATCACAGGTTCAGGAACCACAGGATCAGGAACAGCAATCTCCGGCACTTCCGGCTCCGGACACACAGGTTCCTCCGGCTGGACTACCGTCACAACGTCAGGCACCGCTTCAGGCTCAACTTCAAGGCCTGCTTCCGGCTCAGTTTCCGGATTTTCATTCTCAGCAGGAACCTCCTGTCTCTCACCAGTCATAGCAAACCAGTGCGCAAACTTGGCACTGAACATAAGCAGCCAACCGATCACTAAAGCCACAAGCACAAGGCCAGTCACGGCAGAACCTATCAGGTTGGAAGCCCATGTCACAACCGCATAGCCGGCATCACCGCCAAGTCCGCCTCCGAAGAACGTGTCATTACCAAACTGCATCGAGCAGAATGACAGGAGCAGCGAAGACAGAAAAGCTCCGGTCAGAGTGATGCATGCCGTACGCATAAGGCCAATGCTTCTGTTCCAGAAGAAAAGCCTGAATGCCACAGCTCCCATGAGGAAAACAAGGGCAAAGCTTCCAAGTCCGAAACACTCAGCCACCAGAAAACGACTCCATATATATCCCGCCTTTCCAGCCCAGTTAGCCACTTCAACTCCTCTATCCATCATGGCAGGATCCGCCATCAGACTCTGGTCCGCCTTCCATGTAAACAGATATGAAACGACTGAAATGAACGAAAAAGCCGCAAGCACAGCCACAGCTACTCCCGTATACTTCAAAATATTGGACTTCCTCTCCGGAGTCATGTCAGAAAAGAAGGAGAAGCATGAGCGCTTCTCTTTCCCCTTGTTGTTCTTATTCGTCTTTGCAGCCATTACTTATGCTGTTTTCTCATTTTACCGTTATTCCTCTGTCTCTGATTTCTGTTGCCCGCCTTGCCCTGGACATTACCAGGACGATTGTAAGACTGGCCGGAATCAACCTTTCCGATATGCAGCCCCTCAGGAATACTTATCCTATAGTCTGAAAGCTTCTCGATATCCTGGAAGATGGTTTCCTCAGAAACGGTGTCCTTATTCCAGATCAGATACTGCTGTCGCATATATATCGCAAGAGAACGTATCATCGCCGTCTTTGTCTCCCCATCCTCCTTCTCTGCCACAAGGTCTATCATGCTTTCTATATTGCGTCCGTAGTGAGTAGCCTTCACCGGCTTCGTCTGCAACGGCACCGCAAGGGGCTTATCATTCAGGCTCTCCGGAGCAGGCATCGGATACGGAGCATCCACATCAAGGTCAAACCCGGAAATAATGAAAAGATGATCCCAAAGCTTCTGCTCATAATTATCCTGAAGATGCACGGCAGGATTAAGGATTTCCATGACCTTTATAATAGCTCTGGCCTGCTCGTTCCTCTTCTGACGGTCCTCGATAGTCTTGAGATATTCCACCATCTTCTGCACATTTCTTCCATACTCCGGAATATACAGTTTGACCCTCTCGGTATTATAAAGCAGTTTGCATGTATCAACGTTATTATTCTCCATATCCTTCAATTTTGACATTCTGCAAATATAGAAATTTTATATGACATCGACAATCTCACCGGTGTGCACAAACCAAAGACTTGCCGTAACTTCCTTATATCCCATGCGTCGCCAAATGTCCGCATACTTGAGCAACTGTCTCTCGTACTTAGGATTATGCTCCCCGAACTTATAATCCACGACAGCCACCTTACCTCCAGAAACGACTACACGGTCCGGTCTGTATACATGTCCGTCGGAATCTATTATCGAGGCCTCATTAAGGACACGATCCGACGACTTGCAGAACCAGCCTCTTGCAGCCACTGAATCTATCCTTATTTCCAGAAGCATCTGAGTTTCGGCAGCCTGATCTTCAGACAGCTGACCGGAAATTACAGCCATCCGGACCGCCTCTTCAAGATCCTCGCGCACCGTCACATGAGATAATATATCATGAAGCACGATACCCTTGATGCGATGGGACGCATCCACTCCAGCCGCACCATCCTCCGCGAAGAAATCAAATGAATCAGGACTGAACCTCAGTCGTCCACGCTCCGGCCATGAGCAGAAATGAGCCGGTACAGAAAGCAATGCATCCGTCCTGCACTCCTTTTCATGCTGCGGCATCTGTCCATACATAAAGCTCTCTGAATCAGGATTATCCGCATCCAGAGCCTCAGGCTCGAGTCCCAATCCAGCTCCCTTCGCATGGGCATACCAGTAAAGCAGCTGTGAAAAATCCTTGACAGCCGTCTCATTGAAGCTCTTATCCTCTATGGCATCCTTCACATCCTCCGGCAAAGCAGCTATAACTTCCATGAACTCCTTCGCTCTGGTCAAAGCCACATACACCACATTTATATTATCGACAAACTGCATCTGCACCTCATCCCTATAATGTCTGGCAAATAGAGTATTTTCACTTTTTGAGGAAAGATTCACATCATATATTCCCTGTGCCACATCTTCGAGCTCCGTCCCGGCCACATCCGGCCTGCACCATTTCTTCTCATACCTTGAAAGACCTACACCCTCAATGAAAGGCACTATCACATAAGGAAAATCCAGTCCTTTGGACTTATGTACAGTCATTATCCTCACAGCATCCCCGACACTCGGAGAACTGATGCAACGGGTATTGCCATCCCACTCCTTAAGAAAAGCATGAAGATTGTTGCCATCAGTCGACACAAAGTCGCGCAGCACATCCATAAAAGACTGGATATAAAGCACTTCCGCATCAAACGACTCCTTGTCATATTCTCTCAGTTTCCTGAGGAGGTCCTCGCACAGATCTATAATTGACGCATAGCTCTGAGGAATCTCAACATCCAGATGAACGGCAAGATACTTGGCCATCGAATCATCAGGATTGTCTATACTCGACAGCAGAGACACAAGGCGGCGGACAGTAAGTGACGAAGAAATCATCAGGGAATCATCCGTAACCACCCTGACCTTGTTGGCCATCAGGTATGATGCAACCTCGGCCCCATCCCTGTTCCAACGCACAAGCACTGCCACATCCTTATATGAATACCCGTTAGTCAAAGCATTGTTTACAGAATCCAGAATGGCCTGCAGTTCTTTCTCACGGCTGCAGAAAGTCAGTTTCACCGCTCCATTCCCCTTCTTGGCAACCTCCTGTTCCACATCCTCATATATTCCGGCAAGCACCTTCGAACCATCACCGTACTTTCTGTCCAGCACGTCGGACACTTCTGTAAAGAACGAATTATTGAAGCGTACAATGTTTCCGTAGCTTCTCCAGTTGGTGTCGAGGGTATCAAGTTTCACCTGCCTGTCAAAAGCGGCCGGCACCTCATCCCTAAGCAGTTTCCAGTCAGAATTACGGAAGCGGTATATACTCTGCTTCACGTCTCCTACAATCAGATTATAGAAACCGCTGTCTATGCTGTTCTTCAGGAGAGGACGGAAATTATCCCATTGCACGCGCGATGTATCCTGAAACTCATCCAGAAGGAAATGTTCATAACGCACTCCCAGCTTCTCATAGATGAATGGTGTATCGGTGCCGTCTATGATATTCTTGAGAATGGTATTGGAATCATCCAGACTAAGGACATTCTTCTCCTTGAGCAGAGCTTCAAATTCACGATGAAGCTCATTCGCAATACCGAACCCATACACCTGAGCCTGAAGAAGGAGGGCTGTATTATAAACCTTGTAGTCCTTATCGAACAAAGAGGTGAAACCATTCACAGCAGCGACAAGAGCCGGTGTCACACTATCCTTAAGATGCCAGTTCTTCTTCGGGAACCATTTTTCAGGATTATCTGCATTTTTCCTGAAAGAATCTGTCAAAGGAGGTACGAAATCCTTATCCTTCAAGGCCTTATACTTTTCAATAGCCTTATCCATAAAATGGGACGAAGTATCGGAAGGGTCTATAGCAGCTGCCACGAATGCCTTCTTCATGGCTAAAGCGGCATCCCTGACCGCAACAACATAATCCTGACACACCTTCTCACATCCTTCGGAAAGTTTCTTCAGACCTTCTTCGCTATAAAGATCATTTTCATTGAGTTTCTCACTTTCAATCAGCGAACGGTGTTCCTCACTCTTAAGTCTGGAAGCCACATTCTTCAAGGTAAAGTCCAGCTTATATCCTTCGCCTTCCTCTATCTGCGATATCGTATTATCGGTAAGCCACTTAAGCTTCTTCTCATCCTTCTTGTCCCCTGTCATGGAATCCAGCACCCGATCCACACTTTCAGCAATCAGAGACTCCCTGTCAAGCTCCACCTGATACGAGGCGAACTGGCCGATCTCCTTGGAAAAAGCCTTCAGAGTCTGCTGAAAAAAGCGGTCGATGGTGCTCACGGCAAAGGCGCCGTAATCATGAAGTATATTGCACAGAACAGTCCCTGCAACCTCAGCAAGCATATGGTCGTCAGGATACAATCCCGGAACGAAATCCCCGTAATAATCAGAAGTCTGCGGAGCTGTGGCAAGTACATGAAGTTCCTTCAAAATCCTGCTCTTCATTTCCTCTGTAGCCTTATTCGTGAAGGTCACAGCCAGAATATGCCTATAGGCAAACCTATCCTGGCTCTGCAGCAGGAGAGTTATATATTTCTTTGCAAGCATGAATGTCTTGCCGGATCCGGCCGAAGCCTTGAGTATCTCTATCATATCCTTAACTCCTTTATCTTCCGCATATCATCTTGAAATCACACCACTCGCAGTGTCCCTCGTCCTGCGTCATCCGGAACGGCACTTCCGGATCCTGTATCTCGCGGATCAGCTTTTCCAGACGCTCATCCATCTCAGATGCAAAATGCGAATCAAGAGGGCACACACGAGGCACATCCGCGAACAGACCCGCTGTTGCATACATTGAGTTGCTTATATTCGCAAGGGAAGCCACCCCTTTCTCACTCAACATCTTGTCATATATAAAGAACTGGAGACCAGCCTTCACCTTCCTTCTCACCTCCTTCTCAGGACTGAAGATGGCATCTGCTATATCCGCAGCGGAATCGCCCGCAGCCATCAGCACGGATGGGTCATCCTTTCCGCTCTTATAGTCCACAAGCCTCACATTTCCATCCGAACCTATGCGGTCAATCCTGTCTGCCACACCAAAGAACTTCAGTCCGTATAGTCCTGCACTTATCGGTTCCTCAAGTCCGAGAATCTCAAAATGATCCGCTCCATAGCTCCGAAGCAGCTGGATATCACGTCTGATGGTTTCCATCACATAACGCACTATCACACTCACTACCACGAGATTCCTGCCAAGAATCTCATCTGTGCCCAACTCATTCTTAACAAGAGACTCCACCTTCCGCTTCACATCCGCATCACGGTCCTTCCAGGAATCCAGATACTCCAGAGTCACCTTCCGCATGAAATCCGGCTTCGTCGAACGCTTATCATAGACTGTATCGGACATCATCTCTTCTTCCGACACGAACAGCGCCCACATAGTATTGTGATAAACATTACCTATCATCGCCGGATCCATGGTCTCAGCCACTTCCCTGTCCTTCTTCAACTTCTCCACCGAATAATAATAGAAGCGCATCGGGCAGTCCACATAATTCTGGAGCGACGAAGGCGACAGCCAGCTGTCCGCAATCGTACGGAGCATTTCAGGAGTCTTCTCCACAACATGCTCCTTTCCAGACGGAAGCCCGGGCTCTGCATCGGACACATATGTATTCACATCAGCATGGAAATGATATCTGAGCTGCTTGATATATCGGCTTTCCTCCCCGTTTCTGAGGCCCTCGGTGCGGGAATCATACAGCATCCACACCGTCTCCGCCCTGGAAACAAGCCTATAGAAATAATAAGCCCACACGGCATCCTGGTACTCGTAGGTAGGAAGACCAAATCCTTTCCTTAGCTCAGGGGGCACAAACGACGAACTCACGCTCCGGCGAGGAAACACACCCTCATTGCATGACAGAATCACCACATTCCTGAAATCCAGAGCTCTGGTTTCCAGAGGACCCATTATCTGGAGTCCTTTCAGGGGCTCTCCGGAAAACGGCACAGCCACACCGGACAGGAGAGAATCCAGAAGCTTCAGATAGGTAGAAGGCATGATCTTAAGATTCATAGCCTTGAGTCTGTTAACAGCGCACCAATATTCCTTGGCGAAGTCAATTTCCAGAGCAACATCAGAATTCTTCATCAGAAGCGGAGCCATAAACGAAATCACCTCCTGCTGATACGCCGCAATACTGTTTATCTGTTCAGAATCTGCTGCAGCCATGTCATTCACAACCGGACGGAACACCATATCGAACAAAGGGAATCCTGAAAGATCTTCCTGAGAGATATAATACCTCGCCGCCTGCTTGATCTGAGCCACCCTTTCACGGCAAGGCTCCATCTCCTCTCCATCCATAAGCTTACGGAACAGAGCATTCGAGAACACATCCCACACATATTTATGATAGAACCTGCATCTTCCGTCCTTCCTGTTCACATGCATCTGCATCTTCATGATATCTCCCATCAGCGACCATAACTCACTATAAGACATAGGATAACCCATGGTCACATTGATATCGGTCACCTCTTCAGGAATCGAATTCAGCAGCGGCATCAGAAGCCCCTCATCAGGCAACACTATCGCGCAGTCCGATTCTGAAGCCTTAAGTCCCACCTTAGAAAGGATACCCTCAACATGCTTCACCTGCCCATAGGAAGACGGCACGCTCAACACATTGAACCGAGGCATTCCGACTCCCTCCGGATCAAGACTGAAGGCCTGGGGATAATCCTTCACATTCTTAGACATGAAGAATGAAGACTTGTTGAGAGGATCTGAAATCATATCTCCGGAATAATCCCAGCAAAATTCGGCCATTCCTGCGTCCTTCATCTTGGACATCACAGCTTTCTCACACTCGTTCAGAGCATTCAGTCCGACGAAAACATATGACGATGCCCCGAAAGTGGTCGCAAGCACGTCCGCCACAGGCTTCTCAGCCACCAACTCAGCAAACTTCCTGTAAACAGCTCCTTCATACGCAAGTCCGCTTGCAGCGAGGGAGGAATTGAATTCCTTATACAAACTATGGAGAATATTCCATATCTGGAGGAAAGACGCTCTTACGTCCTTTGCATTCGGATTGTCACTTTCCTTCGGGCCCTTGCCTATGAAATGTCCTGCAAAAGACTCGATAGCCTCTCTCTGGTTCTGGGTAAGATATTCAAAATTATCCTGAATGCTCTTATAATCAGCTATATTGGTGAATATCTGCTTAGGGTTGGCAAGATATTTATCCACATCATTGAAATCACCCAGAATCACATCACCCCAGAAGATGAATTCATCTAAAGGTTCAGCTTGTGGGGTGAGAGCGCTATAACATTCATATAACTTCACCAGAAGCGACACCCTGTCAGCCACCTGCAGTTCGGACGCCCTGCTGAAGAAATCGTTGACAGTCATCATCTCCGGTACGATGAGAGGGGAACCGGCAGCCGCGGCCACCGCTTCACTCAGGTATTTTCTGAAAAAAGCCATGGAACGGCGATTAGGAAAGACGAAGCACTTCTCCTCGATATGCCCTTCTTTATAATAATGGTCAGCTACCTGCTTCAGAAACGGTGTCATAGGCAATAAATTAATCTTTAATAACTGACTTCTGACGAGAACCCCGGTCTTAAAGTCTTTGGCAAAGATAAGTGAACTTATTGCCAAAACATAGCACAAGCCGAAATTTTTGCCGGCCGAGTGCCAATCTTGCAGATAATCAAAAAAATCAATAATTTTGAGAAAAAGTTTGGAGATATGATTTTTATTCATACCTTTGCATTGGAAATAATTTAGAATTATTCAAAATTAAATATTATTAACATTTAAAACAAAAACACCATGACTAAGAAATTCAGATGCCTCGTATGCGGCTACATTCACGAAGGAGAGAACGCACCGGAAGAGTGCCCACTGTGCCACGTAGGACCAGATCAGTTCGAAGAGATCGTAGAGACTGAGGGAGACCTCACATGGGCTGACGAGCATCGCCTCGGCGTAGCTCAGGGAGTAGATCCTGAAATCCTCAAGGGACTCCGTGACCATTTCGCAGGAGAGTGCTCGGAAGTAGGTATGTACCTTGCTATGAGCCGTCAGGCAGACAGAGAAGGATATCCTGAGATCGCTGAGGCATTCAAGAGATATGCTTGGGAAGAGGCTGAGCACGCAGCTAAGTTTGCAGAACTTCTCGGCGAGTGCGTATGGGACACAAAGACCAACGTAGAAAAGAGAATGCTCGCAGAGCAGGGTGCATGCGACGACAAGAAGAGAATCGCTACTCTCGCAAAGCAGCAGAACCTCGATGCAATCCACGACACAGTTCATGAGATGTGCAAGGACGAGGCACGCCACGGAGCTGGCTTCCAGGGACTTTACAAGAGATACTTCAAGTAAAATCAGGCCATAACGATAGTCAAGGCTGTACATAGGGTGTTGCCCTTATGTACAGCCTTGATACTTTATATAGTCTTATAGGTTAAGGATCAGGCCTGGTCTTCATCGTCTTCGAACCCGAAATCCGAAGCAAAACGTTCAGCGATATCATCCGGTACATCGAAGCTGAGGCTGCTCCAGAGATCATCCATCTGACGCCTGTCCTTCTTGGTTGGACGTCCTGCTCCCCTGTCGCGCTTAAGGAAGAAGGTCTCCACAGGAGCACGCAGCTTGGCCAGTTCTTCAGGTGGAGTAAGATTCTCAGCAAAATTCGGCACCAGCTTGGCTCCCTGCCTCTTATCCAGCAGCGCCAGCACCTTATAAGTATAAGTCACTGCACCTTTACGAGCCACAATCACATCCCCAACCTTGACCATCTTGGACGGTTTGGTATCGGCTCCATTCACTCGGATCTTTCCACCCTTGCATGCATCTGTAGCCTCTGTCCTGGTCTTGAACACGCGGATTGCCCACAGATATTTATCAATTCTTACTTCTTCCATAGCTGACAAATCAACATTCACTTAGCAATATAACAGCCAGTTGCCAGAATATCGTTCCGTGTGACATAATCATCCTGTATAAAGGAATATAGCATAATCACCAGATAGATTAATATAGTTTTCTGGAAATCTAGCTGAAAAATTTAAGCGGCGAAGCTCCAGCTGACTGAGCTGGCTCATCATCATCGAAAGCTCCGTCTTCAAGACCCTCGTAATCCTCATTTTCAAGGAAAGCCTCTGTCTCTGGATCGATGTATCCGTCCACCTCATCTACAGGACGTGTCACAGCCTCAAGCAGAAGGGTATCAGTGTCACGTGGCACTAGATAGAAATCTCCCATGTCGGCTGGAACAAGGATTGTCTCTCCCTTACGGAACTCATAATTATCCATGTATGCCTCACCGTTCTCCTTGGTTGCTGGCACCTGGATCGAAGCCGCTCCCTCCAGACAGATATAAACTATAAAGCTTCCGAACTGCTCAGTATAAATATGAAGCGGATCAGTAAGTGCGATTTTTGACACATTGAACTGAGGGCACTCCACCAGAGTCTGGATCATCTGCCCTTCCTGGCTCTCATGATGACAACCACAATCATGTCCTTCCTCGTGGCAATGACACTCTTTCTCGTGACAATCGCACGCGTGGCCTTCCTCGTGGCAGTGGCACTCTTCGTCGTGGCAGCCGCATAGGCAAGCGCCGGTACTGCAAGGCACATATGACGCCTCCTCGCCCCAGAGCGGACCCTTACGGTATAGCTCAGGATTAAAAGCCCGATAGTCAATCACATCAATAGCCTCCTCAAGATGCATCTGGCGCGCAGTCGCAGGATTCAGCTCCCTACCCCAGTCATAAAGCCTGAAAGTCATATCCGAAGACTCCTGAATCTCTGCGATGAGGAGTCCTCCGTCAGCAGCATGAACCGTTCCCGGAGCGATATATATCACATCACCCTTCTTAGGCTCGATCACATTCAGAAGCTCCTGAGCAGTACCATTCTTGCACTTTTCATAAAACTCCTGTGCCGTCACTTCGCGCTTGAAGCCGCAATACATCTTCGCACCAGGCTTTGCATCCATCACATACCAGATTTCTGCCTTTCCGAGGGAATCATATCTTTCTACAGCCACATCATCGTCTGGATGCACCTGTACAGAAAGTTTGTCATTTATATCAAGAAACTTTATCAGAAGCGGGAACTGACGTCCATACCATTTATACACATCCTCTCCCACTATTCTTTCAAGATAAGTCTCCATAAGGTCGCTCATCGTATTACCGGCAAGCCAACCGTTTGCAACTACCGAGTCCTCGGAACCCATATCTGCAAGTTCCCAACTCTCACCGAGAAGGACATCAGGACCGAGTACGGTCTCATTTCCTTCCTTATCACACTCCACAAATTCCTTTCCAAGAACAGTCACAAGAGCATTACCGCCCCACGGTCTCCTTGAAGCAATAGGAATAAATTTAAAAGGATAAAGTTTCTTTTCCATATATAATATAGTTTAAATTTTCAATCCTCAAGAGCAACTCCCCACTCCTCAAAACGCAATGCGGCTCAAAAGGAGGGTGCAGATTTGCAAAGGTAACCTTTTCTACACAAAACATCCTATACAAAATGATAAAACTTCTTGATTCATTTTCCACCTCAGTCATTCGTAAACCTCAAACTGCGCCATCCTACCCAAAGAACCCGATAGCAGAAGCGTCAGTCAAGTTTTCTGCTGTTTTTCTGACTGACAGTCCCGAAAACAGCCCCAAACACCCCGATAGCAGAAGCGTCAGTCACATTTTCTGCGTTTTTTCTGACTAACGGTCCTGAAAACAGCCCCAAAGACCCCGACAGCAGAAGCGTCAGTCACATTTTCTGCGTTTTTTCTGACTGACGGTCACGAAAACAGCCCCAAAGATCCCGATAGCAGAAGCGTCAGTCAAGTTTTCTGTCGTTTTCCTGACTGACGGTCCCGAAAACAAAATCCAGTCAAAGCAGCGAGAGGATTGGCCCGGATATTGACATATACTGTTGAGCTGCCGCTATAGGCAGATATATAAACAATTTAACAGATAGGAGAACAAAATATGTTACCAGCAAGAAAATTGAACGGTCACCGTCTGTTCCCGGATTTCTTCAATGATTTCCTCGAGACAGCAGTACCAGAGAAAATGTGCACAAATGCACCGGCAATAAACGTAAAGGAAAACGACCACGGTTACAAAATCGAACTAGCAGTACCGGGAATGACCAAGGATGACTTCAAAATCCATATCAACAAAGACGGCAATCTTGTTGTAGAGATGGAAAAGAAGAAAGAAGAGAAGGCATGCGACGAGGAAAAGAAAGACTGCAAGTTCCTTCGTCAGGAATTCTGCTACTGTAAATTCCACCAGACCCTTGCCCTTCCGGACAATGTAGACAGAGAAAACATAGAGGCATACGTCAAGCACGGAGTGCTAAAGATAAAGGTTCCGAAACTCCCCGTAGCCAAAATCGAAGACGAAAAACGCGTCATCGAGGTCAAATAGACCTGGCGCGCATTCCTGAAACACTGTTTTCAGATTCTGAACACCCGGCAGCGGTCGCCATTGCTTAGACCGCTGCCATTTTTTGCGCCGGCAGACAGAGAGGACATATCGACACAAGCTAATACATTATAACACAGCATGTTACAAGAAATTCTGCATTTTAAAAACCGCAAAGGAATCCTATCTCATTGAGTAGCAAAAGTTTGCGCTTAAACAAAACGCGAAAACTGGCTTCTGTAATGTAAGAGGATGAAAATAATCATAAAAAAACAGCAAAAAAGTTTGAAAAAATTTGCAGGTTTCAAAAAAATGCGTACCTTTGCATCCGCGTTCGACAAAAACGCATTAAGACTGAACAATTGGTGCGGTAGTTCAGCTGGTTAGAATACCGGCCTGTCACGCCGGGGGTCGCGGGTTCGAGTCCCGTCCGCACCGCAAAAAAGACAAGTTCTTTTACAAGTTGAAGTTTATTTTGTTCGAGTGCAAGGCGGACGAGTGATGAGGGAGGGAGTTACCTTCCGGTAATGACCGACCGAAGAACGAAGTCCAACGCAGCAATCGGACAAAAGAAACGCAACGGGAGCATAGCTCAGTTGGTTTAGAGCATCTGCCTTACAAGCAGAGGGTCGGGGGTTCGACTCCCTCTGCTCCCACCATCAAAAAGAGATTCTGAATTCAGAATCTCTTTTTGTTTTTCGTTAAGACTACTTCACCAGACGAAGCGAGATGCGGGCACGGTCGAGGTCTACAGAGAGGACCGAAACCTTCACATGCTGGTGGAGCTTCAGGACGCGTGAAGGGTCTGCAAGGCCCTTTACGCCCATCTGCGAGACGTGGATAAGACCGTTCTGCTTGATTCCCACATCCACGAAGGCTCCGAAAGCTGTGATATTCGTCACTATACCAGGAAGCTCCATTCCGGCCTGAAGGTCCTCAATGACATGGATGTCATGAGCGAATTCAAACTCCTGAGCTGACTCACGAGGGTCGCGGCCGGGCTTTCTCAACTCAGCAATAATATCATTGACAGTCGGAAGTCCGAAACTGCCTCCGACATAATTCTCCGGCACAATCCTTCCGCAAAGTTCCGCATTGCCCACAAGTTCCTTTGCAGAAACTCCCATGTCGGCAGCCATCCTGTCCACTATATGATAAGCTTCAGGGTGCACAGCCGAATTATCAAGAGGATCGCTGCCTCCCTGAATTCTGAGGAAGCCCGCACACTGCTCGAAAGCCTTCTCTCCGAGCCTCTTCACCTTCAGAAGCTCACGGCGCGAATTATATGCCCCATGCTCGCTTCTATACTCAACGATATTGTCAGCCAAAGCCGGTCCGATACCTGAAACATAGCTCAAAAGGTAGCTGCTGGCGGTATTCAGATTCACACCCACGCTGTTCACGCAGCTTTCCACTGTATTATCGAGTTTCTCCCGAAGAAGATTCTGGTCCACATCATGCTGATACTGCCCCACTCCCAATGACTTAGGGTCAATCTTCACAAGCTCGGCGAGGGGATCCATCAGACGACGTCCGATAGACACGGCGCCGCGCACCGTCACATCATAATCCGGAAACTCCTCACGTGCCACCTCGGAAGCAGAATATATCGAAGCTCCGTCCTCACTCACTGTAAAAACACGCACACCTGACGGCAGAGGCACACGCTTGATGAAATCCTCCGTCTCGCGGCTCGCAGTACCGTTTCCTATAGCTATGACCTCGACACTATACTTCTGCACCATAGCCGAAACTGACTGGATAGCCTTCACCTTCTCACTCACAGGAGGATGAGGAAAAATAGCCTCATTATGCAGAAGATTTCCCTGCTCGTCCAGACACACCACCTTGCAGCCTGTCCTGAAGCCAGGGTCTATCGCCATAACCCTCTTCTGTCCCACAGGCGGAGCAAGCAACAGCTGGCGGAGATTATCACCAAAAATCCTTACCGACTCTATATCAGCACGTTCCTTAGCTTCCTTCAGCACCTCATTCGAGATTGAAGGCTCAAGAAGTCTTTTGAACGCATCATCAAAAGCCATATGTATCTGCTCTGCAAGAGCAGCAGATGGATACCTTCTTTCCTGGCAGAAATCATAATATATCTTCTTGCCGCACTTCTCTGCATCAGCATCAATCTTCACACTCACAAACCCCTCAGCCTCAGCACGAAGAAGCCCGAGAAGATTATGAGGGGCTATACGGTCAAGCGGACATGAATACTCGAAATACATCTTATATTTCTGGGCCTCGGCCCCTGCCGCCTTCTTCGAAGCCTTCGACACCACCCTTCTCGTCCTGAAAATCTGCCTGAGAGTCTCCCTCACCGAAGCCGTCTCGCTGAGCCTTTCGGCTATGATATCACGGGCTCCCGCCAAAGCATCCTCCACATTAGCCACCTTATCATTCAGGAACCTGCGGGCCTCAGCATAAGGATCGCCCAAAGCCACCGAATACATCCTGTCCGCCAAAGGCTCAAGTCCGGCCTCCTTCGCGGCAGTCGCACGGGTACGTCTCTTAGGCTTATAAGGCAGGTATAGGTCCTCCAGCTCACGTGCATCCACACAATTCTCCACAGCCTGACGCAGCTCCGGGGTCAAAGCACCCGCCTGACCGATATTCTCCAGAACGGTAGCCTTGCGCTTGTCCATCTCGGCAAAAACATCATTCCAATGCCTCACCTCAGCCACAGCCACATCGTCCAGACCTCCTGTCCTTTCCTTGCGGTACCTGCTGATAAACGGGATGGTAGCTCCCTCCTCAAAGAGCGAGACGCAATTCTCCACCTGCCAATCCTTGATTTGCAGGCGTTCAGCTATAAAGCTGATATAAATATCTTTAATCATGTGAAACCTGTTTGAGCTGCTCGCGATAAGCAGAGAATATCTTTGATTTTGACACGAAGCCTATATATGTCCTATCGTGGTCCACCACCGGAAGATTCCACGCACCGGTCTGCTCGAACTTGATCATGACACTATCCATCTTGTCATCCACATACACATAAGCCGGAGCCGAGCGCATGAAATTATACACATGAAGACTGTCGTACTGATCGTACTTGAACATATCGCGGCGTATATCCTCCAAAGACACATAGCCCTGGAAATGATTCCTTGAATCTATCACCGGGAATATATTTCTCTTCGACTTGGACACCACATCCACAAGCTCGCGCATGGTGGCATCAATCTTCACCGTGCAGAAATCCGACTCGATATGGTCAGAAGTCTTCAGAAGCGTAAGCACAGCCTGGTCGCTATCGTGAGTCAGGAGCTCTCCCTTCTTTGCAATTCGCTTTGTGTAAATGGAATATGGCTCTATAGTCCTTGTGACCGCATAAGAAATCGTAGCCGTAATAATCAGAGGGATAAGCAGTTCGTATCCTCCCGTCATGTCCGCTATAAGGAAGATAGCAGTCATCGGAGCCTGCATGACACCTGCCATCAGACCGGCCATGCCTACGAGTACGAAATTCTGCTCCGGAACCAGTTCCCCTCCGGCAATAAGATTGATGGTACGCGACACCACGAAGCCGGCAATCGCTCCGATGAACAGCGTCGGACCGAATGTACCTCCCACGCCACCGCCTGCATTAGTAAACGACATCGAGAACACCTTCAGCAGCAGCACCAGCAGGAAGAACACCGGCACAAGCCACGCCTTCCTCAGCAGGAATGCCAGAACAGTCTGTCCCTCAAGGTCTATGGTGCCTCCGTTCAGAAGCTCATGAAGATATTCATATCCTTCTCCGAACAAAGGCGGAAACAGAAATATCAGAAGTCCCAGACACACAGCAGATATGCCCCAGCGTACAAACGGCTTCTGAATACTCTTGATCTTATCCTCGAGCCAAAGGGTCATCCTTGTGAAATACACCGAACATGCGGCGCAGAATAGGCCGAGTATCAGATAGTAAGGTATATTCCCGAGCACAAAAGGTGAAATGGTGCACTCGAACGGAGGCTGGCTGCCGAAGACCGCATACGACACCACCGTTGCCGAAATAGTAGAAAGCAGCAGCGGAAGGATCGAACTCATGGAGATATTGAACAGAAGGATCTCCAATGTGAAGAGCACGCCGGCAAGAGGAGCCTTGAATATGCCTGCCACGGCACCTGCGGCACCGCAACCCAAAAGGATAGTCATATTCTTATATGACAGCCCCATATACCTGGCCACATTTGAGCCGATGGCCGCTCCTGTATATACTATAGGTGCCTCAGCTCCGACGGAACCTCCGAAACCGATGGTCACCGACGAGGCCAGCATTGACGACCACATGTTGTGGGGACGTATCTTGGACTCGTTCTTGGACACAGCCAGAAGCACCTTGGTCACTCCGTGTCCGATATTGTCCTTGATAACATAACGTACAAACAGCATGGCCAGAAGCATTCCGGCACCCGGATACACAAGATACAGGAGGTTGAATGCAGAACCTCCGAACCATGAGGTCAGGCCATGATGAATGAAAAGGATGGCAGATTTCAGGGTAACAGCAGCAAGTCCGCAAGACACGCCCACGAAAAGCGACAGGATAATCATCACATCCCTCTCATTCATCTTCTTTAAAAGACGTCTGAGAGGTGCAAGAATATCCTTTATTATAAATCTTACCCTGGCCATCGCTGAAGGTTAAAAAAACCGGACGGGAGAAATCGCCGTCCGGTCCATATCAATACATTATTCTCCGTCTGCGACGTCGTCGTCACCGTTGGAATACTGAGAGATATTGTCATCCGGAAGGCTGTCGCCATCATTTCCTTCTGTGTCATCTCCGTCCTCGCCATCAAGCCAGCGCTCCAGATCCTCGGCGTCGTCCGTCTTTACCTTTATCTTTACAAGATATATTGCATCCGGTATCTCTATGGTAACCGCATAGAATGATGTGCCGTCCGGCTTATCATACTTTACAAGATCCGGAAAATAATCAGAGTATCCCTTAGGATACTTCTCCGCAAATGCTGCAGCCAGTTCATCAGACATATTCTCATAGCTGACTACTGCCCTCCTCTTAGGTGTAACTGTCATATCTGTAAAATCTTTATTCAGGTTAGTACTTGGAAATCCGGTGCAATTATAGAACGTTTTTTTGAATTGAGCAACACTGAAGGCACTTTTTTACAAAAAATCACCTTCCCTTGCGACGGAAGAAAAATGACTTCTGCTCCTTCTTCCTTTCTATATCCCTCTCTACAAACACTTTCTGCAGATTCTTAGGGTCCATTCCGGTGTAGAACATCACAGAAGATGTAGTCATAGGAGTCGGAGTGAAATCCTGCACCTGATCCATATAAAGTCCCTGAAGAGCAGGCTTCGAAGCCAACCTCTTCATCTCCCTCATGCCGCATCCGGGATGACCCGAAATAAAATACGGCACCAGTTCACACTTGCGTCCGCTGGAAGCCACCACCCGGTCGAACTCTGTCCTCAGCCTCTCGAAAAGGCGGAACGAAGGCTTGGCCATCAGCTTCAGTACATCATCCTCAGTGTGCTCGGGAGCCACTTTCAGACGTCCGGAAGTATGGTTCAGCACCAGCTCCTTGAAATAAGGATATGATGTCTCGTCAATGAATCCGTCCTCATCCAGGAACAGGTCATATCTGATGCCGCTGCCTATATATGCATGTCTGATCCCCTTCACCTGAGCTATACGCGCATAAAGGTCAAGAAGCCTCGCATGCGAGCGGTCCATATTCCTGCACGGGCTTGGGAACAGACATGACTTGCGGCGGCATTTCGCACACAGCTCCTGATTCTTTCCAGCCATACCGTACATATTCGCTGTAGGCGCTCCCACATCGGAAATATTGCCTGCAAAGCCCGGAAGATCTCCCAAAGCCTTGATCTCCGAAATAATAGACTCCTCACTGCGGCTCTGGATGAACTTTCCCTGATGAGCGGCAATAGTGCAGAAATTGCATCCTCCGAAACATCCGCGATGCGTATTCACAGAAAACTTTATCATCTCGAAAGCCGGAATATGCTTGCCCTTATAGCGCGGATGAGGCAGCTTGGTATATGGCAGGTCCCAGAACGAATCCATCTCCTTTTCCGTAGCCGGCGGCCAGGTCGGGTTGATCTGGACATACCCATCCCCTACAGGTTCTATCAGCACAGGAGGATTCATCATATTGGCATATGTCTCGATGACATGGAAATTCTCGGCAAACGCCACCTTATCCTTGCAACAACGTTCATATGAATTCAGGATCACGGCATCCTTCAGACGCGAGCGGCCGTCCATATAGAATCCCAGCTGAGGAATCTTCCTGATATCAGACACATTACGGCCGGCCTCGACAGCCCTGGTGAACTCTATCATTGTCCTCTCCCCCATTCCATAGCATAGCCAGTCGGCTCCGCTGTCCACCAGCACGGAAGGCTTCAGAGAATCCTGCCAATAATCATAATGAGTGAATCTGCGCAACGAAGCCTCTATGCCGCCAATTACCACCGGCACATCCGGAAACAGTTTCTTAAGGATGCGGGTATATACGGTCACGGCATAATCAGGACGTTGTCCGGCACGGCCTTCGGGAGTATATGCGTCATCGCTCCTGAGACGCTTGGCCGCGGTATAATGATTGACCATCGAGTCCATCGCACCGGCGTTCACTCCGAAATAAAGTCTCGGAGTCCCAAGCTTGCGGAAATCACGAAGATCGTCACGCCAGTTGGGCTGAGGCACCACCGCCACACGATAGCCATGCTTCTGCAGCCATCTGGCAATCACAGCCGTTCCGAACGACGGATGGTCTATGAAGGCGTCACCGGTAAAAAGGATGACGTCAATGTAGTCCCAACCAAGGGCATTCACCTCTTTTATAGAGGTAGGTATCATATAAGCTTCACTCATAGGCCGCAAAAATAGTCAAAAATTCACATAGTTGTGCACAGTGGGAGAATTTGCTAAATTTTCAAAAAAAGTATTGCAGATATGAAATTTGTTATTACCTTTGCAGTGTACTATTTCACTAATACACTATAAACGGACATAATATGATACAAATCGAAAACCTCGGATTCACCTATGGTGACAGACGTTCACGGGACAGATACGTCCTCAAGAACATCAGCATGAATCTCGAAGAGGGACGCATCTACGGACTCCTCGGAGAGAACGGCGTAGGAAAAACCACCCTCCTCACACTCTTGTGCGGACTGAAAAAGCCGCAGGAAGGCTCTATCCTCATCGACGGCAAGACTCCTTATGACAGACAGCCGTCACTGCTCTCAGAAATCTACTACCTGGGAGACGACGTAGCTGCATTCAACATGAAGGCCATCGACTATGCAGCCAATAACGGCCGCTTCTGGGCAGGATTCTGCATGGACACATTCAAGGAAGTGATGGCAATATTCGACAATGACATGAACAGGAAGATGACCCACATGTCATTCGGCCAGCTAAAGAAAACCCACATAGCCTTCGCGCTCGCCTGCAGAAGCAAATACCTCTTCCTCGACGAACCGACCAACGGCCTCGACATCCCCTCAAAGGCCCAGTTCAGAAAGGCGGTGACCAAATACACCCGGGAAGACTCGATAATCCTCATCTCAACCCACCAGGTAAGGGACCTTGAGAACATCATCGACCCTATCATCATTCTCGACAGGCAGGATGTACTCCTTAACGCCACCGTAAGCGAAATCACCGAAAAGCTCTTCTTCGACTACACCAACGCCCCTGCAGAAGACGCCCTCTACAGCGAAATGGTTCCGGGAAGCAACGTGAGTGTATATCTCAACAACGGCTTCGGCGAAAGCAAAGTCAGCATAGAGGCTCTCTTCAACACAGTCCAGAAGCATAAGGAACTGACAAAGAGCCTTTTCACCAAATCCACTAACGAATAAGACAAACAGACATGAACGACATATTCAACATCCGCAGATTCGGAAGATATCTGCTCTCAGACATTAAGAACTGCGCAGCCGGTTACGGACTCAGCTTGGCGCTGATATGCTCAATGGGAATCATAATATATGCCGGAACAGTCCTGATGGGGCTGGTATTCAAGGGTACATGGGAAGGTCCGGAACATGGATTCCGTCTCTTTACATTCATGATATCGATGTTTGTACTATTCGTCAGCATGCCGGTAAAATGCTATGGAGGAATCACAGATAAAAGAAAGGGCACAGCATGGATAATGCTTCCTGTATCGGTCACCGAAAAGTTCCTCAGCATGGTTATCATGACAGTGGTGGCGGCGCCGGTTGTGGCAGGTGGCGTATACATGCTCATCGATGCAATAATATGTGCACTTGACCCTACATGCGGAGCACCTATCTTCGGCACATGTACCGACTTCGTAAATTCTATGATCGAAATCGGGGTGGCGACCAATAATGACCTCAACAACTTCCCACAGATGGCAGATTTCATAAAACAGGTCAGCAGTCCATGGCTCTATATCGATGACATCATAATGATCAGTCTGATTTTCCTCATGGGATCAATACTGTTCAAGAAAAGCAAGACAGCCAAGACGATTTTAAGCTATATAGCTATATCCATGGCAATCAGCATGATAATCACTCCTATGATAAGCGGGCATATCATGGAAATCATAAGGAATGTGAATCTGTTTGAAACAGCAGATGACGTCAATGCTCTCTTCGGGACATGGTTCTTCAGAAATGCTGCTCTGATAGACACGATAAACGACACCATCATCAACGTTGCTCTTCTCACAGGCATCTTCCTTAGAATCAGAACATTAAAGCACTAAAAACATGGAATTCGACAACAACAGACCCATATATCTGCAGATCTGTGATGCCATATGCGAACGCATCCTTAGCGGAGAGCTTGAGGAAGAAAACCGCATCCCGTCAGTACGCGATTATGGTGCGGAAATAGAAGTCAATCCCAACACGGTGATGCGCTCATATGAAAAACTGACCGCCGACGGGCTTATATACAACAGACGCGGAATCGGATATTTCATATGCACGGATGCACGCAAGCGTGTGCTCGAAGCTCAGAGAAAGGAATTCATGGAAAAGGACGTGCCGGAATTCCTGCGCAGAATGGAGCTGCTCGGAATTGACCCCGGCAGCATCCTCACCAAATAAGATACATTACGGATGCATCTCGCGCCACTGACGCGGGGTGCATCCTGCTATACGGACGAACTGGCGGTGGAAGTTGGAACGGTCGCTGAAACCTGCCAGTTCTCCTATTATATTCGTGGAAATCTCCCTATTCTCCAGAAGCAGCCTCTTGGCTTCCTCTACGCGCAGCTCTGCACGCCATGTCTTGAAATCCATTCCCTTGCGCGTAGTGAAATAAATATGGAGCTTCTCCCTTGTAGTACCAAGCTCCTTGGCCACCTCGTCACGGCTCTTGTCATACTCGCAGAAATGCTTTTCCTCAACCCACTTCTCAAGAGCCCTCTCCAACTTGCGGAAATCGGCCTCATTGACACCTGCAGGGCCCACATGCTCAGCCGACACGCGGGGCTTCCTTCTGCTCTCTATAAGCTGGATAAGGTCCTGTCCCGAAAGTGTCCTGTATGCAAAGGCATCAAGAATCAGACGGTGGGTGCTGAGGAAAGGGATGAAATTGGAAGTGAGGTAAAGCATATAAAGCAGATACCAGAAGGTATACAGGGCAGCTATCTCCATCTTGTAGTCCAGGAACCAGTAAAGGGCCATATAGACGAGGATAAAGAGATTGGTGAGCATCGTGATCACATAACAGAAGCGCACCCACTTTATCTTGTGGCTCTCATCGTCGTCATAATAGTTTTCCAGGTCCTTCAAAGCCTTCTTGTAGGTCTTGTCGAAGTGAACGATATAAGTCACCGACTGAATCAGGAAGGCAGTAATAGCCACCACGCACACTATCCAGAAATTCAGCATATTGCCTGACCTGTACACATCCAGCAGCAGGAACGCCAGCACAGCCGACACGAAAAGCCCCGGCATGAAGAGGTTCTGCCACTTATGGCGCTCCGTCTTAAGGAGCGATATCATCGAATAGGATATCAGGGAAGTCGAGAAATGCACCACTATATAGATAGTGAGCATAGTGAACAGTTCCCAATCGCGGATCTGCTCCGACCCATACTGCGACATGGTGTAGAACATCATGAAGCTGCATATCAGAAAGCTCATCACGATTGAGTGCTTCGAAGAGGAAAGCTTGGCACAATAGTCCGACTGAGGTATCCTGATGAGCATCAGGAGCACAGCGAGGACAGCGGCCCCCACTCCGACAATAAGCTGGACAGCTGTGTCCGGATTAATATTCATCGAAATCATATCAGTGTGCAATGGAAGATGCGGACCGGGTCAGCAGTCCGCACCTTTATATGTCGGGGTGTATTACCAGCCGAGTACGTAAGAGAAGATAAGAGGAGCAACGATAGTCGCATCAGACTCTACGATGAAACGTGGAGTGTCGATGTCGAGCTTGCCCCATGTGATTTTCTCGTTAGGAACTGCTCCAGAGTAAGAACCGTATGAAGTGGTACAATCTGAAATCTGGCAGAAGTAAGCCCAAAGAGGAACGTCAGGCCACTCGAGGTCCTGAGCCATCATAGGCACTACGCAGATAGGGAAATCACCTGCTGTACCACCACCGATCTGGAAGAAGCCCACTCCCTGGCCGCCGCAGTTCTCACGATACCACTCGGTAAGGAAAATCATTGTCTCGATACCGTTCTTGATCATGCTTGGCTCGAACTCGCCCTTGATGCAGTGTGCAGTGTAGATGTTTGCTGTAGTACAGTCCTCCCATGCAGGAACAACGATAGGAATATTCTTCTCGCATGCTGCAAGCACCCAGCTGTCCTTAGGGTCGATTTCATAATACTGCTCGAGGACACCGCTGCGGAGAAGCTTGTAGATCACCTCCCAAGGGAAGAGTCTCTCGCCTGTAGCCTTCATCTCGTTCCATACGTCCACGAGGTGGTCCTCAAGGCGACGGAATGCCTCCTCTTCAGGAATACATGTGTCGGTCACGCGGTTCATATGGTTGTTGAGAAGCTCCTTCTCCTGCTCAGGAGTGAGGTCTCTATAGTTAGGAACCCTGTAGTAGTGGTTATGAGCCACGAGGTTCATGATATCCTCCTCAAGGTTGTTTGCCGAGCATGACACGATCTGGATCTTGTCCTGACGGATCATCTCTGCAAGCGAAAGACCGAGCTCGGCTGTAGACATGGCTCCAGCCATGGCAAGCATCATCTTGCCGCCCTTGTTCATGTGCTCGTCATAAGCCTTTGCAGCATCCACAAGAGCCGCAGAGTTGAAGTGACGATAATGATGCGTAATGAATTTTGAAATAGGTCCTTTTTCCATTTTCTATAAAATTTAATGTTGATTTCATTTATCCGGATTCCACGTCGGTGCACACACCTCCTCGGAATGACGTAATGTTGTTACTACAATCTGCGAAATTACGGATTTTTTCGCTATTTTTGCAATCGTTTTTCGGACAATTTCGAAGGACACGCGAAACTTGACAGATACAACAAAGATAAGATGCTGGATTTCAATACAATAGAGAAGCTCGACAAAATCGCCACACCGTTCTACTACTACGACATGGACCTCTTCCGCAAGACAGTGGACCATGTGGCAGAACTGACTGCGGAATACGACATCAAGGTCCACTATGCAGTGAAGGCAAACGTGGAGCGCAGGCTTCTCGAATATATAAGCTCGAAAGGCTTCGGAGCGGACTGCGTAAGCGGCAACGAGGTGCTTCACGCACACGACTGCGGCTTCCCTGCGGACAAGATAGTGTATGCCGGAGTAGGAAAGAGCGACAAGGAAATATACAATGCGCTGAAGCTCGGGATCGAGGCATTCAACTGCGAATCCCTTCAGGAAATATATGTGATCAACGAAATGGCCCATGTCCACGGACTGAAGGCCAACGTGAGTGTGCGCATCAACCCCGACATCGATGCCCACACCCACAAATACGTGACCACCGGACTTTACGAGAACAAGTTCGGCATCTCGCAGCATGAGTTCGACAAGCTGATCGAAATACTCACCAAAAGCGAACACATCAACTTCATCGGCCTCCACTTCCACATAGGTTCGCAGATCACCAGAGTAGAGGAAGTGTTTGCATTGGAGTGCAGAAGAGTAAATGAAATCGTAGCCTACTTCGAGCGCAACGGACTGAAAGTGAACAACATCAACCTCGGAGGAGGTCTCGGTGTGGATTATGACGACCCGGATGAAAGCGCCATTGCGGATTTCAGGACATGGTTCAGGACCATCTCGGACAACATCGTCCGCCGCGAGGACCAGGCAGTGCATGTGGAGCCGGGACGTTCGCTCGTGGCGCAGTGTGCCTCACTCATCTCGAGAGTGCTGTTCGTAAAGAGCGGAGAGACCAAGAACTTCCTCATCATGGATGCCGGCATGAACGACCTTATCAGGCCTGCCCTCTACGGAGCATACCACAAGATAGAGAACCTCTCGGCATCCCAGAGAACCTTCTACCCTACCCACCAGGCCTATGACATCGTGGGTCCTGTCTGCGAATCCAGCGACGTGTGGGGAGCGGGAAGACTGCTGCCGCTGAGCGTAAGAGGCGACCTGATGGCAATACGCAGCACGGGAGCATACGGTCAGGTGATGGCAAGCCGCTACAACATGAAGGACCTCGCTCCATCGGTGTTCAGCGACGCCATCGACGACGTCCCACAAGTAATTGACTACTTCGAATAATAAAGACACAATATATGTTTGAAAATTTAAGCGAAAGACTTGAGAGGTCGTTCAAGATCCTCAAGGGAGAAGGAAAGATCACCGAGGTGAACATCTCGGAAGCGATGAAGGACATACGCCGTGCCCTCCTGGACGCCGACGTAAGCTACAAGATCGCCAAGACGTTCTGCGACGAAGTGAAGAAAAAGGCCATCGGCCAGAACGTGCTCACGGCAGTGAAGCCTCAGCAGATGATCGTGAAGATCGTCCACGACGAGCTTGCAGCCCTCATGGGAAGCGAGTTCTCGGACATCAACATAAAGGGAGCCCCTGCAGTGGTCCTCGTAGCCGGTCTGAACGGTTCCGGTAAGACCACATTCTCCGGCAAGCTCGCCCTCAACATCAAGAGCAAGAGAGGCATGAAGGTCCTCCTCGCAGCCTGCGACTATTTCCGTCCTGCGGCCATCGACCAGCTCAAGGTGCTCGGAGCGCAGATCGGAGTGGAAGTGTATTCGGAGGAAGGCGTCAAGGATCCTATCCAGATTGCACAGAACGCAATAAAGAAGGCTAAGGCAGAAGGCTATTCTGTGGTTATCGTCGACACAGCCGGACGTCTTGCAGTGGACCAGGAGCTCATGGACGAGATCTCGGCTCTCAAGACAGCACTGAACCCTACCGAGACTCTCTTCGTAGTGGATGCAATGACCGGTCAGGATGCAGTGGAGACAGCCAAGGCATTCAACGACAGGCTCGACTTCGACGGAGTCGTACTCACCAAGATGGACGGTGACACCCGCGGCGGTGCTGCCCTCTCCATCAAGGCTGTGGTAGGAAAGCCTATCAAATTCGTCAGCAGCGGAGAGAAGATGGAAGCCCTCGACGTGTTCCATCCTAACCGTATCGCAGACCGTATCCTCGGCATGGGAGACGTCGTTTCCCTCGTGGAAAAGGCTCAGGAGCAGTTCGACGAGGCCCAGGCCCGCGAACTCAAGAAGAAGCTCGCCAAGGACCAGTTCACACTCTGGGACTTCTACAACCAGATCCAGCAGGTCAAGAAGATGGGTAACATCAAGGACCTCGCATCAATGATCCCTGGAGTGGGCAAGGCCCTCAAGGATGTGGACATGGACAACGACTCATTCAAGGGCATCGAGGCCATCATCCTTTCCATGACCCCATATGAACGCGAGCATCCGGACATCATCAACGGCAGCCGCCGCAAGAGAATCGCCGACGGCTCAGGCACCACCCTCGCCGATGTGAACAAACTCCTCAAGCAGTTCGAAGGCACCCGCAAGATGATGAAGACCGTCATGGGAGCCAACATGGGCAACATGATGAAAGGCGCAATGAGACGAAGAAGATAAAGCAATGCAGGTCAGCCACATATGTGCGTCAGTCACATGCATGATGCTTGCCCTTACGGGTGCATCGGCATCCTATGCGCAGACGGCTGACAGCAGCATCTTCAGCAAGCCGATTCAGCTCGAGGCCACCGTCAAGACAGAGCGCGTGGCAAGATCGGAGCAGAAAGGAGACACACTTATATTCAACGCGGCCGCATATAGGGTCGCAGATAATGCGGATTCCGAGCGTCTTATATCCAAGATGCCCGGAATCTCTGTTTCTGAAAGCGGAGTGGATGCAAACGGGCGGGAAGTAACCCAGATTCTGCTCGACGGACAGGAATTCTTCGGCAATGATGTGATGAGCGCGCTCAGAAACGTCCCGGCCGAGCTTGTAAAGCAGATCGAAGTCATCAACCGCTTGAGCGACAACGCACGCCAGACCGGCATCGACGACGGCGACGGACATATGGCCATCAACATCGTCACCAAGCGCAAGAAAGGCACGAGCGTGAGTTCCGGAAGGGCATACGGCAGCTTTGGCCTATCCAATGCCGCATCAGGGACAGATGCCGCCGGAT
The DNA here is from genome assembly GCA_045127905.1 of Candidatus Cryptobacteroides sp. Lineage (GTDB taxonomy): Bacteria > Bacteroidota > Bacteroidia > Bacteroidales > UBA932 > Cryptobacteroides. Next base: position 137,104 of record JBGVQX010000028.1, read on the forward strand.
CCATGGACGGACGTTACATTGCCGGAGGCAACTTCACGAACTTTTCCGACAAGAGGACCATCTCCCTCATCGGAATGAGCAACAACATCAACAAATTCAACTTCTCCAACTCCGACATCGTGTCCGGATCGGCCAACCTCGACACCCGCGACAACAGCCAGTTCAACGTGAAGGCACTATCCGGCATCTCGGAAGTCCACTCGATCGGCGCGAACTACAGCAGTCCGGCATGTGACCTCACCTACTTCTTCAACGACATCTCCAACACCAACAGCCCTGTAAGCGACAAGCACGCCTTCACCTCCTCACCCGACAGGACCCTGCACACCAGCAGCCGCAACACCAACACCGCCGACAACACATCCCACCGCCTCGACGGCAAGATAACCTTCAATCCATCCAAAAGACACTCCTTCACCATAAGGCCGAACTTCGTCTTCGAAGACCTCGGCAACACCCGCGACGGCTACGGACTGCTGAAATATATCCACACGGGCAAAGACGACGAATTCCGACGCCACCAAAGGAGCATCAGCAGCAGCGACAGATGGACATTAAAGGCAGGAGCCACAATGAGCTACCGCTACCGCTTCACCAAACCGAAACGCTACCTGCTCTTTGCCGGACGCTATACATTCTACCGCAACAGCATCCTCGACAAGACCAGGGAATACAGATGGAATGCTCCTGACGCAGACCACACCGACATCGAGTCAAGCGACTACACCAACATCCGCGACAAAGACCGTCTCACCGTCCAGCAATCAGGCTACGGAAAAGCTTCCTATACCGAGCCGCTGAGCAAACGGTCCCAGCTCACGGCAGAATACACATTTACCTTCAACGGCGCCGACGGACACACCCTCGTCTATCCGCTCGACAACGGCACGGGAGAATACCCTACAAGCCCCAAGGCGTCCATCTCAGCCATCAACAAAAGCCTTTTCTGCCACAACGAAGCCACCCTCAGATACAACTACGCCTACAGGAAAATATCCATCATGGCCAGGGCAGGATGGCAGCACACGACATATACGGGAAGCGCTGAACTGCCATATGCGGACAACATAAGCACAGCCTTCAACCATCCGACATATCAGCTAAGCGCAAACATTCCTTTCGACAAATCCAACACCCTCAAGATAGAGGCGCGCGGGCGCACACAGAACCCGAGCAGTTACCTGCTCCAGGGAATTGTGGACCGCAGCAGCACCAGCAACGTCAAGTCAGGCAACAAGACACTTGCTCCCGCATACCTCAATACTGCAAGCATACGCTACATCAACACCGACAGGAAGGCCGGAACCACATTCACCTTTTCGGGAGAATACACCATCAGCGGCAACTACTTCTGCGACTCGCTTGTGGTGAACAATCCGGACTTCGTAGTCATGAAGGACGACGAAGGAAAAGACATACTGCTGGGAAAGGACAACCAGTTCGTAAAACCCATCAACATGGGAGGCTACCACAAGATGCTCTTCAAGACGTCCTTCGCCATGCCTGTGGACTTTATAATGTGCAACTTCAACATAGGCGCACAGGCATCCCTGCAAAGGCTTCCGGGAATGATCAACGAAGAGAAAGTGCCTATCGAACGCAACTGGTACCAGATCTCGGGACGTCTGGACAGCAACATCAGCAAGGACATAGACTTCACAGTCAGCTACAGTGCCAGATACACCTCCAACCAATACAGCGGTAAATTCGGCAGCATAGACAACAGCTTCATCACCCACAGGGCTCAGGCACAGATAAGATATATCATGCCTTGGGAATTCGTGTTCACCGGAGGATTCATCTACAGCAACACACGAAGCATCAAAGGGTTATATAACGACAACATCTACCTATGCGACTTATTCATAGGCAGACGTTTCCTTGAAAACAAAAAGCTTGAAATAAATATCGGAGTAAACGACCTGTTCAACGACAGCATCAGGTCATACTGGCACACCGTCAGCTCCAGCGGAAAGACCGACGGCATCAACTCAGGCCTCGGACGCTACTTCTCCATCCAATGCATCTGGCACTTCGGCAACAGATGATGATTCCAGCTTCCGGCGATAAGCCTCCATACGCTTCTTCCACGCACGCTGACGGGCCCTCTGCTCCCTCGCCTGCTTAGCCTCAGCTCGAGCACGCATATCCTCGAACTTCTTCTCTAAATAATTATCAGCCATTACTTTACGAAATCCTTTATCCGCTGTTCCTCGCTCAGCTTGCAGATAAGCAGCCTGTTGTCACGCTCCACCACGATGCAATCCTCCAGTCCCTGAAGCACCACGCTTGAAGCACCCGGTGCATGCACGATGCAGCCTCTGCAGTCATTAAGATGCACATTCTCCCCCACCACAGCATTACCGTCCGCATCATGCGGAAGCAAAGTCCACAAAGAGCCCCATGTGCCCACGTCGCTCCATCCGAAATCTCCCGGAATAGTGTGGATATAATCAGCCTTCTCCATCACCGCATAATCGATGGAAATCTTCTCGCATGTAGGGAAAATCTCCTCCACTTTTGCCCTCTCGTCATCGGTATAGAAAGACTCCGCCATCACATCCATCTTCTCGGCCAGTGCAGGCGTAAAAGTGCGGATAGAATCCACAATAGTCTCCGCATTCCAGACAAAGATACCGGCATTCCACAGATAGCTTCCACTTTCCAGATAGCCCACAGCAGTCTGATAATCAGGCTTTTCCTTAAAAGCCTTCACCGGTCTCACCTCATCTTCCGCATGTTCGGAAGCATGGATATATCCATACCCCGTCTCGGGACGCGTCGGGCGTATTCCCACGGTCACAATCCTCCTGTCGGAAGCAGTAAACTCCAGCGCCCTGGAAATCACCCTGCGGAACTCCTCCGCATCCTCCACACGCGCATCCGCCGGCGTCACGACAATATTCGCACCTGGACAGCGCTTGCGTATCTTCCAGCACGCATAAGCGATGCACGGAGCCGTATTGCGCATCGCAGGCTCCGCAAGAACATTCTCACGAGGGATATCAGGAAGCTGCTCCTGCACGATCCCCGTATAGCATTCGCTCGTCACCACCCAGAAATTCTGCGAAGGACACAGCGGAGCAAAACGCTCCACCGTCTTCTGGATCATCGTCTTGCCCGTGCCGAGCACATCAACAAACTGCTTGGGATATTCAGGGGTGCTCATAGGCCAGAACCTGCTGCCTACTCCACCCGCCATGATCACGATGTGTGTATTGGTCATAATATCGGTTTTCCGCATCTCCCTTCAATAATCAGACCTATTAATCACGCTTAAAGATATCTCTCGTATAAACCTTGGCCGCCACATCATCCAGGGATGAATCGTAGCGGTTGGCGATGATCGAGTCGCTCATATGCTTGAACTTCTCCAGATCGTTCACCACCCGGCTTCCGAAGAACGTGCTGCCGTCCTCAAGGGTAGGCTCATAAATGACCACATTAGCTCCTTTTGCCTTTATGCGCTTCATAACACCTTGGATCGCACTCTGACGGAAATTATCGGAGTTTGCCTTCATTGTAAGACGATAAACTCCTATCGTACAGTCCTTTTCAGCCTCCTTATCAAAGTCATTCTGAGCTGAATAATTATAATAGCCCGCCATACCCAGCACCTGGTCTGCAATAAAGTCCTTTCTGGTCCTGTTGCTCTCCACAATGGCAGTCATCATATTCTGAGGCACGTCATTATAGTTCGCAAGCAGCTGCTTCGTGTCCTTCGGCAGACAATATCCGCCGTAGCCGAACGAAGGATTGTTGTAATGATCGCCTATACGCGGATCCAGACACACTCCTCGGATAATATCCCTGGTATCAAGTCCTTTCATTTCAGCATAGGTATCCAGCTCGTTGAAATAGGATACGCGCAGCGCAAGATAAGTATTCGCAAACAGCTTCACCGCCTCAGCTTCTGTATATCCCATCAGAAGTGTATCCACATCAGGCTTGAGAGCTCCTTCCTGCAGAAGTGCGGCAAACCTGCGGGCTGCATCCACCTGACTCACCGATGACATATCCGCACCTACAATTATCCTGGATGGATACAAATTGTCATACAACGCCTTTGATTCGCGGAGAAATTCAGGAGAAAAGAGGATGTTGCTGCAATCGTATTTCTCACGGACTGATGCAGTAAATCCCACCGGAATGGTAGACTTTATCACCATCACCGCATCAGGGTTCACCGCCAGCACCTTGTCTATCACAGCCTCCACGGCAGAAGTGTCGAAGAAATTCTTCTTCGGATCGTAATTGGTCGGAGCCGCAATAATCACAAACTCCGCATCCCTGTACGCTGCCTCCGCGTCAAGAGTGGCCGTGAGGTCCAGCTCCTTCTCGGCGAAAAATTTCTCTATATACTCATCCTGAATCGGAGACTTACGCCTGTTGATCATCTCCACCTTCTCCGGGATGATGTCCACAGCCATCACGCTATGCCTCTGCGACAGGAGAGTCGCCATCGAAAGACCTACATATCCTGTTCCTGCTACTGCTATCTTCATTTCCTTTTGTTTTACAGTCTTTAGATTGTCCTTCCAGGATAAGCCTCCAGAGCCTTTTCCAGCACCAGAAGGGCTCTCTGGAGATCCTCCTTCTTCAGCACATATGCCAGACGAACCTGATTCTTTCCAAGAGACGAATCAGAGTAGAAACCCGAAGCCGGAGCCATCATGATGGTCTTCCCCTCGTAATCAAACTCCTTCAGACACCACTCACAGAACTTGTCGGCATCATCCACAGGCAGCTGGGCCACCGTGTAGAACGCTCCCATCGGAATAGGAGTATAGCATCCCTGAATCCTGTTCAGGCCGTCAATCAGACACTTCCTCCTCTCCACATACTCCTCATACACATCACGTGAGTACTGCTCCGTGCCCTCGATCGAAGCCTCCGCCACAATCTGCCCTATCAGCGGTGGCGAAAGACGCGCCTGACAGAACTTCATCACCGTCTTGCGCACCTCCTCGTTCTTGGTGATAAGCGCTCCGATACGGATTCCGCACTCGGAATAGCGCTTCGACACAGAGTCGATCAGCACCACATTCTGCTCTATGCCCTCAAGGTGCATTGCGGAAATATAAGGGCTGCCGGTGTAGATGAACTCGCGGTACACCTCATCCGAGAAGAGATACAGATTGTACTTCTTCACCAGGTCCCGGATCTGGTTCATCTCCTTCTGAGTATAGAGATATCCCGTAGGATTGTTAGGGTTGCAGATGAGGATAGCCTTAGTGCGCTCGTTGATAAGCTCCTCGAACTTCTCCACCTTCGGAAGGCAGAATCCCTCGTCGATGGTGGTGGTCACGGTGCGGATCACGGCTCCAGCAGAAATGGCGAAGCTCATATAGTTGGCATATGCCGGCTCGGACACTATGATCTCGTCGCCGGGGTTCAGACAGCTCATAAAGGCAAAAAGCACAGCCTCCGAGCCGCCTGCCGTGATGATGATCTCATCCGGAGTCAGCTTGATCTGATAACGTTCATAGTAGTTTACCAGGGCCTTGCGAAGCGAAAGATAACCCTGCGAAGGGCTATACTCCAGAGTGGTCCTGTCTATATTCTGGAGCACATCCAGAGCCTTCTGAGGAGTCGGAAGGTCCGGCTGGCCGATGTTCAGACGATAAATCTTCAGGCCTCTTGCCTCAGCCTGATATGAAAGAGGCGCAAGCTTTCGGATAGGAGACTCGGGCATCTCCATTCCGCGCTGCGATATAGTAAGTTTTCCGTTCATTCAAACAATGGTTTAGCAAACATGCAAAGATACGACAAATATCCCGGCAATGCTATATCAGTTTCAAGAGAGTCCTCACAGGCATAGCCTTCTTCTCCACCACACGCGTTGCCCCCGAATCAAGGGTGATACGGGCCGACATATCCACGGAATACTCATCCGGATCGAAGAAAATCAGCGCAAGCACAGTCCACAGCGACACTCCCGGACAAAGCGCAGCCCTGCCGGAAATCACCACCTTCTCCTTGCCCTCAGGCACCCTGAAATCAGATGCGGTCCCTGTAATGAAAGGCGCCCCGTTCTTATACACCATCCCGCGGATCTCCGACACAGTGAATCCCTCCATCGGATTGGAGACCTCCAGCCACACCGCACCCTTCACAGCACTGAAACTCTCAGGCGAAATGGACTTCACCCCATAATCCCCGAACTTCAGCTTGCTGAACTGAGCCCGTCCCTCAACCGAAGCAGCCAGCGCCACCAACACCGCCGCAATAATTGCCATTGTTCTTTTCATAGCCACGATTCTCATCTTCTCATGTAAGACACGACTAATCAACAACACCACTCTCCTCTCCTTCAATCAAAGCTGCGCGTATCGCAGCAAGCCTTATTTCATCTTCTTCTAGACGACGGAGTCCAGCTCTAATAACCTCACTGACATTATTATAACGTCCACCAGCAATATTTGCCTGAATAAATTCCTCATAATGAGGTCCCAATGTTACAGTAACAGTTCTTGCCATAAACTAAAATTCAATTTTCACGATAAATGTAAGCATAAATCTTACATTTACAAAATTATTGCCTATTTTTCCTCCTCCAATTCTTCACCGGCTCCCCTATGCTCTCCAACATCTGCTCCAAAGTCATCGTGTAGGAAATCGCTAATACCCCTCAACCTCGGCGACTCCTTCGCCTGAGCTGTCAACTTATCAAGCAATATATTGTCAATCTTCATAATCATCAACTATAAGAAAATTACAATCTACCTATTGCATTTCAAACGAAAACATCTACCTTTGCACCTAGGGAAATAAAACATGTGCAAGATGGGCTTTCGGACGAGCACAAATCCCCGCCAGCGATGCCCTGACTCACGAAGTAATTCTCACATGTATCCTTGGGGTGAATATATGAGCAGTCACATCACTTGTGGCTGCTCTTTTTTCTTGACCGGAGAACAGGAGTGAGCGCTGTTATACAATACTGAATCTTCATCTTATCTCGTTTTCTAACCCCTACCATCAACAGCACATCACCAATACCTGGACAAGAATATTCCATACCGAGCATTTTCTCAAACTTGCTCTGTTGCTTATTTCCAGTCTTTGGCTTATCCACAAAAGAAATTTTGGCATTTTGAAGAATCGCATCCAATTGTAGCACTGCCAATGTAGATAAATATGTCAAAGATGCTCTTCCAGCAGTTTCTACTAAAGAAGTATGATTTATATAGACATTCTCCTGTAAATCTAAATTATATCTATATAACTCTGGATTCTGCTTCTTCCAATGAAAATAAAATTGTTTAATTATCTCCTGCCTTTTCCTCCTATCCTCAGCCGAGTCCCCCACCGGCACATCCTCCGGTCTTATCTCTCCCACATCACCCAACGCATCCTCATGATATTCCGGAACTGGAAGCTCATACACATCCTGCTCCTCCACATATCCCACCAACAAAGCCAACGGCACATCCAGCACCTGCGCTGCTCGAGCAATTATTTCAAGATTATTCGTCCTGAAAAGCACATTCACATTCTGCCGCTGAATCCCCATCCTACGAGCAAACTCAGCCTTCGACATACCCAGCTTACCAAGAAGCTCAATTCCCTTTTCCTCAAAATAAATTCCTTTCATGAAGCAAAGATAATGTAATATTTAAATATTACAAACATCTATTCTCGGGATCGATAGCATTCATCATCAACTATTAACTTTACTTTCATGTAGACACTGTACGACGTGATGTGATGCATCAGCTACATCGAGCCAAAGAACTTCAAAAAGTTCACCATCGAACACGGCAACGTAGTCTGGGGCAAGAACTGGGACATGATCTTCGCTATTGAAGACCTATATAATTCCCCTCTATAGCCCCGCATCGGCTCCAAACCACATCAACCTAACATTCAACAATTTAGAACACATAAATAACAAAATCTTGTCGCAAATTTAGACGATTTTTGCGACAAGATGATATATGAGTAGGGGTACAATTTGTACCCTACCTGTTAATACAACTTTTGTTGGTGTCAAATTGTAACCGACTTATTGCTAAGCACCATACGCGATTCTAACAAAAAGTATTATCTTTGACACGTTTATTGACATAGTCACACAACAAAGAAAAATTGGACATGAGAGTATTCCACGGAAGCGCAGTAGAAGTCACCAATCCCGAAATCAGAACCGGAAAGTTCACAAAGGATTTTGGAGAAGGATTCTATTGCACAAAACTCAAGAGACAGGCAAAGAGGTGGGCGATGAGAAAGGAAACTCCCACAATCACTGTCTATGAATATGGGGCTGACAAGAATCTGAATATTCTCGATTTCAAAGGGCTGTCAGACGAGTGGCTCGACTTCATCGTAAACTGCAGAAAAGGCATCCCTCACAATTACGACATCGTAATTGGAGCAATGGCCAACGACCAGATCTACAACCACATCGAAGATTTCATCGCAGGAATCATCACAAGAGAGCAATTCTGGGTATTGGCAAAATTCAAGTACCCGACTCATCAGATCTGCTTCGCCACAGAAGCATCCTTGAAATGCCTCACATTTGTTGAATCAGAAAAACTCAGCAAGAAATGACCGGACGCGAACAGAAAAAACATAACGACCTATTCTATGTCTGCGCACTAGTAGAATACATAGCCAGAGCCACAAAGAACAGAAATAGAGTCGTAGTAAACGCCCTGGGAGAAGAGCGTCTTAGCAAAATATATAAACTGGCCGACATCTACCACAGCGACAACATCGCACGCGTAGCAGATGACTTAATCAAAGAATGCCAGATCGAAAACGACTACTTTGACATCACCAACGTCAAATACGCCGTTCCAACCTATTGGGACATAGCCAAGGTCTACAAACGCCTCATCATAAGCGTCTCACAAGACAATCCAAAGCAGTACATCAAGACTCTGATCACAGTATACAACTCCTGGATTGCAGACAAAATCGACGACTACAACAGCAGCTTCTACTACGACACAGCTGATTGCATCTACCAGTCTTATCTGGTTGGCAAACCCCTATAAAAATCATCGGCAGCTCTACTCAAGCTGCCGATAATCGTATGCATATAATAATGTTGCTACAGCGCTATACTCACGACCGCTCCATCACATCCTCAGCCCTGATCGGCTCATACGGCCCGTCCTTGAACTCCACAATGACTGTCCCCGATTCAAGGCACTCCAGTCTGTGCCACTGTCCCTTCTCAACACTCATGGCAGGAATGGGCCCTCCAACCTCAAGCAGCACCTTCTCTGTCACCCGTCCCTCATCATCATACAACCACTGCACAGCACGACCACGAAGAATTGCCACTGTTTCAGAAGTCGAACAATGGCGATGGATCGGCAGTACAGTCCCGGGCTCCAGCGCATTCAACATTCTCTGCGACTGATCCTCGGCCGAATTCCTCAGGTCCAGATTCATCCTCAACCTCGGCGACGCCTTCGCCTGAGCCGTAAGCTCATCCAATAAAGATTTATCTATATTCATTTCCTCTTGAACTTATCCTTCCAAACTGCCGCAAAACCGCTCCTCAATGTGTTCCCAAACTGTCTTGCCACCTGCGCCGGGAATATCATGAACAGCTGAAACGAACGCCCAGCATGAAGCAGGAAAGACTTCACCTTCCTATACAAATAACTCTCACCACGTCTATCTCCATACATGCTTCTCTCCTGCCCGAAATTTCCCTCCTCAAACACATGCCTCATAATCCTGCCGACCTTGCCGGAAGCCGAAGCATCATAGAACGGGAACTCATCAGCAGGCATACCCAGCACATCCACAAGCACACATCCGAAAGCCTGCCAAGGCCTCATCAGATCCATATCAACTATTATCTGGCGCAACTTGATCAGGTCAATATCATCCTTATGATTATGCAGGAACAGCATCCAATCACAAAACTGTCTCAACCCAACCCCGCTCGTTGCGAAATGATGCCACAGATGGTTGAATATATAAAACGCATTGAAATCATCTGCCGGTGTATTCACCTGCGTACCCGCAAAATCAAGAACACGCAAGCCACGCGACAACCCCTCATCAGAATAACCCTGATAAAGCCGATCCAAACGTTTTGAAGCATTCACATCGCTGAAACGATGAATCTCCACAGTCGTCTTCCCTATCCTGATATCGTAATGCTTCGTATTCTCCATCGGCTCACCATCCTCCTTCCAAGACGCCATCGCCCCCAGAACCTCGCATGCCTTCAGATAATTCTCCTGCCCGACATATATATCTATATCTCCGCAAGCCCTCAACTCCGGCACAAGATAATTGCGGGCAATCCCCTGCCCCTTCAGCAACACGGAATCAATCCCGGCTCCGTTCAACGTAGCAACCACCTGCACCAGCGTATTATTCAACATCGAATGCGTCGAAAGATTCACCAGCACAAACGCCTTCAACCTCTCCTTCATCCCCGCCGGCAATGTCTCTACCAGCGCTGGATCATTCAGCACCACATTAGCGACAAGCGCTAATACGGACTGCTGCTTAGCCAAGCTAAACACCGTCTTCCAATCAACACCGCCCCTGAACAGTTCAGCATCCGCCTCCTTGCCCCAGAGCCCGGCCCTAAGAAGGGCCATAAATTGTTTTTGAGATATTGTCATTTGTTGCATATAACCCATTACCCAAATAACTTCTTAGCTTCCTCGTAGCTATCGAGGCTGCCGATGTCGAAGCGGCCGGCGGACATCGGCCAGGCGTGCATCACTGTGTTGTCGACCATATAGTGAGCAAGATTGCCCGGAGCATCCTTGCCGCAGCCGTTCTCCACGCTATGACGCACAAGATCCAGATCCTTCTTCAGATAAATATAGAACGGAGGCACTGCCCATGTCGACTTCGGCACCTGAGGCTTCTCCTCCATATTCAGCACGCGATTATTCTCATCCAGCAGAACCACACCGGTGCGCTGCAGGCGCTCGATGCTCGGCTGATGGTGGCACATGATGCATGAAGAATCCTTCTCTCGCGCAAAGTCCACAAACTCCTGGAAGCTGAACATCAGGATATTATCGGCTGCAACAACCAGCAGGTCATCATCCAGCCCGAGCTTCTCCATAGCGAAAAGCAGGTCGCACACGGCACCAAGTCGTGTCTCATTAGTCGATGTACCATCATCAACAATCGTCACCGGCTTCACATAACTCTGCTTCGAAGCCCACTCCTCAAAAATTGGAGCAAAGCGATGGTTTGTGATGATGATATGCTCGTCAATCTCAGGAATCCTATCGATATAATCAAGCATACGTCCCAAAATCGTCGACTCACCTATCTGGAGCAACGGCTTAGGGAAATTTCGTGTCAATTCACCAAGACGGGTAGCATACCCCGCCGCAATAACTATATTTTTCATACGAATCTCGCTCCGTCATCAGTCTTACAGAAATGTATCTCGAATGTCGACGCATATTCAGGGAACATGCGCAGATACTCGCTTGTGATCTGCTCGCGGATCTGCTCCTTCTTCGCAGGGTCCACAAGCGCAATGCATGCGCCCTTGAAGCCTGCTCCGCTGAAACGTCCGCCGTAAATGCCCTCGCACTGGCGCATGATATTATAAATGGCAATCAGCTCCTCACTGCCGCACTCATAATTCTTTATCGAGCTCTCGCAGCTCTCATAACTGAACTTGCCGAAAAGATCCAGATTACCAGTCTCCCACGCAGTCACACCCTTGCGCACACGCTTGTACTCGCTGTAGAAATGCTCCGCACGACGCGCAAAACGAGGCGGCATCTTATCCTTCGTCAGCTCATAAGTCTCCTTCGGAATATCGCGCAGGAACGTCTTGTCAAGACTCTTCAAAGGCATTCCGGTATAAGCCATCATATTCCATGCAGCAGTCTTACACTCCGCAACACGAAGGTTATAATCGCTGCTCACCAGACTACGGGTCAAACCCGAGAAAATGATCGCAATCTCGAACTCCGGCATACGAGGATTCTTCTTGATCACGCGGTACTGCTCGCTGTCCGTATCAAGGAACAGAAGCGAATCCTTCTCGCCCAGAACGATACACGCCTGGTCGAGAATACCGTTGGTCAGTCCGATATACTCACGCTCCGCCTGACTGGCAATCCTTATCACCTCCATCTTCGAAAGCTCGATATCATTAGCCTTCGCCAACGCCATCACGTATGCAGTCAGCACCGCCGCGCTGCTGGACAGTCCTCCCACCGGCAAACTTCCCTTGATCACGCCCTCGATGCCCCTATGGAGCTCGAAACGCTTCTTAAGCGCATACTTGGCTCCGCGGGCATAATCGCCCCAATTGCCCTCCTTTATCTGCACCGGCTTCCTCACATCGAAAGACACCTCACCCTCAAAAGTAAGGCTCTTCAATGCCACCGAACCGTCCTCCGTAGGATTGAACCACAGATCGACGCCCTTGTCAAAAGCAAAGCCCGTCACCAGTCCATGCTGGTGGTCAACGTGCGCACCCAGCGGACACACGCGATAAGGCGAAAATATATGATAAGTATAACCCTCCATAACAAGAGATTAATTTAGTTTCACACCATTCTCATATCCATAATACCCTGCGTACCACTGGGCAAACGCGCGCAAACCCTCGCGAAGCGAAGTCGAAGGGCGGAAGCCAAAGTCACGCTCAAGCGCCGACGTATCGGCGAAGGTCACTGGCACATCGCCCGGCTGCATCGGCACCAGCTCCTTATGGGCCTCGAAATCATAATCCGAAGGCAGCACCCCCGCACGCACAAGCTCCTGCTGCAGGATGTCCACAAACTCCAGAAGGTTCTCCGGATTGCTGTTGCCGATATTGTAGACCGCATACGGAGGCACAGGAAGTCCATCCTCGCCCACAGAGCGCACCGGAGCCTTCTGCATCACACGTATCACACCCTCCACGATATCATCCACAAACGTAAAGTCCCTCTTGCAGTTGCCATAATTGAATATCTGGATCTTCTCCCCCTTCACCAGCTTATTCGTAAAACCGAAATAAGCCATATCAGGGCGACCCGCAGGGCCGTACACAGTAAAGAAGCGCAGACCTGTCGACGGGATATTATAAAGCTTGCTGTATGCATGAGCCATCAGCTCATTGCTCTTCTTTGTCGCAGCATAAAGCGACACAGGATTATCCACCTTGTCATCGGTCGAGTAAGGCACCTTCTTATTCGAGCCGTACACCGAAGAGGAAGACGCATACACAAGATGCTCCACTCCCCCTTCATACTGCGAATAAGAATTGCGGCAAGCCTCCAGAATATTATAGAAACCAATCAAGTTAGCCTCAATGTAGGCTCCCGGATTGGTAATCGAATAACGCACACCCGCCTGCGCAGCAAGATTTACCACAATCTGCGGCTTAAACTCCGCAAACACACGGTCAATCAGCGCCTTATCAGCGATATTGCCACGCACGAACTCAAAGCCCGCATAGCCCTCAAGCTCCGCCAGCCTCTCCTCCTTCAAGCGGACATCGTAATAATCATTCATATTATCGATACCCAGAACCACCGCCTCCGGCATCTTACCGAACACAGCCTTCACTAGATTGCTGCCGATAAATCCCGCAGCGCCTGTTATTAGAATTTTCATAAGATTAAATTGCAATGATATCCTTGTAAGAATTGTATTTAGGCCATCTGTTTAGACAGTCCAACGCATAACAACTCCTTGATTTCGTTAAAATAATAAGACAAGCGAGAATTCGGTGTATTGCCAACAACCTGCTCACCCTCAATAACAAAACGTATTTCAGCATGGGCTGGAATTCTAGAAATGGTCATCAATACATCTATTTCATCACTATCAAGTGCAAGAGACCTTATATTTCCGACAGATGCCATAGCATAACCCCAGTACGACTCTTCAATACGTTCAAAACGCTTTGCCGCTTTATATATTTCAGCCTCAGACTCCAATCGTTCATATATCTGACCGGATACGCCATCCTCTTTGGGTCTTAGACTGATAAAAACAGGCTTAACGACATCTTTTACAATATGGCGTGGATCAAAAATCCATCGAAGATAATGCCCCTCGTCTCTCACTCGCTCATCAACAACCTTCCCCATAACAACCTACGCTAAATTATAAAAGATTTCACCTAAAGATTTTATGTTTGATTCTGTATACTCCTCAAATGAATTAAACTCCACTTTTCCAGTATTCCACTTAATATAATAAGACATTCTATCATCACCGAAGTCACAACAAACCAAGCCTCCCATAAAGTTATAACGAAGCTGTACCCCACCCCAGTCATTTGCAGCGACTGTCATACGTGCGTACAAACTTGACCGAAAGGCCTTGATAGTCTTTCTACACCTTGATATAGTGACCTTACTCACACGAGGAGCGCCATATCCGTCCCAATCCTCCTGAATAGCAGAAAGAGCATCCAATGACTTCATCAGGCATCTTTCACTGTAAGAGAACAAATCCGAAAAGTCTATAGTAGGCACATACTTAGACTGACGCACCCTCCTTGTTACATAAGAACTCTGTTTAGTCCCACTCCACATTATTGCACACGCATCCATCATACCTCAGCATCATTATTCATAATGTTAATAATTCCATCACTCACTGCCCAATGATATGAATCATAGAGAAGAGAATTCGCTATCGTTAACAATTCCTCCAAGTTAGAAGAATCAGCATCAAAGTACACTCTACTATCGAAGAATAACGATGAAACGCCATCCTTCGGATGTAAGAAATATGTTCTTAGTTCTAAACGAAAATCATTGATCAGAAAATCTCTGACTGAGACTTCAGTATTCTCACTCCCTATAATTTCATTTGAAGTAGACACTTCGGCATTCAGAAATTCAGGAGAAAACACATTTTGAAGAAAAAGTCTACTTTCCTTCTCCACATCATCTTTGGCGTCATTATCAAATGAAAATACATTGAGTTTTCTGTAGCCAACATGTAAAGGAGACCTCCCCAATATATTCAGAGAATACTCTTTCACCGGATATAGATATGGTAGAACGCTTTCGTAAAACGTCTTGTAATTTTCATATCCAACGCTCAACATGCAGGCATTCGGTGAAAAGTTAAACGCCAGTTGCTGATCGTCATACTTAATCAAGAGATCCTTTTCAGCAAGAGGACTCTCAGAAGATTCAAGCTGAAAATAATTTCGAAAGAATCCATCCGTTGCTTCAACAAATTCTGATGTAAGCTCATCCTTATCAATAACAGGATACTCCAACCTCACATCCACCTGTTGAAGAAACGTACGTTTATACACCTTCCGCTCTTTATGTTCAAAAATATCATTCATATTAACTATCACAGCTTTCGCCAACTTTATGGAACAAATGTAACAAAAATCATTCAGAGATTATCCCTAAAAGACATGTTTCCCATTCAAAATCCAGCCCATGCCCCTCAACTTTTTCTCTTTTTTAAAATTTTTTCTTTTTCTTTAACAGAATCACAACTTATTTGATCGTCTTGACTTGCTTCTCAAGTAATTTATGAATGCGCTACAGGTTACGAGCATATACATAGATTCACTTGACTGAGGGATATATTCTGACGAAGAGTCCATCAAGGCATGTCTAGCACCCACATCCGGCTGATTTGTATATGCATGCAACTTATCCATTGCTGTATATAGAATAGGATGGATGTTAGAATATTTCCTTTGCCATTCCTTCAAAGCATCACCAAATTTATTCTTACCCGTAGCACCCCTAAGATATGCTTCAACCGCAGAAATAGATTCCTTAATACTATTGGCATAATCAGGCTTCGGACGCTTAGAGTGCAATGATAATGCTTTCTTAAGATGGCCAGCAACCTGCTCCATGCTATTATCTATTGCCGTCAGAACTGACTTAATCTCATCTTCAGACACAATATCGACAACAATCCCAGATATTAGCCGATATCCAAACTTCAACTTATCAAACTGTTCATTGATTTCCTCAACAAATTGTTCAGATGTAGGCGTATTAAGTGAAGATAGTTTATCCGTAACAAACTCCACCAAATCAAGTTTCTTGTACCATGGAGTTGCGTCGGAGGTTATCCAATTCGATATATCCTTATAGCCTCTATCAAACATCAAATCAAATTTGGCAAGATCCTCATTCATAACATCTGTCCAAATAGCTTGAGCTAATGTTTGATGATGACTTATTTCACCTGGCAACACCCAGATATTTGATTTAAATTTCTGAAACACCCTACATAAGTCAGAACTGATTGCATTAGCAACTACCATAGGAACTTCCCCGCGAATCATTACATCTGTGGGATCAACATACCCATTCCTTTCAGAAAAAGATTGTCCTCTTTGTTTTGTTGATTTAGCCATTATTTCTTCTCCAACCCATTCAGCGTCTCAAGAAGCAACGAGATACCATCTACGACCGTCATTACACGATGCTTAGCCAACTGCTGGTTACACTCTTGAATATGCCTCTGGCAATCATTCGCAAGTTTAAACTCATCATCGGTATAGTATCCCCTATACTTGGCATTTAGCACGACATAATTACAGACCTGTGAGTACTCTACAATCAGCGACTGCAAACGCGACACTTGAGCAACATTATATGCAAAAGAAGCCACATCCACAAAAAGTTTAGACTTTTCATTATTTAGAGCTACTACTTTAGCAGCAAGGAATGATGTGTCAATAAGATTATTCATTATCTATTAGATGCCATGGATATCCCTGTTTGAAAATCATACATACAGTCATATGCCCGAGGCGCTGTAGATGAGTTATAAGAAGCTGAGTTATAAACTTCTCTATACATAGCATTAAAGCCATATATCTTATTTGCAGACAACCTAGCACAGTCTGTATCTACTACTAGAACTCTGGGATTTGTAAAATGTTGAGCACCCTCATACTCCAACATATGATAACACTCGATAAAAATGATATTAGCGTATCTTTCATAATCTCCGTTCTTAACCTTCACGATATATTGTTTCGTATATAGGGCATCATTTTTAACAATTGTTCTACGTTTAATTTTAGAGAGAGAATCAACCTCTTTAATAAGATTCTGAAGTTCTATACGATAAAATGGTGAATCTATATCATCATGAGAGAACGGGTTAAGAATTAACTTGCGGTCATTTTGCAGATTTGGTGCAACATCAGGCAAACCACAAGAGTCAATAAATTTTTTATAATTTTGAATAAGCCCATTTAAATCAGTAATTACTTTCTCTGAATCTTCATGATTCATTCTCAATTGCATATTAATTGGCAATATACGCTTAAGCTGTTGTTCACATGCTCTCCTTAATGCATTCGCACAAGCAGGGATGTTACATAAATTATATAATGCTTTAGCCTCATCTAAATAGGTCTTTTTCTGGACCAAATATGGTTTGGGAGAGTTGTTCTCTCTCTGGTTATATAATTCAAACTTTTTCCAATTACTCCCATCACCAAGAGCCTCTATTTCGGATGAAATTAAGTGATAAAAAGCACGATCATGAGTAAATATAAGTAATTGACGCTTATCACTATGAGACAAGAGAATTTTAATAACCTGCCTTCTAAATCCCATATCTAGACTTATGAGCAGGTCATCAATAAATAATGTTGCGGCAGCATCATCTATTGGAGGCCTTCGTTCCAACACTGCGAGTCGAATAGCCAATGCCATGCATGTTATCTTTGCTTCATTGAAAAAAGAGCGGGGATGCTTAATGACACTTCTATCAACTACTCCAATATCTGCCATTTCCGCATGCAATAATATTCGGGGAAAATGTAATTTTGAATCTCTCGACTTTTTCCCTGTACGAACATTAAACTTGGCATCCTGGTACTCAATACGAATTACAACTTTAATATTGAATAATCCCTTTAGAAATGAATTAGCCTGAGCTTCAATCATTGATAATGTTTCACTTAGCAAAGAATTGAAACGATCTAGCAGTTGCACAAATTCTTTATACTTAGGATCTCTTTGATTATAGCTATTATAATTCTTTTGATTTTTAGGAAGGGCGGTATGTGTTCTAAGAATATACTGCCACCATTCGCCAGAATTATTAGTTCTTCTTTTATTTCCATCGATATCCTCCAATTCTTCCTCAAGCTCTATGAAAGGCAAAACCTCTTTCTCAAAATACTTAAAGACCTCATTCTCCTCACTATTACAAAAGTCAAATAAAGATGATAAGAACTTGTAATTCATGAAATCACTACCAATCATAGAACGTCTCATAAAGCGCACCGTATCATGGTCTCTAACGTAACAATTTACTAATGAATCTTCTATGATTTTCTTCTGGCCACATGAATTCTCAAAGGTCACTCTTATATAAGAGTTGTCCTCATCCTTAGAAAATCTATTTCTCAAATTTTCTTGATGATGAGGAGTAAAATACTTCACGGCTTGCTCATCTTCTTTAGCATATGCTTGGTAATGAGTATATAGACTCCAATATATAGAACTTTTCCCCGATCCATTTTCACCGTAAAGCAATAGATTCTTTCGTTCTAAACTTAATTTAAATGGCGAATTAAAAAACTTGAAGTTCGCAATCTCTAAATCACTTATTTTCCACTCCATTCTTTTTACTTTCTTCAATTAAATGATCGGTAAATTCGGTCAAGAATACACGCACCTTATTTGCATTAGACATTAATTCATTATTTGGTTGAAGTAATGATTCGAATAACTGCAGTACTGTATCCTCAATATTTTGAGCCTCATTTAATTTGCTCACTTCATTAAGCCATGGCTGGCAAATAGAAATATTAACTTTTTCAAGCATCTCAGGAAACAACAATTCCATTACAATATAGTCCCTCAAGTGAGTAAAGAAACTAGTTAATGCCTTAGAATATCGTTGTAGTTCTACTTTTTGCTGCTTGTTAGTAAACTGTAAAATGAAATTGATAATTTCTTCCAACTTTATACATGAAGTTGTTACTTCATCATCAATAACAATTTTAGTATGTTTTAACTTACTTAAGTTGGTTAAGCCAACTAGTCGTCTTTTATCATCACCACATATCAACAATAATTTCCCAAATGAAGAGTTTAGGAAAAAGGAAATGTATTCCAAAGTCTTCTTGTCGGATATAACAACATATGCTGACTTTTCATAGAATTTTTGACATGTTGGTAGTTTAGGACATATTACTTTATTAACAAATAAAACATCTTTATCTGGACTAATCTGATTGTCCTCTTGATATTTCTTATATGTTACAATTACGCTTATATCCTTAAGATATACCTCTCTTCTATCCATAATACTTACTTAATCACAAAACTAGCTTTTACAAGCGAGTTCTTATATCTTAACAACATCTAACTATTGTAATACAAAAAAGATGTAAAAATATAATTAAAAGAATAAGATATTGTAAAAAAACAGTTATCAATACTCCCTCCCCCCCCCAAAAAAACCTCCTCAGTCCCAACAGGATCATAAGCCCGGTCCTTCGCCTCGAAGATCACGCTGCCGGGCTCGAGGCATCTTGTCGTATGGTAGACTCCTATCGGGATCTGCAGTCCGGGACATTCGCCACCGGCCTCAAGCACATGCTCCGATATCTTGGTTCCGTCCTCCGCATAGCACTCGCACCTCACCTTGCCACGGCAAATGATTATTGTCTCGGACGTATGGCTATGCTTATGTATCGGCACATCCGTATCCGGCATCATCACATTGAGAATACGCTGCGACATATCCTTCCAGTTTTCATATCCGATGCCAGCGGGAGCATCTGCCTCCGTGCGCAGGTCATAATGCATTCGCCTGCGAGGAAATGGATTGCGTCGAAGAGGGTGTTGTCTAAATTCATATATTTACTTCTTCAACCCAGCCAAATACTCCTCATGCAAATGATAATACTTCTTATTGAAGAGCACATATGCAACAGCCAGAACCACGAGAGCTCCTACCAAATATCCCCAGTGCCCAGCAACAGTATTTGGACATAGATAAATGAAGCCAAATGAAACCGCTAACTGTATAAACATATACACCAAAGACACCTTCACATGGCCAATCTTAAGCTCGTTTGCCATCAACTGATATGCATGCTTCCTATGAGCCTCACCAAGGTTCTCATGAAGAAGAATACGGTGACAGATTGTCAAGCAGCCATCGACTCCATAAACGAGAAGGAATATCAGATATGTTACATCCTGTGTCATAACAACCAAGCGGCCGATTGCAAACAAAATTATGAAAGCTATACTGATACTTCCTACATCACCAGCAAAACACTTCGCCTTACCCTTTGGACGGAAATTGAATATGCAGAAAACAAGCACTCCAAGCGCTGCAACAATCAGAAAGGACGGCTCCACAAAATGAAGATCATTATTCAAAACAATCAACGGAAGTAATACTGCCAAAGAGTATCCAGCTGTAATACCATTGATTCCATCCATGAAGTTGATCACATTGGTTGCTCCAACGCAAACAATAAGTGCAATCGCCACAATCCACCACATATTCCAGTGCATGATACCCATGCTCCAGAACATCAAAGCCATAGCTCCAAACTGCGCTACCAAACGAACCGAATCCGGCAATGATTTTATATCATCAACAAAACTGACTATAGCCACAATCAGCAAACCGCATAGGAAAGGCAAGTATCCTTCAACTATATTCCAATTGCCCTGCACAGCCATCATGACTGCCCAGGCAATCATCGACAAACTGAAAATAACGCCACCACCACGAAGCACTATTGTTGAGTGTGAGGAACGTTCATTAGGTTTGTCGATAATGTTATATTTGTCTGCTATTTTGAAATAAGCTAATTCCAAGATATATAGACTTATCACTATAATACAAAAAATAATCATACAGCTATCCTAATTTTGGGTCTCTCTCAAACAGATACGCCCCCAAAGCTGTGCTTAGCTCACAGAGCATTGAAGAGTGACCATAATTTTTATATTTCCAGCTTGACGCTAAAACGCCTAAGGCCTTCCTAAATCTACGTATATTTTTGTGCTCAACATACTTGACGACCTTAAAAGTATCATCTAAAATTCTTTTTTCTAATAGAGATAAGTCACCATATGTCTTGACTCCGAGTACCATATCTGCTAAATTGCTCAATGATTCAGCAAAATTCAATAGTCCAAACTCTTTACATTGTTTTTTAAACTCATCCCAATCCAACCTATCAATATTTGCTCTTCGGAACATAGCCCAATCACATATGTGTTTCAAATTGATCTTCTCATATAAAAAATGAGAATTTGCATGCTCAATCAGGAAAATCGCCTGAAACATCAAAGGTGGAAAATAAAGTCCTGATTTCTCATCTTTATGAGATCCAGCATGAAGAAGACTTTGAAGGTAAATCTCAAGAGCTTTAGTCCTCTTCCCTCTCTTGATAGAGCAGCAGAACTTATGATTTTCCACATATAGACCACTAACTCTAAATTCCGAATGCTTATAATAATCGTCTGTAACCTTTATTCCCAGAGACTCAATAAGTTTATTACCCTCATCGAATCTACTTTCATAGCCATTCTCACATTTAGCTGCCAACAGGCAGTCCATATCACACGAATAACGCAATTGGGGTTTCGGATAATATTGAGCTATTGACAGTCCTTTCAGCACATACATTACAATACCATTAGTGTCAAATAGAGAAGCTAGTTTTGCTATTACCTCAATGTTTCTTGCATACTCTTGTTCCTGCTTCAAAGCTAGTTTTAACAGTCTGAGTTTGATATCTTTATTATTTATAGTATCTTGGCCAGAATTATACAACCTATCAACGGCATCATAAACCAAAGAGGCAACTTCCTGATGGTAAGCTAAATGCACTAAAGCCTTTGAATCCAAAGAAGTAAAAGAAGAGTCTACATACGATGTCAAAGAAACCCTCAATAACCTAAGAAGATCTAACTGTAACTCATCTATTTGTTGCATGACTATAATTTGTAAATATATCCGCCAATATCTGCAAGCTCTTTACACTTGAGAAATTCTCTTTTCCGAAATGGTACGCATTTTCGACCATCTCTGAGGCAATTTGGGGATTATCTCGAACATATAAAATTGCAGCAGCCAATGCATCATAATCCAAAACATCAGCAGTCAATCCCATATTATTATCATTTATCATCCGCATATACTGGGACCAACTTTCTACTGCAGTAATAGTCAGTCGTCTACACGCCATCAGTATCGGCAGTTTACTTGGAACACCATTTCCAATAACCCCCTTCATCAACGGTATAAGACACACATCACATGCACTATAAACATCAGGCACGATTTCAACTGGTTGTAGTGGATAAAACTGAATATTAGTTAATCCAAGATTGGTAGCTTCCTTTACGAATGACTTTTTAGTCGTTCCATCACCCACCATTTGAAAGATAATATCTTTCTCATGAATCAACCTTTGAGCTACTTCAAGTACTGTTTTATAATTGAACACATAGCCTATGGTACCTGCAAATTGAACATAAAACTTTGTTGTGTCAATATTATATTTCTGTATAAATCTATTTTCTTCAATAGCAATTTCTCTAGTTGTTGTAACATCAAACCACGCCGGAACGACACATGTATGCATAGGTGAAGCTCCCTCTCGCACGACGATATCTTTCATATCTTCCGATAATACCGTAATTACCTTAGGAATCTTATAACACGGTTTCTGCAACCATCTCAAAGCATTATACAAAAAACGGCTTTTTATTACTCCTATATCATATGCGTGTCCAGGGAAAACATCATATATCGAATACAATATTGGAGTTCGGAATTTAAATAGTTTCAACAGTAGTAGCAAAAACACAACTGTTGGACCGGATTGTACAAATATTATATCATATGGACCTTTAGTGAGCCAATATTTCATTGTTCGAAAATAATAAATGACATCGCCAATATATCTCTTAATAAAATGAGACTTATTTATTTGCTTACGTACAATTGTGTTACATGTAAAATTATCTTTTCCTGATAAAGATTCCGGGACATCTGGATTTATTCCTTTTGTGTGGCTCTGAATAACATCTAAAGTATATCCACGATCCAAAAAATCATTAAACATAACTTCTGCCATTTGATTATTCGGACTTGGTGTATCAAAACCAGCGTGAGTTATATACAAGACTCTCATTTCAAGCTATTTAGGGATAGTCATTTAATTCCTTCAATTTGAGTTAACCGGCAGACTTTCCCTTATTTTTCCGATCACACTCATCGTTTTTTATATCATCGGCTCTGTTTTCAGGGCCGATTTTTTCATTTTCAGTCACGTCTGGAGCCACC